>CAYTYC010000051.1:0-1617 GCA_964442255.1 uncultured archaeon | reverse complement strand
GGTTTTTGTGTTTGGCTGACGGCTTTTAATGGCCTGGATGGCAGGCTTGCAATGAATCATATCTTGGGCAGAACAGGCTGCCAAATGATTGACATCAAAACAAAAGAAAAGCAGCGATACTTCAATGCACTAAAAAAATGCGATAATGAAGGCAGTGCAGAAGCGCTTGCAAGGTTGCTCGTGAAAAGGTTTGAAAAGCAATACAAAAATGCGCTGAAAAAGTGAGGCAAAATATTTATGGGAAGAAGGCGCAATTATTGTGGTTGAAGACTTGGGCTGTTGTGTGCTTGGGCTGTTGTGTGTTCTTTTGTCCCCCTGATTGCCCTATGCGGGGCCTGATTATTGGTGCAGACAACGTAACCCTTGACTGCAATGGCCGCCTCATTGAAGGCGACGGCACTTTTGATGCTTGGGATACCGGAATCCACATTGACGGTAAAGAAGGCATAACTGTAAAGAATTGCAGGATTGAAAACTTTTCCGCAGGCATTGGGTTGCGTGAGAGCCACAACAACAAAATTGTGAAAAATTTTGTCAACGACAACCGCCACCGCGGAATTTCCATTAATGACAGCAACCACAACCTTTTGGATGACAACAATGTTGCCCTCAGCTGGCACGGCAGCGGAATCAGCCTCGGAAGGAGTTCTTTCAACACGGTTTCCGGAAACTCCATAAGCTTCAGCGGGACAGGCATTTTCCTGGGCAACACCTCCAATGAAAACACTTTGTCTGGAAACTTTTTGGCCCGCAACCATGAAGGCATTTACGTGAAGTACAGTTTCCGCAACACTTTAATTGAAAACACTTCAAACAACAACAGCGTTAGCGGGTTCACCTTGTGGAACGGGCATAAAAGTTTCCTGTCGGGAAACATTTCAAGCTTTAACCGCTATGGAGTTTTTATGATGGCAACCGCTGACTGCAACCTAACGGAAAACGTTTTCAGCGGCAACGACTATTACGGCGCACACCTTGAGTATTCCTGCACAAGGTTCAATAAGTTCTGGAAGAACTCTTTCCTGAACAACGGCAAAAACAGCGCCCAAGAAATTGATGGCGCCTCCTTAAATGACTGGAATTCCGGTGCCGTGGGAAATTTTTGGGGAGACTTTGAGCTGAACCCCGGTTACCCTGAATACTATGGGATTCCCGGCGCGGGCGGAGGGATAGACTACCATCCGATTTGGCCTAACTTTTTGAGGAACGGAGGCTTTGAACTGGACAACGGGACAGACTTTTTCAGCGAATGGAGTGATGATGACCCTGTGGCGGGAAACGGCGTTCCGGACGGCTGGGCAAGGGAAGGGGCGGTTGAATTGGATGCAGCGGACAGCATAAGCGGAAACTCTTTGAGGATTTGGGGGAATGCAAACCATTCGCGTTACGCTTTCCAGGATATTGCGGTTCCCTTTGGGGAAACCTGTGTGGTGAGCGGCTGGATTAAGTCTGACTTCACTTACTCCGGTGGCTTGACAGGAAAAACAAGCATTAAAACCTCCTGCCTTTTCCCTGACCATTCCCGGGATTCCAGCTCAGAGTGCGGCTTTAACAAAAACCCAGGGGCATTTGTTTCAGGGCAAACAGGCTGGACTCCTTTTTCCTTCACTGTGCAGG
>CAYTYC010000050.1:0-1690 GCA_964442255.1 uncultured archaeon | reverse complement strand
GCCCCTAAACCCGATTACCGGAAGTATGCGGAGAAACAGCCCCTAACGCCTAAATATGCCTTCAAATGGCTTTTCGCTCCGCCGGAAATGCCTCAAAAGTGCCTCAAAAAGAGCCCAAATGCGGTATAATCAACATTATACCGCAAAATTGTGAAGGGATTTTTCGCAAAAATGCAAAAAACTGTTTTTAGGGGAAGTGAGGGGGAGGCGGAGCGCTGGTTGAACATATTTCCTGAGAGCGACACGAGCGACACAGATGATTGTTATGTATAAGTTAAGGTTAATTTTGCCGTTCAACAGGGCTTAAAAGCCTCACCTCATTCGCCGCCTTTCAAAAAGCCTTTTGCCTTTCCAAGGGGCCGGCCGGTTTTTGTGTTTTTTGTATTCTTTTGCGACTTTTTCCCTTAGTTTTGAGTTTCTTACCGGCTGGCTCCACTTGTGGAGAACCTCAAGCCTTCCCCCGATTTCCACTACCCAATACCACTCTTTCCCGCCTTCCAAACAAACCTTGTTCGGGCCAACTATTGGAGCCATGCCATTATTGGTCTCCCCAATTTATTTAAGCATTGTCCGGCATTGGGTGGTCAGAAAGCGGAGCGCGCAAAAAACCTTGCAGGGAAAACAAAAACAGGTTAATGTTATGTATAAAGTAGCTACATAACTGTTGGTTTTGGCTGCCTTATTTCTTCCCAAAAGGTCTTGCCTGCTGCCTGATTTTATTTTCTTGGCTTTCTGCTTCTGCTTCCCCTTCCTGTGGCGCCTCGCCTTTTTTTCGGGTTTCCCCCCGGCTTTGGGTTTCTGGTTTGGGTCCTTCTTCTTGCGCCTCCTGGAATCTTTCTTCTTCCGGTATTTCCTATTATTCTTCTTCCTCCGGGCATTTTTTTTCACCTCTTTTTTGAATTTAAAATATGGCTTATCCTCTCCTGCGTCTCCTGTTGTAGGTTCCTTTTTTTCCTCCCCGGTTCCTGCTTTTCTTTTTCCTGTATCCTGTTCCCCGGTTTCCCGGCTTTCCGCTGTGCTTTGCCCCGACTCCCGGCACCTGTATTGAAGTTGGTGAGTCAGTTTTAGTAGCCATCCCGCTGATATTCAGTGGAAACCCTAGGGCTGTGCGTTCTGCCATGCGGTATCTGCCTGCTCTGGACGGATTTTTTCCGGTGTCCCTTAACGCGCCCCCCAGTCCTTTTGAGTGGCGTGGCACGGCGTTTCTTGGTGGCGTGCCTTTTCTCCTAAGCGTTTTGGCTTTTATTCTTGGCCTGTGCCTTGGGTTTCTTTGCCGCATGCTAAAAAGTAACTCCTTTGCCCTATTTTAACGTTTCCCTTTTTTTCTCAAATTATTTCCCGTGCCTTTTCCGCCACTTTTCCTGTTGCCCGGCTTCCATCTGCAGGGTTTACTGCAATCAGCCGGCCTTTTGTGTCTCTTTTTGCCGCAACCCAGCCTTCCTCAAACCTGAAAAGCCGGTAACCCTTTGCACGCCATCTGGCTGAAATCTCTGCAAAGTCCCTGGAACCCGTTTTCCGTGAAAAAACCAGCAGTCCAGAGTTGCTTTTCCGCCTTTTTCCCGCCACAAGGATTTAACGCTTTTTCCCCTTAATTAATTTTTCTGTCCCCTTTTTTTCCCCGTTTCAGTAACTGCTAACCGGGTTTATAAAGGCCCGCAACCTGATTTTGAATAATGCAAACCCATGCACC
>CAYTYC010000049.1:0-2843 GCA_964442255.1 uncultured archaeon | reverse complement strand
TCAGGGAATAAAACTTTTAACAACCCAAAGAAATCCGCTGCCTTCAGGCAGCGGTCTGCGGATTTCTTCCCAAAAAACTTTTTTCCAAAAAGTTTTATCAAAAGCCCGCCAAAAAAAGGAAAAAACAGCTTACTTCTCCAGAAAAATGGTTTGAGTCGGGAAAGCAATCTCAACGCCCATTTTCTCGAATTTTTCCTTTATCGCAAGGTTTATTTCCTGCTGGACGTCCATGTAAACATTGTAATCCGGGGAATTAAGGTAATAAACGATTTCAAAGTTTAGGCTGAAGTCCCCAAAGCTTTTGAAGTGCACCCTGTCTGGTTCAGCCAAATCAACCTTTTTGATTATTTCCTTGATTACCTGCGGAATTTTTTTCATTTTAGAGGAAGGCGTCCCATAAGTAACCCCAACTGTAAACGCGATTCTCCTTTTCCGCATTCTCTTGTAATTGTGAACCCTGGTTTCAGTAAGCTCGCGGTTTGAGACAACAAGCTCTTCCCCCTGAAGCGTTGCAATCCGCGTGGACTTTATGCCGATTTTTTTCACTGTGCCCAAATCGTCGCCGATTATAATGAAGTCGCCTTTCCTGAAGGGCTTGTCAAAGTAAATGGAAAAAGAGGCAAAAATGTCGTTCAAAACGTTCTGCAACGCAAAGCCAATCACAATTCCCGTGACACCCAACCCCACAACAACTCCGGAAAGGTCTATTCCCAATCCGTTCAAAACAAGAATGAATGCGGCAAGCCAGATAAGCCCCTTAATTATTTTCCTGAACAAGTCAATCATTGTTGTGTCCGCTTCCTCCAGGCCCTCTTTTCCCTTTCTTTTGGCGACAGCCTTTCCCGCAAAAGTAAGCGCCTCATGGACTCCGCGTGAAATATAGTAAACGCCGGCAATAAGCAGGGCAAAGTAAACGCCCTGTTCAAGCAGGGCGGGAACTGAAACAAATTTCAGGCCAGTGTAAAGGGACAAAACCAGGTAAAAAGGCCACCCAAGGCTGTCAATGAACGCAATCAGCACATCGTCTAATTCTGACTTGGTTTTCTTTGCCAGAGCCTTAAGCCTGTGGATTACAACAAACTTTACAATCCTCAGGACAACCAGCGCCACAACAAAGGCCACCACCGCTGCAAGGTAGTCCTGGAAAACGTTTCCCCCAAACTCCAGCGACAAAAGCGCGCTTAAAGGTTCAGCCATGAAATAATTCAGCCCAAAAAGTATTTATATTGGTTACTGCTGAAAATATTTCCGGCAAACAAAGCCAAAAAAAGGCGGTTTTTTTGATGCGCGAATACGAAAAAAAAAGGCTCCTGGAAGAAAAAACCTTAATGTCAAAAAATCCGCGGATGCTGGAAATAATTCTTTCAAAGGAACGAACAATTGAATCCAAGCTCCGCACCTCAATTTCCATTGCGCAAACCGCGATAGGCCTCGCGGCACTGGGGTTTGCGGTGGTGAAATTCTTTGAAGCGGGCGCAATCCATTACATGGGTTACGCAATCCTTTTACTTTCCTTTGCCTTGTCAGTTTACGGGGTTAAACGCTACTCCCATTACAAAAAAGAAATAAAGCGCCTTGAATGCCATCACGCAAGCCTGGAAATGGTGGTGGACGACAAGGGGCAAATGGGGTGAAGGCATACTAAAATGCGTTGCCCTGCTTTCAGGGGGAATTGACTCCGCAGTTTCAACTGCGCTTGCTCTTGAAAAAGGCGTTAAAGTGTTTGCGGTGCACCTTGACAATTACCCTTTCTCTGACAGAAAAAACGAGGAAAAAAGCCGGAAAATACTGGAAACGCTTGCAAAAAAATTCGGGAAAAAAATTGAATTCATTGTCATTCCAAACGGCGAAAGCCAAAAAGGAATAATCAAAAACTGTTCAAGGAAACTGAACTGCGTTTTGTGCAGGAGAATGATGCTGAAAAAAGCGGATGCATTGAGGGAAAAAGAGGGAGCGGATTTTTTGGTTACAGGAGAATCCCTTGGGCAGGTGGCGTCGCAAACCTTAAGCAACCTGCGCACTGAATTCAATGCAACACGTGCACCCGTTCTAAAGCCCCTGCTTGGAATGGACAAAACCGAAATAGAGTCGCTTGCCCGCTCTTACGGCACGTTTGAAACCTCCATACAGCGTGCGGGCTGCTGCAGTCTGGTGCCGGAAAAGCCCGCCACAAAGTCCTCGGAAAAAGAGGTTGAAGAAGAAGAAAAAAAGCTGGAAACCGGAAAACTGGTTGAAGAAAGCCTTAAAAAAAGTAGACGGGAAGAAATTGGTTAGAATGCAGTTAAAGGATTTCACGGGAAAAGCATGCAAAAGCAGTGCAGCCTTTGAATTCATTCCCAGGAAAAAATTGAACCTTTCTTTGGGGGAAGTAGCGGTTAAAATCAAAAGCAAGGGGGGAAGGGTTGAAGCGGAAACCCCTTTCCTTTTAATGCTTAATGTGCAGGAAAAAAGCGTGAGCTTTTTCCGTTCGGGAAAAATAATCGTGAAAGACACGAAAAGCGAGCAGGAATCCAGGAAAATCGCGGAAAAAGTCGCGGAATACATAAAGCCGTAAAGCACTTTTTTTAAACCCTTTTTCCACTAAATTTTTCTGTACAATGCAGCGGTGGCGGAGTGGTTAAACGCGGCAGCCTCGAGACAAACTTTTCCAAAAAGCTTGAGCAAAAATGCCTTAAGGCATTCAAACTTTTTTCCAAAAGGTTTGGTCAAAAAAGGCGGGCTTACGCCAGGCGGCTGATGCCGCAGCCTTTTGAGAAAAGTTTGTGAGAGAGCTGTTGTCCTCTGGACGCGTGAGTTCGAATCTCACCCGCTGCGTGACAGGGGCTGAAAGCCCCTGACCCTGT
>CAYTYC010000048.1:0-2844 GCA_964442255.1 uncultured archaeon | reverse complement strand
GGAAAAACCTTTCTTTTGGCCTGCAAATACGCTGAACTGATTCAAGAAGGCGTTCAGCCCGAAGAAATACTGTGCCTGACCTACACAAACAAGGCCCGCACGGAAATGGAGGAACGCATAACAGGAATGCTTAAAGCAGAAGGCATTGAACTCGATTCAAGCAGATTAAATGTATTCACGTTTCACTCTTTCGCGCTGGACAGGATAGACGAACAAAGCATTGTGTCCTCAAACCTGCTGAGATACACGATTTACAGGTATTTCAAGGAAAATGAAGTGCTGAATTACGGGGACGAATACCTGCTGGAAAACATTGTGCCAAAAACAGAAAACCTGTTAAGGTACCTGAAAAGCTTTGGAATACTGCCGGAAGACATTGAAACAGGAAAAGCAAAGGAAAAACTGGAGGAAACCGATAAATTCGGCAAAAAAGAACTGGAGGCTTTTCTGGAGGAATTCGTGAAAATCTTTAAAGCCTATGAAAAGGCAAAAAAGGGAAGGGGACTGGATTACACGGACTTATTGATTGAATTCTTGAAGCTCAAAAACACCAAAAAATTCAGGCACGTTTTGGTTGACGAACTCCAGGACGTAAACAAAATGGAGGCAGACATTGCGTTAAAGTCAGGGAAAACCTTTACTGCGGTGGGGGACGCAAAACAAGCCATTTTCGGTTTTCAGGGGGGCTCAATACTGAATTTTGAAAAATTCAGGGAACCAGGAAACCATGAAGAATTTGTTTTAACTGAAAACAGGAGAAGCACTGACGAAATACTGGATTACGCGAAAAAACTGTTTTCAAGCAAGACAGGAAACAAGGATTACTGCAAGGCTTTAGAGGGCTTAAGCAGTTTTGACGGCAGGAAAGGCGAAAAGCCGGCGGTAATTGAGGCAAAAGAAAACATGGAGGCAGAGGCCGCTGAAATGGTTAAAATGCTTTTAAAGGAAAAAGGAAGCATTGCGGTTATCGCGAGAACCAACCGCCAGATAATGGGGTTATCCAAGGAATTCTTTAACCAGGGAATAAAGCATTCTTCCACGCATTTTTCTGCGTCAGTGGAAGCCAAGCAAAGCATTGTGGACTTTTTAAGGGGAGTCTTCAGTTCAGACGTAGAGTACGTGAAAAACGCGATGTTTACCCCGTTCTTTCCGGTTCCCTTAAAGGAAGCGTTTGAGCTGTCTTCCAGTTCTCCTTCGGTGGAAAAAATACTGGAAAAATGCCCTGAATTAAAAAAGGTAAGGGAAAGCGTTTCAGGGACAGAGGACATTAACATTTTGTTCAGGGAAAAAATTATTCCAGTGGCTTTGGCTTACGGAAAAGAGTACTTGTTTGCGGCTTTAAGCGTGCAGGAAGCCTGCAGGGAAGCAATAAAACTGCTGGAAGACAAGAGCTTGAATGAGTTTGCGGCCTTCATTGAGTCCTCGGATCTTTTGGCGCAGGACTCCGACATTGAGCAAAAAGTTGTTTTAACCACTGTCCACAAGGCAAAAGGAAGGCAGTTTGACACCGTGATTTATGTTCCGCAAAAGACAAGGAATTATTCAAGCTTCCAGGATTCGGTTGTGGAAGCCATTCTGCAGTCCAAGGGAATAAACGCAAAAGAAGAACTGGAAGAAGAAGGACTGCGCTCTGATTTTGTGGCGGTTACAAGGGCAAAAAACCGGCTCTGCATTTTAACCGACAAGCCGTCAAACTATTTAAACGAATTCGCGGAAACCAGGGAGCCTTTGGGCGGGCAGGCCGCGGAAACAAGGCTGGAAGAGCTGGAGAAAAGGGCGTTCAACCTTTTCGTGAACAAGGACTACGAAAAAGCAAAAGAATTGCTGGAGGCAAGGCAGCCTTGGCTCAAGGATTACGTGAAAAAGCATTTTGAAGGATTACAGCACGTTTCTTTTTCCGCGTTAAAGGACAAGCCGTACGATTACTTTTGCGACAGAATTCTCAAAATCCAAAAGCCTTCAACCGCATTAAATTTAGGCAGCGAAGTGCATAATGCGGCGGAAAAAATCCTTAAAAAGGAAAACGTGAAAGCATCCAAAGAACTTGAACCGTTCATTGAAAACGTGAAAACCCTGGTTTCAGGGATTAAAAAAGAGTTTCCGGAGGTTGTTGAGGCAGAGGAAAATTTCAGGGTTCCATTGAATAAAATCATTGAAACACAGGACAGGATTCTGTTCAAGGGAAAAATTGACGGGATTTTCAGGAAAGGGGAAAAATACCTGATTGTGGACTGGAAAACCGACTCAAGAGACGATTATTCTTCAGGGCACAGGCAGCAGCTTGAAGTTTACAAACGGGCTTACTCGGTTTCAAAAGGCGTTCCGCTTGAAAACATTAAAGTTGCAATAGGCTATGTGGGTTTAAGGAAAACAATTAACGACGGCTCAATCAAAGCAAAACTGGATGACAGGCAGCCTGCCGGTTCGGCTTTTAACACGGTTTCCGGAAAACTCCTGAAGTTCGTGGAATGGAAAAACAATCCGGAAAAATTCCTTGAAGAGCTGGCGGAAGAAGAAAAAAACGAGCCATTGTGGCGGTGCGTGGCGCAAAAGTGCAGGGAAGAAGGAAACTAATTCAAATAAGAATAATTCAACCAAAAAATATTATTAAGCGTGAAGGCGCAGTTTTATGGGGGGGATTGAATGAAGACCGTGAAAGCACACAAGTTCGGGTGGTGCGGGGGATACGTGAAAAAATACCAGAAAAAGTTTCCCGAACTATACAGGAAAATGCAGGAATGAAATATACATAACGAGGATTAAAAAACCGCTTTTCTCACACATTTTTCACAGGAAATCCGCCCCCTGCAAAGGAACTTAAGGCTTTCAACCCCCATTCAATGG
>CAYTYC010000047.1:0-3623 GCA_964442255.1 uncultured archaeon | reverse complement strand
TGCCGGCAGTGCAGGGAGCCATGCTAGCGCATGGTTGTTGCTCGCTTCGCTCGCGTTTGGCGGTTTCGTCCGCCGGCACTGAGATGCCACCTCCTTCGCTTTGCTCCGGAGGCAGGTTTGCTCGCATTTGCCGGTTTCGCCAGGCAAGAACAAGCCACGCCAATTCAGTCCTTGCTTTTCTTGGGATGGATTATGCGCATAGGAAAATAAGAATAGGAAACTTGCATTTGATGATTTCACCAAAGGCAAATTCTTCAACCCATTCCTGCCGCGCAGTCGTTTTGCATGTAAAAAATTCTACATTGCGTTTACCGCTAAACCGAAACAAGTTTTGGAACGGTTTTTTTGCCTGGCTTTGGCGGCTCTTCCTGTTTTATTTCAGCGTATAAGACTTTAACCCGGTGGTCTGGGCCGCTGACAGTGAATCCCGTGTACTCTGTTCCGTCCGCTGGAAAACTTGAATGGGAAACTTCCGATCCGTCAACCTCAACCGACTTTACTTCCAATCCATTAAATTTACCTGGAACCAGGATAGTTGAATTGTTTGGCGCAGCCCAAACCCGGAAGCTTAACAGTTCCCCGTTGAACCTGATGTTTTCAAATTCTGTTATAAGGCGGTCAGTCCAGTAGTTGTAAAAGTGGTCCGAGGACCATAAAGGCATGGAATTCCGGCTGCAGTAATCCAGCGTGTAATCAAACCAGTCTCTTTCAAATCCGCCATTGTCAATGTAAAGGCCGTAAGCATGGAAATTAAACCTCGCAGTCCCGTAGTAAGAGTTTTTCAGGTTGTCCAAAATGTTTTTCGTTATTTGTTTTGCTTCCGCTTCATTGTATCCGCCGTATTCTATCATCACCATGTCCGAGAAAACCAAAGGCTGCTGAAACGCGTTTATCACGGGATTGCCGTCCTCGTTTTTTATTATTTTAAAGGGCAGGGCCGTGCCAAACAGGTAGCCATGGTAAGGGGCTTCATGTATTGGGGCGCCGTTTTGTGCGCTCATCCTAATGCCGTTGTCAGCAAAATATTTTGCGGTTTCCCAGTAACCCACAAATATGTTGCTGTGGGTTACCTGCACTTTCCCAAGGTCCCCAAACTTTTCTTTGAAGTCCCTTACATCCCTTCTTACGCCTCCCTCCATTTCCTCCAGTGTCGGGGTATCGCTTACATATGCATGAGGCGAAACGCTGTGGCAGTTTTCAGTGAGGGCGCGGTGTTCGCGGACACTTAAATCCAAATCCAAAATATTGTAATGCGCGCAGCCGCCGTATGACTCCACCTTGTTTGAATGGTATTCCACTTCAATGTCCCTTCCGCCGTCGTCTCCGCCGGAGTCACTTGAAATAAGGCAAATTACTTTGCTGTAGTCCGGAAAATACCAGGCCCTTGGAAGAGGCTTCTTTTCTGACATCAAATAATAAACGGAATTAACCAGTGCAGACTGGTGCTCGTCTGCCTGCGGAATGCTTGCATTGCTTGCGTCATAGAAGCCGTTCGCAAAATAATCTTGCGGCCTGTATTTTCCGTCCCCGTCCGTGTCAGTCATGTCTTGCATGCTGTCATCCCCTTGGTGCAGGAGAACAACCGACTTCACAAGAGGGTAAGCGAATAAAACACTGCGGCCTTTTCCGTAACTGTATTGTGTTATTGCAGGGAAGTTTGTTGCATTGTTTCTGTCAGAGTACAGCCATGCAGCCGCTTCAGCTCCCTCCAGTTCGTACAGTTCTGCTTCAGAATGGAATTGAATAGGAGTTTCCTCAACTCCGTGCCCAATTTCCGTGCTTCCGTTAACTTTAATGTATCCGCCGTTTTGGCTTGAGTTAAGCGGCTTAACCCCGAATACTTTTGCAAGCCTCTTGTCTGGATTGACTCCAATCAGGCTTCCGCCTCTTCTCACAAACATTTTGAGATCCATTACCTCTCTTACGTTCAACCCAGTTGTTTCCAGCAGAATCACTAAATCAAACCCGTTTAAAGGAAAAAAGCCTTTCCGGTAATCTGAAAGGTCTGCCTTCTGGAAAGCCATTAAACCCTCTGTTTTCAGTATTTCCGCCAGGTAGTGGTCGTAATGGTTTGAAGGCATTGAGCTGTCGTAAAGCACAAGCACCGGCTGGCTTGGCTTCAAAGAAACCAAAAACTTAACTGATTCAGTGCTTACCTTTCCTGAAGTGTCCTCTGCAAACAAGTTAAGGGAGTGAATTCCTTTGTTGGCGTCAAAAAAAGTGTTTTCGCAATTTTTTATCGTAATATTTTCGTCGCCGTCCAGATTGTACCAGCACCTGGATAAAGCAACATCATCAGAAACCTCGTAGCTTAAGGGAATCCCTTCATCAAAACCGTATTTCTTGTTTTTTGGGCTCTTCAAGTTCAGGTCAGGCGCATACGAGTCAACAGGTTCAGTGTAATGCACTTTAACCCTTACCCAGTCTTCCCTGAAACTGCTTCCCGCAATCATAAGCCCTGAAGCTGACTCAATTTTTACCCTGAAATCGTCGCTGTTTATTTCCCCGCTCAGCCAGTCTACTCCCCAGCTGTCTTCCGGCCCGCCTAAGGAATGCGTTTGTTCTGAATCAGTGAGTGCATGCGATTTTGGGTTTGTCCAGCTGTTCCCCCCGTCCCCTGAAAGAAAGACCTTGAGTTTAGGGGAAAAAATTGTTCCTTCAACCCAGCTGTCATCCAGCACCTCAATTCCGTTAATTGTTGATTTTGCGGGAATGTCAAAGCCAAAGCCGCTGAATTCATGGGAAACCCCTGAATCCAAGGCAAAAGACTGCCCTCCTCCTTTTCCATAAGCTTTCTCCGGCTCAAGCCAGTCGCCTTCATTCAGGGAAGGGGAATTGGTGCTCACATTGTAGTCGCTTACGGCGAGGTTTTCCAAGTCTATCCCGGTGCCAGTAAAAGGCAGGCCAGTTAAAAACAAAAGCGCGGTAAACAGGCTTCCAAGCAAGTTATCTGCCCCCATCATAATTAATACTAAGTTCATGTATATTAAAACATTTCTTTTCCAGTTTTATTCAAGGGGCCTTGGTGTAGCCTGGACTAGCATTGCACCTTGGGGAAAAACTTTTTGGAAACCTTGTAAAAGCAAAGCTTCGTTGAAAAACCTTCGGTTTTTCGACGCGTCGGAAACCCGCAGGTTTCCAACGTTGCGGAGCCTCGCAAACCTTTGGGTTTGCAAGGAAAAGTTTTATCAAAAAACTCGCCTTCGGCGAAAAGCCGTGGGAAAAGAAAAAAGCGTTCCAACGTGGTGTAGACCGGGGTTCAAATCCCCGGGGCCCCATTTGCCGGCTTCTGCCGGCAGTGCAGGGAGCCATGCTAGCGCATGGTTGTTGCTCGCTTCGCTCGCGGTTGCCGGCTTCTGCCGGCAGTGCAGGGAGCCATGCTAGCGCATGGTTGTTGCTCACGCTACGCGTTTGCATTTGCCCATTCCATAGGGCAGGTCCGGTATGCCGGCTGTTCCCGGCAGCGGAATCCCGCCTGCTCGCGGGAGTGGAGTGTGCCATGCTTTCGGGTGGGAGTGCCGGGAGGCTGCCTCTCGCTTTCGCTTGAGGCAGATTTGCTCGCTTCGCCCGCGTTTGGCGGTTTCGTCCGCCGGCACTGAGATGCCACCTCCTTCGCTTTGCTC
>CAYTYC010000046.1:0-3902 GCA_964442255.1 uncultured archaeon | reverse complement strand
ACCTCAGGAATTGGGTAAAGCTAATATATCTCTTATTAAAGTATATTTAAACATAGCCCCAAAGACTTTTTTTCGTTTTTTGACGAAAAAACAAATAAGCGGATTTAAAAAAAAATTGCGGTTTTTTTGGCTGTTGCACTGCCGTCGCTGCAGAATTTTCATGGAAAAAAAACGGTTTCCGGCTTTGCTGATAAATTATCTCTGTTTTTTGTAAACTTTTCTTTTTCAGCCATTTCTTGGCTTTTTTTAGGGGTTTTGGGTTTCTGCCTACGCTGCGGCTTTTTGGAAAATCAAGCAAAAAGCCATCAGAATACGCTAACTTTGAATAAAAAAAGCTTTTACATTCTGCATTTCAAAGGATAAATCCGCAAACCACAAATAATGCTACTATCCAATGCCCTTGGCAAGCTAGCCTTCAAATGCCTCTTCGCATATTTTAACCAGGTCACTCTTTTCCGCTGCCCTTGGGTTTCTTTCAATGCCTGAGCGCATTACCCTAAATGCATCATCAGCCATTGCGCTGATTTTTATTCTGTCCACGCCTATGTCTGCCAGTGTCTTCCGGACACCGATTTTCTCCTGCAATTCCAGCACGGCTTCAACTGATTTCAGTGCCAGGTCCTTCCTGTTTTTTCCGCGCCTGCCGAATGCCTCCGCAATCCGGGAATACTTTTCCGTAACTGCATTCAAATCATTGGCCCCAAGGTTAAATCCCATAACCGGAATTGTCATGCACGCCACGGCCTGCCCATGCTGAATCCCGGGGTAATGCCCGCTTATGGAATGCGCCATTGAATGCGGAAGGATGCTCCGGGACGTTGAGATAGCCAGCCCGGCCAGGGTGTCAGCCAAAGCCATATTTGCCCTTGCAGACCTGTTGTCTCCGTTGCTGCAGGCTTCCTCCAGATTCTTGGAGATAAGCTCAACTGACTTCAGCGCAAATAAGTCTGATATTGGGTGTTCGCCTTTGGCTGCAAAAGACTCCATTGCATGGCTTAAAGCGTCAAATCCTGTGACAGCGGTAAGCTGTTTGGGCATTGTTGAAACAATGTCAATGTCAACCACCGAAACCTTTGGGACAACATGGGGGCTATATACTCCAGGCTTTTCATGCGTTTTCGGGTTTGTTATGACAAAGTACGGGGTAACGTGGCTGCCTGTGCCTGAAGTTGAGGGAACCGCAACCACAGGCAGGGTTTTAGCGGTTACGGGCTGCGGGCTTTTTCCGCCGACAGGCACAAAATCCCAGATGGTTGAAACGCCTTCCTCAAAATGCGTTGCCCCAACCGCTATTCCCTTGGCTGTGTCAATGGCTGAACCCCCGCCAAGCGCCACAACAACATTGGAACCATTATCCAAAGCAGCCTTTACTCCTTTGTCAACTTCCCCTGATGTCGGGTTCTGGCCTGCTCCCTCAAAGACAGCGGTTTTTATGCGCCCATACTCGAGTGTCTCAATGAGTTTATCCAAAAATCCGAGCCTTTTCATGCTGTCCTTTGCGGGAACAATTAACGCATTGTCGCCGTGCAGCCTTATTTCCCCTGCTATTTCTCCCAGAATCCCTTCGCCAAAATGAAGGTTTGCAGGAAACAGGCTGTTTTTAAATTTCACCCTGAACCGCCCCGGCTTATTTCCATTCCGTCGTAAGCGCATGTCATTCCTTTAGGCAGCATTTTCTGCAGTTCTTTATTGGTTTTCTCAGTCAAATGCGAGATGCTATGGAAGATCGCCTGCTTTGGGTCAAGGGCATTAACTGTGTCAAGAATTTTTTTCCCGTGCAAATGGTTTTTATCTTGCTTCCCCGCATTCTGTTGTGGTTTTTTTGGGAAATGCTCTTCAAACAAATAAGTCCCGTCCGCAATCAAAATGTCGGAGCCCCTGACCAAGTCAGCAGACTCTTCCGGGATTTTAAAGTAATCCGCCAGGTAAGCTATTTTTTTGCTTCCGTTTTCCAGCAGAAAACCGAAAGTGTTCTCAAGCTCGCTGGCAGACAAGCCTTCATCCTCCTGAAACATATGGTAAACCGGAAAAGGGGTTATTTTCAGGCCTTTCAGTTTGAATGCCTGAAACGGCTTTAAGACAACAATTCTTTTTTTTATGTGAGAAAAGTTTCCTTCAATCCAGTCAGCCGTTTTTTGTGAACAGTACAGCACCGGCTTTTTGGCGAACTCTGCCCGCGCCTGCAGCTCCAGCAGCCCGTACAGGTGGTCAAAATGCCAATGGCTTACAACAAAATCACTTACGGGCCGCAGTCCATGCATTACGGACTGAAGCCTGATGTCAGGGCTTAACTCAATCAAAAAGCTTTCCCTGCCAACGGTTACCCGGATAGAGGTTCTCGTCCTGCTGTCCCTTGAATATGGGTTTTCCCTTGCAATCCCGCAGACCCTGCAGCCGCAAAACGGTGCGGGAATCCCTTCCCAGGCGCCTGAACCAAGAAACATTAGTTTCACTTCATCTCCCCGTAACAGTTAACACCAAAACATCTTAATGCTTCACGCATTTTCGTCCCCCATTTGCCTTACATAATACTTGAATTTTTCAAGAAACACTGTGTTTGAAATGTTTTTTTTCAGCAAATACTGCAGCTTGTCAGAATCTTTCCCCATTTTCCGGAACTCCCGCCCGCTGGTAAACTTTGTGAAAAACCCTTTGGACAGTATTCTGTCAAGGAGTTTTTTGGATTCTCTGGCGCCAAAGGAATTCAGCTCCTTGAACAAGGATTTAACGCAAAGGGAAGCCTCCGCCTTCCTCACCTCATCACTAATCAGCCTGTTGACTTTAGAGGATGCCGACAGCCTGTTGCCGTGTGTTCGCCTGGCGTAGTCGCCTATGGCGTCCATGTTGATTATTTTTATTCTGTTTTGCAGGTCCGGGTCGATGTTAGGCGGGTTTCCGATGTCAACAAAAACAGGGCTCCCGCTTTTAGAGGAAATTTCCTGCAGATTGCCTTTGTTGATTAAGTGTTTTTTGTTTGTGGCAAAAACAACGACACCGGATTCTTCGATTGCCTTGGGCAAGTCTTTCAGTTCCCGGCAGCTGCAGCCATACTTTACTGACAAACTCTTAGATTTGCTTTCATTCAAGTCCGTTATTGTCACACAATATCCCATGTCAGACAATACTTTCGCCAGAAGGGAACCCATTTTCCCCAGGCCCACAACCAATACGTTCACATTCCCGCACCTGTCTTTTATAATGTCCGCAACAACCCTTGGGACTGAAGTCTTTCCGCGCCTAAAGTTGGTGGAATCATCAATTTTTTTCGAGAGTTTCTTTACGTGGTACTGTAAAGTTTTTAGAAACGGCCCAGAGGCTCCGCATTCATTGGATATTTTGAATGCCTTCCTTATCTGGCCATACACCTGCGCGTCCCCCACTGTTACGCTTTTCAGCCCCACTGCAGTCTCAAACAAGTGCCTTATTGCGTCCTCGTCGAGCCTTACGCTAATCAAGTCCCTGTACTCCTGCCTGAAATCCGCTGAATTTTTTTCCCAGAATTCCATTAAATCTTCAGTCAGTTCCCCGTCTGCACTGCCTTTGGCCAGGGCATACAGCTCAGTGCAATTGCATTTTTGCACAATCATGGATTCCCGGACTACTGGCAGTTCCTTCAGCTTCAGCAGCGCCTCGCCGACCTCACTAAAGCCGATGTCGCCCAACGAACCAATTTTTAACCGGTTTAAGTCAGCTGACAGGCTTATAAAGCGGTTCACAAGTTTTCGCCTTCAGAAAATTTTGTTTAAGCATTTCAGAATTTGAAGGGCATTTAAATGTTTCTCTTCGTCGATTCCCAAAAACCCGCACAGTTGTTTTTGCCTGCAGCTTAAAATATGCCTTTTCAGCATTTTTTCGTTTTTTGACGAGTTCAGTAGAATGCAGTTTTTCTGCAATTCACCCAA
>CAYTYC010000045.1:0-3923 GCA_964442255.1 uncultured archaeon | reverse complement strand
GCACCCTGTTTTCAACAGGACTGGCTCGCTTTCGCTCGCATTAAGCCGGCTCAGTGTCATCGTCAGCTCATCAAGGCCGCACTATAAACTGTTGGAGGAAAGGTTTTAATGCCATTATTTTCGGGACATTTGCGGGACAATTTGAATGGAATCGGGACATCTGTTATTATGCCTAAAGCGGATTTGGGGTCTTTATAAATGGAGGTGCTGCTGCAAGGGGGGTTGCAAAGCCTTAAAAACAAGGGAACTAATTATCTGTTATGCGGAAGAGAAAGCTGGGAGCATTCCAAAAAAGCTGGGTGCGGATGGGCAGAAGACTGAGGAGTGACCGGCCTCATTTTGAACCTGTTTTAGAAGGCATAAAAGAAGTCGTTGACCCAATAATGGCGAAAGACCCTTCTTTGAAGGGGGTTTTGGTTTTTGGAACTGTTCCTGATATTTTGCATAAAGACGTTGATGTTCTTATAATGGTTGATGAACGCGCGCATAGGGGGGAGGTATGTTGGCGACAGGCCCAAGAAATTCTATGAAAGTATTGCTGAAGCGCTTGAGAAACGAGTTGGTTTGCAGATTAATTGGCTTCCACTTGACACCAGCAACTTAGTTAGGGAACTATCATTCACGAGACAGGTAATTTCCCTTTGGAAGCCGGATATCAATTGCTTTTATGGGGGTGAATTGACACGAAAGAGATTGAAGGACGCCATAAAACAGACTAGGGAAGAAAAATCGTATGCAGTAAGATATGCGCCGGATGTTCATCAGGCGTTAATTGAATCTAGAAGGCGGGCTTCAAAAAAGCACGGCGGTATTGCATATCTTAAAAAAACAACTAAATTAAAAGGAAGGAAAGCTGATTAAGATGATGTTGTGTCGTTCCGGCTATCTGGCACTTGGGAAAGCTGTGCCTATTTTTTTGCAACCGCTCCTAAATGTATTTCATGTAGGTTTGGAAGAATTTTTCGAAGGTTTTCTTGTACTTGTCCAAAAGGAATCTTTCAAGGTTTTGCGTGTAGGAGTTGTCAAAGTCCTGCAGGCATTTCAGGTAGGCTGTCCGCTGGCTTTTTCTCACTATAAGCGGCGCATAGCCCTCGGTTATTAAGGAAACATTTATCAGAAACCTTCCAACCCTGCCGTTTCCGTCCTCAAATGGGTGGATTTTTTCAAACCGGCCATGGAAATGCGCCGCCTTCTGCAGGGGATGCATTTTTTTCTCTTTTTTAAACCATTTAAAGAGTTTTCCCATTTCCTTTCCGATTTCTTCAGGCGGAGTTGTTTCAAGATTGCTTCCAAGCAAATAATTCGGCACCTTTTTGTAGCCTGTTGCTATGTCCATGTCTTTTACAAGCATTTTATGCATTTTGATGGCGTCCTTTTCCGTTGCCCTGAACTTCTTTTTCAGAATCAGGTCAACTACTTTCCTGGAGTTTCTTGTCTCATAAATTTCCCGTAAATCCCTGTCCTTTATCATGCGGTTTTCAAACATCACAATTGCAACATCTTTCAGTGTAAGGGAGTTTCCCTCCAACGCGTTTGACTCGTAAGTGAAGTTAACCGTGAAGCGGTCAAACAAGTCCTGCAGCTGTTTTTTTGAAAGTCTTTTCAGGATTTTCTTGAATTCCTGCCTTGTTTTCTCCAGCTTAAGCAGTTGTTCCCCTGAAAAAACGCTGTCCGCCTCAAACACCTCAAGCGCATTCTTTTCCCTGGCCTCCGCTTCCTTTTCGGAGAAGTACTTCCGGAGCTCGGGCGTAACCGACTTTTTTTCAACCCGCCTGCTTAGCTTGGCGATTTTTCCGTTCTGCAGCCTGACCGAGTGGATTGCGTAAAGGTATTTTTTCCCTTTAATCTTTTTCTCGGAGAAATAAACCATACAAACAGTTAACCCCACAAAATATTTAAATATAACGTTTCTGTGGGGTTAACGCCTTGGATTAAGTCAGTTGAACATTCATACGAGTTATAGATGTTACTACAATCCTTGGGCAAAACTTGCCAATACAGAAGCTCTTTATGTGCAAAGTGGTTAAAATTCGGTCGCAAGCCAAAGGCTGGTTTGTGCCTGACCGGAACCGTTATAATTTATCTGTTTGGCAGGTATATAACTGAGATTTATAAAGATCTTTAATTGGTTATATATAACTTCTATTTATAAATAGTTTGAGTTAGTTATATATAACTTCTATTTATAAATAGTTTGAGTTAGTTATATATTGGGTTTTTTTATGGCTAGAACCAAGATGAAGAGGATGCTTACGCTCCTTCTTGACCCGGAATACAAGCTGGAGAGCAAATACAGGCTTGCTAAAGATGCCGGAAGTACGCCCACATGGGCAATTAATGTAATTAAGAAGCTTGAAAAGAAAGAGCTTGTAAAAGACCGCAAAGTGGTTAATCCCAAGGGTTTGTTTGAGTTGTTCCATAATCTCCGGCCCAAGAAGACAATTTCGAGAAGCTACTCTATTTATTCGCTTGACAACGTGGACAAATTGATTGACCTGTTCAAAAAATCCAACAAGGAATATGCTTTCACGACTTATATTGCCGAGAACATCCTGCAAAAGCACTTGTTCAGCCATCGGACAGAGGCTTACATAAAAAAGGAAGACTTGGAAGATTGGCACAAGCAATTAACTGCAATCGGGACCTATGGCGGCGGGAATGTTCGGATTATTGTTTCTTTAAATGATGAGCTTTTCAACAAGAAACGAATACATGGCAAAATAGCGGGCGAGAAATTTTTTGATGCGAAGAAGGGCAAACACAAAAAAGAGAGTGAAGGTCCCTGGCTTGTCAATCTTCCCCAATTGATTTCTGATTTGTATGCCGAAGGCGGGCCTGCTGCCGAGGCTGCTGACATGCTTTTGGAAAAGCTCGTGAAGACCTTGAAGGGGAAAGAATAATGTACGACGGAAGGGAAACCACGCGGTCTTATGAGTATCTGCAAAAAGTGGTTTCTGTTTTGGAAGAGCCGATTTGCCTGCTTGGCGGCTGGGCAATTTTCCTGGCAGTCAACAAGAATTACAAGGCTAACACTGGCAGGGATTATCTGGGCTCAAGGGATATTGATTTGGGATTTCATTTGGAAGAGGGAAAGGATTTTTCCAAATCCGCGTTTATCCATTCAATGAAAAAGCTTGAAGATGAAGGCTTTAGGGAAGTTGGCGGTAGAATGGTAAAAGAGCTCGACTTTGAAACCGGCAAAGAACTCTCAAAAGCAGAAGCGCAGGCAAAGCCTCTTTTTGACATCCACAAAATGTTTGTTGACCTCCTGGTTGATTATATTCCGAAATCGCTTGACGAGAAAAACCGCAAACTGCTTCTTGACGAAATCCTGCTCGAATATGTTTTTGCAAAAAAGGAAAATCGCACGGAGCTGGATGAATTCAACAAAAAGCTCTGGCTTCCAAAGCCCTGGGTTTTGCTGGCAATGAAAACAAAATCCTTGCCGGGAAGGCAGAAAGAAGACAAGCGGAAAAAGGATATCGCTGACATCGCCGCAATATTGCTTTTTGCCAGAGAGGAAAATGCTCCGCCAAAAATGTTTGAAGTTTTGAGGAAAGACAAGATACTCCAAAGCCTGAAAGGAATTTCACAAGCCGAAATAAAGGAAGCAGAAACATTGCTCGGCGTCCAGCCAAACTCTTTCAATGCGGCATTATCCGAAACAATCCGCCAGGTGAACCAAACCTACAAAGGCAAAATCAAGAAAATTTTTCCAAACGGGGCAAGGGTCCAAGTGGCCAGAAACCATTCTGTCGCTGAAATAAAGAACTCAATTCCAAATCTGCAAATCGGCGACTTTGTTCTCTGCACTGATTTTGAAATAATCCGGAAAATCCAGTAAACTGCTGTTGCGATAAAAATAAATGCGCCCTCAGTCCGCCCATCTGTCTTCATCGCCGTCTGCTCACGGCGGCAGAGCA
>CAYTYC010000044.1:0-4066 GCA_964442255.1 uncultured archaeon | reverse complement strand
CTAAGAAGGGTCAAAACCAAAAACATCGCGAAAGCCGAGAAAAGAATCGAAGAATTAACGGAAAAAATTGCTGGTTTAGAAAACCAAGCAAAAGAAATTGAAGGGGCTGCGGGCGGCGAAAAAGAGAGATAATAAAATAATACACAGTTAAAAAAAAGGCCAAAAAAAAGAAAGAGAGAAAAAAGGGATTAGCGCTTTTCCTTTTTCTTTTTTCTTCTTCTCCACCACCAGAAGCCCACCACAACAACAACTATCAGCAAAAGGAACAGCCCTGAACTGTCGCCTCCTGCAGCGGCCTGGGCTTCCGCCGCGGAAACAACCTGCAAAGGCAGGGAAGTTTCCAGAACAAGCTCTTCATTGTCAGAGCCCCTGTAAGAGATTTTCAAATTGAGGGGGTGCTCTCCGGGCTGAGTGCCCGGCTTCAGCCAGATGTCGGTTTTAAAGGAGTCAAAGTCATCCGATTCAAGCGAGCCAATAAAAATTTTTTGCGGATTAATTTTTGTTGCAGCCTCAGAGCTGACCTCAACCACGACATTCCTGGTTCCGGCAAGGCTTCTGTTAAACAGGTCAACCGTTACCTCTGTCTTTCCTCCGGGGAAAGGCAAGGGTTCAGTTTCGCTTATAATTGAATCCAGTGCCGGTTCGTCCGTTACCTTAAACCCAAGGTAACGCGTGACGGAATAATCCGTCTTGTTTTCGTCCTGCCATTTCACTGTCATTGGAACAAGGTAAGTCTGGATGTTTGCCTCATAGTTCACGCTTAACATTAGTTTTGCGGTTGCCTGCTTTCCGGGGGCAAGGCCTGAAACATATGAAAAGCCGCTGCCCAACGGGTAAATCTGCCTTTCAACGACAACGCCGGTTGAAGTCACTGTCCTGTCTTCTTCCGAGCCAACCAAAACATTTATTGCGTTGCTGCTTCCCGTGTTTTTCAGCGTTAAATTCATTTCCACTGTTTCTCCCGGATGCGCGCGCAGGGGAAAAGAAGAAATCAATTCAATTTGGGGTTTTCTGCTTAAAACGGTTATCGTGTAGGGCTGTGACCTTAGGATTTTGTTGAAGTCCCCGAAACGGAAGTCAATGGCGTACTCTCCATCCAACGCGTCCCCGTCAACGTAAACCTTGTACTGGAATAAGTGGGTGTTATAGGGTTTGACTGTTTTTACTTCCCTTCGCGGGGAATCGTCTTTTCCCAGGTAAAAAGGAAAGTTTGTTCTCGCGGGGTCGCCTCCGCTTAAGTCAAGCTCGAAAACCATGTTCGTGGAGTCAAGGCTGGAATCGTTTTTCACGCTGACCCATAAAGTGAAGGGCTGTCCAGGTTCCACGGGACTGGGGTCATAGTTTACGGACTCAATTTCAGGGTTTCCCGCGAAAGCCGCTCCCCCCATAAGAATTAAAGAAAATAAAGCAACTGCAAGCAGCAAAAACCTGTTTTTCATCTCAAGCCCTCCTGATTTTATTGTTATGCTCATCTTTAACAATCTTTCCGTCCTTGAGGCGGATTATTCTTTTCGCCCTTTCCGCCACATGTTTTTCATGGGTAACCATCACAATTGTTTTCCCCATTTTTTTGTTTAAATCCGAGATAATGTCCAATACAACGTCCCCTGAAACTGAATCAAGGTTTCCCGTGGGTTCGTCCGCAAAAATTGCCTCGGGTTCAACCGCCAAAGCCCTTGCGATTGCAACCCTTTGCCTCTGGCCCCCGCTTAATTCCCCGGGCCTGTGCCCAATCCTGTTTCCCAACCCGACTTCCTGGAGATAGTGTTCAGCTGTCTTCTCCCTTTCCGCCCTGTTCACGCCCTGAAACCACAAGGGAAGCATCACGTTTTCTTTTGCCGTCATCCTTGAAATCAAATTAAATGTCTGGAAAACAAAGCCAATTGTTTTTCCGCGGATTCTTGCAAGCTGGTTGTCGTCCATTTTGCTTATCGGCTTTCCCTTAATGTAAACCTCCCCTTTAGTGGGGCGAAGCAATGCGCTTGTGACATCCAAGAGAGTGGTTTTTCCGCTTCCGCTTGGGCCCATAATGGAAATGAATCCGCCTTTCCTTATCTCCAAATTCACGCCGTCCAGTGCCCTCACCTCTGTTTGCCCCATCGGGTAAATCTTGAAAACATTTGAAAGCCTGATTACGGAGTCCATTTTGCCTCAGCCCTGCAGAAAAGGAGAGAGTAAAACCTTAAAAGTCTTATTTCAGCATTTTCGGGTCAGTCTGCCACTTGACTTGCTTAACCACTTCAAAGTAAACATATTTTTCAATCAAAGGGGAAAGCATTTTCCTGAATTTTCGCTGCGAGTCAAAAAATTCTTCAACAGTTCTTGTTTTGTAGTACAAGGCCAAATCAAAGTCCCCAATTGTTCTCACGGCACGGTCAATGAAAGGCATTGGCTTTATGAGCCGGGCAAGCTCTTTTTCTTTTTCTTTTCCAATGAAACTGAATTTGATTAACGCAAAATGGGACATTAATCCAAGGGGCTTAAAATCCAGTTCAGGCCAAAAGGCGTTAATTGCCTTTTTTTTAATCACCGATAAAATCATTGCCTTGGTTTTTTCCTTGGAAAACCCCATGTTAACGGCTAACTCGGAAACGCTTGCCCTTAAGTCCTGGTTTAAGGCGGTTAAAAGCCTTATTTCTTCTTCATTCAGTGAAAGCCTTCCGCCGTGCTTAAACTCCAGCCTCGAATATTTCTCAAGCTCCTTGGAAAAAGAAAGATCCCTTTTTGGCCTTAAAGGGGTTTTCTTTGCCTCAAAGAAAAAGAAGTCAGGAAACGCCCTTATCTTGTATTCCTTGGATTCCAAAAGAAAAAAAGTCTCCCCAACCAGGTCCCTGAATTTTTCCCTTAATTCCATAAAGAATCCGCCTATTGCAACGGAATCCTTGGAGGAAACCAATACAAAGTAATCCCAGGAGCCTGTAAGCCTGAAGAGCTGCAGCACCCCGGGCTTGGATTCCAAAAACTTTTCAAGTTTTTTTTCCTTTACAGGGTCAGGGTTTTTGATCCGTATAAAGACCTGGAACATTTCCATTCCAAGCTCCAAGGGGTCAATCAACAAAAGCTGGTTCTTAATTATTCCCAGTTTTTTCATTCGTTCAAACCTGTACTTCACGGAATCCTTTGAAAGGTTTGTAACCTTCGCCAATTCCTTAAAGCCTGTGCGGTAGTTTCTGCACAAATGATAGAGAATCGTTAAATCCCTGGAATCCAAAGGGGCCTTTTCGTTCAAGAAAAATCAACTGCCAATATTTATCTTTTATAAGGTTATATTTAAGTTTTTCCATCTAAAAGCGGAAAAACCGCTCTTTTGTTTTATATATTGGAAATTCGTTTATGTATAAGATAACATGGCTTTTCTTGAGATTGTTTCGCATTTGCTGAAATTGGATTTCTCTTGGTTAGCGGAGTTTGTGTCATTGAATCTTGTGTGGGTTTTCATTTTCTTTGCGATTGCATACATCTTATTTGAGAAAAAGAAAACCTTGCTGGCTTTCATTGTTGTTCCATTTAGCCTTTTGGTTTGGGAGGAGTTCACGGGTTTTTCCGGTTGGGTGCTGTTTGGCGGGGGCTTTCTTGCATTGTATTTCATTTTGGAGTTTGGTGTCCTTATTTCCGCTGAAACATATCCAAGGCTTTCCCGCAGGCTTCCGCTTGTTGAATTGGGTTTTGTCTACATCGTTCTCGTAGTATTCAATGTTTTCATTGCAGGGTGATTTTGTGAAGATTGTTTCGCAGATTTTTTCGGTTGGCATTGCAATGGTTTTGACTTTGCTGGTGCTTTCCTTTTTTGGGTTTAATCCGTTTAAGGCTAACATGCTTTCAGCCCAGGGCCTGTTTTTGCTTTTTCTTTTGGCTTCAAGTGAAGTGATGTTCATACGGGTTTCGCTTTCCATCTGAAAACCCCTTTTTTAACCGTTTCCGCGCACATTTTCCTTACCCGATGATGAACTGACGATGACACCGAGCCGGCTTAATGCGAGCGAAAGCGAGCCAGTCCTGTTGAAAACAGGGTGCTCTGCCGCCGTGAGCAGACGGCGATGAAGACAGATGGGCGGACTGAGGGCGC
>CAYTYC010000043.1:0-4421 GCA_964442255.1 uncultured archaeon | reverse complement strand
ACATCCTCAACGAATTCAGGGAAACCCATTGCTTTAGCCGTGGAAGGATGTCATATCCCGGTACCCTGAACTCTTTGATGAAGCAAAAAAGCAGGGCAAAAACTTTGTGGCTGACGGGGAAATAGTCGCATTTGAAGGAAACTTGACAAGCTTTTCAAGGCCCCAAAACAGGCGTGGGGTGAAAAACCCGGGAAAAGGAAAAAAAATGCAGGCAGACATTATTTAAATCAGGTGCGGTTAAAAATCTTTCTTACATAACCTTTAAAAAAACAGGTAACTTTTGGGGGCGATAAAAATGGATTTCACCGGAAAAACCGTCCTTGTAACTGGGTCGGCGAAAGGAATTGGGAAAGAGATTGCGCTGCGGTTTGCGGACGCAAAAGCCAATGTTGTTTTGGCTGACTTGAATGAAAAAGACTGCGAAGCCACGCTGCAGGAAATAATCGCTTCAGGGGGGAAAGCCATTTTCTCCGAATGCGATGTTTCAATAAAAAAGGACGTGGAAAAACTGGTGGACGCGGCGGCAAAGGAATTCGGTTCGGTGAATGTTTTGGTGAACAACGCAGGCATTTACCCGTTTGTTTCCTTTGAGGAAATGACTGAAGAAAAATGGGATAAAGTGATTGACGTAAATTTGAAGGGGACTTTCCTTTGCTCAAATGAGGCCGCAAAGCAGATGATTGCCCAAAAGAAAGGGGGAAAAATTGTGAACATTTCCTCTGTTGCCGGCATACTTGGATTCTCTTCCCTTGCGCATTACTGTGCTTCCAAGGGAGGGGTGAACGCGTTCACCCGCGCTTTGGCTGTGGAGCTCGCAAAACACAGGATAAACGTTAACGCGGTTGCTCCCGGGCCGGTTAAAACGCCGGGAATAGGGGAAATGGACGACGAAAGCCTCAAGCAAATCGTTGATTCTGTCCCGTGGGGAAGGATCGGCGAGCCAAGGGACATCGCCAGTGCCGTGATTTTCCTTGCTTCGGACAAGGCCGATTACATCACGGGACAGGTGCTGGGGGTTGACGGGGGAATGGCAATAATTTAAAGAAAACTCCGCAGAGGCTTTAAGCAATGGCTTCAAGAAACATCTGGATGCTTTCATTTGTTTCCCTAATCAACGACCTGTCCAGCAAAATAATTCTTCCCCTCCTGCCTTTCTTCATTGTTTCATTGGGGGGAACAGGGCTTGCCGTGGGGTTGGTGCATGGCGCAAGCGAAATGATTGTGAGCTTCATGAAAATTGCTTCAGGGCACATTGCGGACAGGGTGAACGCAAAAAGGCTTTTGGTGGGCGGAGGCTACCTGCTTTCCGCGGCATTCAAGCTGTTGTTTGCGTTCGCTTCCTCCTGGCCCGCCGTCCTGTTTTTTCGTTCAGGGGAAAGGCTTGGAAAAGGGTTGAGGGCTGCGCCCGCTGATTCACTGATTTCGGATTCCGCAAAAAAAGGCGAAAAAGGCGCAGGCTTCGGGTTTCACAGGGCGTTTGATTCGGGGGCGCTGTTTTGGGGTCAATTGTCGCGTTAATCTTGTTTTATTTCCTTGGCCTCGGCTTCCAGCAGATTTTCCTTTTCGCTGGAATCATTGCCTTTTTTTCCGTGGTTCCCCTCCTTTGGGTGAAGGAGACAGGGAAAGACCAAAAAAAAATCACTTTCAGGAAAGGAATCGGAAGCCTTTCCTTTCCCCTGAAAATCCTTATCTTTTCTTCCGCGGTTTTCGCGCTCGGAAACTTCGGTTACATGTTTTTTGTTTTAAGGAGCCAGTCCGCCTTCACCGCGGCGCTTGCAATCGCAGCCCCTATTGCCCTTTACACTGTTTACCAGGTTGCGTCAAGCCTTTCCGCCTACCCTGCGGGCAGGTTTTCCGACAGGGTTGGCCAGAAAAAGCTCCTCATTTTCGCTTACATTCTCTACATTTTCACAAACCTGGGGTTCATTTTCTTCCATGGGCTTTTCTTTTTTCTGCTTTTGTTTGTGATGTTTGGGGTGGTTTATGCGGTCACTGACAGCATGCAGCGCGCCTTTGTTTCAAACATTTCGGATGAAGACTATAAAGGCACTTCCTTGGGCGCATACCATTTTTCGGTGGGCCTTGCCGCTTTGCCTGGGGGAATAATTGCCGGCCATTTGTGGGGCTTAAGCCAGGAACTCACCTTTTTGTTCGGGATTGCCGCTACAGTTGTTGCGCTTGTTGCGCTTTATTTTGTGAAAGAAGCCCCTGTTTAAAGGAAAGAAAAGCTAAAAAAAAATTAAGCGCCTTTTTCATGCGTTTTACGCCTTTTTTTCCGCTGCCTTCCTGAATTCTTTCAGCAGGTTTGCCTTCCTTTGCGCCGATTTTATTGCCCTGAAAAAGTTTTTGCTTTCAACCAGCCTTTGTTCTTTTTGCGAACTCATTTTTTTTCCCGCCTTAAGGAGGCTTTTGTACAGGGAAAGCAGGGTAAAATATTTGTAGTAAAAAAGTTTGGGCGACTTTCCCGGGAAACGCATTTTTTTCAGCGCAAAGCTTGTCAGCCTTTTTTCGGATTCAAGCCGTCTCTTTATTCTTGCAAGAAAAATTTTTTTTATTTCGTTCAGGTTCGGGATGTGCACCAGGTTGTATGCCGTGCTCTGCCAGTATCCGGCGGTTTCAAAAACAAGGTCGCCGAAAACCGCTTTTGCCCGTATCCTGTGCTGCCTTGGCTCCTTAAGCATTCCGGCAACAAAAGCAGCGGAAAGCCTTGTTCCCGTGGAAACAAGGAAAAGCCAGAGAAAGGGCCCCAGCCCAAGGGGGGAAAATGAAAAAACCTGAAGGATTCCGTAAGCCAAAAAAGGCGCGATTACCACGGGGATTCCCGTCATAAATGAAAAAAGCGCCAGGTATTTTGCCCTTTTTGTTGCGGGAGTCAAATCCAGCTGGTAATTGAAGGATGAAAGCATGAAGCCGTTCAGGAAAAGCCCGGACAAAACCGCTACCGCAAAAAAGTGCATTGGTTCGTGGATGAAAACCCAGAAAAGGGGGGTAAGTGACACCCCAAAAGAGCTTATCACGAGCACGGTTTTGCTTCCGTGCCTGTCAATAAGCGTTCCCCATGCGCGCATTGTGATGATTGTCCCCAGCCCCAGACCGAATGCGAACGCCGGAATCCATTCCGCCCCAATCTTTAAGACATTCAATGCGTAAACATCAAAGAAAGCGCCTGTAAGCCATAACCCGAGGTTGAAGACAAACATGAACAAAACGTATTGCTTGAAACCTTTTTCTTCGGCAACATACCTTATTATTCGGAAAAAATGGTTTTTTTCCACAAGCACAGGAACCTTTTTTTCAGGCAGCCTTGCCATTGCCGCGGCAGCCAAAAATGAAAAGAAAACCGAGCCGGCGAAGAGAACCTGGAATCCGGTGATTTTTTCCCCTGAAAAGCTTCCAAGGAAAAGGTTTGAGAAAAGCAATGCAATTAAGGCAAACACTGCCACCAAATAGTTTCTCCGGGAAAAAATTGTTCCCCTTTTTTTTGGGAAAGTGTTTCCCATCCAGGTGGTCCACGCGATAAGCGAAAAGGAAGCCATAAAGCCGGTCCATGCGTATGCTGCGAGGAGGAAAGGAAACCAGTTTTGGGTCAGGAAAGGGATTAATGCAATGAAAAGCCATCCCGTTCCCGCCAGGAAGTAGGATAAAAGGTACGATTTTTTGATTGCATTTGTTTTTTCAATTATCCAGGCGGAGGGAAGCCCGCCGAGCATTGAGGAAACCGCTCCCGCGGTGACCAGCGCGGCCACCTGAAATGTTTCCGCGCCCAATAAAACAGCGTAAGCGATAAGAAGCGGCAAGGTGAGGTTTAAGTGCAGTGCGGTGAGGATTCCCTCGATTGTCACAATTTTTTCCTTGTTTCCGTTTTCCTGTTTTTCTTCGGTGTTTTTTTCCATTTCAATCGCTTTTTTTTAAATTCTGCTTAGGGAAAAAATTTTTATGTTTTTTTTTTCCCGTGCAAAAAGAATCCGCTTTTTTTCGTTGTCTGGCTTCAGTTTTTGGAGATTGCTGTGTGGCGCTTGCCTGTCCTTTCCTGCCCCTGTTTTTTCTTTTTCCTTATTTCCTGTTTTTTCCTTTTTTCCATGATTTTTTGGCGTGCCCTCAATTCAAAAACCCCCTGGCGTTTCGGTTTTGGCCCTTTTTTTTTGTTCAATTAAAAAGTGTTGTGCAAAATCATTAACAACCCAAAGAAATCCGCTGCCTTTAGGCAGCGGTTTGCGGATTTCTTTCCGTTGACGGAAAAAGACATCCTCAACGAATTCAGGGAAACCCACGGCTTTAGCCGTGGAAGGATGTCATATTTTTTTTTTCGTAATCTTGCGGCAAAAGGAAAAAAGCGGGCTCAGGGATGGGTTAAATCGTCATCGCTTGCGCTCGGCAGGTGTTAACCTCATCATTGCCTATATTACCCATTGGTGATGATG
>CAYTYC010000042.1:0-5645 GCA_964442255.1 uncultured archaeon | reverse complement strand
TTTTGCTAGGGCGAGGGATGAGAGGATGAGGAGGTTGCATCAGGACCCGGATTTTGCTAGGGCGAGGGATGAGAGGATGAGGAGGTTGCATCAGGACCCGGATTTTCAAAGAAAACTAAGGGAAGGCATTGCCAGATACTGGAATGATTACTGGCGCAGAATGGCTGAGTTATCCGAAGAACTGGGAATTCATGGTTTAGGTTGGGATTACGGGGAAAGAGTTGCCGTAACCAAGAGAACCTCTGAAACCGATTTAATCCTTAAAGAAAGAACTGCAGTAATTGGCAGCGCTTTGGATTCTTTGGCTGCTACGCAACGAAATGTTGTTGAGGTTATTTTCTTTTCAAGCAAAAAAAGAAACCTAACTGTGGAAGAAGCAGCCATAATCTTGGATAAACCAGAGAAAACCATTTTGACAGCATTGAAAAAAGCTTTAACAAAACTTGCGAAAAACAAAAAATTGGGGGAACTAAAATAAGTTTTCTGTGTCCACTGTTATTGTTTTACGAATTCCCTCTATTTTTTACTTCGCCAAAATTGAATCAAATTCTTCCCTTGAACTTTCGCATTGCTTCAGTATCGCAAGCAAAGTTCCCGGGTCAAGCTCTTTATGCAGCGGCACAACGGTTACAAGCGTTTTTTCTTTTGTTTTCTTTTTGAGCCGCACATGGCTTCCTTTCCTTCCAACAACTTCAAAGCCGTTATTTGAAAGAATTTTAACCAGCCGTTTTCCGGAAATTATTGGAAGCCTTGGCACAAAAACCGCCTTAAGCGCTGACAGCAATGGTTTTTATTTTCGCTTTCTTTACAGGATGCGTTTTCAGCTGCTCCCTTATATCCTCGTCTTCCAGGTAAAGTTCAACGGCTTCTTTCAGGTTAGAAAAAGCGGTTTTCTCGGTTTTCCCCTGGCTTGTGACCCCCAGCTCCGGGCAAAAAGCCACAAAAGCCACTTCCCCCTTAACGATTACCGCAGAGCATTCAATTCTTTCCATTTCCTTCACCGATAATACTGTCCTTAAACCCTAATTTAAATTTAATCCCATTGCAAAACATCGCCCAATCCAATCTTTTCCCGCAATTTTCCCACAGGAAATTCCACAAAATATTTTGCGGCCTTTTTCGGCGTGTAATTCAGGCTCCATGGCTTTAACCCTGATTTAATGTCCACCACTTTTTTCCCCGAATCCAGGTAAACCACGTCAATCGGAAAAAAAACGAAAAGCATGTGAATGCTTGCCCCCAAACGCGTTTCTTTTTCCAGTTCAAACACTAACGCGTAATCAGGCTTTCCCCTGAACATCAGTCCCCGAAACCTTTTCAGGAAAGAATCAGCAATCTCCGTTTTCTCGACAAGTTTTCTGTTGCGTGTTTTGTTGAAGAGCATTGCTTTACACTTTTTTTTGAGGCTTTTGAGTCTTTGGGAATTTTTTTTCAGGAAACCCCGGAAGCCTTGCTTTTTTTTTTCACGGCTTTTGCAGACTGCCGTAAAGACTTACTCTTCTTTCAGCGCTTTCAGCGACGGAACCTTTATTTCCTCCAGTTCCGACCTGATTTTTTCCGCGCTTCCCAGCTCTGGCCTGAATTCCCGTGTTTCGCTGAAATTTACAAACAGTTTTTTCACGTTTTCCGCGAATTCGTCCCTTTCCCTGGGCCGTTTTTTCATGTTATTGCCTCCCATGGGCTTTAACTGCTTGAGCATAATATTTAAATAGTTAATAAGGTTTATTAGTTTATTTGACTTAGATTTACGTCTATATTGCATTAAAAGGTGGGCATTTTGGAGTTAACCTCAATCGGATTCATTCCCGACGGAAACAGAAGGTATGCGCTTAAAAGCGGCGCCTCCCTGCTTCACTCCTATCAGCTTGGCACAAAAAAGGCTTGGGATGTCCTGGACTGGCTTAACTTTTACCCCAAAATTAAGGCAGGAACCTTTTACACCCTGTCTTTGGAAAACCTCACCCGCAAAAGCGCGGAACTGAGAATTCTTTTCAAAATCTTTGAGCGCGAACTGGACAAGGTTTGGAGCACTTCAACTTTCACCGGAAATGAAGTGAGGCTCAAGTTTATCGGGCGAACAGAGGGACTTCCAAAAAAATTGCAGGAAAAAATGCTTAAGGCAGAGGACTTCACTTCGTCCTTCAAAAAAAAGGTTGTCACAATGGCGCTCGGCTACAACGGGCAGGCCGAAATAGTGGATGCCGCAAAAAAAATCGCGGAACAATACAAGCAAAACAACCTTGACCTTTCAACTTTGAATGAAGGTTCTTTCAAGAATTACCTTTACTCCGGTTTCCGGGACCCTGACATGATTGTCAGGACAGGCTTCACTCAAAGATTAAGCGGTTTTCTCACCTACCAGTCCTCCTATTCCGAGCTCTATTTTTTGAACAAGTTTTGGCCGGAATTTTCGCAGCAGGATTTGGCGCTTGCGGTTGACGAATTTTACGAAAGGCAGAGAAGGTTCGGGAAATAGTTTTCACCTTATTGAGGCTCCCGCAAAACGAAGCCTTAATTAAGTTTTTCCGCCTTTTTTTACTTGAATGCCGGCAAAAAAAGCAGGGGGCAGAGGTTCACGGGGCGGCGGAAAAAAGGCTGCAGAACCTTCCAACCGAAAAGCCGACGGGCGGGACAGAAAAAAAAGGCGAAAGGCTTTGACTGCTTTGCTTGAAAAGCCGGCTGCAGAATGGTCTGACCCTGATTTCAATTCAGCGTTATGGCTTTTCAGGCTGGTGCAAAGGAGTGCTCAAAGCATGGAACATCAAGGCCGTCTCCAAGAAAAAACCCTTGCAGAGCTTTTGGCGAAAAGATTGGAGTCGATGATAGACGAGTATGGGGAGGGAACGCATGGAAAATACTGGTTGGGTAAAAAAGTAAAAGACCGCTTAATTGCCTTTGGCGGAAGCGATCCGGCAAGAAGAAAAGGTTAAATAACCTGCTTAATTAGATTTTTTCTGATAGCCCCGTAGCCTGGGAACCTTTTAAAAAAAGGTTCACCAAAAAACAGGCTGCGGAGCACAGCCCCGTAGTGTAGCGGCCAAGCATAAGAGGTTCTGGACCTCTTGACAGGAGTTCGAATCTCCTCGGGGCTAATTATAAAAAGCCTATCCTGCATAATGTTTGTTGGTTTTTATGGAGTATAAAGTTGTTTTGACAAAGGATGCTGAAACAGGCTGGTTTGTGGCCGAAGTTCCCGGGCTGCTTGGATGCATTTCGCAGGGAAAAACCAAGGCCCAAGCTTTGAAAAACATTAAGGATGCGGTTAAGGGCTATTTGGAGAGCCTGAAAAAGCACCCTGAGGAAAAGGTTTTTGAAAGAACTGTTGAAATCGCGGCTGTTTCTGTGGCTTAAATGAAGCTTCCCGTTCTTTCCGGAACCAAAATAATAAAGGCGTTGCGGAAAACCGGTTTTGAAGTCGACCACCAGACAGGCAGCCACTTTATTTTAAGGGAAAACAAGGCGCCTTTCAGGAGGGTAACTGTTCCAAACCACAAAATTGTTGTTCCCGGGACGCTGTTGTCAATCCTGAAACAAACCGGCATTTCAAGAGAAGAATTCCTGAAATTGCTTTAATGGATGGTTGCACCATGCCCGAATCTCCCCCGGGCTATCCCTTTTCTTGGTTATAATTAAATACTGTTTCTGGTTTGGTGTTTTTCATGAGAAAGGAGATTCCCAAAAGAGGCTTACGACAGCGAGATTGCAGCCGATTTATTGGGGGAAGCAAAGAAGGTGTTCGAATGGGCGGAAAAACAGATTCAGAAAAAGTGAAGGAATTCGCGGAAAGGCTTAAGGCGGATTTCCCTGACGCCAAAGTGTTTTTGTTTGGTTCCCGCGCAAAAGGCAACGCGTTGCTGGAATCCGATTTTGATGTGCTAGTTGTGAGCAAGGCGTTTGAGGGAACGAATTTTTTCAGGCGAACCGAAAAAATGTATGACTACTGGACTGAAACCGCGCCACTGGAAATATTCTGCTACACCCCGAAAGAGTTTAAGGAAAAAAGCAGGCAAACCGGGACGGTAAAGGAAGCCATGAAAACAGCGGTAACAGTGGGGGCTTAAAGCGGTTCAGATCTTCTTGGGGCAGCCATTTTTTTTTCAATCAGGGAATTTTTGTTTTTCCTGTGTTTACGACCAGCATTTTCTTGTTTTTTGGCAGCTTGTTTTTCATTTGCAGCATTAAAGCCAGGCCCGCAATTCCCGACGGCTCGCACTCTATGCCCTGTGCTTCAGCCAGTTTAATTGCTTTATCCAGAAAACTTTCTTTGAGGAGGTGAACATTTGAATCATTTCCGCAGAACCCCGAGTAACGGTAAACCCTTATCCACTGCTCGTCAACGTGAACAAATGGAAGGTGCGGGGAATAAAGCTTGTCTGCCTTGCTTTTCGGGTTGTTGGATGTTGCGCCCAAAAAACGGCAGTTTCTGAGCCTTTTAACGTCTCCCCTGAATCTTGGGTCATGGTGGGCTGTGGAAACCTCTTTCTTGTTGATGTTCAAAACATTTTCGTAAAGGTTTCCTGTGCCGAATGGAATAAAGCAGTAATCAGGGGAAATGTTGATTATTTCATAGCTCAGCCAGTCGTAAAACCTTGTCGTGGGGTCCAAGGCTTCGCAGGAAGTTATGTCAAAGCCGGGGGTGTTGTGGGTCAAGTGGAGAATTTCTCTCCATTCAAAAGCCTTTTTTCCCAGGTCAACTTCAAATATTTCGCAGCCGAGTTTTTTCATTGCCTTAATCATTTTTTCGTCCGCATTGGTGTCAATCAAAACCTTTAAGTCAGGCAGCCCGTATTCTTTCAGCCTTTTTTGAATGGCTATTGCGGCCGAGCCTGAACTGATGATTGACATTTGAGGCAAGGCGCCTTTCACTTGCCCCCTTTTCTTTGCAAGCAAAATGTCCCTGTATGTTACGACCATTTCCCAGGCCATCCTGTCCTTGTGTGTTCCGGTCGGGTTAACGCTTTCGTCTTTCAGCCAAACGTTTGAAAAACCTGGAACCTCAATCTTGTATGTCGGGGTTGCGGGAAACTTCGGGTTTTCGGGCGGAAACTCCGGGTTATTGGGGTCGTTTTCGGAGTAAACCTTTATTCGTTTAAGTAGCTGCTCTTCTTTCTTTGTTAACGCCATAACAGAAAAAGCGCGTTTAGCAATAAAAAGCTTTTCCTTTCAGTGGGGGATATCTTTTTGTGCCTTTTGGAGAAAAAATAATCTGTGGAAAAAACTTTTGTAATGTATGAAAACGAAAAAATTGTTGGCCGCACGCTGAATGAAAAGTGGATGGCTCCTTACCTTATAGAATCCCAAAAGGCGGAATTCAGGGAACTGAAAAAAATACTGGGAGAAAAAACGCTGGAATCCAAAGGGCCACTGAAAATACTTGACATAGGCGTGGGGGAAAGCAGGCTTCCGCTGCTTCTCAGCAAAGAACCAATATGGGAAAAAACAGGCGTATATGTGGGATTTGACAACAGCAAAAAAATGGTTGAAAAATCCAGGAAAGAGATAGCCAAAGCAAAGCTTGCAGACAAGGTTAAGGCTCTATATTTTGATGCCGTGGATTTAGGCAGAAAAACCAAAAACGAAATCTTCAGGCACAGCTATGACTTCGTCCTCTGCACTTACTTTACGGCAGGAAACTTCAAGCCAGA
>CAYTYC010000041.1:0-6330 GCA_964442255.1 uncultured archaeon | reverse complement strand
AGGCAGCGGTTTGCGGATTTCTTCCCAAAAAACTTTTCAAAAAAGTTTCATCAAAACAAACTTTTTGAAAAAAAAAGTTTGATCAAAAAATTGCCTTCGGCAAGTGGCTTACGCCATGCGGCTTCGCCTTTAACGGAAAAAGACATCCTCAACGAATTCAGGGAAACCCATTGCTTTAGCCGTGGAAGGATGTCATGCCTTTTCAATGTGGATGCAGCTCACCGGGCAGTTGTCCGCTGCTTCCTGGTTGCAGCCCACCTCATCCAGCTCCGTTTTTTTGGGCCTGCTTTTGTCTCCAGCCATTTCCCAGTTGTCCGGGCAGATTGCCGCACAGCTTCCGCATCCAATGCACTTATCCAGTTCCTGCGTGATTTTAATTTTTTCCATCTTTAATTCCTCCTTTTTTTTCTTTTTTTTCCAGGAATCCTTTGTTTATTCCGCTCCGCGGATTTCCACTTTTTCAAAAAAGGGCTCCATAGTTTTTTTAAATTCTTCCAGTTCTTCCCTGGAAAAAGGCAGAACCTTTTTAAGCGAAGAATCCAGCATTGAATCCATTGGGCGGAACTGCTGGATGAAAAAAGCCTTCGCGCCCTTAAGCCATTCGCCTATTGCTTTCGCGTCCTCTTTGGTGAACAGGCCCGGAACAACGGTTGAACGGAACTCGTATTCAATTCCCGAATTCTTTATGAGCTCAACGCTTTTTTTTATTTTTTCCTTGTCCAACTGCACTCTTGAAATTGAACCGTATTTTTCCAGTGGAGCCTTTATGTCCATCGCAATGTAGTCCGGCTTTTTTTCTTTAATGAGTTGGCCCAGCATTTCAGGGTTTGAGCCGTTTGTGTCAAGCTTTACCTCCAAACCCAGGGACTTAATTTCGTCAATTAGTTTTGGGAGATCGGAGTGCAGTGTGGGCTCTCCCCCCGTAATGCAGACGCCGTCCAAAACCTTTTTCCTTTTCTCCAGAAAGGAAAGGAATTCCTCCAAAGGCATTTCCGGGGTTGGGCCCGTGTCTTTCACGAGGGAAATGTTGTAGCAGTAAGGGCACCGGAAATTGCAGCCCACAGTGAAAACCGTGGCCGCAACCTTTCCGGGAAAGTCTATCAATGTTGTTTTCTGGAGTCCGCCTATTTTCATGTCAATTCTCTACCGAATAGGGTTTTCTTTCCCTGAATTCCTCTTTTTTGCCTGCATTCCAGTTTTGGACAGGGCGAAAGTATCCCACAACCCTACTGTATACTTCGGTTTTTTGCCCGCATTTTTTCTCCATTTTCATTACCTCCGTTAACCGTTAAAGGGCATTCCCGGTGTTCGCCTTTAATGTAGCCGTGCACAGGGCACACGCTGAAAGTCGGCGTGACAGTGTAATAGGGAAGCCTGTAATTTTCCGCGATTTTTTTCACCAGTCTCCTGCATCCGCCGGAAGAGGAAATCTGCTCTCCAATGAAGCCGTGCAAAACCGTTCCGCCGGTGTACTTTACCTGCAATTCATCCTGGTGGTCCAGTGCGTCAAAAATGTCGTTCGTGTATCCCACGGGAAGGTGGGTGGAGTTCGTGTAAAAAGGGTTTTTTGTTCCCGCGGTCTTGATTTCAGGGAAATGTTTTTTGTCTATTTTCGCGAGCCTGTATGAAGTGCCTTCAGCGGGGGTTGCCTCCAAATTGAATATGTGCCCGGTTTCTTCCTGGAACTGGGTTAAGTTTTCCCGGAAAAAATCCAAAACCTTTGAGGAAAGCCTTTTTCCTTCCGGGCTTGCAATGTTTTTTCCGAAAAAGTTTTCGCATGCCTCGTTCATTCCAACTATTCCGAGGGTTGCGAAGTGGTTGTTCAGGTGGCCCAAATAGCGTTTTGTGTATGGGAGGAGACCCTGGTTCATGTTTTTCATTACCTCTTTTCTTTTAATCTCAAGCGATTCTTTTCCAAGGTAAAGCAGCCTTTCAAGTTTTTCAAACAATTCTTCCTCGTTTTTGGATGTGTGGGCGAGTTTAGGCATGTTTACCGTCACAACCCCGATGCTTCCTGTCTGCTCCCCGGATCCGAATAATCCGCCTGTCTTGTATTTCAGGTCCCTTACATCCAGTTGCAGGCGGCAGCACATGCTCCTCACATCCCCGGGCTTAAGCGAGGAGTTGACGAAGTTTTGGAAGTATGGGATTCCGTATTTTGCGGTCATTTCAAACAACAGTTCGGAGTTCTCCGAATTCCAGTCAAAGTCTCTTGTGATGTTGTAGGTTGGAATCGGGAAAGTGAAGATTCTTCCGTCCATGTCGCCTTCAGTCATCACCTCAATGAATGCCTTGTTAATCAGGTCCATTTCTTTCTGGTAGTCCGCGTAGGTTTCATTTACCGTGCTTCCGCCGTAGATTATTTTTTGCCCTTCCATGTCCTCCGGCACAACCCAATCGAATGTCAGGTTGGTGAACGGAACCTGGTTTCCCCAGCGTGAGGTCTGGTTTATCGCGAACACGAATTCCTGGATGCTTTGCTTTACCCTTTCGTAGTTCAGGTTGTCTTTCCTTACCAATGGCGCGAGATAAGTGTCAAAGGAGCTGAACGCCTGCGCACCCGCCCACTCGTTCTGCAGTGTTCCAAAAAAATTGACTATTTGCCCCAATGCCGCGTTAAAGTGTTTTGCCGGCTTTGCTGCAACCCTTCCCGGCACTCCGTTAAAGCCTTCCAGCATCAGCTGTCTCAGTGACCATCCCGCACAATAACCCCCAAACGTTCCAATCCCCAAATCGTGAATGTGGAAGTCGGCGTTCCTGTGCGAGTCGCTTATTTCTTTGGGGTAAATGTGGTTCAGGGTGTATTCAGCCAAAACCGCGCCTGAAACATGGGCCTGCAACCCGGAAAGGGAGTAGGATGCGTTGCTGTTTTCCTTGCTTCTCCAGTCAAACTCCATTAAATAGCCTTGGACTATTTCATCCGCCTTTGCAAGAAAGCTTTTTACGTCCCTTAAACCCGCGCGCTTGTCCCTGTACAGGATGAAGGATTTCGCTGTTTTTGCGTGCCCTTCCTCTATCAGGACCTTTTCAACTACGTCCTGTGCCTCTTCAACGGTTGGAACCCTTTTTCCGGCCCTTTTTTTCAGCTCTTCAACAACCTTTTGGGAGAGAATTTCAGAAATTTTCCTGTCTTCCCCTCCCACCGCCTTTGCAGCCTTGAAAATCGCTTCCGTAATCTTTTTCCGGTCAAATTCGACTATTCTTCCGTCCCGTTTTCGAATTGACGGAAATGGCTTGTTTTTTGAAGGCATGTTCTCACCAAAAAGTTCCCCCGCACAAATACAAATGTCGCCGTTGTTTAAAAACTTTTTCTATCTTGCGGGTATCATTTCAGAAACCAAACGGCCTGTCCCTTTTTTCATTCGGTTTCCGTATGATTGCCGGCGGGGAATTATATTGGGGCATACGTGTTTAAAAACCTTTTTAACGATTGTTAAAAAGTGGTGAGCCTTGAGCCTAAAATTCCCCTGTGAGTTGGTGGGATGGTTTGTTCTTCCAGCAATAAGGAAAGAGCTGTGCGTTTACCTGGTTAAAGAGAAGGGCTTTTCCCGCGCAAAAACAGCCGAGGCTTTGGGCTTGACGCAGGCTGCCGTATGCCAGTACCTTAAATCCAGGCGCGGAAACTCATTTAAATTCAATAAGGAAGAAAAAAAATCAATACACAAACTTGGCTCAAGGCTGGCGGGAGAGGACGCAAAAGGCCAAAAGCAGGAACTCCTTCACGGAAGCTGCGAACTCTGCAAAAAAGTCAGAAATGAACTCCGCCTGTGCTCAATGCATTCCTCCGAGCAAAGCAAGCCTTTCGCCGGCTGCACAGTCTGCTCGGGTGCGTGAAAAAATGAAGAAAAAAATTTACCTCGATAATGCGGCCACAACTCAAACCGATAAGCGGGTTTTGAAGGCAATGAAGCCTTTCTTCACGAAAGAGTACGGAAACCCTTCTTCCCTGCATTCATTTGGAAGAAAAGCAAAAGAGGCCCTTGAAAAATCCCGTGCAGTTGTCGCAAAGCATTTGAACGCGTCCCCAAATGAAATTGTTTTCACTTCTTCTGGCACGGAGTCGGATAACCTTGCATTAAAGGGAACGGCTTACGCGCTTAAAGAAAAAGGCTCGCACATTGTCACAACAAAAATCGAGCACCACGCCGTTCTGCATACTGCGGAGCAACTTGAAAAAGAGGGATTTAATGTGACTTTTGTTCCGGTTTCAGGGGAAGGAATTGTTGACCCAAAGGAAATTGAAAACGCAATCACCCATGAAACAATTTTGGTTTCGGTTATGCACGCAAACAACGAGATTGGAACAATCCAGCCGATTGCTGAAACAGGAAAAATCTGCAGGAAAAAAGGCATAACTTTCCACACCGATGCGGTGCAGACAGTTGGGAAACTGCCCGTTGATGTGGAGAAGCTTAATGTGGATTTGCTTTCCGCGGCAGCGCACAAGTTTTATGGCCCAAAGGGGGCGGGGTTCCTTTACGTGAGAAAAGGCTCACCGCTCAGGCCCTTAATGGTTGGCGGAGGACACGAAAAAAACAGGAGAAGCGGAACGGAAAATGTTGCCGGGGCGGTGGGATTGGCTAAGGCTTTGGACATGTCCGTAAATGAAATGAAAAAACAGTCCGAAAAAGAATTAAGGCTGAGGGAAAAAATTATTGACGGAATCCTTGGCTCAATTGAGGGGGTGAAGGTCAACGGCTCAAGGGAAAAACGTTTGCCCGGAAACGTGAATGTTTCCTTTGACTTCATTGAGGGGGAGAGTTTGATTACGCATCTGGATTTTAAGGGAATTGCGGCTTCCACAGGGTCGGCGTGTTCCGTCTCTTCCCTTGAGCCAAGCCATGTGCTTCTTGCGCTCGGGCTTTCGCATGTTCAGGCCCACGGCTCCCTGCGCCTGACCATTGGAAGGTTTAATTCGGAAACTGAAATTGATTACGTGCTGAAGGTTTTGCCGCCGATAGTGAAAAAACTCAGGGCGATAAGCCCGTTGAACAGGGAAAACATTGGGGAAATTGAGTCAATGGTTTCACACGGCCACGGGCACAGCCATTGAAGGCGAAAAAATGAAAGAACTTTACTCAAAAAAGGTAATGAATTATTTCAGGCACCCGAAAAACATCGGGGAAATAAAGAACCCTGACGGAATAGGGAAAGTCGGAAACCCTGCCTGCGGCGACATTATGTGGGTTTACATTAGGGTCGGAAAAAACAAAAAAGGCGAGGAAATTCTGGAGGACGTTAAGGTGAAGACTTTTGGCTGCATTGCCGCAATCTCCACTTCCTCTGTTTTAACCGAAATGGCGAAAGGAAAAACTTTGGAAAAGGCTTTGGAGATATCCAAAAAGGACATAGCAAAGGCGCTGGGGGGCCTTCCGCCCGTGAAAATGCATTGCTCTGTTTTGTCTTCGGAGGGATTGAGGAAAGCGATTGAAGATTACAGGGAAAAAAAGAAAAAAAGGAATTGAAGCATTTATTTCACTTCAATTGCTTTTTGCGGGCAGCTCACTTCACAGGCCCTGCACTGGATGCATTCCGAAGGCTTTTGAATCCTTATTTTTCCGTTTTCTTTCGTGAAAACGCCTAAAGGGCATACTTCCATGCAGGTTCCGTTTCCTCCGCATTTTGCGTAGTTTATGTACGGTCTTTCAGGCAATTCTTATCCGGCTCCCAATAGCTCCTACCAAAGAACAACGTATGTATGAGTGCCCGTTTGTTTTTAACTTTTTCCTTTCCACAAAAAGCGAAGCAATCGCTTGTTTTTAACTTTTTCCTTTCCACAAAAAGCGAAGCAATCGCTTGTTTTTAACTTTTTCCTTTCCACAAAAAGCGAAGCAATGTACACTAATGGGCGTTTGTCCTCACTCTTTTTTATTCTCTTTCCCGGCGTTTTCCCCTTCTTCCGCGGCTTTGTTCAGGTCGTCCAGCATTTTTTCCAGCTGTTCTTCGTTCATTCCGTGGGCTTTTGCGCCCTGCTCAATGCTTTCTGCCGCGGAAAAATGGCAGCCAATGCAGTGCAGGCCGTGCTGCGCCATAATCATGCCGGTTTTCGGCCATTTCTCCAAAACCTGCGCAAAAGTCATTTCCTTTTTTACCTTTTTTTCTTCAGCCATCCAACCACCTAAAAATCAGTTCACGCAACTTATTTAAACTTCTTTGCTTTGGGTAGCTGGCAGCAGTAAGTGCCTTTAAATGAAGTTCAACAGCGGGTTTTTGGAGGTTTACTAACGGATCTTTACTGCTCATGAATCTTAACCAGCGTTTCTTTGGCTTAAAAAGACGTCCTCAACGAATTCAGGGAAACCCATGGCTTTAGCCGTGGAAGGATGTCAT
>CAYTYC010000040.1:0-6583 GCA_964442255.1 uncultured archaeon | reverse complement strand
GACATCCTCAACGAATTCAGGGAAACCCACGGCTTTAGCCGTGGGAGGATGTCATGAGTGAATCCAAATTATCAGTTTGGGGTTTTTCTAAATTACTTTGTATATGGTTACCCAGGTGGAGTAGCTGCCCACTGGCTGGCTGCAGACGTTTTTGTCTAGCGCCTGCTTTAAATCCTCTCCAAATTCCTTTGGCACACTCCAAGGCATTGTGTGGGGGTGGTGGTATACCACGTGGCTTATTTTATTTTCTCTTAGGAAATCGCATGCGGGGCGGTAATACTCTAAGGAACTTAGGTGATCATAGTAGGTTACTTTTTCCAATCCATAAATAAATCCCCTGCCGTTTAAGACCAAAACTAAGCTTGAGGAGTCGTTTGGAATATTTTTTGAAAAGAGACCGTACTTTTCTTCCGTCTCTTCTTGCATTCTAAAAATATTTAATGCTAAGCCAGAATAAGTGGTGAGGGAAAATAAAAGAAAGATTAGGAGTAATCCGGCAAGAACCTTTTTTTTTCTTTTTTTTATTTTTTCCAATATGGTTTCAAAGGTTATCCCCGCAGCCAATGAAAACAAGCCCAAAATAGGTATAAAATAGCGTGGGAACGCGCCCTCTGTTCGTGTTCCTGGAACGGCGCTTACTATGAGAACAAAAACCCAGAACCCAATGTAACACAGGACTTGAATTCTCTTTAGGCCTTTTTTTCTTAGCCAAAGGCTTAAGGGGATTAAACCCAAAATAATTGGCATAAGGTATAATCTTGATAAGAACAGGACAGGCAGCTGACCTAAAGCCTCAGTAAGCTTAATTAAAAACCCATAAACCTCAAAGTTCTCTTGGAGGGTAAGTGAAGAAATACTTGGCTCAACTAAGACTTTTTTGGTAAAAAATATTAGCGAGGTGAGGAATGTTGCCGCAAAAAACTTTAGACTCTGCGGATATCTTTTTTCAGCGACTAAAAAAAGGAGCAAAATAAGGGCTAAAACCCCCCCCATCAATTTTGTAAGGATTGTTATGCCTGCAAAGAATCCTGCGAAGTAAATATATCTATGCTCTTTTGTTTCAAAATTCTTAGACAGGAATAAAACCGAGCAAAAAAAGGCAAAGGAGAGGAAAACATCAACCAAGTATCCCAACCCAAAGATTAACACTATTGGGCTCAAAATCCAGAATATTGGGGGCAACAAGGTCCTTTGGCTTACCGATTTTGTTGTGTAGTATAGGGCTCCGCCAGCAAGAAGCATGGCTAGTGGGCTCAAAAATTTCCAGAAGGGCTTCAAAAAGAACATCTTGAGAAAGCCTGCAAATGATTCAAACAGGAAGGGCAGCTGGTTTGATATATGCTGGTATGCATTGATTGGGTTTTCAAATGTGCTTATTTGCCCGTTTTCCGCAAACTCATTTATTATGGGGAGGTGATAAGTGTACTCATCGGGATATAACGGAGGGCCATTACTGACAGTGTACGCAGCAAAAACGACTATCGAAATCATGGGCAAGAAAACCGCCCAAAAGAAAGGATCCCGGTTCTTCAGCCCCTCTTTGTCAAATGTTTTGACATATTCTTGAATGTTTTTCCTGCAGGCAAAAAGCAGTGAAACTAAACAGGCTACGTAGGCCCAAATTATTAAAGGGGATACTCTGGTAAAAAATGAAAGGAGGTATAAAGTGAAAGAAGAAATCCCTAAAGAAAGTATGACGGCATAGATTGTCCTCTCCCAGAACTCAAGCTTTAGGTTTCTTGTTGCGATAAAGCCGGGAACAAATAGTATTAGCAGTAGCAATAAGATTTCCAGCACTTGGCTCCCCCAGCCACCCATTTAGTAGTTTAACTGCTTAAAAAACATACTGCTAAAAAATAATTGCCTTTCTTAGATATTGAGTGAAAGAATTGGCTTCAGGATTAAAGGTAGTTGTCGTTATTCCAGCGTTCAACGAAGAAAGAACAATTTCTGTACTGATAAAAAAAATAAAGTCCAGCCTGAAAAATTTTCCGCACAGAGTCCTTGTTTTGGATGATGGAAGCACTGACCGCACGAGGGAATGCGCTTTAAAGGCGGGGGCACTTGTGATTTCCCATAAACATAACCTTGGCCTTGCTGAAGCCTTTAGGTCCGAGATAGCGGAAGCACTTAAGCTTGGCGCGGACGTAATAGTGCAGATGGATGCTGACTTGCAGCATGATCCGGCGGAAATACTCCTGCTATTGAATGAGATTAGGGCAGGAAACGACTTAGTTTTGGGAAGCCGGTTTTTGCTCGAAACTCCCCCAATGCCTTTGCTGAAAAGACTGGGAAATAAGGCTTTTTCTTGGGTTGTTTCTCACATGATTCGCCAGAAAATAACTGACTCTCAAAGCGGGTTTAGGGCATTCACCAGAGAGGTTGCGGGATTAAAACTCCGGAACACTTACACATATACCCAAGAACAGATACTGTTGGCGGCTAAAAAGGGGTTTACTGTAAAAGAAGTGCCAATTACTGTTGGGGTGAGGAAAGGGAAAAGCAGGCTGATTTCAAGTCCTTTTGCGTATGCTGTTAATGCGGGCATAAATATACTCAGGACTTACCGGGATTTTGCTCCCTTAAAGTTTTTTGGTTCTCTTGGGTTGGTTTTATTCTTTGTTGGGCTTATTTTTGGTTTTTACCTCAGTTACCTTCATTTAACCCAGCCGGTCACTGGCCATATTGCTTTGATAATTCTTACGGCCCTTCTCATAATTGGCGGAATCCAGGTAATGCTTTTTGGTTTCATGGCGGACATGCGAAAATAAGCTGGCGCATATTTTAAATGCCTTTTGCTTTTCTTCTATTTCAAAGAGAATGAATGTTGTGTATGTTACGCGCTGTTTCCCTCCAAATCTTGGGGGGATGGAAAAGCTTAGCTATGAGTTAAGTAGCAGGGCAGAAAAAAGTTTTAGCATGAAGACTATTGCACTTAGAAAACGTGTACTCTTGCCTTTTTTCGTTTTTTATTTGTTTTTTAGGCTTCTAATGGAGTTAAGGGAAAAGAATGTAATATTGCATGTCGGGGATGGGGCATTGAGTTTTTTTGGGCCTTTATTCAAAAAAATTTATGGTTCTCCGGTGTTGATCACAGCCCATGGGCTGGATATCACTTTTCCAAATATGTTGTATCAAAAAGTACTTTCTTTTTCTTTGAAAAAATTTGACAAAATAATTTGCATAAGCGAGGCATCCAAAAAAGAATGCTTGAAAAGGGGTGCAAGCGAAGCCCAATGTGTTATTATTCCAATTGGGGTTGAGCGACCAGAACAACCGTCTTCGCAAGAAAAGATGGAATTGATCCGGTCCATGGAATCGATGCAAAGCACTAATAAAAAAATTATTTTGTCTGTTGGAAGGCTTGTCGAAAGGAAAGGCTTCAGTTGGTTTGTTGAAAAAGTCTTTCCGAATTTGCTTAAAAAAAATAATACTTTGATTTATTTGATTGTGGGCAGAGGGCCAATGGAACCCCTGTTGCGTAAAATAGTGGACAAAAAGAGGCTGGGAGGGAAGGTTTTTCTTTTGGGGAGAGTAGATGACAAACTGCTGAGACTGCTTTACTCTTCGGCAAACGTTTTTGTAATGCCAAACATCAAAGTAGAAAATGATTTTGAAGGATTTGGAATTGTCGCAATAGAGGCCGCTGCTGCAGGGCTGCCAGTAGTTGCTTCAAATATTGAGGGGATTGGGGACGCCATTAAACATAACAAGAACGGGTTTTTGGCAAAGTCTGGGTGCGTGAAGGATTTCTCAAAGGTTATTTTGAGGTTGATAGAAAACGAGAAAGAAAGGGCTTCTTTTGGGCTACAATCAAAAAAGTTTACTTTAGAAGAGTACAGTTGGGATAAGGTGATTGAAGGATACTTAAAGGCATATGAGTCAGTAAAGCGCAAACCTAAAAAAACATTTGAAGTCTAAGATTTCCTATGGCTGGGAAAAAGAATTCGCCGGATGTTGTGGTGATTATTCCGGCTTTTAATGAAGAAAAGACAATTGAAAAAGCCATAGTTAATGTTAACAAAGAACTGCTTGATTTTAAGCACCAGGTTATCGTAGTGGATGATGGCAGCACGGATTCAACAGTTACTAAAGCCAAAAAATCCGGAGCTAAAGTAATAAGCCATCCAAGAAACAGAGGGCTTGCGCGGGCATTTAGAACTGGAGTCAAAGAGGCACTAAAGCTCAAACCAAATGTCTTAGTGAATTTTGATGCAGACTTGCAATATGATGCTAGACAGATTCCCGTTCTTGTTCGTGAAGTGTTAAGAGGAAATGACTTGGTTTTGGCTAGCCGGTTTAGTGGGACTATTGAAGAGATGCCTTTGGTTAAAAAGGTTGGAAACCTCCTCTTTTCCAAAGTAATTTCACAAATCACTGGAACAAGGATTTCTGATTCCCAAACAGGGTTCCGGGCTTTCAATGTTTGCGTAGCTAAACTGAAATTAATAAGTAATTATACTTATACACAAGAGCAAATAATCCGGGCGCTTCGAAATGAGTTTAGGATAAAGGAGGTTCCGACGCATTTCAGGAAAAGGCACGGAAAAAGCAGGCTAATCTCCAGCCCCCTCAATTACGCGGTCAGGGCAGGCGTAAACCTTGTAAGAGTTTACAGGGACTTTGCTCCGCTGAAGTTTTTTGGCTTTATAGGGCTTTTTCTTTTCTTCATAGGCTTGATTTTTGGGGCTTACCTCACCTTCCTTCACTTCACTGGAGGAATCTTCGGTCACCTGGCTTTGATTATTTTAACCGCGTTACTGATTTTAATTGGAATTCAAATAGTTCTCTTTGGATTTCTTGCAGACATTAAATCAGGTAACTGACTATAACCGGAACCATCAAAAACCCCATGCAATTGGTTCTCTTCACTTTGGCGGAGACCGCCAGCATCCCCGTGGATGCCGCAACAAAGGAAACAGCCAACCCCCACGGCCCGCTTAAAGCCAAAACCAAAAGTATCAAGGCAAAAAGCACTGCAACATTGATTGTTCGGTACGCAATCTTTTTCATGTTCCTGACCACAAAGCCTCCAACCGCAAAAGTGCTCAAAACCCCGAAGCCCAAGGCAAATAAAACCGCAAAAAAAACCAGCAAAAGCTCGATTGGAGTGACTTCAATCAACTGCTTTAAAACTACGGCAGAGCCGGTGCGCGTTTTTCCCAGCGCGTAAAGCATGAAAAAACTGAAAACCATGTTCGCGGTGTTAATTCCCCCCAACAAAACAAGGTAAGAGGAAGTGCGCATTTTTTTCAGGAACACCCGCAAAATAAATGCCGCCTGGTTTGCGCCGATCGCGGGAAAAATTGAAACAATTCCCCCGCCCAAAGAGCTCAGAAAACTGTGCAGAAAAGAATTTTTTGCGTAAAACTTTGGAACAGTTTTCTTTTGCTTTGGGACAACTGTCTTTTCACGCAAAGAAAAAAGGATTGTGGGAAAAGCAAAAAAGCCGGTAACCAAAGGAAAAATCTCGTTCCGGATTGAAATGCTTCCCTGCAAAACAATCAAGCCCAGCGCCCCGGACAATGCTATCACAACCAAAGCATAAAACTTTCCTTTCACTCCTTCCTCAAACCAGGCCATCAACCCGATAACCGCAAGCAAAACAAAGGGAACAGCAAAATAAATCATTTCCCTGAACTGGAGGAGAAAAGAGAGATAGAATGGGCTGAAGCCAAGCGCAATAAGCCCCCCAAAAAGCCCGCCGATTGCGGTCAGCTGGATTGCGTAATTTCCCAGCCCCTTGAGCAGGAGCCTGTGGCCCGGGAGAACGGAAAGAAAGCTCTCAGAGTCAGGCGCGCCCAAAGCAATGCTTGGCACAAAGTCAACAAAGCTGTGCACCACGCTCATTGAAACAACCATGAGCGAAAGGTTCAGTTCCCCCATAAAGCCCAAGAAAAGCGCAAACGCAGCCAAAGTGTTTGTGTGAATCCCCGGAATTAGTCCGGTGAAAACCCCCAGAAAAGCACCCAAAACAACAAACAACACTTCATTCATCGGCTTTCAGCACTTCTTCCCCAATTATTTCCAGCTCTTTTTCGTACAGCTGAACTTCCCCTTTAACTTTGAGCAGCCCTTTCCCTAAAGCCAAGTCAATCTGCCCTTTCTTTGGGCGAAAAACCACGACCTTTATGCTGTCTTTTCCCTGAACCAAATCAAAAAAGAGAGTGCCTTTTTTCACGAAACCGTTTTCAGGGAATCCTGCAACTTCAACCTTTTTTTCCAGTGAATCCAAACTTATTTCGCTTAGTTTCGTTTCCTGAAAGCCCGCAAGAGGGGAAACAGCCATTACCCCCGCTATCCCGAGGATTGAGCAGAGCAAGGAGATTCTTTTGATCAGAGTTTCACTTAACTCCATATTGGAGCGGGGAGAAAAAGGAATTTAAAAAACTTTGAAACGGCAATCGTCGAATTACTCCAGTATTTCGGCTTTTTCGCCGGAAAAAAAGCCTTTCCTTACCTTAACTTCAACTTCCTTTCCAACAGAATATTTTTTCTGGCTTTCAACAACATATCTCTCGGCCTTGCTGAAAGAGCCCAAATTAAAGGGGGTTTCCACAACTGTAACGCCTCCGCTGCTGCT
>CAYTYC010000039.1:0-6663 GCA_964442255.1 uncultured archaeon | reverse complement strand
GTAACTCAAATGCTTTTAGCTGATTTTTTTCCGTCGGTTGTGTAATCCAGGTAAAGCCGGGTTACAATGAGAACGAAAATTATTTCCATCCACAACCCGACTGCAATCGCAATAATTCCGGTGAAATCAAAAAAACTGATTGCGACAACCGGAACGTAAAGAAGCCCAAGAAAAACTGAAAACACAAAGTTCCTTAAATAATGCTTTTTTCCGAGCGCAAACGCGTGCGAAACGCTTCCCCTGACCCCTTTCCCGCTGAAAACCGCGGAAGGGTAAAACAGCACCATAAGGGGGGTAAGCACAAGAAAAGCTACAGCGGAAACAGCCGCCCCAAGCAAAACAAGGGGAATAATTGGGGCAAAAAGCGGAAAAAGGGCGGAAACCGCTTCAGCAGGCGCAGAGGTTTGGGAAATTCCTGCAAGCACCGCAAACTGTGCCGGGTTCTGCATTAATTCCTGCATTACCCCCAAAAACCCGAAAAACGCGGGCGCAAACGCCGCAATCAAAACAACAAGCCAAATCACCGAGTAAACTATGATGGTTCCAAAAAGGGTTTTCCATTTCCTTATTCCAAAAGCGAGCGCGTCCTCCACCCTGAAATCCTTTCCAGGCAAAACGTTTCTCGCGGCTTCCATCATCGCCGCAAGCAAAATTGATGCCACAACAAAAACAACCAAAAGCATTGCCGCCATCCCGGCCAAAAACCCTGCAAGAACCCCAACGGCGCTTCCCGTTAAAGCGCCCAAAAAAATTACTGCAATCATTGAAATTATTCCCGCGAAAGCCGCTGCAACACTCCCCGCCAAGTAAATCAATGCCATCAGCCACATTTTTGGCTTAACCGAAGAGGAAAGAATTTTGCCCAAAGTTTCTGATACTTCCATTTACAATAATAACATTATTTCACATTAAAATATTATGCTTTCAAAAAGGGACTGCCTGAAATGCAAGGGAAGGCTGTGGTGCGGGGAAAAATGCTTCATACTTGAGAAATACAAAAGCACGGGAAAAACGGTTTCCGGAATAAAAAACAACACTGTTTCCGGCCCTTCCCCTCCCTCAGTGTTTGTTTCCTGGACCCATTACCCAAAAGTATCCTTTTCCCCGATGGCTCCCCCGTTTTTTCCGGATAAAGCCGGGGAACTGGATGCGCCGGAAAAATGGTTTGGGCTGGAAACCGAAAAAATCCTTTCCTTCCGGGAAAGCCTGGTGGGGGGCTCAAAACGCATGGAATCCGTTTCAGCGGCAAACCCCTCCCGGCTTTTGTCCAAAGCCCAGGAAATGCTTCTTTCCTCCAAGCCCGTGGAAGTGGAACTGAAGCTGAAGTCAATGCCTTCCCCCAGGCTCAGCTTTGATTCAACCCTCTCCCCGGTCGGCCCAGGCGCCCCATTGAAAGAGTTTTCCTTAACCTCCAGTCCAGGAGTTGACAAAAAAATTGATTACCTTGTCTCCGACACCGACGCCAAAGCGAATGAGGCAATGAATGAATTGTTTTCCTCTGATTACAGTGTCACAACAATCTCCAAGCTTTTAAGCGCCGGGCTTCTTGGAAAGAAAAAAAAGCGCAGGCTGACCCCCACGCGGTGGAGCATTACCGCAGCCGACTCCAGTCTCGCGGACGCTTTGGCTGAAAAACTCAAGGACTACGGGAAAATTGATTCAGCGAAACTGTTTTTTTCCTCTTACCAGGGAAACGCCTTTTACGTCCTCTTTTTTCCTTTCCCCTGGGCGTTTGAGCAGCTTGAAGCCTGGGTTCCGGGAAGCGTGTGGGCGCAAAAAGGAAAAGGTTTGCAGGTGATTTCGGATTTCGAGTTTTTTGGGGGAAGGAAAGCATATGCGGCGGATGTTGCCGGCGCATACTATGCGGCAAAGCTTGCCGTTGCGGAATACCTTGTGAAGGAAAAACTTCAGGCAGCCTGTCTGGTAGTAAGGCTGATTGGAAGGGATTACCTTCTTCCCCTTGGAGTGTGGGTGATAAGGGAAACGGTGAGGGACGCGTTAAGGAAAAAGCCAATGGTTTTCCCTGATTTAAGCCTTGCACTGGATTTCCTGAAAACGCATTTGGGGGAAAACGCGAAAACAATCCTCAAAAAATCCGCCTTGCTTGACAGGGCATTTTTCCAGAAAAGCCTTTTGCAGTTCGGCTAATCCAGGATTTTTCCCTCGCCTGAAAGCTCGAAGCTGTATTCTTTTCCCTTTATTTCCACTTTTGCTTTCCAGTGGCCGTGAAATGGCTCCATTTCCAGTATTTTGAAGCTTTCCGTCAGGTACTTGTCCATTACGTCCCTTTTCATTCCCCTTTTCACTGTCTCTTTTTCGCTTTCATAGAAGTCCTTGAATTCCTGGAACTGCCTTTCCTTTCTTTCTTTTTCCCTTCCTGAATGCATGAAGCCGTCAATCGCGGAGTAAACGGAAAAGAAAAGGTAAACGCTTCCAATCATTACAAGGTAAAGCGGGTATTCTGTGAGGCTGAAGTAAGCCCATCCCACTGCCCCGAGCCAGAAAAACAGCACAATAATTCCTTTCACCCACTCTTTGTTTACAAGCTGCCCCAAGCCGGGAACAAAGAATCCAAGGAATCCCGCAATAAAGCCCATGCAAAAATAATCCGCTTAACTGGTATAAAATACTTGCTTAACCCTTAAACAGGGCTTTTTTTTCCGCAAAACCGCTTCACTTCATCAGCTGGGCGATAAGCGCCTCCAGCTGAATCCTTTCGTTCGCGCCTTCCACGAGCCTGAAATTGTATTCCCCTATTTTGTCCAGATACTCGATTTTTTTTGCGGAAGGAAGGGTTTTTTCATCCAATTCAATGAGTTCGCGGTACAGCTGCAAAATAATGTCTTCCCCGCTCATCCCGTAATCGTATAACAGTGAGTCGAGTTTTTCCCTTGCCTGCAAAAAATTTTTTTCCAGCGCCAGCAGAATAAGCTGCCTGACTTCCTCGGGCCTTGCCCGGCTGCTCACGTCAAAAACCGTTTTCTCCATGATTTTTGTTTCCATGCTTCCCGCGGCCTGCAAAACATTGATTGCTTTCCTTAAGTCGCCCTGCGAAACATACCCGATTGCCTTCAATGCCCCGTCATCCAATTCCAGCCCCTCTTCTTTCGCGATTTCCTTCAGTTTTTCTTCAACGCCTTTTTCCTTCAGGGGCCGGAACCTGAACACAACACAACGGGACTGAATTGGCTCAATCACTTTGCTGGAATAGTTGACATTTAAAATAAACCTGCATGTCCGGGTGTATTTTTCCATTGTCCTCCGCAGCGCCTGCTGCGCGTCCGCGGTCAGTGCGTCGGCTTCATCCAAAAAAATTATCTTGAACCCGGAGTCAAACGCAAGCGTTCTCGCGAAATCCTTTATTGTTTTCCTTACAACGTCTATTCCGCGGTCATCGCTTGCATTGAGTTCCAAAAAGTTTTGCTCAAAGGATTTCCCAAACAATTCTTTTGCCATTGCAACAGAGGAAGACGTTTTTCCCACTCCCGCGGGGCCGGAAAAAAGAAGGTGCGGAAGGCTCCTGTTCTTCACATAGCTTTTCAGCCTTTTCGTTATTTCCTCCTGTCCCACAACTTCGTCCAGCCTTTCAGGGCGGTATTTTTCAACCCACGGAAGCCCCAGTTCAGCGTTTTCTTTCATCAAATAAATTTTTCCCAAAGTAATGGTTTTAAATAGAATGAATCCGGAAAATGAATTAAGGGGAAGGTTATGAAACTTAAAAGAAAACAGCGCCAGCCAAAGGGCATTCCGCCGCCGGGCGGCAGGTTAGGGGTTTGGGGCACAAAGTATTTTAGAAACCCCTTTCCGGGAATCCCGCCTTTTTCAATGCGCGGATTAATCAGGGTTTTTGCAGGCCGTTTACGGGAAAAAAAAACCGGCATGCTTTAACCCGCCGCAGTTTAGGGAAAAGGCTTGGGAACCAAATGAATTCCTTTAAATCCTTTTCCCAGGAGCTTCCTTTAAGGCATCAAAAAATGGATTTAAAATGCTGCCGCATTTTAAGCCTTTAAAAAACCCCGGGTTTTTTTAAATGAATTTAACGCTCAAAGACAAGCAAAAGCTTTTCGGCCTGTTCATTTTATCCTATGCATTGCTTTACGTTCTTGGAATGATTACCCCGCTGCATGACTGGGGATTCACATGGGATTTAAGCAGGCTGGATTACATGTTTTTTTTAATGCCTTTCGCGGGCTTTTTCCTGATGTTTTTCTCCATTGACTGGATGGACCGGCTTTTGGAGGAGGACTTCGCGAAAAGCCATTACTTTGCATTGTACTTTTTTGCGTCTTCCCTCGCCGCGTTTTATGTCGCTGTTTACTGGTTTTACGGAAACGTTTCCCTTTTGCAGGGGCAGGGAAAAAGCCCTGCGGAATTCTTTGACTTCTGGCCAGTGCTTTTGGACTCCGCTTTCCTTGTGTTCGTTTTTTCGGCTTTGCTTGGATGGGTTTCCTACAAGGCAATTGAGTCCGGCAAAAAAAAGTAAGGCGCTTTAATTGAAATTCTTTTTGGAATCCTATGGCTGCAGCCTTAACACAGCGGACTCGGAAACAATTAAAGGCGTCCTCCAGGAAAACGGGTTCACTGAATCCCGGCTGAATGAAGCAGAATTAATTATTGTGAACACCTGCGGAGTAAAGGAGCAGACAGAACAGAAAATCCTGAAGCGCCTGAAGGAATTAAACTCCCTTGCGGAAAAAGAAAAAAAGAAGCTCATTGCATTCGGATGCCTTGCAAAAATTTCCCCGCAAAAAATCGCTGAAGCCGCGCCCTCTGCCGAAATTGTTCCCCCGGATTTAAGGGAACTCGGGAAAGCGCTGGGAATCAAAACCCGGGACTTTTGCCTTTCCCTTCCCGCGGAAAGATTCAAAACCTTTGTTTCAATTATTCCGGTTTCCCGGGGATGCAATTCAAGCTGCACTTACTGTTGCGTGAAAAATGCAAGAGGCAAACTACAAAGCCACCCGCTCCCTGAATTAACAAAAAGGTTTTCCGAAGCCGTTTCCTTAACCCCTGAAATCTGGCTCACCGCGCAGGACACAGCCGCATACGGCCATGACTTTGGGGGAAATTTAACCGAATTGCTTGAAGCGCTTTTGAAAACAGAGGGAAAATTCCGTGTGCGTTTGGGAATGATGAACCCGCATAACGCGGAAAAAAACTTTCAGGGAATTGTGAAGGCACTTAATTCAGGCAAATTCTTTAAATTCCTGCACCTTCCCGTGCAAAGCGGTTCCGACAAAATTCTTGAAAAAATGAACCGAAAATATTCTTCCGCGCAGTTCCTTTCCCTTGTGGAAAAATTCAGGGAAAAAATTCCTTCCCTCACAATTTCCACTGATTTGATTGTGGGCTTTCCCGGGGAAAGCGAAGAAGACTTCCAAAAAAGCCTTGCGCTCCTGAAAAAAGCCAAGCCGGATGTATTGAATATTTCCCGTTACGGAAAGCGCCCCAACACTGTTGCGGCGGAAATACCGGGGCAATTGCATGGAAGAATAAAAAAGCAGAGAAGCAGGATTGTAACCGAACTGTACAATAAACTTGCTTTGGAGAAAAATTGTTCATTGGTTGGAAAAGAGTTTGAATTGCTTGTAACCGGGCGCGGCCCAAAAGGAAATTTCATCGGAAGGACTGAATCCTACAAGCCGGTTGTCCTGAAGGAAGACTTTTTGGGGAAGTTTGTGAAGGTTCGCATAACAAAGGCTGAGCCCACGTATTTAATCGGGGAAATTCTTTAAGGCCTATTTTTCCGCGACTATTATCATGTCCTCTGATTTTTCAGTATAAGGTTTGCCGTTCCATTCGCCGCAGGCTGCCGCATTTTTGAACCCTGCTTTTTTGCACAACCCGATGAATTCTTCTTTTGAGTAAACCCTCATTGAGTAATTGTTTTTAATTTTTGAACCGTCTTTTTTCAGGATTGTCCAGCTGCCGTCCATTCTTTTGGTTTTCGGGTTGAATCTTTCAACTATTACCAGCGTGTTCCCTGATTGCAGGTGCCGGATTTCCTCAAACAGGTGTTTTCCCTTTAAAACCCGCTGCATATTCACGTCTGTGTGAAACAGCAATTTTCCCCCTCTTTTCAGGGAGTTAAACATCTTTTTTAGTGCCTTGAAGTTTTCGGATTCTTGTTCAAAAAATCCGAATGAGTAAAACATATTTATGCAGGCGTCAAACTCTTCATTGTATTTGAGTTTCAGCATGTTTTCCTTTTTCCATTCAACTTTAACGCCTTTCTCTTTTGCGGCTTGTTTGGCTTTTTTCAGGTGCACTTGGTTAATGTCAGAGCCTGTCACCTGAAAGCCTTTTTTCGCGAGGGCTATTGAGTGGCGGCCGTAACCGCATGGGACATCGAGAATTTTATCCCCTTTTTCCAGCTTCAGCAAAAAGACGGCTCCGTCCGCTTCCCGCCGGGTTCTTTCCCCAAGCGTTTGAGGAGACGCCCGGTAACCCTCTATTGAATTGTCGCCTTCGGCGTAGAATTCCCCGAAAAACCCGTTTTTTTCCTCCCACCAACTTTTTCCCATATCCAAAGTAATTGAAGGTTCTTTATATATTTTTTTCCAGTATACCAACTGGTTTAAAAGAAATTAGAGGAACAATGGTTTTATGGCTAAAGGGCTTGTGAGGAATTCTTTCAGGGAGTATTTGAGGCACTTCAGGTTC
>CAYTYC010000038.1:0-6860 GCA_964442255.1 uncultured archaeon | reverse complement strand
CCTTGCTACAGTTCAAGTAAAGACTCGGTGGGCTTCAGCCCACCGTAGTTCAAGGAGTGAGCGATATTTTTTCTCTTCTTCAGGGGCATTGGGGGCTTTTTGTAAATAATGCATGATTTTAAAACTGTTTTGGGCATACAATTCTTAGGTGAAAAAGTGGGTTCGGCTGACCTTGTAGCCGTTAAGAATGTCATTAGGGCGACTCGCCCGGACGGCAGTTCAGCTGTTCGTGTTGACTTGACTTTTAAACATCCGGTTAAATTATCAAAAAGCCCAAAAAATTTGTCGGTTCCTATTGTGCCGGGAGTGCCGCCTGTGGAGCCTGAGGAATTTAAGGCGATTATTTATTTTTCGGAAGATGAATGGAAGGCTGTAAAAGACAAGTATCAGGTTGGAAATTCCATTAAATTTTCAGTAGATGGGAAAAGCAGGCTAGTGTTTGGGTGAATGTCTATGGTCCCGCAGATAGTAAAGATTAAGGTCTGGAAAGAAGGAAAACATGTCCTGATAAGGAATGACGACTACCATATTAACACTTACGGAAAAACATTTAAAGAAGCTTTAAGAAACTTTCAGGAAGCTTATTTGCTGAATGTGGAGGGGGAACAAAAGATTAAACAGGCAGTTTCGGGCATATTAACTTTGGTAGTTGATCTTCCCACTGATTCCGCAGAAAGTAAAAGTCAAATCCAAGTTGAGGCCTTGTAGCTTATTTTTATGGTGGAAAGGAAATTGCCTGCTATCAAGGCAAAAGAATTAGTTAAAGTCTTGTCTAAAATCGGCATAATTCCTGTAAGGCAAAAGGGTTCACACATTCAGCTGAAAGGCGTTTATAAGGGAGAGCTGAGGTACACTACCATTCCCTGCCACACCAAGAAAATGCTGCCAGTTGGAACGCTTAAAGGCATTCTAAGGGATTGTGGTTTAACCGCTGATGATTTGCCTAAGCTGTTAACAAAAAGAAAAAGTTGAAATATTTGTGGGTGAATTTGGGGGTTTACCGAATTTGCGCCATCTGCAAAAATTGCCCGTGCCTCCTTTCCGGACATTTGCCGGGCATTTTAAAGGCTATCCGGACAGGGTTTGTAGTGCCTAAAACATGTTTTTTTTCAGGGCTGTTGTTTTATGGAGTGAGTGGTGTTTTTTCCTTTTCCGCGGAGTTCAAGGAGCCCCTGAAACCGCTTCTTGCGGGGGCATCCCGCCTCCCGGAGCTGCTTGGATTTGCGGTTGGTAGTGAATGGTTAGTGGTTTGTGGTTTTTTTCATTTCCAGACCTTTTGAAGGTTTTTCAATCCTTCCTTGAATTCTTCTTCGCCTAATGGGTTCACTATGTTTCTTTCTTTTAGTTCATCCATTATCTCCCACAAGCTTATTTCGGCGTTTTCTGCTGCTTTCCCTATGCTTATTTTTCCTTCTTGGTAATCTTTTATCGCTTTATCTAGTTTGTATTGTTTTGCGCCGAGTACAAATATTCTTTTTAACGCCGTGGTTTTGTCTGTTTTTTCTTCTCTGGCAACCTCTTCTATTAATGCAGTATCCTTCTTTGCAAACCTTGCGGAAACGAGTTTTGTTTTCATTTTTTCCCTCCTTTTATTTTTTCAATTTTATTAAATGCTTTGAGAACAAACTCTATTTTGTATCTTCCTTCTCTTTGAGCGATTTTTAATGCTTCTAATGCAATTTCTCTTGAGATTTTTTTCCTTATCGCAAATTCAACGATAATGTCTGGAATTGTTGCCCAGTTTATTTCAAGCAACTTTGCTGCGTTTATTGCTTGCCGGTCATCAATTAACATTAATTTTGCATTTGTCTGAATGTAGAGCTTTATTGCTTCCATTTTCCCCGTATCCAAATTAAGTTGGCTGAGCCAATTGGCTGTTTTGCCTTCTTTCAACGGCTTTGTTTTTTTAACCGCTATCCTATTTTCTTTAATTGCATCCTCAATCTTCAGTGCATCAATTTTTTGCAATTCTTTTCCAGCTAAAACCGTTTCTTCAAAAACCTTTTCAGGAATTTCAACTTGGAATTCTTCACATATTGCATCAAGCAAGCCTGCTTTAGTTCCAATAATCAAAGAAATGCTGTCGCTAATAACAAGCAACTTTGTCATACAATATATCTTAATGTAAACAATTTATAAATATGCTGCCATCCGGCATTCCTTTTTATTGAAAAAAAAATTCCCGCCTCCCAACCTCCATCTGTGAGTGCAACTCCCGACAATTTCAGCCATTGCTTACCTTGTTTTGGTTAATTTGTTTTAAATAATGTTAAGCAATAGTTGTTACTATGGTGCAAAAGTTTTACCTGGATACTGCAATCTGGCGGGACTATTTTGAAGACAGAAGAGACAGTATCAGGCCTTTGGGGGATTTTGCTTTCCAATTCTTGAAAAATTGTCAAAAGAACAATTGTAAGGTTTTGTTTTCTGATTTGGTTGTGGAAGAGCTAAAATCTGATTATTCTGATGAAAGAATTGCTGGGCTTTTTTCTCCATTTGAGGATATTCTTGTTAAGGTTTTTCTCTCTGATGAACAAATTTCTCAGGCACGAAAAATTTCTTCTTCTGTCAAAGAAACGCATTTTAAGGATGTTCTGCATGCTGTGTTAGCGAGAGACAACAAAGCAGTAATGGTTACAAGAGACAGGCACTTTGATGCTTTGGCAGATATTGTAAAAATTGCAATGCCTGAAGACATTCACTTTTGAGCAGAAAATTTCTTTTCCAATTTTTCAATGTATTCCTCTGCTGCTTTCTCAGTAATTTTCCTAAATTCTTCGTCTGTTTTTGCCTTTCCCTGTCCCTTCAATACGCCTCTTGCTGCGAACAGCGCGTCCCAGGCCTTCTTTTTGGCCCTGTCCTCTTCAAGCTGCTGCAGTTTTGTCCTTACAGCGTCTCTTAAAAAGTCTGATTTGGTGCTGTAATGGAACTCCTTAATCCCCTTCTCTATCTGCTTCAAAACAGGCTTATCTAATTTGAAACTAACATACTCCATAACATAGCGTAACACAAAGTGTTATTATAAAACTATCGTTCAAAAGCCTAAATCCCGCCTCCCGGATTTGCACCGGGGATCTTCCGGTTGCCGGCTGTTCCCGGCAGTGGAACGTGCCATACTGGCGTATGGCACTGGCTCGGCTTTCGCCTCGCTCACCGCCGCTTTCGGGTTTATGCGCCCGCTTTGCCCTGAAGCAAAGCACACCGGTTCAAAAAAAAACCGGTTGAAACAACTACAGCCGGACGCATTGGCTACTATGCTAAGGCGGGATTGCAGTACATTGCCTTAGCACATATTTTGATCAAACTTTTTCTAAAAGTTTTCGGCGTTAGCCGGTTTTTGCTTTTTTGCTAAAGCTTCCTTGCAAACTTTAAGGTTTGCGGGGCCTCGTAACGTTGGAAACCTGCAGGTTTCCGACGCGTCAAAAAACCGAAAGGTTTTTTAACGACGCAAAGCATTTACAAGGTTTCTTAAAAAGCTTTTTTTGTTCAAACTTTTTTTGAAAAAGTTTGCTATGCTAAGGCGGGAAACTGTCACGCCCAGTTTATATGCGTGCCCTACTACCTCACTGCGTTTTGTAGTAGTTATTTCCTCGCTTTCGCTCGGAAAATGACAGCCTTAATATTTGGTGCGTTTAAGGTTTAAAAGCAGTTGCCTTTAAGGGAATGGTCAAAAATAAGGGGCCAAATGAAGGAAATCCATAATCCGGCCAAGCCCATTAAGGCGAATTCAAGCAAAAAGCTTCCCGAAAAAAAGTAAGCCAAAAGCAGTGCCCCAATTCCCGCCAAGCCAAGCCCTTCCTTAACCCAAAGGCTTTTTCCTCTCTCGCACTTATGCGGGTACTCTACTTCCTTTAAGGTGAAAAAACCCGCGTAAAACCCGATGAAGGCGGCAGGCAAAGCGCTTTCCCTGTAGTAAATCAAAAGCAAAATGCTCGCGGCAATCAGCCCGAAAACCAGCAGTTCCTCTTTCCACAAGCTCAGCTTCAGTTTTGCTTTCGCGATCCGTTCACTCAATTTAATGTTCAGCATTCCAATAACCAACCCCAAAACAGCCCCCGCCAAAACATCGGAAACAAAATGCATTCCCAAATAAACCCTGCTCACTGCAACAACCAAAACCCCTGCACCCAAACCAAGGCTCCAGAAAAGTTTCTTGTATTTCAAAAAATACCCGAAAAAAGCCCCCGCAAGCGTTGCATGCCCTGAAGGAAAAGCCAAAGGGCCGAATTCAATTGGAATAACCGCCCTCACCGAATCCGAAACCAGAGGAGGCCGGAGTTTCCCAAACGAATGCTTTAAAACTCCAACAGCCATGGAAGAAAACAAAACCAAATTGGCAAAACCCAACGCCTCCCTGTCCCTTCCGCTCCAGTAAACCACGGCCGTAAGCAGAAGCCAGAAGAAAGGGTTTCCCAATTGGGTTAACGCAATCATCAAATAATCCAGCGCCGGGCTGGAAAAGCCCTGAAAAAATTGAACCAGTTCAATTTCCGAAGCCATTCAATTTTCACTTCATTTTGGTTTTGTCCAGGGAAGACTTTTGACTCCATTTAGCGTTAGTTAACGCAATTCTCGCGTCTGCCGCGTCCTCCACAATGGAAAGCCTTCCGCCCTTTAATTCAAACAGTTCTTTGCCCCTTATCACGTACTCGTGCCCGTGGAATTTGCTGTACAAGTTGAATTCAATTGCCCGTCTTGGGGGAATTTTTTTTCCCGCCTTTACCCCGACGCGCAGGTTTCCGGGGCCAACCCTTTCCTTGAATATTTCTTTTGCCATCCAAAAAAATAAGTTTAAGGAAAATTTAAACCTTTGTTTTCTTCACTTTTTTCATTCCCGGAACCGCTATTTCCGAGTAATCCACCCTAATCTTCTTTTCCTTCAGCGCTTTCCGCATTGCGTAAACCTTCAAAAACTCGGAGACCTCTTTTTTTTCCCCTTTCTGCAGCTTCTCCAGCCCTTCAGCCAATTCATTCACTGCTTTGTTCACCTGCAAACTGTTCACCGCTTTTATCGCCTCCCCGGGAGTTTTTCCGGAGTCGCCCAAAACATCAGTTAATGCGGAATCCAGCGGAGCCAAATCCACGATTTTTCCCAAATACTCCTCCACCTTGCGGTCAATTCCCGTGTTAAGGGACGCCAGAAACTCCAGCACTGTGCGGGGGTCAGTAGCTTCCGTCACCTTTAATTTCCTGACTGAAACCCATCCCCTGCAGTTCGCCACAAACTGGATTGATTCCTCCACTTTTTTTTCACCTCATTTGCTGAAACTTTTTTCCACCAGATCAGAATACTGTGTTTTAACTCCTTTTAACTCTTTTGCATTTTCCCCGAGGATTTTTTTGATTTCTTTTTCTTCGCCTGAAAAAAGCACAAAGGCTTTTCCTTCCCCAAAGCCGACATGCGCCCGAATGACCGAATCAAGAAGCGACAGCCTGTACTGGAGGAATGCTGCATCGTTCTCTGACTTCAATCCCCTGACGGAGTACTCTTTTTTCTGTATTTCCCTGAAGGGCTCATTCAAAGTAATTCACCGTATCATAAATTTTCCCGTAAACTGGGCTGGACTCAAGTTCTTTTGTTTTTCTCCTGTACTTTCCCTCCAAAAGGGTTTTCCCTGTTTTTTTGCTCCACTCTTCCTGCGGAATGCTGTACTGTGCCTGCACCTTGTCCCTGTAAATTTCCGGAATTACGTTGAACGCACAAAATGGAATTATTCTTCCGTCAGGCATCACATAGTGTATGTCGCATCTTTCCACGCGTTCCACATCATAATTGTATTTGTCCTGGAAGTGCATCAGTCCAGCGAACATCGTCTTGTGGTGCAGTTCCCCTATTGCCCTGTAGTTGTGCTTAACTATTGTGTTGAATAAAATGTTCGCCAAATTCAGGCCCTTTGGCTGCTTTTCTTTGTCTAAAAAACTTCCTATTTTGAACAGCATTTTGCTTCCAACCCATGCCTTGTGCTTTCCTTCCTTTAGCTCACGCGTTTTTTCTGAAAGGAATTCCCTCAATCCCTCAAAGTCAATGAACCTTGTGATTGGCGTGGGGGTTTTTCCGTCCATGTAAATGTATGTTGCCGCCCCGCACGCGAAGTGCGTGGACAAATCGTATTTCGGTTTTCCGGTGAAGGCCTCCACAAAATCCGTGAACGGAGTTATGCAGGGGATGACGTAAAAGTCTTCCATTGCAATCAGCCCGCGGGTCTGTTCCTCTATTTTTTTCAGTGTTCCGGGAATTGTTATCCTGCGTTTTTCCCTTTCCTTTCTCGGCATCCTTCCCACCAATGAAACCGGCTGAAAGTTGACCGCCCTGACAATGTCCAGGTGGTTTAACCCGAAGTTCAGTATGTTGCCTAAATCGTGGTCATTGATTCCTTTTATCACTGTCGGCACCAGGACAGCGCCCATATTTGCTTTCCTGCAGTTTTCAAAAACAAACGGCACCTCCCAATGGTTTTTTGGGTTTGTTTTTGGGGTTGTTCCGTCAAAGCTCAGGTACAAAGTGTTGACCCCTGCTTTCCTGACTTTTTTCACCAGCCCTTCTTTGAATGCCAGGTTTATTCCGTCCGTATTTAATTGCACGTGGTCAAACCCTTCTTCTTTCGCAACCCGTATTATTTCCGTTAAATCCTCGCGCAAAGTCGGCTCCCCTCCCGTCAGCTGGATTGCGTTGCTTGCAATCGGCTTTTCTTTCCTTAAATTTCGCAGCATTTTCCTTATCTGCGCGAGGGAGGGCTCGTAAATTGGGTCGCCTTCTTTTGCGAAAAAAAAGCAGTACCAGCAGCTCAAATCGCAGCGGTTTGTCACCACCAAATTTCCAGATCGGAAGAGCGTCGTGTAGGGAAAGAGTGTAGATCTCG
>CAYTYC010000037.1:0-6864 GCA_964442255.1 uncultured archaeon | reverse complement strand
AAGGCTGGTGAAAAAATGAATGTCTTCATTTTGGTTGAGTTTTCCGCGGCAAAGCACATGGAGGGCACAAACAACCTCATTTTTGAGGTTTCAAAAAGGCTTAAATCGGAAGGGCACAACGTGTTCGTTTTTTCCCCGAACTGGAACAGGAAAATAACTTCAAGGGAAACTGAAATATGGGAAAAAGAAGGAATCAAAGTAAAACTTTTTTGGAGTCCATTCCTTTTCAATCCTTTTGTAAGGACACTTGCTTATTTTTTCAGTGTTTTTCTTTTTTCGTTACGTAATAGGGTTGGATTGTTTTATGGAGTTTACACTTTGCCTCCATCAATTGCCTCCATTTTGTTGGCAAAGCTTTTTGGAAAAAAATGCAGGGTTTCAATTTACGAGCCCAACGCCTGCAAAAGAATCTCCAAATTAAGTTTCCTTAAGCCCCTTTTCCGGAACATTAAAATCTCCACCCTTGCGGAGCCCACAAGAAAAATGGTTTCCGAAAGTTTCGGCGTGCCGATGAAAAATGTTTTCCTTACCCCCGGCTTTGTTGACTTGAAAAGGTTCAGGCCCGGAAAAAAAGACAAGGCGCTTGTTAAAAAATTCGGCCTGGAAAAAAGCTTTACCTTGCTTCATGTCGGGAGAATTTCCCGCCTCAAGGGAATTCCCTTCCTTTTGCGGGCAATGCAGAAGACAGGCAAGGACGTCAGGCTTCTTCTCGCGGGAAGGGAGGTTGAAGGCGAAGACTACCAAAGGCTTGCAAACGAACTGGGCCTGGGGGAAAGGGTGAAGTTTCTTGGCTTTGTTTCCGATGAAACCCTCCCGAAATTGTACAATTCCGCGGACGCCTTTGTTTTGCTTGCCTTGAGCGAAGGGTTTGGAATGGTTTTAACCGAAGCCTTTGCAAGCGGAAAGCCCGCTGTTGCAAGCTCGGTTCAGCCCATTCCATGGGTCGTGGGAAACGCGGGAATAACGGTTGACCCTGAAAACGTTTCCGGAATCGCGGAGGCAATCAGGGAAATGCGCTCAAGGCATAAGGTGCTCTCACGCAATGCCCTCCAAAGGGCAAAGGAATTTGAGAAAAAAAAGGTGATGGACTTCTTTTCCGGATTCCTTTTTTCCCCTTAACTGGGGCAAAATAATTTGGGAAAGAAAAGGCAATGGACTTCTTTTCCGGATTCCTTTTTTCCCCTTAACTGGGGCAAAATAATTTGGGAAAGAAAAGGTGATGGACTTCTTTTCCGGATTCCTTTTTTCCCCTTAAACTTTTTTTTTCCCGCTGTGGCGGCGTTGCGCCGGGGCATGGGGCAAGAAATCAACTTTTTCTTCCCACTATCACCACATTGTGCTGGGGCCTGAACCCAAGCAAAACATTCAAAAGCAACCTAAAAGAATAATAAGGGGGCCAGACACTTAAGCCAACCAAATGCACTTCCGCCTTGAATCCCTTCAATTCCAGCAGTGTTCCTTCGTCTTCCACGGCGGGAGGGTGCTGGTGGTATTTGTCGTGCCAGTACTGCATTCCCCCTAAATTCTTTATGTGCGGGTATTCAAGGATAAGGGTTCCCGGGCTTTTCAGGATCTGAAAGCTTTTTTCAACAAATTTTTCCCTTGTGCGCAAATCAAGGTGCTCGTAGGACTGCGACGCAACAATGGTGTTGAATTTTTTTTTTGTGTTCCAGAAGTCCTCAAAGAACCCCTTTTTTTTGAGCCAGCCGATTGTTTCATTGTCGATGTCAAACCCGCAATATTTTCCGCCGTCCCTCACAGTCTTTTCGTAGTTGGGGGATTCGATTGCGGAACCAAAGTCCAGGACATTTCCGCTGAACTTGAATCTTTTGTCGATGAACTTCGTTGAATTTATTTCCCTGTAAACCACGTTAACCTTTTTTTGCGGCCTGTTTTTCGTGAAATTAATGTAATCCTTTTCCCCCACTTTTTCACCTCATTTCCCTTGAAACCATGCCGTAAACCTTCCATTCAACCGGAAAAGAAAAAAACTTCAGCCTCCACCTTGCCCTTGCCGAAGCCAGTAAGATGGCCTTGAGCACATACTTCACCATTTGTTTCGCGGAAAGCCTCAGCTTTGCGGGGTTGTCAAACAAAAGCCAGCCGATTGAGGAAATGGTTTCAAGTTTTTTTGCGTAGCCTTTCTCCAGCCAAGGGCTCTGCGCTGTGTCGCTAAAATAGCTTTTCCCCCATTCCTCCAAACTGTTTGGCTCCCTGAATCCGCGTTTCAGTGCTTCCTCGTACAGCCGTGTTCCCGGGTAAGGGGTGAACACAAATATTCCGTTGCTTTTTGCCTTCGGGTTTGCTTCGGTCATTTTGTCAACGAATTCCAGCGTTTCCCTGAGGTCTTCCTCGGTTTCATCCGGAAACCCTATCATGAAGCTTGAAATCGGCGTAATGCCCGCCTCCCCGCATCGCCGTATGGCAGTTAAGTTGTCTTCAACCTTTGTCCCCTTGTTGACCATGTCCAGAATCTTTTGGGAGCCGCTTTCAACCCCTATCCCCAAATTTTTGAGCCCGCTTTTCTTGAGCAGCGAAAACATTTCATTGTCCCAGCGCGCAATGTACTCCGCCCTGCACATTCCGCTCCATTCAATTTCCAGTTTCCTTTCAATTATTCCCTTTGCGATTTCTTTCACCCTGTTCGGGTCCACAAAAAAGTTGTCGTCATTGAATGCCACAAACTTTATCCCGGTTTTTTTTACCGCGGCCTCTATCTCCTCAACCACTGTTTCCGGCTTTTTCTGCCTCCATGAAAACTTGTTGTAGTTCTGGTTGAAGCAGAACGCGCAGTTGTGGGGGCAGCCCCGGCTTGACTGCAGTGAAACAGTGTCTTTCGCGTACCTTTTGAGGTTAAGGAATTCAAAAGGGTAGAAAGGCACCTTGTTCATGTCCATGAAAGGCCTTTCAGGGTTTTGAATTACTTTCCCGTTTTTTTTGAACAGGATTCCTTTCACTTCTTCAATGCTTTCCTTTTTCTCCAGCTTTTCGGCCAGCTCCAGCAAAGTTTCCTCGCCTTCCCCCTTCACCACGATGTCAACCAAAGGGTGTTCCGCGGTCTGTTTTGGGAGAAGCGACGCGTGGATTCCGCCCCAGATTATGGGGATCTTTTTGTCCCTGCTTCTGATGAATTCCGCTATTTTGAGCGCGTGATTCAGTTGGCTTCCGGTGAACGAGGTGATGCCGCAGCACAGCGCGTCCTTTAGCTCCAGCTTTGTGTAATCCCTTATCCGCGTATCCACCAAGTCAACCGCATAGCCTGCTTTCTTTAGTGTTGCAGCCAAAGGCAAAAGCGAGTTAGGCAGGGGCGCAAACTCTGTTTTTTCGCCGGGCTGGAAGAGGTAAACCTTGCGCTTTTTCATCTTAACCATTTGGGAAGGCAAAGGTTTTAAATTCTTTAAACCGCTTTCCCTGCATCTCTCTCCCCGGGCTTTCGAACTAAACAATAAGTTTAAAATACGTTTTGTCACATAATTGTTATGTGATTTAATATGGCTAATGTCACTTTGTCCATAGTGGATGAAACTAAGAAGAGAATGGATTCACACCCTTCTGTAAGATGGTCAAATGTGGTCAGGTCAATTATTGATAAAAAGCTTGATGATTTCGAGGAGGCAGAGCGGCTTGCGAAGAAAAGCAATCTGAAAATTGAAGATTTTGAGAAGATTTCAGGCAAAATTGAGTCTGCCTCCGGGAAGCATTCCTTGAGGCTGTTGCATGAAAGTAACGGTTGATGCCAATATCCTTTTTGCCTGCCTCATCAAGAATGGCTGCACGAGGCGGATTTGGTTTAACCCCGAGTTGCGCCTGTTTGCCCCAAAGTTTATTGTTGTCGAATTCTTGAAGTATGGGAAAACTGTTGAGAGGAAATCCTCTGGCAAGGAAGCTGATTTCAAAAAATTGTTGAACCTCGTTTTGGCGCAAGTTGAACTGGTTCCGGATTCAGAGCTGAAGCCTTATATGCCTGCTGCCGCCTCTCTGCTTAAAGACCCTAAAGACTGGCTTTACCTGGCATGTGCTTTAAAGGAAGATACTGTGGTTTGGAGCAACGACAAAGAATTCAAAAATCAGAACCGAATCAAAGTCAAAACAACAGCGGAAATGGAAAAAACAGTTGGAATTCTTTGATTGCTTCAGTCTGATGTCCCCCCTGTTTTTTTGATTAACCTTTTATATTTAATGCCTTGATTTGATTTATGGGCAAAGTTTTAGGCTCTCCGTTAAAAGGGGGACAACTGATTGGCTGAATTCTCGAAAATAAGCAACGTGAAAATGGCTGATTCCGTGAAAGTTTTCGGTTTTGTGAACCTTTACGGCTGTGCGATAGGGGAAAACACGAAGATAGGCCCTTTCGTGGAAATCCAGAAAAACGCTTCCGTCGGAAAAAACTGCAAAATATGCTCCCATGCGTTCATCTGCGAGGGCGTCACAATTGAGGACGAGGTTTTGGTGGGCCACGGCGCAAAGTTCACAAACGACCGCTACCCGCGTTCAACAAACGCAGACGGAAGCATGAAGGACGAAAAGGACTGGGAGTGCGAAAAAACCGTCGTAAAAAGGCGTGCCTCCATCGGGACAAACGCCACAATCCTGCCGGGCATTACAATAGGCGAAAACGCGATGGTCGGCGCAGGCTCTGTTGTCACAAAAGACGTTCCCGCAAACTCAATTGTTGCCGGCGCACCAGCAAAGGTTGTGGGGAAAGTGAAGGACTAGGTTTTTATGGCTGTCTCAGGCGTTCCGTTCGTGGATTTGAAAAGAAATTACCTTTCCATTAAGGAAGAAATTGATTCCGCCGTCTCCGAAACAATAAACAGCACTTCCTTCATTCTCGGAAAAGGCGTTGAGGACTTTGAAAAAAACTTTGCCGCATACCTCGGAACAGCCCACGCCGTTGGGGTGAACTCCGGCACCTCTGCATTGACGCTTTCCCTGCTTGCGCTTGGAATCGGAAAAGGCGATGAAGTGATAACAGCCGCAAACACCTTCTTTGCAACCGCTGAGGCGATTTCTTTGGCCGGGGCAACGCCGGTTTTCGCTGACGTAAACGAAAAAACGCTCACAATTGACTCCGAAAAAGTGAAGGAAAAGGTTTCCCGGAAAACAAAGGCAGTGGTTCCTGTGCACTTTTATGGCCAGCCGGCCGACATGAAGCCAATTCTTGAGCTCTCCGAAAAGCACAGCCTGAAGGTTGTCGAGGACGCCTGCCAGGCCCACGGTTCCGAGTACAGGGGAAAAAAGTGCGGCTCAATGGGGAACGCGGGATGCTTCTCCTTTTACCCTGCAAAAAACCTGGGCGCATTCGGTGAAGCCGGAATGGTTGTATGCAGGGATGAGGCTGTGAAGGAAAAGGTCGCGCTTCTGAGGGGCCACGGGGAAAACCCGAAAAACTCCCATGCGGTAATAGGCTACAACAACAGGATGGAGGGCCTGCAGGGCGCGGTGCTGAATGCGAAACTTCCGCATCTCGACGAATGGAACGAAAAAAGAAGAAAAAACGCGGCGCTGTACAATGAGCTTCTTTCGGGAAGCGATTTGGCTGCCCCCACTGAAGCGGATTACGCAAAGCACATTTACCACCTTTACGTTGTGAAAACCGAAAACAGGGATTCCCTGCGTGAGAGGCTGGGAAAGGAAGGCGTTGCAACCGGAATCCATTACCCTGTGCCCATACACCTGCAGAAAGCCTATTCTTTTTTGGGGTACGGCGAGGGAAGCTTCCCTGTCTCCGAAGAAGCCGCAAAAAAAATCCTTTCCCTGCCCATGTTCCCCGAGCTCACGGAAGAGGAAATTGAATTCGTCTGCGGAAAGCTGGGGGCCAGGAAATGAGGCTGGCTGTAATCGGCGCTGGCTACTGGGGAAAAAACCACATCCGCGATTACCTTTCGCTTGGCCACGAGGTCACGGTCTGCGACCTGAACCGGGAGCAGCTTGGGCTCCGAAAGAAAGAATTTCCGGGCATTAAAACAATGGCAAAACTCGAGGACATCCTGAACGACAAAGGAATCCGCGGCGCAAGCGTCTGCGTGCCCAATGAACTGCATTTTCCTGTGGCGGAAAAGCTTTTGAATGCCGGAAAAAACGTTTTGGTTGAAAAGCCGATGGCGCTTTCTTCGGAGGAATGCCGGAAACTCATTGAGCTTGCAAAGGAAAAAAACCTCCTCCTTGCGGTCGGCCACATCTTCCGCTTCAACAGCGCCTTAAGGAAACTGAAGGAAATGATTGACGCGAACGAGTTCGGAAAAATTTACCTCATAAAGCTCACCTGGGCAAACCTTGAGCCGATTTTTTTTGGCAGGGAAGTGCTGTTTGACCTTGCCCCGCACGCATTTGACATGGTGAATTTTTTGACGGACAAAAATTTTGACGAAATTTCCTGCATCGGGGAAGGCTTCCGGAGGAATGTTACCGAAGCCGCGTTCATAAACGCAAAAATAGGCAAAATCCTCGTGAACCTTGAGATAAGCTGGGTTACCCCGAAAAAAACCCGCACCCTTGCGCTTGTTGGGGAAAGGAAAAGCGCATTCATTGACTGCCTGACCCAGGAATTCGAGTTGTTTGACGCCGAAAAAAAGGAAACCATAAAGTTGGATGTCGCCCCAAGCAATTCCCTGAGGGAAGAGCTGGTGGACTTCACCGAATCGATTGAAAAAGACTCCCGCCCCTTCACCGACGGGGAAACAGGGTTTGGGGTAGTCAAGGCAATCGAGTATGCGGTCAAGTCAATGAATGAAAGGCGAACCCTGCGCCTGCAGGATTAACGCCCGCGGTTCCTGTCCAGCCAACTGCAATAGAAAATCAGGCCGTGAAACATTGCAAAGCCGAACAAAACAAACGTGAAAACCCTCAGCGCAGGGTAAATGC
>CAYTYC010000036.1:0-7173 GCA_964442255.1 uncultured archaeon | reverse complement strand
AAAACAAACTTTTTTCCAAAAAGTTTGATCAAAAAGGGCCGCCTTCGGCGGAGAAACTTTTCAAAAAAGTTTCATCAAAACAAACTTTTTGAAAAAAAAAGTTTGGCCAAAAAATTGCCTTCGGCAAGTGGCTTACGCTATGCGGCTTCGCTGTTGGCGGGGAATTGACGTCCACATTTGGGAAACCCCGCACTTCAGTGCGGGGAGGACGTCATGCTTACTGGTTAATTTGAAAAAAAATTAGCTTTCTGCGGGAATGCACGCCCCTTCCATGCACCTCATTCCTTTCCCGCATTTTACCCCTTCACATAAGTCTTCTTCCAGTGGAATGCACTGGGTTGTGCAGCAGAAGGCGGTGTCAAAAGCCCTTAAGGGAGTTGAATCGCATTCCGTTCCTTCGGTGCACACTTCCCCTTCAAACTCTTCGCATGTCGCAAGCCTGTGCCTGCATTCACCTTCAATGCATTCCTCCCGGCTCTCCCATATTCCGTCGTCGCAGTCCTCTTCCGAAGAGCATTTTTTCCCGCTGGAACAGCCTTCTATTTCCGCGTGAACGCATTTCTGCGGCACCCCTTCGCAGGAATCATCTGTACAGAGGTCAAAGTCGTCGCAGTCCTCCGCACTCCCGCATTCCGCCCCAGCCAAACAATCTGAATCATTTTTTCCAGAGCAGTTTGCCGGGCAGCAGCTGTCGCCTGAAACGCATTCAGTTAACTTCCTGTTAACGCATATCGCCGGGCTGCCTTCGCATAAATCCGTTGTGCAGGGGTTTGAGTCCCTGCACTGTGAAACGCTTTCGCACAAAATCCCCTTTAAGGGCTCCCGTTTCCCGAATTCTTCCCCGGCAAATGAAACGCATTCCGCTTTTTTTAAGCCCCGGCCAGCCCAGACCTGAACCTTGTTTCCTTTTTCGCCCAGTTCAATGAGCCAGTAATCCTTTGCCTTCATTCCACTGCACGGCAGTTTTCCCGGAAACATCTGCCTGAAATCGTTTTCCGGGATGAAAACCGCGGAAACTTCTGCCCCCGGATGGGCTGCACGGAATTCCTGCACTTCCGCTAGCCCTTCTGCAAACACGATTGCCTCCCCCTTTTCTGGCAGGGGTTCAGGCAAAGCGGTGCACCCAAAAACCAGGACACTTAACACTAAAACAAAAGGAATTCCTGCTTTCATTGGATTAGTTTAAAGGCAATTCCAGTATATTAAAGTTTGCGTTTTTACTCAAATCCAAGCAATGAGAGCATTGCCCACATTCCAAACAGAAAGGAAACCAGCTGGATTAACGAGGTTTTCAGGGAGATGTGCTTGTGCAGCTCCGGAATCAGGTCTGTGCCGGCAATGTAAATGAACCCGCCTGCGGTAAATGGGAGAAGGAAAAATGTAATGTTTTCAACCACTGTGCTGAGGAAAAGCGCGATTATTGCGCCCAAAAAAGCCGCGCAGGCGGAAACAAAGTTCATTGCCAAAGCCTTTTTTTTGCTCCATCCCCCGTGCAATAAGACCCCGAAGTCTCCAATTTCCTGCGGAATTTCATGGAATATTACTGCAACGGTTGTCGCAATCCCCAAAGGGATGCTTACCAAATAGCTTCCCGCAATAATCAATCCGTCAATGAAGTTGTGCACCCCGTCCCCAATCAAATTCATGTAGGTAAAGCTTTTGTGCGGGCATTTCCCTTCGGGATAGCCGTGGCAGTGGTGCCATTTTATCACTTTTTCAATCACAAAAAACAGCACAATCCCGCTTAAAACGAATAACCCGACTTCAGTGCCGAAGCCGAATTCTTCCACGGTTTCAGGCAAAAGGTGAATGAACGCGCCCCCCATCAGCGCCCCGGCAGAAAAGCTCACCATGTAAACCAGTGCTTTCCTTAGGTGTTTTTCCCTTAGCCCGAGTGCAATCACTCCGACAATTGAAATCAGGCTTACCAGCGCAATGCTTCCAAACAGCCATAAAAGGGGAACCATTCACTTAATCCTGCCGGGTTCTTTTTTTATTTCCATTCCTTTTTCTTTTTTTTCATGGACAGGCTTGTTTTTGGGCTTTTGGGGGATGAAGATGGTGTGGTTTAAAAGGGCGCGGGATGGGTGCTGAAGGGCTATTCAAAAGCCAACCCAAGGAAGGTTATCGCGTTTATTGAAGAACGGAAGAAATCAATGCCCCGCGTTCTCCTCCGCTATGCTATTGAAGAGCTGCCGGAAAAAACGCGGAAGAGGCCGATGTCAAGGCAGTTGTGAAAAATAAAAAGAAAAAAATCAGAAAAAAATGCTTTTATCCGATCCAAATTCCTTTAAACCAGAACTAGTACTTTTTTCTTTTCATGTAGCATTCTCGGCAGTAAACCGGCCTCGTGCCGTCAGGCTTGAACGGAACCTCGGTTTCCTTGCCGCATTCTGCACAGGTTACCTTGTGCATTTCCCGGGGGCCTCTGTCAAATCCCCTGTTGTCGTCAAATCCCATGTACTTTTTTTCACCTTTTTTTTACTTATCTAAATCGCATTTAAATTAAATGCTTACCAATATTCCAGCAGCAAGCCTTATATAGGGAAGGGTTTTTTTCCTTTTTTTGCAGTAAACCCTGTTTAAGCCCCCTTTTAAGCCAAAACACTTAAAGTAACCCTATCCGGTTATAAAGTTAACTATGCACTATTAAATATGGCGCATTTTAGAAACCCTTTCCGGGAACCCCGCCCATTTTAATGGGCAAATGAATTGTTTCCAGTAAGCCGTTTACGAAAAAAAATTCGGCGGATTTTTTAACGCGCCGCAGTTTAAAATTTGTAACACGAAGAATTCAAATAATATTCCGCCTTTTTTAAGGCGTTTTGGTGGATTAAAAGAATAAGGTTAAGAGGTAAGGCGCTTTTTTTTACACGGGCTTAATCCCCTGTTTTAAAAGCCTTTGCTTTCACAATTTGGTTAGAAGAAAGAAAAAACAGAACGGCCCTATTTTTTTTCTTAAGTGAAAAACGTTGCCGTCCAAAGGCGGAATAGTGTTGTTTTTTTCTCTTTCTCAAAAAAGGAGTGATGGAATTGAATTTTAGTGAAATGAACATAAGCAATAGCATACAGGATGCTTTGCGCAGGAAAGCTTTTTCCTCTCCTTCGGAGATACAGGAAAAAGTCATTCCTGCGGCATTGAAGGGAAAGGATTTGGTTGGAAAATCCAAGACAGGCACAGGGAAAACCGCGGCTTTCGCGGTTCCGTTAATTGAAAAAATTTCCCCCGGCCAGGCTTCTTCAGCCTTAATCGTGGTTCCAACCCGGGAATTGGCTGTGCAGGTAAAGGAGGAAATCGCCTCAATCGCGCAGGGAAGCGGAATAAAAACGGTTGCGGTTTTTGGCGGTCAAAAGATTGGAATACAATTCGGGTTGCTTGAAAAAAATCCGGAAATAATTGTCGGAACTCCCGGAAGGCTTTTGGATTTGCTTTCCCGTGGTTCCCTTTGGCTCGGCAAAACCAAATTCCTGGTTTTGGATGAGGCGGACAAAATGTTTGACATGGGCTTTCGGGATGACGTGGAAAAAATCATTTCCGCTTTGCCCCAAAAAAGGCAGACCATGTTGTTTTCCGCAACAATGCCTGACTCAATCCTTGAATTGATTGACCGCCACCTTTCACCGGAAAAGGTGGTGTTTGATTTGAGTGAGGGCGATTCGCCTGTGGAGGAGGTGGAACAGTTTTATGTGATGATTGACAGGAACCGGAAAATTGATTCCCTGTGCAAAATCCTGCTGGACGACCATTCCAAGGCTTTGATTTTCTGCAGAACAAAGAGAACAGTGGACTGGCTGGAAAGGCAGCTTGAAAGGAGAAAGATTTACGCTCTTTCCATTCACGGCGACAAGCCGCAAAGCGTGAGAACCCGCATAATTGAAGACTTCAAGCGCTCCAAAGACGGAATCCTTATCGCAACGGATATTGTTGCCCGCGGCATTCATGTGGACGACATTGGAAACGTAATTAACTTTGATTTTCCGGAGGAAAACGAGGCCTACATTCACCGCATTGGGAGAACCGCAAGGCAGGGAAAGAGGGGCAGGGCAATCAGCTTTTGCTCCAATTTGATGGAGTTGCAGCACCTTGAAAGGGTGGGCAGAAGCCATAATTCAGAGATATTTGAGCTGCGTTAGCGGGCTTTCTTCAAACGTATCCCGCTATTGCCTCAATTAAATCTGTATCCGAGGTTTTCCAGAAATCTATCGTCCCTTCCCTTTTTTTTATTTACTCACCCAGTTTGACGTACTCTTCTGGGAAATTTGGATGCCCCTTGAATTTGGCGAACCATTCGTGCTCTTTTCCCTGTTTATCTTTTATGATCTTCCTTGTCTCAAACGGAAGCCATTTCCCCGGCTTTCCGCTGTTTAACCCCGTGCTCCTGTAGAAAAGAATCCCTCTCCCCGGGCTGTCTATTACAACAACCACTGACCTGTGATGTTTTGCCATTTCCAAACCCACGCCCAAAAGCGTGTACTGGCGCATTTCTCCTCCAGTACGAATTATTATTTTTTTCTGTTTTGTCGGGTCCAACAGCCTGCGCATAAACTGAATATTCCGTAACTGCTCAAGATGGGCTTTCCTTTCTTTTTCGCGGGCCAGAAGGGCTTCACGTGAAACCCTTGTTTTCCCGACAGCCAGCCAGTGCCTTTTGTTGGCTTTCCTTAATTCTGCTGCGGAAACAGGGGTTGCCATGGCAATACGTTGTCTTTTTTGCTATAAAAGTTTTCCGTTCAAGGCAGCAGCAGCAGTGTTGCGCCCATCACAACACTTCCCATTAAAAACGCGAAAGTCATTAAATGCGACTTATTGGTTGCGCAGGTGTAGGCCGTGGGCAGGAGTTCATCAATGCAGATGTAAACCATTATTCCCGCGACAAACGCAAGGCTTGCCCCCACAAGCGCGGGGGAAAGGAAGGGAAGCAATACAACTGCGGCAATGACCGCCCCAATTGGCTCCGCTATTCCCGACAAAACCGATATTCCAAGGGCTTTCCTTTTCTTTTTGGTTGCATAGTAAACCGGCAGGGAAACAGCAAAGCCTTCGGGAATGTTGTGGATTGCCAAAGCAATCGCCAGCACGAGCCCCAACTCAAAGGACTGGAGGTTTCCTGCGAATACGGCGAAGCCTTCCGGAAAATTGTGTATCGCTATTCCCGCCGCGACAAACAATCCTGTCCTGTAAATTTTTGCGTCAAACCGGTTTTTTCCGTTCACTGTCTCCATTGCGTATGCGTGGGGAATGAAGTGGTCAATTAGAAAGGCTATTCCCGCGCCCAGAAAGAACACAACCAGCGCCGGCGCTTTTCCGATTGCCAGCATTCCCGCGGGCAATAATTCCACGAATGAAACGGTTATCATCACACCTGTGGAGAAAGCCAGCCCAAATGCAAGATAGCATTTCTTTGGAACCTTTAAGGCGAAAACCAGCAGCCCGCCTATTGCGGTTGAAAGCCCTGCAAAAAACGCGAGCAGTAACCCGGTTAAAACAACGCCCACTGAAACACCTTAAGGAAATAATGGTGTCAAAAATAAAAAAGAAACAGTTTTCCGCATCAGCGGCGGGCAAAATTTTCTTTCACGGGTTGCATTGCCCGCAGCCTTCCTCGAAGCACATGCACGCCGGTTCATAGTATTCGCGTGGATGCAGGCAGGAAGGGCATTTTTCCGGGGGCTCTGTTCCCGTGTGAACGTAACCGCATTTGCTGCACTTCCATTGAATGGGCTTGCTTCTCTTGTATACCGTGCCGTTTTCCACCATTTCCAGGAGCCTTTTATAGCGTTTTTCATGGTGCTCTTCAACCTCTGAAACTTCCTGGAAGAGTCTGGCTATTTCGGTTTTTCCTTCTTCTTCCGCTTCCTTTTTGAACTTCGGGTACATTTCGCTGTGCTCGTAGTTTTCCCCTTCAATTGCCGCCTTCAAATTCTGTCTTGTGTCCCCTATTCCGTTTACTCTCTTGAATTCGTCTTTTGCGTGCTGCATTTCGTTTAACGCTGTTTCCTCAAAAATCTTCGCAATATAGTGCAATCCTTCTTTTCTCGCAACCTTCGCGAAGTAATCGTACTTGTTTCTTGCCTGGCTTTCTCCCGCAAAAGCTGTTTTCAGGTTTTCCCCGGTTTTTCCCATAAAAGTTTCCCTCCTTAACTCAAACAGCAAAATAGGATTTAAAAGGCTTTTCCCAAATCCCGGGCTTCTTTTTGGCGACCCTGCGGGGTTTCCGTGTTTTTTTAATCAAAAACTATGTTTAAATACTTGAAGTGAGTAAAGAATAATCGTTTTTGGGGTGAATGCCGTGGAATGGCTGTACGAAAACCTTGAGCTCTTTGTTTTCCTGATAAACCTGTTTTTTGTGATCGCGGGATTTGCCGGCTCCGCGCTTTTGTTTTTCGCCTTAAAAAGGTTTGAGAATTGCGAACTGCACAGCTTCATGAAGCTGTTTGCGTTTTCGGTTATTTTCACCGTAATCTACAAAACCATTGACGTGATAAGCACTTACTCCTCTTTCTCCAATTACTGGCTTTTCTTTATCGCCCACTTTTCTTTGCTTATAGCGATTGTGATGGTTTTCTTTGCAGGAACCTGTGCGCTGAAGTACACGAACCCGAAACTCTCGACTCCGAAGCAGTGAAAAAGGGGGCCAATTGTTGTTTTCCTGTTTCACTCATTCAACGATAATTGTTCCCTTCAGTTGTGTCGCGTGTGTGCAGCAATGGCGTGGGTAAATTTTCTTTCCGGAGTATTTTTATTAACTCTTTTGTGAGTTGTGTCGCGTGTGCGCAGCAATGGCGTGGGTAAAGGCCTTTTTTTTCAAATGCTGTTGAGTAACTGTCGCCAGGTCATTTTACCCGATGAAAAACCAGATGCCCCTGCCTTCAGGCAGGGGGGCGGCCATTTTTTTCCAGAAAAAACTTTAAATACTTGTTTTACCTGTATTTTTGAAATGATTTCAAAGAATTCCGTGTTTGCGGTTTTGTTAGTTGCATTTTTTGGATCATCTTTTTTGTCTGGTTGTGTCCGGGAAATGCAGGGTGCGGAGCCAAGGGCTGGAACTGGTGAAAAGCCCGCTTCTTTGTCTGGCAATGAAACTCTCGAAGTAATTATTTTGAATACGGGCCAGTCACCTTTAGTTTCTCATGACGCGACAACCCTGCCTGCCTTGGCAGGCAGATAGGTCG
>CAYTYC010000035.1:0-7672 GCA_964442255.1 uncultured archaeon | reverse complement strand
AAAAAACCCCCACAAAAACATTAACCAAAAATCGCGTAAAGCGAATTACATTAAGGCATTTTGGAGGCCACTGTAAAACATTACTTAAAAAAGTGCATAATCCAAATAAATTAAACTGCGGCGGGTTAAAGCATGCCGGATTTTTTTTCCCGCAAACGGCTTGCGGAAACAATTCATTTGCCCGTTGAAACAGGCGGGGTTCCCGAAAAGGGGTTTTTAAAGCCGGAAGCCCCAATAAAAAAACATATTAAAGAAGAGTGCAAACCAAATCGATTAAAGCCGGAAGCCCCAATAAAAAAACATTAATAAAAGAAATAAAAAGGGCGGAAAAAGGGCGGGGAAGGAAAAGGGCGGGGAAGGAAAAGGGCGGGGAAGGGATTAAAGCCCTGCCTCTTTTTTCAGCGTTTCCGCCAAATCCGTTTTTTCCCAGGTGAATTCCGGAAGCTCTCTCCCAAAATGGCCGTATGCCGCTGTTTTCCTGTAAATAGGCCTCCTCAAATCCAGCTGGGTAATTATTCCGCCGGGGTTGAGCTGGAAATGCTTTTTCACCAAACCATACAGCTTTCCGTTTTCCACTTTTTCCGTGCCAAAAGTGTCAATCATCATCCCCAAAGGCTCCCTTCCGCCGATTACGTAGGCGAGCTGGACCTCGCATTTTTCCGCTATTCCGGCCTTCACAATGTTTTTCGCAATGTATCTCGCCATGTAAGCCGCCGCCTTGTCAACCTTGGTGGGGTCTTTTCCGGAGAACGCTCCCCCTCCATGGTTTCCCACCCCCCCGTAAGTGTCGGCGACAATCTTTCTTCCCGTCATTCCGGCGTCCGCAACCGGCCCTCCGATAACAAACCTTCCCGTATTGTTGATGAAGTACTTTGTTTCGGGGTCCAGGTAGTCCCCGCACACCGGCTTCACCACGTTTTCAAGGATGTCTTCGCGCAGCTTCTCCAGCTCCACATCAGGGTCGTGCTGTGCCGCAACCACCACCGCGGTAACCCTTTTGGGCTTTCCTTCAACGTATTCCACGGTCACCTGGCTTTTTCCGTCAGGGCGAAGGTAAGGCAGCACCTTCTGCTTTCTCACTTCCGAAAGGCGGAGGCAAAGCTTGTGCGCCAATGTTATCGGCAAAGGCATTAATTCAGGGGTTTCATCGCACGCATACCCTGACATCATTCCCTGGTCTCCCGCACCTGTTTCGCCTTTTTCCTTTTCATTAACCCCCATTGCGATGTCAGCTGACTGCTCGTTTATTGAGGTTAAAACCCCGACTGTATTGTAGTCAAAGCCGTAAGACGGGCTGTCGTAGCCGACTTCCTTCAAAACATTTCTCACGGTTTTCTGTATGTCAACATATGCTTTGGTTGTTATTTCTCCCGTCACTACCACAAAACCCATTCCAACCATTGCCTCGCACGCAACCCTGGCAGTCGGGTCCTGCCCGTATATTTCATCCAATACCGTGTCGCTGATTTGGTCGCAGACTTTGTCCGGGTGCCCTTCGGTGATGGACTCGGACGTGAAAGTAAAATTCCCTTTTCTCAACACATATCACCTCTAAAAATTTTTGGAAAAAGTTTTATCAAAAACCTCTTCCAAAGAAAACCTAAAGTTAAACTGCGGCGGGTTAAAAGCCCGCCGGGTTTTTTTTCCGTAAACGGCTTGCGGAAACAATTCATTTGCCCGTTGAAATGGGCGGGGTTCCCGGAAGGGGTTTTTAAAAACACTGAATAACGGAAGGAAGAAGGGAATCCTTTTAATAATATTTCCGGAATAAAAAAGTCAAATTTGAATTTAAGCCCGCGGAATGGGGCAAAAAAAGGCGTTTCACCTGAAAAGAGGCAAACGCTACCTTTAAAAATGATGTCGTATCTAAATAGTAATAACAATATAATGTTAATGCGTGAACTTCGCCATGCACCCATTGAACGCGGCATTACTGGTTTTTTTGTGCCTGATAGCTGGAAACGCCTACGCGGGCGTACTGGTTTCCCCTGAAACCGTGAATTTTTCAGGCCCGGCGCCGGAAAGGCTTACAATTACGGTTGAAAACGACACAGGCTTTGACAAGGATTTAAGCGTGGAGTTTTTTGCGCCCAGGGAACTTGAGGCAACGTTTTTAACAAAGGCCCCGGAAAAGCTTGAGGCAGGGGAAAAGGCAAGGATAATTATTTCCCTTGAGCCGGAAATAAGCCTTTCAGATTCAGCCTACACCGGAACACTTATTGTGAAAATGGATGAAATGGAAACGGAAAAAAAGGTGGAGCTTGTTTTCAGTAAATTCAAGGCAAACCCCGTGGATTTTTCGCTTGAGGCAACAGGGGTTGAGGAAGGGGAATTCAAAATAATTGCGCACCTTAAAAACCATTCCAACGAAGAAGTCAAGGCCTGGTTTTTGGGCCTGCAGGGAATGCCTTTAGGCTGGAGCCATGAAGTGCAAAGGGAATCGTTTTCCATAAGGGGCAGGGGGGAAGGCGACTACTTCATTACCGTAAAGCCTTCAGGCGGCTTTGAAGGCGAAATAACGGCGGCATTCAAGGCAAACGGCTTGGAGTTAAAGAAAAGCGTTGAGGTAAGCGTTGAAGGGGAAACCCCTTCAGCCGGATTTTTCAGTTTTACAGGCCTTTTGGCGGGGTTTGCTGAAGGCGGAAGCATTTTTCTTATTGATTTGGTGCTGGCGGTTGTGGCGGCAATTCTGCTCATAGCGTTTCTTTCAAGGCTTGTGCAGAGAATTTCAGGGGCATAAAAACAAGGGGTGGAAAAAAACAATGAAAAAAATTGCAATGGTTTTGGCTGGATTTTTGTTTGCCTTGCAGTGCGTTTCCGCGCTCACGGTTATCCCGGAAAACGAAAATTTCGCTTTGCAGCCGGGAAGCACGGTTTACACGCAAATTGAATTCTTCAACGGCTCTGACCATGAAACAGTGGTTTCTTTTTACGGGGCAGGGGATTACCCCAATGTTTCGGTCAAGCCGTTGGTTGAAAGCTTTTCCTTAAACGCATGGGAAAAAACCAAAGCAACGGTTGAAATTTCTGTGGAAGCGGATGCCCCGGAAGGCTTTTACGCCCCGGGTTTGGTGATTTACAACAGCGATTACTGGTTTGAATTTGTCGAGCAGGAGCTAACATTTAAGGTGGAGGTTTTGGATGAAATAAAGCCAAAAGGCGGGATTGAATTCTCTGCGACAGAGAAAAGCCTCTGCACAAACGAAGAGGCCGTAATGCGTGTTTGGGTTAAAAACACTTCAGGATACCTCCAAAAAGTGAGGCTTTCCTCTCCCTCAGAAGCGTTTCTGCCGGTTGTGAACCCAGATTACGTTGAACTTTTGCCCGGGGAAGAAAGAAGGGTTGAAGTGAGGTTAAGCCCGAATTCTGTTTTGAATGAAGGCGATTACAGCATTTTACTTGAGGCGGAAACCCGGAAAGGCTTGTTCCGGCAAAAAATTTCCTTTTCCCTGAGGGACTGCTTTCCCCTTCCTCCGGCAAACCCTTTCAGGGTTGTTGCGCCGAATGCGTGCGTGAACGCCGAAAAGGATGAAACAACCAGAATAGACTTCAAGTTGGAAAACCTTTCAGCCGAAGACCATGAGGTGAGGATTGCGGTTGTTGGCGGCCTTTTAACCGAATTAAACAGGGAAAGGCTTACGCTGGAAAGCTTTTCGGAAAGGATTGTGACAATAGGGGTTTCCCCGAAGCTCACCGACTCATTCGGAATCCACGAGTTAAGCGTTTACGCGTTCAGCGACGAATTCACTGCGCATGGGAAAGTGTGCGTGAACGTTGAAAGAAAGCATTCCCTTGAGGCGGAGCTCAGGAAAAACAATTTCACGGTGAAACAGGATTCCGCAAGGCTTGTTGAAGTGCTGATTCAAAACAACGGAGATTTTGAGGAAAGCGTGGGCCTGCAGGTTGTTTCCTTTGACCCGGAAATCGGGGCAAAGTTTTCCGAAAAAACGGTGAGGCTGAAGGCAAAAGAGGACAAAAGCGTGTTTTTAAGCGTTTCCCCTTCTTTGGACGCGGAAACAGGAAAGCACAAGCTCAAACTCCTTGTGAAGGGAAGCAGGACAATCGGGCTCACGGTTTACTTTGAGGTAACGGCTTCCTTTTACCGGGAAGCGGGTGAAACGGAAATAGAGTTTTTTTCTTTCCCTGAAAAGGTTTTCCTTAAGCAGGGGGAAAAAGACGAAATTTTTGTGGTGCTCTTCAATCCCTCCGGAAAAGGCATCGGGGAATTCTTTGTTTCACTGGAGGGCCTTCCGGAAGGGGTTGAATCATGCGAAGTCATGGTTGAAGGCTTAAGGAAAGGGGAAAGCGTTGAGGTTTTCATTCCACTTGAGGCAGGCGAAGACGCGGAAAAAGGCTTGAGCGAAGGAAGGCTTGTTGCTGAAAACGCTTCCCTTTACTTTGCGGTGCCGCTTGAGCTTGAAATCCAGCCGGCTGAAGAAAGCGGAAAAGATGAAGAAAAAGGCGAAGGCGGGGCTGTTGCGGGATTGGCTTCCCTGAGCGGCTTCATCAGGGATAACTTTTTAGGGGTTATTGCCCTGTTCATTTTACTGGTTGTATTGGTTTTAATTGCCTTTAATCCAAGCAACAATTCCTCTGCAAAGAGGCATTCAACTACAACGGGGGTTTGAAAAGAATGAACAAGTACATATTGTTGGGGGTTTTTTTGGTTTCGCTTGCCGTTTTTGGCGCCTACGCCGAAGCGGTTGAGCTGGACGGGGATTTTTCTGCGGCGGCTTACCAGGAGGAAACTGTTTCCCTGCGGTACGCTGTATGCAATGACAAGTCTTCCCATGAAGTTTACGTGGTGAAGGCTTCGCCTGAAAACACGGACTGGATTGACGTTGACATAGGCCAGGAAGAAAAGCTGCTTTCCCCTGGAAAATGCGATGAAGACATTTTTGTTTTTTTGACCCCCAAAAGGCATGCTCCCGCGGGACACCACGAAATTTTCCTGGAAACAGAGGGCGGAGAGCTCGGGTTTGAGGTAATTGATTTCACAGTATTGCAGGGCCATTCCCTGAACTTAAGGGTTGAGCCCAAAGAATTTGCTGCCTCGCAGTGCGAGGAAAAAAGCTTTGACGTAATGGTTGAAAACACGGGCAGATGGGATGAAAAAGTCGAGGTAGGGGTTGAAGGCATTCCATCCGGTTGGTTTGAACTGGACAGCTCTTCTTTCACGCTGGGAAAGGGAAAAACCCGCGGGCAGGAGTTAAGCGTAAGGATTCCGTGCGACGAAGAAATAACATCCCGTGAAATCACTGTGAAGGCTTCAATTCCGCTTGCAGGGGTTTCAGAGGAAGAGAACGTTTACTTCAACGTCTTCAACGACCAGGTGATAGGAATTTCAGTTGACGAATCATTCCAGGCATGCGAAGACGAAACAACAAAGAAAAGGGTTGCAATTGAAAACACCGGAAGGCTCTCCGATGAAATTGAGTTAAGGGTTGAAGGCCCGGATTGGGTGAAACTAAGCAGGGAAAGCCTTGCCCTTTCACCGGGAGAAAAGGAAACAATTGGCCTCATTTTGGAGGCAAACTCCGCGGAAAAAAAGAATTATTCCGCGGCCATTGTGGTGGAATCCGTTAAATTCGGCACCTCTTACAAAAAAGAGTTAAGCATTGATTTGGTGGACTGCTACGATGTGAAGGTCGGGGAAACTGATTTCCCTTCCGATTCCTGCCTTGAGGCAAGCCCTGAATTCACGGCAAGGATAAGGAACGACGGAACACAAGGAATTGAATTAAAGTTAAGTTTGGCGGGAATTGAGGGACGGCTTTCGGATGAAAAATTAACTGTTCCCGGAAACTCTTATAAGGACATTTCATTTTCCCTTGATTTGCAGGGACTGGAAGAAGGAGTGCACAAGTTTTCACTGCTTTTGGACGCGGAACAGCTTTCCGCGGAAAAACGGCTTGAATTGGAGCTGTTTGACTGCTTTGATGTGGGGATTGAAATGAACGACTTTGAGCTGTGCAAGGGCATTTCAACAGAAGACAAATTCAGGGTAACAAACCACGGAACACAGGCACAGGAATTCAGTCTGGCTGCGGTGCCTGAATGGGTTGAGCTTTCCGCTGCAACGGTTTTCCTTGAGGCGGGGGAAGCAAAAGAAATGCGGTTGCTTGCCCGCACTCCCTCAAAGACAACGCAAGGCTCTTACACAATAACGGTTGAATCGGAGGAAAACGAGGTATTCAAAACCAAGGGCATCTCTTATGAATCGGATGAAGTGTGCTTCGGGATTCAGCTCAACGATTTGCAGGATTCAGTGGATGTAAACGTTGACACAGGCGCAATCGGAACCCTGAAACTTGAAAATGCCGGGAAAGCGGGGCAAAGCATTGAAATTTCAGTGGATGAAGTGAGCTGGGTTTTGTTTGACCCTAAGCAGGTTACCCTTGCGCCAGGCGAAGAGCAGGAAGTGTACGTGTACTTCTTTGCGCCAATCGACTTTCCGGAGGAAATGATTACAGTGACGGTGAAGGCTGTTTCCGAATACGGGTTTGAGGCAAGAAAGGACGTTGACATCAGAGTCCTGGGCGGGGTTCCCGGGCTGAGGATTGATGAAACAGACCTTGAAATTGAGGGAATTGAGGTTGAAGAGGTAAACGAAACAGGGGAAAAGGACGTAATCCTTTCAATTACTCTGACAAACGACACAAATTTTACCTCAAAAATACTGGACATAAACGTGCTGGGCTTTTACGCTGAACACGAGATAGGGGAGACAGTGCTGAAAAAACAGGAGTCAACCAGGGCAAGAATGCGCATAAGGGTTGGCCCGGAATTCGGGGCAGGGGAAACAATTGAAATTCCTGTCGTCATCTCAACAAACCAGGGGGTTTACGGGAAAAAGCTTTCCATAGCCCTGCCTGAAGATGAAGGGGAAGGCGGGCCCACCGGGTTTGCTTTGATTTCCGGCCCCAAGGACGCGGCAATTCTCGTGCTTCTGGTGATCCTGGTTTTGCTGGCTGCAAACCTTTGGGAAAAAAGGAGGAAAGAAAAAAAGAAGCATGAAGAAGAAGAGATTTCTTCGGCCCCAAGCCTTTCCGCTGAAGAACTGAAAAAGGAAGTAAGCAAAAAGCCGGCAAAAAAAAGGAGAAGCAGAAAGGCAAAGCCGAAAAGTAAATCCTCCAAAAAAAGAAAGTGATTCTTTTTCCAGGGCTTTGGATTAACCGAAGCCCTGGCCCTTCCCTTTTTTTTTGATTTTTTTTACTTAAACTGCGGTGGGTTAAAGCATGCCGGGTTTTTTTTTCCCGTAAACGGCTTGCGGGAATTCCGGTTCATTTACCAAGTGAAATGGGCGGGGTTCCCGGAAAGGGTTTATGACGTCCTCCCCGCACTGAAGTGCGGGGTTTCCCAAACATGGACGTCAATTCCCCGTTAACGGCGAAACCGCATGGCGTAAGCCACTTGCCGAAGGCAATTTTTTGGCCAAACTTTTTTTTTCAAAAAGTTTGTTTTGATGAAACTTTTTTAAAAAGTTTCTCCGCCGGAGGCGAATTTTGGTGAACCTTTTTTTGAAAGGTTCTCCGCCGAAGACGAATTTTGGTAAAACTTTTTTTTTTAAAAAGTTTGTTTTGATGAAACTTTTTTAAAAAGTTTCTTTTGGTAAAACTTTTTTTAAAAGGTTCTCCGCCGAAGGCGGCCCTTTTTGATCAAACTTTTTGGA
>CAYTYC010000034.1:0-8914 GCA_964442255.1 uncultured archaeon | reverse complement strand
TTTTCAAAAAAGTTTGATCAAAAAGGGTCGCCTTCGGCGGAGAAACTTTTCAAAAAAGTTTGATCAAAACAAACTTTTTGAAAAAAAAAAGTTTGGCCAAAAAATTGCCTTCGGCAAGTGGCTTACGCCATGCGGCTTCGCCGTTAACGGGGAATTGACGCCCATGTTTGGGAAACCCTGCACTTCAGTGCGGGGAGGACATCATTTGCGTTAATAATTAAATTCCGTTTTTTTCAGCCAATCCAGCTCAAAATTTTTTCCTGTTTTAATGTCCTGCAGTATGGTTTCCACTTTGCCGGCCGCAATGATTGACGGCACCAAAACAAATTCAATTCCTGCCGAACGGAGCTTTCTTGCGTCTGGCACCGCATGTGCCAGGACAATGAAGGTCGTGGCGCTTTTTTTCCGCGCAAGCTCTTTGGCCAGAACAATGTTTGACTTGACGTCCATCACGGTTGAAACAATGACTTTTGGTTCCGCCCCCAAAATGAAGTCAACGGTTTCCAAATCCGAAACATCCCCGTAAAACGTGTGGAACCCGGATTTTTTTGCTTTATTGAGTGCCCCTGGATCAAAGTCGACAACCAACGCGTCTTTTTCGTCAAATTTTTCTCCAGGAAAAATCCTTTTCCCGGTTTCACCGAAGCCAATGCAGACAAAAGGGTACTTTTTTTCCTTTGCGGTGTGCAGGGAGTCCTCAAAAAAACGCTTGCTGTGCAGGGCAGGCAAAAACCTTGACAAGTAATCGTATATCCTGTTGTTGTAAACAATAAGGTAAGTTGAGGCGCTTATTGTCACAACCGCGACCAGCGTGATTATTGAAACCGCTTCGCTTGAAACATGGCCCACCCTTTGGCCGAGGAAAACAAGTATGAGGGAAAACTCGCTTATTTGGGCGACCGTCAGGCTTGAAAGAAAGCTTGTCCTTCCCTTGTAGCCAAGTTTTGCCATGAGAATGAAAACGATTACGGGATTGCCTATGAGAACAAAAAGCGAGAAAATTATTGCCGGCGCAAAAATTATTTCAGAGGAAGCGAACACAAGATTCGAGCCAAGGACAACAAAAAACAAAACAATGAAAAAGTCCCGCAAATACTTGAGTTTTCCCAGGATTTCGTAAGTGTAGGGAAGCGAGGCTATTGAAACCCCCGCCAAAAACGCGCCAATTTCCTTTGAAAATCCGAGAAGAATTGCAACGCCGGTGAAAGCAAAGCACCAGGAAATCGCCCCAAGGAAAAGCAGTTCCTGGCTCTTGGACAGGGAGTCAAACACCGGCTTAACGAAAAACCTGGCGGCAATGAAAAACAGCAGGAACAGCACAACCAGGCTTAAAACAAACTGGGAGAGCTGGCTTGTTAAATCGGCTGAAAAAGAAAAAGAGGCTATCAGCACCAGGGCAACAATTGCGACAAAATCCTGCACCAGAAGAAAGCCCACGGATATTTTCCCGTACAGGGAATTCAGCTCCTTTTTGTCGGACAAAAGCTTTACAATTATTATGGTGCTGCTGAAAGTCAGCGCAATCGCAATGTACAGTGACTCCAGAAAACCGAAGCCCAAAAGCGATGCAATCCCGAAACCCACAAAAGTGGTGAAAATAATTTGCCCGATTCCGGTTATGACGGATGTTTTCCCTATTTCCCTGAAAACCCGCACATCCAGGTTGATTCCGACAAGAAACAACAGGAACGCAATGCCGAGTTCGGAGAAAACATTCAGGAGCTCTTTATAGGTGATTACGTTAAGGAAAGAGGAGCCCAGAATTATGCCCGCAAAAATGAATGCCAGGAGCACCGGCTGCTTGAGTTTCCTGAAAAAAAAGCCAAGCAGGGTCGCAACTATGATCACCGCGGCGAGTTCCAGAAAAAAGTCCTGCACCATACGCTAATAGGTAAGGCAAACCCCTAATTTAAGCTTTGCGCAGCCTTGTTTCTTTCCTTTTTCCTTATGGCAAATTTTAGCGTTTCAAGGAAGGCGAATGCGGTGAATGCAGCTGACAGGCAAACCACCCAATCCAGCAAATTCAGCGTTGTCAACTCGAATATTTCTTGAAAAAACGGGGCATACATGGCGATTAAAGTCATTATTGCCACGCTGGCTGTTGCCGGCAGCATCCATTTGTTTGTGAAAAACCCGATTTTGAGCACTGATTCCTCCAGCGACCTGAAGCCGGATGGAACAAAAATTACCATGCCGACTATTGTTGCGAATGCCATTGTTCTTGCCCTTTCAATGTCTGTTGCCGGGCCAGCGTGAATGAATACTGCCAGAGCCGCCAAAGCCATGAACGCGGCCATGCTTAATATTAGTGTCAGGCTCTTTTTTGTCAGGAACCTTTCATCAGGGGTTCTTGGGGGGTTCAGCATTATTCCTTTTCTTGCGGGTTCTGCCCCAAGGGCCAGGGCAGGCATTACTTCATCAAAGGAGTTTATGAACAGGATTTGCAGGGCCAAAAGCGGCAGGAACCTGAAATCAAAGAGGGCGATGCCCATGAATATCAGAATTACCTCCGTGAAGTTTCTTGAAAGCAGGTAAGTGGTGAATTTTCTTATGTTTTCGTAGATTGCCCTTCCGCCTTTGACTGCCGCCACGATTGTTGCAAAGTTGTCGTCGGTCAGAACCATATCCGCTGATTCTTTTGTGACATCTGTTCCCTTTATGCCCATCGCTATGCCGATGTCCGCTTTTTTTACTGCCGGCGCGTCGTTTATGCCGTCTCCAGTCATTGCAACGATATGGCCTTTTTTCTGCATGGCTTCAACGATTCTCATCTTGTGTTCTGGGCGCGTTCTCGCGTAGATTGCCGTTTGTTCAATGATTTCTTCGAATTCCTTGTCGTTCAGTTCATCCAGTTTGGCTCCAGGCATTACTCTTTGGCTGCCGCCGTTCAGCAGCCCAATCGCTTTTGCAACTGCCTTTGCCGTGTTGGGGTTGTCGCCTGTTATAATCACTGTTCTTATTCCCGCGGTTTTACATGTTTCAACCGCCTGCTTTACCTCTTCCCTTGGCGGGTCAATCATTGCAGCCAACCCCAAAAAAATCAGGTCTTTTTCAATGTTTTCCGGGGTTAAGGGCGGCGAAATTTTTTTGCATGCAAAGCCCAATACCCTTAAGGCCTTGCCTGCAAACAGTTCGTTTGTTTCCAGAATTTTTTCTTTTTCCTGTTCTGAAAGCCGTTCAGTTTTCCCGTTTTTTTGGATGAACGCGCATTTTTCCATGATTGTTTCAGGCGCGCCCTTGGCGAAAACCGTTTTTTCTTTCCCTGTTTCGTGGACGCAGCTCATCATTTTTCTTTCGCTGGTGAAAATTATTTCCTCCAGCCGCTGGTTTTTTTCCTCCAGGTCGTCTTTCCACTCGCCGGCTTTTGCGGCCAAAACAACCAGGGCTGCTTCTGTCGGGTCACCGACCCCCTCCCAGTTGCCGCCTTTTTTTTCCAGGAAAGCGTTGTTGCATAAAGCCCCTGCCTTCAGCATCAGCGCCATTGTTTTGTCGCTTTCCGGGCTAATTTTTTTTCCGCCCGCAAGGAACTCCCCTTTTGGCTCGTATCCCGTGCCTGTCACGTCAACCACTGCGCCGTTGACAAAGATTTTTTTCACGGTCATCTCGTTTTTTGTCAGGGTGCCTGTTTTGTCCGTGCAGATTATCGTGGTGCTCCCCAAAGTTTCAACCGCAAGCATTCTCCGTATGACCGCATTGTATTTCGCCATTTTATGCATTCCCGCCGAAAGCGTGACCGTCATCGTCAGTGGCAGGCCTTCAGGGACAGCCGCAACAGCCAGTGCCAGGGCAACAACCAGCATTGCCGCCAGGGGAGCCCCCTTAAAGGCGCCCAAGGCAAATATGAGCACACACACAATCAACGCCATTATCGCGATTGTTTTCGCCAGCCCAGTTATTTTTGTCTGGAGAGGCGTTTTTTCCTCTTCTTCCTGAATCATTTCAGCGATTTTCCCTATTTTGGTCTGCATTCCGGTTGAGACAACAACCGCCCTGCATTTTCCGTGCACAATGCTTGTGCCTGCAAAAACCATGTCTTCCATTGATTTTTCCATTGCATGGCTTTCACCGGTTAAGGCTGCCTCGTCAGCCTTTAAGCCGATCACTTCCAGTATTTTTGCGTCCGCAGGAATCTTGTCGCCGGTTTCCAATAGCAAGATATCTCCCGGAACAAGCTCTTTTGTGAGAATTTTTTTCACCCTGCCGTCTCGCATGACTTTGGTTGTGGGTTTAACTATTCTTTTCAGCGCACCCATTGCTTTTTCCGCTTTGAACTCCTGGATGAAACCCAATACAATTATGAAAGCGGTTATGGTGAGAATGACCAAAAAATTCAGGGTCTCTCCGATTAAGTAGGAGGTGCCTGCAGCCGCAAACAGGACCCAAACCAGGAAATTGCTGAACTGCCGCAACAAAATCTTTAGTGGGATGATTTTTTTCTTTTCTTTCAGTTCATTGAACCCGTATTTTTCTAATTTGTTTTTGGCTTTTTCTTCTGTCAGGCCGGTTGAACAGCTTTCAAACTCGCTCAAAACCTCTTCGGCCTTCATTTCAGAAAATTTTTTCATTTACGGGACACCAAAAAAAAATTCAGGTTTTTTTCGGGTTAAATGCAGGCCTTCACAAAGCCCAGAAAACAGGGGCCTGGCTTGAGCGGCCGGGAATTGAATTCCGGGTGAAACTGGGTTGCAAGGAAAAACCTGTGCTCCGGCAGCTCCAGAATTTGCATTATTTCGCTTTTCGGCGCTTTTCCCGAGAAAACCATTCCCTTTTCCTCAAACTGCTTGATGTATTCCGGATTGCATTCGTAGCGGTGCCTGAACCTTTCCCTTATTTTTGTCTTTTTTCCGTACAATTTGAAGGCAGTCGTGCCTTCCTTTAACAGCACGTCCCTTCCCCCCAAACGCATGTTTCCGCCCAGTCCTTCCACATCGAATTGCTCAGGCAAAAGGTCAACAACAGGGTGCAAGGCTTTCTTTTCAACTTCAGTCGTGTTCGCTTCCTTCAGCCCCAAAACGTTTCTCGCAAAGGCAATCAGCGCCATTTGGAAGCCGAGGCACAGGCCAAGGTAAGGGATGTTTTTTTTCATTGCATGTGCTGCGCAGGCAATTTTTCCTTCAACTCCCCGTTTCCCGAACCCGGGGGGAACAATCACTCCATTCAGGCCCTTTAACTCCTTTTCTGCGGTTGTTTTTCCTTTCTCAATTTTTTCGGAGTCAATCCATTTTACTTCCACTTTAACTTTAAGTTCAGCTTCGCAGTGCTCCAGGGCCTTTAAAATGCTGATATAGGAGTCCTTTAATCCTGTGTATTTTCCCGCAATCCCCACCACAATTTTTTTTCCCGGATTTTTTACGCACATTTTGTTTGTCCATTTAACCAGTCCGTCGCCTTTCAGTTTTTCCTTTTTTGCCTTCAAAATTTTCAGTATTTCTGTGTCCACCCCGCGCTTCCTTAAATTCAATGGAATGCAGTAAAACTCCTTCATTGTCTCCAATCCAATCACCCTGTTGAGCGGCACATTCGAGAAAACGCTTATCTTTTCCCTCACTGTTTTGTTCACGGGCTCGTCGGCCCTGCATAAAACCATGTCAGGCATTAAGCCAAGCTCAATTAATTTTTTTATTCCAAGCTGTGCGGCCTTGCTTTTTTGTTCCCCCAAAGCGTCAGGGGAAAGAATGTAAGTCAAATTCACTACACAAACGTTTTCTTCTCCTTCCTCGTACCTTAACTGCCTTACGGCCTCAAGAATGTACATGTTTTCAAAGTCTCCCACTGTTCCGCCGACTTCAATCAAAACAGCGTCAGCCCTTGTTTTTTGCGCTAACGCCCTAAACATTCTTTTTGTTTCGCCTGTCACATGCGGAATGAACTGAACGTCCCTCCCCAGATAATCGCCGCGCCTTTCCTTTTCCAGTATCCGTGAATAAATTTTTCCGCTTGTCACGAAATTATCTGCACAGAGAGTCCTGTCCAAAAACCTTTCATAGGTGCCCAAATCCAAATCGGTTTCCGTTCCGTCGTCCAGCACGTAGACTTCCCCGTGCCTGAACGGATTCAGTGTTCCGGCGTCCACATTCAGGTAGGCCTCGACTTTAATCGGCTCAACCCTTAATCCGCGGTCCTGCAAAAGCTTTGCCAAAGAGGAACTGAAAGTGCCTTTCCCTATTCCGCTTATCACTGAGCCCGTGATTACAATGAATTTGCATTTTCCTTTCCTGTAGCCGGGGGGAATGGGCGAAAAGAATTCAGAGTCAATGGAAGTGGAACCGATTTTTTCCAGCTGTTTTTCCCCCACTTACATCACTATATCAAATTACAAAGGCATTTATTTAAGGGTTTGCTTTGCCTTTTTCCGCGAAAACAACAATGTACGAGCCCAGGCCGAAAAAACGCGCAAACGGTTCCGCAATCCGGGAAAAGCTTTTAAGAAAACTTTTGTTTTCTGTTAACCGCATTCCCCAAAACGCGGTGAAAACCCTTGCAGTTTTCCATTCACTGAACAGCGCCTTCACCTGCTTTTGCGAAAGCAAACTGATGTGCGTTTCATCCTTCAGTTTTTTTCCCGTAAGCCTGTAAAAGAGTTTCATCAGCGGAACGGCTTTCCTGTTTGGGGTAACAAGGAGAAGGGTTCCGTTTTCCTTCAGCAAACTAAAACAGTTTTCAGCCATTGCTTTTGGATTTTCCAGATGCTCAATCGTATCCAAAGAATAAATGAAATCAAAGTGTGCGGGCTCAAATGGCGCGGGCTTTTGGATGTCCCCCAAAAAAACGTTTTTCAGCCCCAGCTCTTTTGCTTTTCCAGCGGCAAAAGAACTTTTGTCGAGCCCGAAAGCCTGTGCGCCTTCTTTTTCCAGTTTTTTCAGGTAAAACCCGAATGCGCAGCCCACTTCCAGCACTTTCTTTTTTTTCACCTGAATTCCGTTTTCCGCCAAAAACCCGAAAAATTTTTCGCGCTGCCTTTCCTCCGGAAAATATTTTCCGTAAGGGCTTTTTTTTCCAAAGAAATAGTTTTTTCCAAAGGCTTTGCTTTGCATATGGGAACGGGGAGATTTGAACTCCCGTCGGAGGCTTTCCCGCAACCATAATATTTATGAGGCATTGAGCGTCAGCGAAATGCCTCGACGTATGGCGGATTCAACCTACGCAATGGTTGTCCCGAAGCCCCAATGCTGGACCAGGCTACACCACGTCCCCATTAAACAAAATATGGTGTAGAGAAATAATATAGAGAAAAGAAATAAAAAGTCAAACATTAAAAAATTCAAACATTATTAAGGCAAAGAGGGTTGTGGGGGGTTTAAATATTTCCCTGAACTAATCAATTGCATGAAAGCAGTTTTGTTCCTGGTTTCCTTTCATTGATTTGCCCTGAAACCGGCCTGAAATGCAAAAAATGCTGCCTTAAGTCAATTTCATAATCCGTGCAATTAGCCAACCGCTTTTAAGTCCATTAATTCAAGCACGCAAGAAATGCCATTAAGAATATTTTTTGGATTATTGCAGTGGTTTCTATGCTTGGCTTTCCCTTAAAACCTTTTTTCCTTCCCTTGTAATTGAATAAATTGTCTGCGCATTTGACTTGTCTTTTTCAATTAACGGCCTCACAATGCCTTTTTTTTCCATGTAATATTTTTTGGTTCTAAGCAAGAGAATGGAAAGCTGTTTGCCTGTGCTTCCGACAGTTGTTCCGGCAAAATCGCTTAACTCTTTCAGGCCCATGGGCTTTTTTTTGAGTGCCTCAAGGATTCTCCGCTGCAAAGGCGTTACATTCCGTGAAGGAAGGGCTTTTTCTGCCGGAAGGCCGTTAATGCATTGCAGGAAAATTTTTTCCCTCAAAGCTTTCCTTTTTAGGGGGCTTTTTTTCCTGTAATCATTGTTTTCCTCTAAAAGGGACTGAAAGTTCATGCAAAAATTCTTTGAGTGAATTAAGAGGGTTCGGGGATTGCCTTCGGCTTTCTTTAAAAGCATTTCCCTTATTTTTTCTTCCAAAGGGTTTTCCTTGTGGAGGCGTTCCTCTAAAACTTTTTCCAGTTCTTTTTCCCGCATTTGCTCCAGCTTGACTGCTTCGCTTACCCTGTTTTTGAATGAAGCTGAAGCAGAGTGCAGGCTTGCATTGGATGAAGCCAGAATGATTGAATGCAAAAGGCTGGCGTCAAACAGGTGCTTTAGTTTTTCCGATTCGCCAAAAGACAGCCGGTCCGCGTCATCCAGCAATAGAACGCGTTTTTTTCCTTCTTCTTTGGCCGGAAAAATTTTTTCGGTGTCCAGTTCTTCCGCGTTCAAATTAATGTAACCGCATTGAAAGCCGTTTTCGTTAAGGGTTTTTTCCATGCATTTCAGGAGAGAGGTTTTTCCTGAGCCGGATTCCCCGGACAAGAGCGCAATGTTGCCTGAAAGCGCGTGCCAGGCTGTTTTGCGCAGGGTTTTTTGCCTTCCGTTTGCTTCAGGGGTGGGGCGGATGTGAAAGGGGTCTTCTTCATAACCGAATTTTTTGAACCACAACTGTTCCTGAAGTTCAATCATTTTTTTCCCCGTTCTGGTCCCTGAATATTATCATTTAACGAACTCTTTTTTAATGCAACTACTGTCCTGTAGTAAATTGCCCCGTATTTGGTGGGAGTTAAACCCTTTTTTTTTGAAAAAAAGTCTTTTTTGCCGACTATGAAGACTAATCATTGACTAAAGTGAAGTGTTTTTAAAAGGCTCGCGTGCAATTGAATTTATTGCGCTAATCATTTGAGTAGTTTAGCGCGTGCAATCAGTGAAAAAACTTAAACTAAAAAAAAACTAAAAAAATAACGCAACTGGGGGGTTGTTTTAAAATGGGTTGGCTTGATTTAACGAAATTTTTGCTTGTTTTTTGCCTGGGGGCAATTGTTTTTGCTGCTCCTGTTTTTGCGGGGCCGCCGCAGGA
>CAYTYC010000033.1:7124-9831 GCA_964442255.1 uncultured archaeon | reverse complement strand
CCTTGCTACAGTTCAAGTAAAGACTCGGTGGGCTTCAGCCCACCGTAGTTCAAGGGAACCCAAACCGAAAGGGTTCAGCAGGTGCTTGAATGGGTCAACGAAAACATCAGGCGGGTTAGCTGGTCAAGGGAAGAAATAAAAGAGAATATTCTTACCAGAACTCCTCGCCAAATTTTGGAGTCAGGAGAAATCTTTTTTACCCGTAACTGTTCTGATTACTGCACGCTAATCTCCCAATTGCTTACAGCAAACGGCATAAAAAACACCCTCAGGCTTCAAATGAATTCACTTCCTGCTGAAGGTCTTGTTCTCCCTTCGGTGGTCGTTGAATTCAATGCAGGCAAAAAATATTACACGGTTGAACCTGGCCCTTTCAGAATCCAGGTTGTTGAGGGAATAAGGCCTGACATTTACAGAAAAAAGGCAAGGTTTGGAAACCAGCACATTTTTACCCTTATTAAGCGGGTTAGCGGTACCAAAGGACAGGTGGATATGCCCGCCCCGAAAATTTTTGGTTTCAGATCGAGGGCGGAATTTTTGGCTTCCACTGGCACTTCAGAGCCTTGGCTACTTAAGGACTGTGTCAAAAAGGCAGCTGAGCGAAATAAGAAGAGGGTTGAGGAATTAAGGGCAAGGTTCGGGCAAAACGGATTGAAAACGCCTTTCATGCACAGAAAGATAAGATAACTTTTCTTAAAGTTCCCTCAAATAGCCCCACGAATGCAGCCTGTCGCTGTCCTCAAACCACCGGTCCCCGATGTCCGTGCGGTAATACATGTTCGGGATGCGGATGTTCCTGATTCTGCTGTACGCCTGCCTCTGCGCCTGCTTCATTGTCTGCCCTGTTCCGCACACGATAAGCACGACCCCCGCCGTTCCCGTCACAAGCCATTCCCCTTTCACCAGTTTTACGTCCTCAATGTGCACGCCTTCCACGGGCTTTTTGAAGAAAATAATGGAGTCCTTTGACTTCACTTCAAATGTTTCCTTGTCCTTGAACGGAAAGGGCGGAACCACAATCCTCACCCCAACCTGAAACCCGCTTTTCACCTTCAGCTTCGGGGTTTTTCCTTCCGCCAACTCAAAAAGGAATTCCCCGACAGGCGAAAGCATTCCCTCCTGCTGAATGCTTATTGTCGGGTAACCGAAGCGCGAAGTAAACTCAAGGGGATAGATGCCGTTGCTGTTCACGATGCAGTTGACGTCAATGTAACCCGCATACCCTTCTTCAGCAAGCCTTGGCTCCATTTTTTTAAGCGTCTGGTTGAATACCCTGTTGGGGCCGCTCCAGAACATGGTGCAACCCATTTCTCCCGTCGATGGCCCGAGGTTTCCGGGGAAGAATTTTTTGTGCTCAAAGTTCACGTTAATCGGGTAAATGAATTCCTTTCCGTTGAAGAACGCGCCAACCGCAACCTCAACCCCGACAACCCTTTTCTGGAGCTGGAACACGGGAATTTTTTTTGCCCACGCTTTTTGGTAGTCGCCTAAAACCTGCAAAACGTCTTTTCCGTCTTCTTCTTCCCCGACAAACAACAATCCTTTAATGTTTTGGGCTTGCCCGCTGGGCTTAATCACATACCTTGAAGGGTTTTCCTTCACAAACCTTATTGCCTCGTCAAAGGAAGTGAAGTCCCTGTAAGGGATAATGGAGACCCCGACTTTTTTCAGTTCCTCCTGCCCGAACGCCCTGTCGTCCTCCAGCCTGTCCGTGTAAGGGCTTCCCCCTATGACCTTTTTTCCCTGGTCCCTCAGTTTTTTTGCCTTTGTCCCCTGCCCAAGCACGTCATCAAACACTATCACGTCAGCCCATTCAGTTTCCTTTTCCCAGTCCTCAACCATGGGCACAAATCCCTGCCCGACTTCTTTTTCTTCTGCTTCCTCAATGAAGTACTTCACCTTATGCCCTTCCCTGGAAACCTGCCAGGCGATGTCCCCTATAAGCCCGTCCAGGGAAACGAACAGGAATTTTTTTGGCTCCATTCAATCCAATTTACTTCAGGCAGTTATTTATTCTTTTCCTTTCCCTTTTTTTCCCCAAACATACCGGCTTAAATATTAGTTGGGCGCATATTATTGTGAAGCCGATGGAGGCAGGGTTCCTGAAGCCCTGGTTGTCGGCGCAATAAAAAAAAGGCCAAAACCCTAATCCGAAAAACTGTTTCTTTTTAGGCGGGGATGGCCTTGAAAAAAAAATCAATGCCCTTTTTTGGGCAGGAGGTTGTTTCTGATGGCTGGAAGAGGCAAATCCAAAAAGAAAAAAGAAAGCAAATGAGAGTGAAGCGAAACTTTTTGCGGGCGTGAATCCGCCCGCCTAAAAATTTTTTTTTGGAGGCAAAAAAATGGGGAAAAGAAAAAAGAAAAGCAAATGGAAGGAAAGGGGCGAGTTCCCTGAAAAAGAGCCCTTCACTGAAAGGGATGGAGACTTTTACTGAAAAAAAAATGGTGAAAAAATGTCTTACGCAATAACAAAGGACAGGGTTTCGGAGCACTCAAAAAATTACCGGTGCCTGAACTGCGGCTCTTCACTCCATAACCCAACCGGAAGCATTGACGCGAGAAGGTTCTGCGGCTACAAGTGCAGGGAAGAATATTTCAGGAGATAAGCGGGAAGCGGGCTGATGCAGTGCCAAGCTTTTCCACAACAATTCTTACAAGTGCAGGGAAGAATATTTCAGGAGATAAGCGGGAAGCGGGCTGATGCAGT
>CAYTYC010000033.1:0-7024 GCA_964442255.1 uncultured archaeon | reverse complement strand
TACAAGTGCAGGGAAGAATATTTCAGGAGATAAGCGGGAAGCGGGCTGATGCAGTGCCAAGCTTTTCCACAACAATTCTTACAAGTGCAGGGAAGAATATTTCAGGAGATAAGCGGGAGGCCTTCCGCCATATTTTTTTTTCAGGCTGTGCGCTTAATTAATCCGGCAAATTTTTTTTTTGCGGCTGCAAACTGTTTCCGTCTTCATCCGCGGTTTTACATCAGCCCTTCCTTTTATTTCTTTTGTGAAGCGGCTGATGTCCGGGGTTTCCTGTGAATTTCCTTATTGCATTTCAGCATTTCCGTTTTTTCATTTCCTTTTTCCCCTACATCAGCCCTTCCTTTATTTCTTTTGTGAAACCCACGATGTTTGTCTTGCCCAGTGAATCCTTTTCAATTACCCCCCGGTCCATGAGCCTTTGCACTATCCTGTGCGACTTCACTTTGCTCATTCCCGGCAGCCTGGTTAATTCTGCCTGCAAAACCTTTCCATCATTTTCAATGAGCAAATTCACGAGCTTCCTTTCATCCGGGTTCAAAAACTTGAGCAGCACTTCCGCGGTGCTTTTCGCGGCTTTTTGCTTTCCTTCAACCTTTCCTGCCATCAAATAATATGCCCCTGCCCCTGCCACAATTGCAATGCTTGCAATCAAAGGCAAAGCCCCAACCAAAAAGTCAAGCTCCTGCTTGTGCGGGCAGTCCTCTGTTCCGCTTGCGGGGCAGAAGTCCGTGTTGCTTGCATTTGAAAGCAGAACCGCCACAGTTGAAACCGCGTAAAGGAAAGCCACAATCGCGAAAATCCCCAATACAAGCTTTTTGTTTGATTCCATCAAAAACCTTTTCCCCTGAAAAAGGCTTTAAAGCCTATTCAATTACCTTGATTGCGTCCACCGGGCAGGCTTCAGCCGCCCGCCTGTTTTCCTCAATCTCTTTCCCGCGTACATTTTTTTTAAGCGGCTTTACTTTGCCGTTGTCTTCAGCCCAGTTCTTTGAAAAATTTATGCACGCCCCGCAGGAAATGCACATTTTTTGGCCATATCTTATTTTTGCCATGTCATTCAGCCCCGGTTTTCTCGTTTTTTGGGGTAAAGCAGCAGTAGCCTATTTTGTTGCATTCCTTCAGCATTTCATCCCACACGCCCTTATCCTGAATCACCTGCACTGCGGTGGGGTAAAGGATGTTGTTTTCCTTGAAGATGTGGTCCCTTAAGGCCAGCACAATGAATTTGCTTGCCGCATCAAGCCTTTTCCTGAATTCACTGAATTCAGTTTCCCCGGCTTTTTCCGCGAGTTCCTTTAACTCTTTTTTCCTTTTCCGCATGTCCTCGTGCTCCATCCGCATTATCTGCGGCGGGCCCGTAACGCCGCGCTTTTCGAGTTCAGGGAACAAAACGTCTTCCTCCCTTTTGTGATGCGCCTCAGCTTCAAGCAGGTGGTGCGCAATGTGCCTGAGTTTTTTGACTTCTTCTCCGCATTCCTCAAATTTTTCTTTCTTCCGGATTCCGTTGTTCACTTTCTCCAGTTCATCCAGAAAACCCAGTATTTCGTCGTGCTCGCAAACCATTGTATGCACCGGGTGCCCTTCCTGAAGGCTTTTCCTGAGCTTTTCCAATTCATCTTTAACCATTTCCATGTGAACCGAGCAAAGGTTCCTTAAGTCCCCGGGCTTTAAGCCTGAATCCAAAAGCTTTTGCTCCGCAAACGACAAATCTGCAGGCCCAATGCTTTCCAGGAATTCCTGTGCCTCGCGCCTCACTTTCTCCGGCTCTTCGCCTTTGTTCAGCCTTTCAAGCAGCCGCATTAATTGGCCGGTTTTCTTTTCATCCAGTTTCATTCAACTCCTTTTCCTTAACTCGTTTTCCTTTTTTGCCCAGCAGTAAGGGCAGTTTTTTTGCGCGTGCGAGTCCACAAGCTTAAGCAAAGGCCCCATTGTGGACTTGTTCAGGAAATAAATTCTTTCCCTGCCCTTTTTCTTTGGCTCCACTATCCTGCACTTTTTCATTTCAAGCAATGCGTGGGAAATCCTGCTTCTCTCTGCCCCCAGTTTTTCCGTTAAACCGTTCACCCCGGAGGGCCTTTCATTTAAAGCCAAAACAATTCTTCCCCTAAGCGGGTTTGAGAGCATCCCAAAGAATTCATGGAAAAACACATCCTTCATATGTGAAAAATATTTCACATAACCTTTTTAAATCTTTCTCCCGCAAAAAGCCGGAAAAAAGACGGTTTCATGAAACCCTATATATGGTTTCAGCCGCAATATGTGCGGAGGTGTTCTGTTGGAACAGGAAAACGAACCCAAAGGCGCTGGAAGGGAATCCTTTACGGGAATAAGCTTAATAGTTGCGGCCTTGATTATTTCAGGTTCAATTCTTTACACGGGAAACTTAATCAATAATTCGGTTGGAGAGGGGTTCAAGGGAATCAATACCGCGGGATCCGCGGCGCTTAAGTCTGAACCTCCCCCCAGTAAAGGTATAAAGGACTCTGATGCCCTTGCACCTCCCTCCGTCGAACCCGGGACAGGGGATGGACTGCTGCTGAAAACAATGGATCTCGCGGATGATGACGCAATAAAAGGGGCAGATTCAGCTGAAGTGCTGATAATAGAGTTCTCGGACTTTGAGTGCCCTTTTTGCGGAAGGTTTTACTCAGAGACCCTGCCATCAATCCAGTCAGACTATATTGACACGGGAAAGGTTCAGATGGTTTACAGGGACTTTCCTTTAGGCTTTCACGCGCAGGCAAAGCCCGCGGCAATTGCGGCTGAATGCGCAGGCGAGCAGGGAAAGTTCTGGGAATTCCACGACAAAATCTTTGAAAACCAGGGCAGTTTGGGTGACGCTTCCTATAAGCAGTGGGCTGAAGGCCTCGGCCTTAACACTGAACAGTTTAATTCCTGCGTTGACTCCGAAAAGTATTCGGGGGAAGTCGATAAAGACTTTTCAGACGGCGCTGCCCTTGGCGTAAGCGGAACACCAACATTTTTCATCGGAAAAAGAAACTCTGCACCAGTAAAACTGGTTGGGGCGCAGCCATTTGACGCGTTCAAGGCTGTAATTAACCCGCTTTTGGGGGGCTGAAATGGAAACAAAAAAGAGTGCAATTTTTGTGTCGGCAATTGTGGCGGCCGCCGTGTTTTGGGTATTTTTGTGGTTCAGATGGTGAAGGATTTTGTGAAGGCGATACACATTGAATAAAATGTATATTGGATTAGCAGTAATAGTTGTCGCAATTTTTGCGGTTGGCTTTTTTGTTTTTGCGGAACTCCAGAAGCCATCCGAACTGGACGGCTTCGCGCAATGCCTTTCTGATTCGGGATTGATAATGGCTGGCACGGACTGGTGCCATTTCTGCCGGCAGCAGAAGGCAATGTTCGGCACAGCATTCAAATACATTGACTACAAAAACTGCGACTACGAGAAGGCCTTCTGCACCGAAAATCAGGTGCAGGGCTATCCCACATGGATTGACGCTCAAGGACTTTCACACAGAGGAGTGCAGAGCCTGGAGGAGTTAAGCGCCGTTTCAGGCTGCAGCCTGAACTAGCTGCAGCCGGCGCGTCTTTTTTTCTTTTAAATGAAAGACAGTTTTTTTTTTTGGTTTTTAGAAACCCCTTCCGGGAACCCCGCCCATTTCAACGGGCAAATGAATTGTTTCCATCAGGCCGTTTACGGAAAAAAAAACCGGCGGGCTTTAACCCGCCGCAGTTTAGAGAGTTTGTCCGAAAAAAGTCACAAAGTAGCCGCCTTCGCAGCTTGCAACATGCCTGCCAAACGGAAACCACATCACGTTGTAATCGCAAATAAGCTTGCCGGTTTGTTTGTCCATTGTTCCGTCTATGTGCGCCCTTTCCCTGAAGACCTTGTCGTGAATGGCTTGGTCATCAAGCCAAGGCGCCCAGGCAAAGAGGGCTAAAAAAAGTGCGAGTGCTGCTAACGAAATCTTTGTTTTTTGTTTCATTTAGAATCACTTATTTTATTGGGTTCAGGGTTGAGTTAATTCATCACGCCGTCTGCTCACGGTGGCAGAGTATGCCATACTGCGCATGGCGCCAGCTCGCTTTCGCTCACACACTTAAGCCGGTCAGAAGGTGTTAACATCGTCATTGCCAACAGAAATGAATAGAAGATAATGCTTAATACTGTTGCCTTCCTGCCGCTTCTGCATAAATTGAATTGTATCTGAGGTAATTCTTTGGGGCAACTAATTGCCCTCTTTTTGTTAACAGTTCCTCCGGCGAGTAACCTCTTATTGCGTGTCACATCAAGGGGAGTAAAACACTTCGGGAAACGCAGGCGGAACGTTTATAAATAACTAAAACCATATAAATTAATAATAAAAAATAAACTTAACAACAGGAAAATGAAGAACTTCCTAAAATAGGTGAAGGAAATGAAGGCTAAATATGCGCTTAGCTTGTTTTTGGTTTTAACGATTTTGTTTCCAGTGCAGGCAGTGAGTGCCCAGGGGCCGGAGTTGCCTGATCCGGGAACAACACCTGATTCATGGGCGTATGGTTTCAAAAGGTTTTTTGAGGGCGCAGACATGTTCTTTACATTTGATGATTTGGCGAAAGCAGAGAAGCATGCAAATTATGCCGGGCTAAGGCTTAGTGAAGCAAAAGCAATGGCTGAAAGAGGCAGACCCGAATTTGTTGATGGTTTGGCAAAGGAATACGAGGACAACATAAACGCATCAAATGAAATAGCCAAAAACGCCCGGCAGACTGGAAAAGATACAGCAAAAGTCACTGAGTTGATTGGTTTGGCAACTTCTGTACATTTGGGCGTATTGGATGAAGTCTATGACCGGGTTCCTGAGCAGGTAAAAGAAGCAATTGCAAAAGCAAAAAAAGCCTCTGTCACTGGCCAAAATAATGCTTTGGCTATTCTTTCAGGAGATAACCCAAAAAAGGCTATTGGAATAAATCTGGATACAGTGGAGGGAAGACTGAATAAAGCCAAAGAAATGGCAGAGGCCGGCAAAAGCAAAGGCGTTGAGCAAGCCTTGGAAGAATATGGAGAGCTAACCGGGTTTTCTGGGGAATTGGCCGGGAAAGATGAAGCCGTTCTTGAGCAAGTAGCCTCTAACTTTAACGGCCAGATAGAAGATTTGGATGATGTGGAAGATACTGCGCCAGCAGACGTGAAAGCAAAAGTTGGGGAGAAAAAATCCGCCTCATTAGAAAAACAAAAGGAGGCCCTGAGAGAGCTGGCTAAAGCAAAGCCGGAAAAAGCCACTGAAATAAACCTAAAGGCAGCTGAAAACAGGTTGAATAGAGCCAAAGAAAGGGCAGAAGAAAACGAAGCTGAAGACGCCAAAGAGGAAATAAAGGAATTTGAAAAACTTGTTGAATTTGGAGACGAAATCCTGCAAATCGCTCAAGGGCTGGGCAAAGATACGACAACAGTTGAACAATTGGCTGCAGCAGCTGCATCTATTCATTTAACTATTCTGGCAGAGGTTTACGGAAAGGTTCCAGAGCAGGCAAAACCCACTATCGAGAAAGCCATGGATGTTTCAGTGGAAAACAGGGAAAAGATGGTTGAAGCATTAAAACAAAAAAATGCTTTGGGTGGCATTTCAGAAGAGGTTCCTCTTCCGGAAGAAGCCAAAGAAAAAATGCCTGAGAGCGTTCCAATAGAAAAACCTGAAATAGAGAAACCGGAAACTGGACAGGGCGGAAGGCCGTAATTCTTTTAAAACTCTGGCAAGCTTAAGCAGTTTTCTTATAGTGTCACCATGGGTTTCGTTCTTTTTGCCTAAATCCATTAAGCTGGCTTTTGTGGTTATTCTTATTTCAATTCATCAACAACCATTTCCACAGCGGCATAAATTTTATTCCGTTTTCTTTTTTTTCCGTGTCTTTTGTTATTAGCGTGAGTTTTTTTGTTTTTTTGAATTGTTCTTTGAATTCCTGCAATCCTTTTGTTTCTCTTTCGTTTATTTCACTGGTGTATGAAACGTTTATTGCTTCAAGCGAATTGTCAGCATTTTTAATTACGAAATCTACTTCGTTTTTATTTTTCCAGTAAAATATTTCTTTTTCCTTTCTTTTAAGCCCAATGAATGTAATGTTTTCTGCAAGCCTGCCTTCATCTTTTGAAAATTTGAACGAAAGACATCAAGAAACTTGCAAATCTGCTTTAAATTTCTAAGAATTGCCTATGAAAACCCTTTATGATGGTATCTTTTTTTTCTTTGCCTAACCAGAAAGTATTTGAAAGCAGGCATTACTTCTATTTTGCCTTTTTCTTTTTCTTCTTTGTTTTTGGTTAGGACATACCCTTTTTTGGCTTTGAATTTTTGCATGAATAGTTGGAGGCTTTTTGATTTTGTTTCAGACAATTTCACTTCAATTGGAAGCAGGGCTGGTTTTGTGAGGATTATGTCGACCTCGTTTTTGTATTGGTCTCGCCAGAAGAATTCAGCGTTAAGGTTGTTGGCTATCAGGCATTCTAAAACTTTTGATTGTGAAATTGTGTCCTCTTTGAATGTGAGTGAAGGGGATAATATTGCAGGGTAGTATTTTTTGAGTTTTCTTTCAGCTTTTCTTTTGTTTGGAGAATAATTATAGAGTTTTCTGATAAGGAATGCATGTTCAAGAAATGAGAAATAATTGGAGATTGTTTGCCTCGTAGTTTTGAATTGGGATGCCAAGGTTTGCATATCGCTGATTTGGCCCGGATCTTCCATTAAAACCTTTAGCAATGATTCCAAAACAGCCGTTTCTTTTACTGAGTAAATAGTCGGGATGTCTTTATAGACTATTTTTTCCACCATACTTTCTTGCAGGTATTTTTGTATTACTTCCCTATCAGTTACACCAACAAGTTCGGGGAAACCTTGGGACTGAATAAATTCTTTGAATTCTTTTAGCAACTCCTTTTGATAAAGTGACGTTGGTTCAAGCTTTTTTTGCTTGAAATCCAGGTATTCTCTGAAGGATAATGTTTCTACTTTGAAGTAGAATATTCTTCCTGCCAGTGTTTCTTTTGATTTTGTTTTTACAAACAATGATTCAG
>CAYTYC010000032.1:0-10311 GCA_964442255.1 uncultured archaeon | reverse complement strand
TGAAAGAGCCCAAATTAAAGGGGGTTTCCACAACTGTAACGCCTCCGCTGCTGCTTAAAACCTTTCCTTTCGCGTTTCCTTTGCTTAACCCAAAGCGCGCAAAAATAAACAAGGCAAACAAAAGGAAAATCAATCCAAAGGAGATGTTGAACCTCATCTCATATTCCTGCACAATCAATGTGACCGCCCACATTGCCTGAACCAAAGCAAACAGCGCAAGAAAGAAAACCGCAATCTTCTTGAATTCCGTTCCAAAAACGTTTTTCGCGGAAACAAAAAGCAGGTAAAAGAAGTACAGGGCCAGAAGCGCGTTCACCGCCAAAAGGGGAAGGGTATTGAAAAAGGTTTCCCCGAAAGTGTGAAACACTAATAATACAACAAACCCAATCGCTAACAACTGCAGCCTCAGGATTGTTGAGTTTTGTTTCCCCCAGTTTTCGTCTTTCTTCATTTACTTCACTTATGGCGGATTAAGGGTAATTGTTATGTTTGCTTCCTCGTATTTTGTTTCAGAAGCTATTTTCTGCTTTAAATCATCTATTACAGCCACTTCAAGGGCCAAGTCGCCGGGTTCAGTGTAAACAACAAAGTCTATTGCTGTTGGCCCAGTTTCCACAAACTCAATGTTGTTTATCTGATAGTATTCGGGCTCTTTGTTTAACTCATTCACTAAATCAATTTTCAAAAGGGATAAGGCGGTTGTGGAATCCTTTAATTCAAAGTAGTTTCCCAAAACAAATGCGGACATCGCTATGACCAAAACAGCTATGAGGATTGCCTCAAAGCTTGTCTGCCCTTTTCGGTTAAGAAATTGTGACACTGCCATCACTTTCTTTCTTTACCTCAACTTCCCGTGAAACCGCCCTGTCTGCTGCATTCACGCTGAAATTGCTGCATTCCGCGTCCCTTACATCAATTGATTTGCTTAAGTTGATGTTTTCAGTGCATGCCCCTGCAACGCATTCAGAGTAATCCCCGCCCACAACAACAGAGTACTGCAGGTAATCCTGCTGGGAGTCGTTCCCGCACAAAATAGTGCTGCCCTCCGGCGCAATGATTGTGACTGTTTCCCTTGCCAGGCCGTTTGACGCGCCAATGTATTCAATCGCGTTTGCAAGCTTTTGGGCGGCAAACTTTGTCTGCACCACCGCCTTTGTGTCCGCTATACCCATTTCAGCGTCATTCAAGGTGGGCTGGACTATCACCTGAATGTAGAAAAGAAAAACCACTATCAACAGCATGAACTCAACGCTCATCTGCCCTTTTTGTTTTACCTTATTTTTGATAAAACTTCCTTGCAAACCAACTGGTTTGCGAGGCCCCGCAAAAGAATCTTTTGCAAGGTTTCCCAAAAAGTTTTCTAAAACAGCAAATTCCACAGCGCATCCCCAACCAAATTCAAGATAATGTACGCGATTAAAACCGCCGGAATCATTGGCGCGGTTTTTTTCACCCAAATTTTTTCCCTTATTTTGCCTTCGCTTTGCAGTTTCCGCAATTCATCTATTTCTTCCTTCAAAAGCCCGCGCGCCTTCCGCGCATCCACTATTGCCTTTCCCGGAGGGGAAAGCAGTTTTTGAAGGGAGTCAAGACTATTAGTTCTAAAGTTGTTTATAATTTTTCCTATTGACAGCTTTTCCGCCTTCACCACCTTTCCTTCAACCTCGTACAGGGATTCCGCGGGAATCATGCCTTCCTCCAGCCTTTCCACAGGAATTTCTTCCCTTAAAACCTCGCTTTTGCTTACGGAATACAGCTTTAAAACAGCGTAAACCGCGAAAAAGAAAAGGAAAAGGTAAACCGCGTAAGAAACCGAGAAAATTGCATTAAGGTAAAGGCTGTAAAAAAACAAGGCAATTGGAACCGCAAGCTTAAGCCTGAATTTAACCAGTCGGTAAGCAAAAATTACGGCAAGTGTGGCAACCAGCTGAAGCCAAAAATCAAGCGAAAAGTTTCCCAGCAGGGCATAAATCCCGACAAGCAGCATCGAATATTCAACGGAATTCACCAGCTTTGCCTTAAAGTCCTTGAACAGTTCTTTCCTTAGCTCCGGCTTTTTTTTCAGCCCGTGGACGCTTAAAAGCGAGCCGTAGGGAACCATTGCAAAAATGCTGAAAATGAAAAGCGTTAAAGGAAAAATCGGGATGGAGAGAGAGGCAAGCAGGGAAAACTTCAAGCCAAGCAGGTCCCTTAAAACCCCGAGGTTAAACGGATTCAGTGCAGCTAGCGCGGTGAAAAGCTTTACGTCCCCGCCTGCCCAAACCCCAAGCTTCCATAAAAGCCAGGAAAAAAAGAAGGTTGCGGCGGTAATCCCGGCCGCGATTCCTATTGTGAAAAAGTTTTGGGTTAAAACCGATTCCCCAAAGTGAACAGCCAGGCCGATTAAAATCATTGAGTAAGTCAGTTTGTTGGAAATAAACCTCCACTTAAAATCAGTGTATGTTCCCAACCCAAGAAGGAAAAGCGAGAAAACAAAATAAAGAAAAGAAAAAGGGAAAAAAAAGGAGGGCAAAAAGGGTCAGCCCCCTATGACCGATGCAATCGTTTGTTCCACGTTGTCCTTTATCGCGACTTTTGCCGCGGCAGCCACAACCCGCAAAGCATCCAGGAGAATGAAAGCAGCTATCACTAGAACAATGCTGAACAACAGCGTCAGCAAATATTCCAGTGAAATCTGCGCTTTTTGTTCCAATTGAATCACTTTAAACTTCGTGCAGGAAATCGTTCAGCCTGTCGTTTGCGTTATTAACCACGTCAGTGCTTCTTGACATGAAGACAATGACAATAGCTGCCACTATCACTGCTGCCGCTAACAGCAATAGATACTCTATTGCTGTCTGTCCTCTGTCCTCTTTCATTGTTCTTTGCTCCTTTGCTTGCACCATTATATTATGAGTGCGTGTTCAAGCGTGTTTATTCCTTCGTGTGCTTCTCTTGATCCTGTGTGAGCCGAGTGACTTGCTGTAGGCCCGATCCCTGCCAGCAGGGTGATTACCACTGCAGCTATGAGCACTGCACCCCCGATTAACAGAAGGTACTCCAGTGCTCCCTGTGCCTTGTTGTCCATTTCATTCATCCCTCCTTTTTTTTGAAATTACTTTAAACATTAATCAAAATCCATTAATAATGTTTTCGGTTTTTCCTCCCGCTTCATCGTGAATCCGGGGCGGAATGCTTTTGAGGTACAATCCGACAACAACCGCCAAAACAACGGCTGCAGCCAGTATTAACAGGTATTCAATGGAAGTTTGTGCCTTTTTTTCTTCACCCAATTTCACAGCAATCCACCGCCTGAACCGGTTCCCTGGAACATCTGCCCGGTAAGGAAGACCGAAACAAAGTACACAATATATGCTATGAATAAAAGTGCTGGGAGATATATAATACTTTTGTTTTTATTTCCTTCCCTCATCAAAGAAAGCATGACGCTGGTGGCGGTAATTTCAATGAAAACATAGATTTGAATCATGAAAATCAGCCAGTTCTTTTCACTCAAAATCCTGGCCTTCAACGCCGAATCCGCCCCGGAAATCAATCCCATTGTGGACTGCGCCATAAAGTCCGCGAGCATGCTGATCAAACCAAAAATAAAGGGCGTTACGAATGCGCCGGCTGCCACCATAAACAATACCTGCATTAAAGTCCTTGCTTTTCTCTCGTGGTTGATTCTGTTTGTTTGCCTGATGTCTTCCGCGATTTCCTCCAGAATGTCCGCAAGCCCGGCACCAGCCCTCACGGAGTCAACAATTATTGTGACGCTCCTCTTCACGAGCCTTGAGTCAACGCTATGCGAAAGGCTTAACAAAGAGGCCTCAAAGTTTTCGCCTTCCTCCAGTTTCCTTAAAACATTTGCAATCTCCTTTGTGAGGGGGCCGAAATCGGACTGCGCGATTTCCCTTAACGCATACTCGTAAGTGCCGCCTGCCTTTAAAATGTCCGCCATCTGCTTCAACGCGTCAGGCAAATCCGACTCAATTTCCGTTATCCTCTGCATTCCCTTAATGTAAGGATAACCCACAAGAACATCCAGTACAACAACAAAAACAACGAAAATCATTATCATTGCGCCCATTGCATTCAAAAGCAGGAGAACCAAAAAGGTCGCGGAAGCCGCAATCGCCGAGAAAAAAACGGAGACAATCATCCAAAGCAATGGGTCGACCTTGAGCTTAATGTTTTCCAGGTGCCTTTCATACGCGTGCATGAAAAGGGAGTCCCGCAAAAACGAAATCCTGCTGTAAAGGTTGTCCGCCATTTTCACACCTTGGGCTGGCTCATTGAAACAAACACAATCAAGTAAATCAATACTAAAGGCATTCCAACTAAATAAAAGAGTGTTGCCATCGTGATGTCAATCGGCAAGGCATCCAGTAAATTGGTTCCCTGCGCCACAGGCAAGGTTTTAATGGACGCCAAAATCGCGATAAACACCGGCACAACAATCGCCAAATAAATGTAAATTGCGGCAAAAAAATTCATTTTTTCCGCGAAATCCCTTATTTTTGTCCTCAACTCAAACGCAACATCCTCCGCAATGTCGCCCATTATTTCGCTTAAATTTCCCCCGGTTTTCAGTGCACGGATAACGTGAATCAACGCGTTCCTCAATGCCTTTGAATGGCACCTTAAAGCAAAGTGCCTTAACGCGATTTTGGTGTCTGTGCCTTCCTCTACCTCCGTGATTGTTCTCGCAAATTCTTCGCTTAAAACCCCGTAGTCCGCGACCGCAATCGTTTGAAGCGTCCTGTACAAGCCGATTCCGGCCTTTAATTCGGTTGCCATGTGCCTTAACGCAAACGGCAGTTCAATGCTCATCGCGTTTCCCCGTGCATGCGCCCTTCTCCTCGGAATCAGCAATCCAATTACCACGGTAATCGCGGCAAAAACAAATGAAAGCAGCGGAATGAAAACCAGCTTAAGGATTAAATCGGTTTGAATGAAGGAAAAAACGGTTATAAGGACGACCAGCGAAATAATGAAAACCATCATTGCTGCCGCGGTAATGAGCGCAAGGAACTGCTTGGCGCTGAACCGCATGTTTGCGCTGTACAGGTAGAAGCTGAGCTGCCTTACCTGCGGAAACTTTTCCACAACCTTTTGCACGCCTTTTGAAAGCCCGCTGAGCTTCAGGTAAACGTTCCCCAAAGCCCTTACCCCGCCGCTTTTATAGCCCGTCAGTTCCTGCACGGTTTGGACTTCAACCTCTTTTCCTTCCCCTTCCGAAATGATGTCCCTTAATTCCCTTAATTTTCCCCCGACTTCCTCGAATTCAATGCCTTCTTCCTTGTACTTTTTTTTCATGCTGGAGACAATTTTGTCGACTTTTTTCAGGTCAACTGACTCAGGCTTTCCTTCAGCCTTCTTTTTTTTCCCCTTTTTTTCTTCAATCACTTTCCTTAACTGCTCCAGCTTGCTCATTTTTTGGCACCCTTTTCGGCGTAATATTTCTGCACCGCGTTTCCCACATCTTTAATGGACCTAACCTTTTTTTTAACCAAGCCTTCCAGTATTGCCTGCCTTTCCTTTATTGTTTCTTCCAGCTGTTTTCTGGTGTATCCCGTGAATTTCATCAGGTTTTTCAGGTAATGGGATTCCGCCCTGGTTTTCTCTATTTTGTCTTTCACTGCATCCCATTCAAACAATGTTTGCGTCTGGGTTTTTCCCTCCAAAACCCCTGTTACCTCCGCGAGCTCCATAAACCGCCTTATTGTTCCCTTTCTTTTGTCGTGAATCCTGTGCTCAACCAAAATGAAGTCCAGCCCTGAAAGCATTATTTCCGGAACATTCATGGGAGGCGAGGTAATCCTCACAACCGTTTCCTGCGGTGAATTCGCGTGAATTGTGCCCAGGCAGTTTGATACAATTATTCCGTTTGCGATGTAATTGTGGTTTCCTTCCACAGTCAAATCGTAAACCATTCCCTCAAACTCCTCTTCTTCAGCTGAAACAATTTCCTCAAATGCAAGTACCGAACCAAGGCATTCAAGCAGAACAAGCCCATCCAAACCGTTCTCCGCTGAATTTTCTTTGCCGGAAGTTTTATCCGGAACCGCAAGGAAGTCGCCTTTATTTGCGTCGCATGCGCTTATTTCCTGCACTCCGTTGAATATCCTGTAAACAGGGTGATCGCCTGTCAGCCTTAATTCTTTTCCGCTTTTAAGCTTCAGCTTAACGATTTTTTTCCGGGTTTTTTTTCTCCAAACATGCGTTACTTTTTTGTTTTCAATCTGCAGGGTTTCCTTGTTCATTGAAGGCACTTCAAAAGCCTTTTCCCCGAGTTCAACAAACTCAAACCCTTTCTCTTTTACGGGAATCTTTTCTGAAAAGCCTTCCCCGGCAATTTCGCCTATTTCCTTCATGTTTCCGTTGGAAAGCTGAATCAATGAATCGCCTGCAAGCGCTCCGTCATGCCCCGTGTTCAGCGCGGTGAACAATGTGAAGGCTTCGCTGTGCCTTACTTCCCCCACAATTATCCTGTCCGGGCGCATCCTCAAAGAGTTTTTCGTTAAAATGTCCAGAGTCAGTTCCCCTGAACCCTCCAGTCCCGGCGGCCTTGCCTCCAATGAAACGTAGTGCCTTAAAGGAAGGTTTAATTCAGCGGTGTCCTCTATTGTGACAATTCTTTCCCTGTCCGGAATGAAGGAACACAAAACATTCAAAGTGGTGGTTTTTCCGCTTCCCGTTCCCCCTGTGATGAGAATGTTTGCGGGCTTTGCCCCCAATCCGTCCACGCAAAGCCAGAGAAAAGCCGCGGTGTAGCTGTCAACAGTCCCAAAGGAAATCAAGTCCACTATTGAGTAAGGGTCTTCCCTGAACTTTCTTATTGTAAGGGACGCTCCGGAAATGGATGCCGGGGGAATTGTTGCATTAACCCTTGAGCCGTTCGGAAGGCGTGCATCCAATAAAGGGGAGGACATGTCCACTCTCCTTCCCACTTCCCTTGCAATCCTGTTAACCAAATCCACGATTTCGTTTTCGTTCGCGAACTCAATGTTTGTGTGCATCATTTCATATTTTCTGTGGAACACGTAAACAGGCCTGTTTGCGCCTATGACCATTATTTCCTCCAATTGGTCGTCCCTCACTAACGGGTCAATCATTCCATAGCCCACCATTTCCCTTACCACTGATTCAGCGTAAAACTCGTATCTTCTTTCCGGAATGTTTAATTCCGTGCTTGAGCGCAAAATTTCCAAAACCCTTTGCTTGTACACGTTCCTTCTCTGCTCCGGGTCACGGATCCGGTAGGGTGCAATGCTTATGATGCGGGTTGCAGCCTCTTTAATGGTGTTGATTATTGTCCTTTCCGCGGCAGTAGGTTTCAGCACCGGCGCCTCGTAATACATTATTTCCTGTTTCGGGACACGAAAAATTTTTGCCCCCCTGTATGCTTCAACTTCAACCTTTTTCTCCAAAGCCATCTGCTCTTCAACCCGCCTGGGCTTAATCGGAAGCCTTGTTTCCACGGCCAGGTCCTCTTCCTTCACTTTCCCTGTCCCGGAAGCCTTTGGGGGTTGCCTTTCAGGGGAAATTTTGGGCTCAAACAATTCGCGCTTCAGTTCCCCTGGAATGTCTTTTTCAGGGGGAGCGGAAGGCATTTTTTTTTCTTTTGGGGAAGGCGAAGCCTTTTCCCTTTTCTGCTCTTCCTTCAGCTTCCTGGCTTTTTTGATTAAGTCCTGCAGGTAGTCTTCAGGCATCAGGCAAAACCCTATATTTACATTATTTTGTTTTATATAAATTTATTCTTTGAAAGAATCAGCAGTTTATTGAATGCACTAAATGAAATTACTGTTGCTGAATGAAAACAGGGCGCCTGCTTAAGCGCATTGGAAGGGGAAGCGGGTGGAAGGGCTTTCCCCTGCACTCTTTTTGAATTAACTTCACCAATTCCTTCAGGCCCATTTCCTTTTGCTTTCCTGTTGAACGGAACCTCACCGTAAATTTTCTGGTTTTCTTTTCCTTTTCCCCGACAACCAAAATGAAGGGCACCCATTCCAGTTCCGCCTGCCTGATTTTTTTCCCGATGCTTTCGTCCCTGTCATCAACATCGGCGCGAATGCAGTGCTTTTCCAGTGTTTCCGCGGTTTTTTCCGCAAATTCCGTGAATTTGTCTGAAACGCTTGCAACCCTTGCCTGAACCGGCGACAGCCATAAAGGAAATTTTCCCCTGCCTTTCCCTTTTTTGTCCATGAAAGCCTTTTCAAGAAGGGAATACAGCACCCTTTCAACCGCGCCGCTGGGGCTTAAATGCAGGATTAACGGAAACTTTTTCTTGTTGTCCGCGCCAATAAAGCTTAAACCGTATCTTTTCGCGTTTTCCACGTCAATCTGGTCGGTGGTTAAGGCAGAGGCCTTTCCCAATGCGTCCACAAAATTCAGCTCATACTTGAGGATAAAGTAAAAGAACTGTTCGCCCCACATTTCCACCAGAACAGGCTTTTTCCATTTCTTTACCCACTCCAGAATAAATTTTTCGTTTTCCTTCCAGAACGGCTTTACTGCGCGCACAGCCAACTCCAAATCATTTTCATTTAACCCCAGTTCTTCCTGAATTTTTCTCCCCAATTCAAACCTTTTCACAAACTCTTTTTTTGCCTGCTTCAAATCCGCGCAGAACGCGTGGCAGTCAGGCATGGTGAAAGCCCTAAGCCTTCTCAGTCCAGTGAGCTCGCCGCGCTTTTCCACCCTGAAGCTGTACCTTGTCAGCTCATACACCTTTAACGGAAGGTGCTTGTATGATACAACCGCGTCATGCAGCATTAAAAACTGCCCGAAGCACGCGCTGAAACGCAAAAAAACCTTTTTGTTTGGGGTTTCAATCGTGTACTGGCGGGCGGGAAACCTGTTCAAATAATCCTTTAATGCGGGGTGCTCGTAATCATACATTATTGGTGCTTCGATTTCCATTGCCCCGTATTCAATCATTTTTGCTGTGACAAACTCTTCAACAAGCTTTTTCACCAGCTTTCCTTTCGGGGGATACCTTAAGTTGCCCGGGTCTGAGCCCGGCTCATAGTCAGCCAACTCCAGTTGCTTCATTAGCTTCACGTGCGGCGGCTCTTCCCTGACTTCCCGGGACTTTGAAATCTCGTATTCCGCAAACTTTTCCAGGTTAGGCCATTTTTTGAAGTCAAATCCCCCTATTTTTCCTTTCCCTTTCTTCAGCGCGTGCAGCTTGCCTTTTTCATCCAAAACAAACCACTCTGACCTGAGCTTTTCTTCGGCCTGCACGGCTTTTGAGACTTCCTTTCCTTCCGCGGCTTTTCCTTCACCCAAGATTTCCCTGCTTAACTCCGCCAGGGGATGGCCTTTGCACTCCAGCTTAAAGCTCTTGTACCAGCCGAAAGGGCTTTTCACCACCGTAAACTTTTTTTCCAGCTGTTTTTGGGTTTCATTCATTATCCGCAAAGCGGTTTTAGTTTCGGACGGCTTTTTTCCGAAAAGCAGGTGAACGAAAGGGTAAAGCGCAACGGTTTTCACGCCCAACTGTGAGGAAACGCTTTCAATTTCCTTCACCAGCCCTTTGCTTACCGCCAATTCTTTTCCGTTGTCGGCTTCCTCAAATGCCATGAAGCACACAAGGCATTCCCCGGCCCTTTTTTCCATTAAATCCTTTGAAACCGCTTCAGCCATTTTTGTCTTCTGTTTTGCCTTGTATTCCAGACTGTTTGAGTGAATAAACAATACATTCATTTTCCGTGCACCTTAGCCTTTATTGGGGAAAAACGAATAAAATACCTTCCGGAAGGCAAAAAGAGGGGCTAACCATGAATAGGGGTTTGCGGGTTTTATTGTTTGCAAGCGAAGGTGAAAAAATGACTCCCACAAAGTGGGCAATCAAAAGGAAAAGGCTGAAGCTTAGGGGCGCAGATCCAAAGCTGTTGGATTCTTCTGTGGAAGATGCCAAAGAGGGAGCCAGGTTTCTGAAGGCAGCCAGAGAAGCAGCCAAAGGCGTAAGGTGGTGGGACTTTGAAGGAAGAGGGCAAATAAGTGGGGTTAAGTTCTATGCAGGCGGGTTGCTTAGATCCGCCAGGGCAAAAAAAGAGAAGGCGCTTGCGGGAGTAAAGCAACCCAAGCCGTCAACCCACAAAAGCGACTTGACCATTGCAAGGAACGTGGCCGCAAAAGAGGCAAGGGACGCGGCTGCAAATAAAAAAAGACTATTGGGTCTTTTTAAGAAAAGGAAGAGAAAGCAAAGGCGCGGAAAGTAACTCAAATGCTTTTAGCTGATTTTTTTCCGTCGGTTGGCGCGGAAAGTAACTCAAATGCTTTTAGCTGATTTTTTTCCGTCGGTTGTGTAATCCAGGTAAA
>CAYTYC010000031.1:5489-10480 GCA_964442255.1 uncultured archaeon | reverse complement strand
ACCGCTGCCTGAAGGCAGCGGATTTCTTTGGGTTGTTAAAAGTTTTATTCCCTGAACTCAACCGCGTCCACCAAGCCGTCGCCGTCCAAATCCAGGCCTTCCACTACCCGCATTGCGGACTTCCTGTCAAATGAGTTTGGCTTGACGCTTTCACGGGAATGCTTTACCAGGGCAAGGATTGCCGCCTTGGTGCCTGAACTTCTTTTCCCTGCCACAAGAAGAATTGATTTTTTGGGAAAAAACGGGTGGGGAATTTTTTCTATCACGCCCATTGAGTCTTCAATGTATTCTTTTCCGGAAACCAGGGAATTGATTGTCCAGTGCCCCCCTGAAGGCCGGAACCTGCCTTTGCATTTTTTGTTTATTTCTTCGGCCAACTTGTTTGTGAGGATTCCGCCGATTATTATGAAGTTGGAGTTCTCTTCCTCCAGCCCTTTAACCATTGTGTCCAGGAAAATAAGCGGAAATTTGAGTTCCCTGCACATTGAGCCGAGAAATGCGCTTAACTCTACAGCCAGATGCCCGTCCTTTGCCCGGGCCTTCATTTTTCCGTGCGGGTCAGGGGAACCCACGACTATTTTGGCGTCCAAAACCCCGTTATGTATAAATGGGGTGAAGAATTCCTCCAAATCCGCGCCTATTTTTCTTCCCGCCCCCTCCAGGCTGAATTCGGCTGAATCCGCGAGCCTTTTTCTGTCCGGAACCACGGAAAAGCTGGAAAAAGCTGCGGAAAAATACTTTGCAAGGGTGCCTTGTTTTTCTTCTGTGCCCTTCAATTCAATTAAACCGCGGTCCCTTAGCTGTTTAATGTAATAATACACGTTTTGCTCGTGCATTGACAGCCTTTTGGCTATTTCAGCCGGATAATGGGGCTTTTCGCTCAAAAGCCGGTAAATCTCCCATCCGGCAGGGTTTAGCAGGGGCCTTAGCTTTCCTGCCTCCTCAAACACTTTTGTTTTAACCCGGTATTCTTTTTCCCCTTCAGTGAATAACAAAAAGTCCCCCATCAAACCACCCATAATATTATAAAAAAACTTATAATTTAATTATAAAGTTATCTTTAAATATCTATCGCGGCAATTATCAATCCAATTGATTTGCGATGTGCGGAATAATCGGCTACACCGGGAAAGGGAACGCATTTTCACTGGTTTCGTCAGGCCTCAAAAACCTGGAGTACAGGGGCTATGACAGTTCTGGAATCGCCTTTCCCTTAAACGGTTCCCTCAAACTTTTCAAGGGAACCGGCTGCATCGGAAAAATAATCAAAGGAAAGCGCGTTTTCTCGCCTTCAGCAATCGGCCACACCCGCTGGGCAACCCACGGAAAGGTTTCCAGAAAAAATGCGCACCCCCATTTTTCCTGCGGAAAGGAGATTGCGGTTGTGCACAACGGGATAATTGAAAACTTTCCTTCACTCAAAAAAAGGCTCCGCGGGCACAAATTTTCCTCGGAAACCGATTCAGAAATAATTGCGCACCTCATTGAGGAAAAACTCAATCCAAGAAAAGGCCTGCTGAAGGCGGTGCAGGAAACCGCAGGCTTCCTTAAGGGAAGCTTCGCTTTTCTGGTTCTCTCTTCCCTTGAGCCTGAAAAAATTGTTGCCGTGAAAAAAGATTCCCCCCTTCTCCTCGGGTTCTCCAAAAAAGGGGTTTTCGCCTCCTCAGACCAGACCCCGCTTTTAAAGCACACTGACAGGTTCCTTTTCCTGGACGATTTTGAGATTGCGCTTCTGTCAGGCAAAAACGCAAAGGTGTTTGACTTCAATTTGAAGGCAGTGAATAAAAAAATCCATAAAATTGACGCCGCCTATTCCACCTCCCGCAAGCTCAGGTACTCGCATTTCATGTTAAAGGAAATCCTTGAACAGGATTCCACTTTCCTGCAGGCGCTTGAACAGGATTTTTCGCAAATCAAACGGATTGCAAAAAAGCTTTCCAGACGAAATGTTTTCTTTGTCTCAAACGGCACCTCCTTCAACGCCTCTTTGGTTGGCGCGGACTTGTTTCAGCGCTTTTCCTCCAAAACCTCTGCAGTGCTTAACGCGTCAGAGTTTCCGTACAAGGCGGGGCATCTTCCGAAAAATTCGTTGGTGGTTGCAATAAGCCAGAGCGGGGAAACCGCGGACGTGCTGCACGCAGTGAAACTATGCAAAAAGAAAAAAATTCCGGTGATTGCGCTGGTGAATGTGTTCGGCTCTTCGCTGGCGAGGGCGGCAAACGAAACAATTTACCTTAAATGCGGTTCCGAGATTGGTGTGGCCTCCACAAAGGCTTTCACATCCCAGCTCGCGGTTCTTTATTTGCTTTCCTTTGCGCTGCAGGGGAAAACGGAAAAAGGCGCGGAAGAGCTCAAAAAACTTGCCCCAAAGCTCACGAAAACAATCAAGCTTTCACGGGAAAAGGCGAAAAGGCTTGCGCAGGCCATAAAGAAAAAAAACGACGTTTACTTCATCGGGCGCGGGGCAAATTATCCCCTTGCGCAGGAAGGCGCACTGAAGCTGAAGGAAATATCCTACCTGCATGCGGAGGCATTTCCCGCGGGGGAGTTAAAGCACGGCCCTCTTGCGCTTGTGGGCAGGCAAACCCCTGTGCTGTGCGTTGCGCCTTCGGATGAAACATTTTCCGACACTTTGAACAATGTTTCGGAGGCAAAATCGCGGGGGGCATTCATAATCGGAATCTCGGACAAAAACCGCGGGGAATTTGACTTCCGTTTTCCCGTTCCAAAAGTTAAGCAGGAATTTTTCCCCCTGCTTCTCGCAATCCCCATGCAGTTCCTCGCGCTTTACACAAGCCTCGCACTCAAGAGAAACCCGGACAGGCCCAGAAACCTCGCAAAATCGGTTACAGTGCGTTAGGTGGAAAAAAATGGAGACAAGAAAAGCAAAGCCAAAGGAATCCTGCGGGGATTTTGAGGTGAAATGAAATGGGAATAAGGAAGGGAAATGAAATGGGAATAAGGAAGGGAAATGAAATGGGAATAAGGAAGGCAAATGAAAAGGACTTGGATTCATTGCTGGAGCTGCTGCACCAGTTAAGCCCCCCAAGTGAAGAGGATTTGAAAGAAGGCAAGGAAAAGCTTAAGGGAATTCTGCGGAAAATGCTTTCAAATGAAGACTATTTCCTTTGCGTTCTGGAAAGGGAAGGGAAAATCCTCGGCACGGGAACGCTTTTCCTGCAGCTTAACATCTCCCACGGCGGAAAGCCGGTTGCGCACATTGAAAACATTGTGGTTGACTCCGCGCACAGAAAAGAGGGGGTTGGGAGAAAGATAATTGATTTCCTTGTGGAAAAGGCGAAGGAAAAGGGCGCCTACAAAATAATTCTGGCGTGCAAGAAAGAAAACATTCCTTTCTATGAAAAAAGCGGGTTCAAGGAATTCTCAGTTGAAATGAGGCTTGATTTGGATTAGGTGAAGGGCATGGGGAAACTGAAGGCAATAATCTTTGATTTGGACGACACGCTTTTTGACTGCTCCGGTTCCCTGGTGAAAAACGCGAGAAAGCGCGCGGCAAAGTCCTTGGTTAACAGCGGCATTCCTTGCACGGAAAAAGAGCTTCTTGAAAAACAGGAGTTTTACGCGAAAAAATTCGGTCCCCGGGTGAACGTGTTCGACAAAGTCTGCGAAGAGTTTGGGGTAAAGAACGAGGGGGCAAAAGAAAGGGCTTTCCTTGCCTACAACGCGGACATCGTGGAAAACATTTCCCCTTTCCCTGATGTTCCGAAAACCCTTGCGGAATTAAAGAAGAAATTCAGGCTTATTCTGGTCACTTCAGGGGTGCACGCAAGGCAGAGGAAAAAAATCAGGAAACTCGGGCTCAAAAAATTCTTTGATTTGGTTTTAATTCATGACGTTGACTTGGACAAATCCAAGGAAGACTTTTTCCTTGAGGCAATGGACCACTTCAGCCTAAAACCGGAGGAAATCGTTTCAGTCGGGGACAGAATCCATTCCGAGATTAAAATCTCGAATTCTTTGGGAATGAACACCGTGCAGTTTTTGCACGGCAGGTTTTCTTCACTCAAACCAAAGAACGCGTTGGAGCAGCCGGACTTCAAAATCAAAAAGGTTTCCGAATTAATTCCTTTGCTGGATGAAATTGAATCAGCTAAAAACCCGCCCAAAATTGTCGCGATCGGCGGAGGCACAGGGCTTCCAAACGTTCTGGAGGGCTTGAAGCAGCGCACCTCCAACCTCACCGCAATAGTCACTGTGACTGACGCCGGAAGAAGCTCGGGCAAGCTGAGGGAGGACTTGAATGTCTTGCCTCCCGGGGATTTGAGGAACTGCATTGTTGCCTTATCCGATTCCGAAAAACTCCTTTTGGACCTTTTTCAGTACAGGTTTGGGGAAGGGAATTCCCTGAACGGCCACAGCTTCGGAAACCTTTTCATTGCGGCCTTAAGCAAAATTAAGGGAAACTTTTTGGAGGCAATAAAGGAGACAAGCAAAATTTTGCGCATTAAGGGGCGGGTTCTGCCCTCTACCCTTGAGGACGTGCAGATTTGCGCGAAGCTGGAGGACGGGAGAACAGTGGAAAAGGACTTCAATGTCTATGAGCCGGGAAAGCCCCCAATACAGGAGGTGTTCCTTAAGCCAAGGAAAGCAAGGCCTCTGAAAGAGGCTTTGGAGGCGATAAAAGAAGCGGATTTGATTGTCTTTGGGCCCGGAAGCCTGTTTACCAGCATTATTCCAAACCTTTTGGTGGAGGGAGTGCCTGAAGCGATTAAAAAATCAAGTGCGAGAAAGGTTTACATCTGCAATGTGATGACCCAGCCCGGGCAAACGGATTCATATACTGCGGCACAGCACTTAAACCAGGTGGAAAAATATTTGGGAAAAAATGTTTTGGATTATTCAATCCTGAATTCCAAAAATCCTTCCAAAAAGCTTTTGAAAAAATACGAGGAACAGGGCGCATTCCTTGTGAAGGATGACTTGAAGGATTCGTTCGGCAAAACAAAGATTGTGCGCGCAGACATTCTGGA
>CAYTYC010000031.1:0-5389 GCA_964442255.1 uncultured archaeon | reverse complement strand
ATGACTTGAAGGATTCGTTCGGCAAAACAAAGATTGTGCGCGCAGACATTCTGGAGGATTCCTCCGCGCCGAGGGTGCACTGGAACAAAAAGGACTACCTGCGCCACGACCCGGAAAAATTGGCGAACAATTTGCTTGCGCTTGTTAAATAATCAATTCAGCGTTTTTGAGTGATACTTTCCAACCATTATTCTTAAGTCCCCGGGAATTTTTCCCTCAAACTCAGGGTCTTTTCCGTAATTTCTGCTTTTCGGCAATTGAACGTAATGCGTCTCTCTTGCAATAGGGGGCGCTTTCTTGGCTTCCGGCGCGTCTTCTCCAACTATCACAATTCTTTTTGCCCCAGCCGGCCTGAATTGTTCCTCCAAAAACCCCAAAAGTGCGTCATCCCATTGCTTGAACCTTCTTTTCTCCCTATTTGATAATGAAAAGAAATTTTCCCGCGCCTTAATTATTGTTACTAACCTAGTGGGATTTTTTTCTCCTCCGCACCACATAAGCCTGAATGCCATGTGTCCAATTGCATTTGACAGGTTTTGGCTTGCATCATATGAAGCCAGGTTCTTGAGTTTTGCGAGTTCAGGGTTTGACTTAAGTTCTGCTCCAGCTGGCTTTAATATTGCCCTTATCGCCACATTTGAATACGCGCCAAAATGGTCAAAAGTGTGGAATGCTTTTGGCGCTTTCATGTGGATTTTCGCAAGGTTGTCCTTTCTGAGCTGAACTTTGCAAAATCCATTTATTCTGCCCAGGATCCTCAGGTTTCTTACAATGTCGGCAACATATGCCCGCTTTTCCTTTGGGATGGTGTGCGATTGCCTTTCCAGTTTTATGACTTTTTCAGCTTCTGATTTCAACCAAGCAGGGGTTTTAGCCCTTCTTCTTCCTGCAGGCATTTTTAGCCTCTTCAAATAGTTTTCCCGCTTACCGCGTCAATGTGCACAAGTCTTTCTTTTTCGCCTGATAAAAGGACCTTGTAAACCGGCCTGTAAAGTTCTTTGATTCTTTTCACAACCGTGTTCGGAAAAAACCTGTTCAAGGTTTTTGTGATTGAAGTGCGTTCAAAAACTTCGGGCTCCGCTTCCACCGAACTCTGTTGCGTTAAGGAAAGCGCATCCAATGAAGAAAGCACGGAATGGGAAGCGCTTAACGGCAATTCAACCTCGTTGTTGAAGTAATAAGTTGAAACCTTGTTTTTGGATTCCTTTTTCACGAAATTGTTTTCCGCAAGCCTGTCCAAAACAGTTTTCACCTTCGTTTCATTCAAGTCCAGCTCCCTGTCAATTCGCGCTGGAAGTTTCTTGTGCTGAACCAAATACTTCAGCACACGCATTTCATCCGCATTCAAAGCCGAAGTGCGGCTGAAGCCCTTGGACAAAACAAACGCCCCGTCCACAAAATGCAACAATTCGCCGGAAAAGGAGTCCACATAGCACGCCCTGGGAAGGTACTCGCTTTTGGTGTTGAATTCATTGAATTCAATCTTGTAAACCTTCCTGTGCACCAATTTGACTTCCTTTACCTTCTCTTTTGCGCCGAAAAACAAAAACTTTTTGTCCACGCTTTTGCCCGCGATTTTTTCAGCCATTTTTGCGTCAATCTTGGGGGCAAACACAAGCAGTTCCGCCTCGGATTTTGGGGCAGCTTCGTTTTCTTCCCCGTAGACTTCCGGCTCTCCGCCCTCCATTTCCTCTTCCTCTTCTTCTTCATCTTCTTCAGGCTCTCCCTCTTCTTCCCCTGAAAGGAAAACCCTTTTGTCGTCCACACTTAACCCGCTTTCCTCCAGTAAGTCCAGCACATTGGATAACTGGGCTTTTGCCTTGTATTTGGAGGAAAGGGTTTCAACCAGCTGGTTTAATGTGGGCATTTCAAGTTCGCCTTGCGCCTCCACCTTCTTTAAAATCATTCCTTTTGCAAGGTTTTCCACCTGTTCAGGGGAAAGGGACTTGATTTTCTGCAAAGTTTCCGCGTCCCTTCCCTCGTGCTGAGACATTCTTGGGCGAATCTTCATCACAAAAGCCCTGCTGGTTTCTTCCCTTCTGTCCCCTGTAAGGGTTGTTCCGATTGGAAGGGAGCGGATGAAATTGCTTTTCTTGTATTTCCAGGGAATAATTGTGGGAATTCTTTTGAACACGGCCTTGATGTCGTCGTCAAACACAAGCTTATGGCAAAGCAAAACGTCCAACTGGCTTAAAACTTTGGTGTCAATTGCGCTCGGCTGCTGCGTTGCAAAAACAACACTGCATCCCGGCCTTCGCCCCTGTTTAACGTATTCCACAAGGGCAGAAGTTGCAGGGGTTTTTGTTGTTCCCGACGGAATGAGGGTGTGCGCTTCATCTACGAACAGCCAGGTCGGGGGAATCTCTAACTCCAGTAATTCATCCATTTCCATTGACTTGAATTTGTCGGCGGCCTCCCTTCTCGTGGAAAGCTTTCTTGCCGCGAGAATTCGTCTGGCAATTATTCCAATCACCAATGAAGTGACGTTTTCTTCCAGAAAGCTTGTGTCAAGGATGCTTAACTGCCCCGCGCGGCTTAACTCACTGAGTGGTGTTCCTTTTTCGCTGAAAATTCCCCAGCCTTTCGCTGCCTCAAACCTTGAAACCAATGCACGAATTGAATCCATTTTGTATCCGCGTTCCCGCGAATTCAAATCCGCGTCGTTTTCCAGGCAGTGAATCATGTCATTCAAACTGTAAGAGCCTTTTTTTCCTTTAACATTTTTTCCTTCTTCTGTTGTGTAGCCGTGCTCAACCTTTTTCAGGAGCTTGTCCAACAGCAGTCCGGTCGGGCCAAACCTTTCCATTCCAAATGTTAAACTCCAGTCCTCTGAAGTCAAAAGCGAGGGAGGAATGGAGAACGTTGAATCAAAAGTGTTTCCGGGGACGGAGTTTTTCATTCCCTCTGGAATGAACACTTTCAGGTTTTCCACTCCCTTTGGCTCCAAACCCCATTTTCCTAATGCCTCCAATTCCCGTGTTTCCCGGTTCGGGTGGCGCATGCTCCAAAACACCCCTATGGGGTCTATTACCAGCATTCCCACGTCAGGGTTTTTGTGCGCCATCTCTTCAGCAATAACCCCTAAAACATAGCTTTTTCCGCTTCCCCTTGCACCGCACACAAACACCACGTGCGGGTTTAGTGAATCGAGGAAAACGTTTCTTTCCCCTTCCCCGCGTTCCTTCAGCTTTCCAACCAGCAGCGCCTGGTCTCCGCCGAAAGAATTGAACACCCCGCGCTTCATTCCAATGAAAACGTTTTGATTTTCCTTGTCCTCCAAAAACCTTAAGGGAACGGTGTTGTCCTGTTCCGGCTCCATTTCCGGGCCAGTCCCCGCGGCTTTGGACGCCTTTTCAACAAGCTTTTCCTTTATTTCTTCCTTGGACGGAACTCCCTTAAATTCTTCGGCAATCTCGTCGTCCATTCCCTTTACCGAATCCTTTGCAGACTTTTTTTTGACTTTCACCCTTTTCAAATTGTTTATTTTTTCTTCCTTTCTTAAAAGCTGCTTCTTTTTTTCTTTTTCTGGTTCTTTTTCCCCTTCATCTGGCTCGTTTTCCCCTTTTTCGGGTTCTTCTAAATCGTTTTCATCGCCGCCTTCAGGTTTTCGGTCTTCTTTTAATTCCGGTTCGTCTTCCCATTTTTCTCCTCCGCCTTTTTCCTGCAAACCCTTTTCATTTTCTTTTGGCTCTTCCTTTTCTTCTTTTTTGCCTGCTCCCCCAAAATCTTCTTCCGCTTCAGGCGTCCTTTCCGGCTCGTTTTTCCGGGATTCCGGTTTTTTTAGGGCTTTAACGTTTTTTTCAGCGGAGGGAAGGCTTTCATCCACTTCCACGTGCCTTTCCTTTTTGCCCTCAAATACCTCGTCAAACAGGTCCACGTCCTCAACCACTTTCACTTTTTTCACTCTTTCCCCTTCGCTTAATTCCCTTGGCTGGGCCCGCTTTTCTTCTTCCGGCATTGTTAACCCTAAAATAATAGGTTTTAAAGATATATTAAAGTATTCTCTTTAAGGGTTTCAAAAAAGGGCTGATAGCTCAGTTTCAGCTTCAGTGGAAATCTGCCCCCTCAACGCGAATTTAAAGGGCAAAGCCTTTTTTCCATAATGCGTGATAAGCGAGTAAGACTGAGTGCATTTGATGCAGGTGAGCTATTTCAGTTGGTTAAGAGTTCGCCTGATTACTGTGGTTGGAAAAAATTGGTTGAGAGAGTCAAAACAAACAGCACTTCATTAAAGGCTTTCAGACGGGGCGAATTAACGCTTTGTGTAACCGTTTTTTTGAGGTTATTGGGGTTTTTGAATGAAGGGCGCCGGAAACATTTTTTGGGCAAGGCAGAATTACGGGATAAGAACTGGGGCCAAAGAAAAGGGGGAATTTCTTTGGCATCTAAGTTCTCTAAAGAGCAGTTAAAGGAAAGAATGAAAAAAGTGAGGGATAACATTAGACCGGCACGAAATGAGGCTTATAACTCTCCCCCCTTAGAAAACTTGGATTTGTGCGAATTTCTTGGCGCCATGTATGGGGATGGCTGCACTGGAAAATATCTTGCAAAAGAGAAAAAAAGCAGGTTAATTTACCCCACGCAGATTGTAGGGAATGCTTCAAAAGACGAGGAATACATTAAGAGAATTGGCCTGATTATAAAAGAAAACTTCAAGGTTAAGCCATATTTAAGGGTTATAGCCATGGACATAAATAATTGAACTTTTGTACATTAGGAAATGCTTTAGTTTGCCAAAATGCAGGCAAAAAACAAGGTTCCAAAAACCAAAAAGTTTCCAAAACTTATGTCCGATACTATTAGAAAGGATAATGCCCTGCAGCTTTCAGTTAGAAGCCGATTTGTTTACGAATGGTTGCTAAGGTTAGGGTATCCTGTGGGGAAAAAACCTAAAGATTTTGCTTTGCCGGAAGCTGTGGTAAAGCTGCCTGTTGAGAACCTTAATGCCTTGTTAAGGGGGTTTCTCGATACTGACGACCATATTAACGCAAGAAAAGATGAAAACTATAAATACCCTTATGTCACAATAAAATCATATAGCGCCCCGCTAAGGGGCCAAATAAAAGAGATTCTGCGGAAGCAGGGCATTCCAGCATTCATTCACGCTGAAAGTGTCAGCGTGAGAGGAATCAAAAACATTCACAAATGGTTTGACTTGATTGGAAGCAGCAATCCCCGAATCACGGATAAATACAAAGAATTTTGTGAAACCGGCAGGATATTGCCGGGCCCGTAGTGTAATGGTAACATACGGCCTTCGCAGGGCTTTTCCAGTTCCGGAAGAGGCTGAGACTGAGGGTTCGATTCCCTCCGGGTCCAATTTAAGCCAGGGAATCGTTTCTTTTGATGAAACTTTTTCCAAAAGTTTCTTTGATTCCCTCCGGGTCCA
>CAYTYC010000030.1:0-12600 GCA_964442255.1 uncultured archaeon | reverse complement strand
TTGCTACAGTTCAAGTAAAGACTCGGTGGGCTTCAGCCCACCGTAGTTCAAGCCTCCACAAGAAACATTTAAGAGTTTTAGAACCCCTGAATATTTAATTCATGCAGGCGGCATTAGCACATGGGCCCAGAGGGGGTCAGGCAGAAGCAAACGGGATATGTTTGGGCCCTATGGATTTAAAGACCACATAAAAGTTGAAGTCCCTCCGACAGAATTTGTTCGAGCCGTAATTGAAAACTCTGGTGTAGGCGGCGCACGACCCCAGGCAAGACCCCTCTTTCCTCCGCCTAAATACATGCCAAGAATGTCCCGTTTCCAAAGGTTGCTTGCAAAATAGCGGCGCCCCAAATGATGTTTTTTGCGTGCAAAACACAAAAAGATTAGTCCCGTTTAGTCCGTACTCTTGACGCCAAAAACTATTCGTCAGTCTTTTGAAAGAAAAAGAAAAAAAAAGGAAAGGGAATTTAATTCCCTTTAGTGTTTGTTTGGCGGCTTAGTAGTCGCCCATTCCGGGAGGCATTCCGCCTGCTCCCGGCATACCGGCGCCGGGAGGCATTCCGCCTGCTCCGCCCTTGCTTTGCCCTGCAATGAGGTCGTCTATGCGCAAAATCATTTCGCTGACCTCTGTTGCGGAGGTAATGGCCTGGGTTTTCACTGACAACGGCTCCAAAACCTTTTTGGATTTCATGTTCTCCAGTTTTGCGCCGTAAACGTCAACCCCAAGGTATTTTCCTTCCTTTCCCTTGTGCCTGCTGCGCAATCCAACCAGCGTGTCAATGGGATCCATTCCCGCGGTTTCCGCAAGGGTGCGCGGAACAATTTCCAGGGTTTCCGCGAATGCGTCTATTGCAAGCTGTTCCCTGCCGCCGACTGTTTTTGCGTAGTCCCTGAGCTTGAGTGCAACCTCAACTTCGCTTGCGCCTCCGCCTGCAACAATTTTTCCGTCCTTAATGGCGGTTGTCACAGAGCCAAGGGCATCCTGCACCGCGCGCTCAGCCTCGTCTATCACGTGCTCCGAGCCCCCTCTTACAAGCAATGTCACGGCCTTCGGGTTTTTGCAGCCTTCCACGAAAACCATTTCATCCCCTGCCAGGGTTCTTTCCACTACGGCCTGCGCTTTTCCAAGGTCGCCTGCGCTAATGTCATCCAGTCTTGTGACAATGCTTGCGCCGGTTGCCCTTGCAAGAGCGTCCATGTCGGATTTCTTTGCCCTCCTCACTGCAAGGATTCCTTCCTTTGCAAGGAAGTGCTGTGCCATGTCGTCAATTCCTTTCTGGCAGATGACAACGGTTGCCCCGCTTGCCTTTATTTTTTCAACCATTTTGCGGAGCATTCCTTCTTCCTGTTCAAGGAATGCCTGCAGCTGTGAAGGGTCATTTATTTCAATTTTTGCGTCAGTTTCCGTTTCCTTCACTTCAAGCGCGGAGTCAACCAGGGCAATTTTTGCGTTCTCCACTTTTTTAGGCATTCCGCTGTGCACTACCTCCTTGTCAACCACTATTCCTTTTATGAGCTGGGAGTCCTGCATTGATGCCCCCGTCTTTTTTTCAACTTTGATGTGGTCCTTGTTTATGGACATTTTTCCGTCTTCTTCGTCCGCAACAAGCTTCACCGCGTCAACAACCAATCCCGCCAACTGCGTGTTTCCTTCCGTGGCTTTTCCTGTGATTGAAGTCATTGCAATGTCCTTGAGAATTGCGGTGTCCTTGAAGGAAATGTCGTCCGCCATTTCTTTGTAAAATTCCTTGGCTTTTTTGGCTGCCATCCGGTATCCCTTGATTATGATGCTTGGATGGATTTCATCGTCAAGCATTCCTTCAGCCCTCTGCAGAAGGCCGCCTGCAAGAACTACTGCCGTGGTTGTGCCGTCCCCTACCTCTGAATCCTGTGTCTTTGCCACCTCGACCATCATTTTTCCCGCGGGATGGTCTATGCTCATTTCATCCAAAATGGTTGCGCCGTCGTTGCTTATTGTCACATCTCCGAGCTCATCGACAATCATTTTGTCCATTCCCCTCGGCCCAAGGGTACTTTTAACCGCGTTTGCCACGGCCTTGCCTATTAAAATGTTTATTCTTTGGGCGTCCCTTCCCCTGACTCTTTTGGTTCCGTCGGTGAGGAACACCACCTGCTGGTTTGTCTGGTCTTGAACCATGTTTTTAACACCCCCGATTCAAGTTCAAATTTTTTAATGCTTTAAACCTAAAAGCAGTATAATAATTGTTGATGGATATACGCTTAAAAAACTTTTGGGTGATTTGGATGGATATGCGTGCAAGGGGTTTTATTGGCTTTCTTAATCCGCTCATTTTTAAATGCTAACCGTTTTTCTGTGTGAACGAAATGTTTTCATGTGTGAACGATTAATGTTGTTTTATGAACCCCTTTTGTTTTCTTAATGCGGATGCCTTCAGGCTGCTGGAGCTTCTTTTGAATAGGAAATACTATTTGCGGGAGCTTGCCGAAAAGGCCGGCTTAGCTCCAAGCAGCGTCCACAAGGCAATGAAGCGGCTGGAAGCCAGGAAAATTGTTCTGGCTTCAAGGCAGAAGAACAGAAAGCTTTTCAGCCTGAAACAGTCTTCCCCTTTGACTGCATGCATTTTGCGGATTGTTTTTGTCAACAAGCTGGCTGAAGCCAAAGCCTTTAAGAAACTGGTTAAACTGAAGCCTTCGGGAATTTACTTGTTTGGCACTGCGGCCAGCGGGAAACTCTCTGCGGGCAGCGACATTGACTTGGCTGTTTTGTTTGAAAAAAAGCCGGATTCCCTTTTAATAAGCGAAATCAAGAGAGAGTTAAGCAATGAACTTAAAAGGGAAGTGCAGTTAATTGTTTTAACGAAGGACAGAATTGAGTCCATGGAAAAAGAGAAAACCGAATTATTGCAGGAAATAAGAAACAAGTCAATTGTTTTGGAGGGAAAAGAGCTTGAATGAAGTTGAGGAATGCTTTGAAAAAGGCCTGCTCAAAAAAGCCGTAAAAAGCGGGAAGCTTGCATTGCAGGGCCTCCGGCAGGCGGAATTTTTCCTAAACGAAAGCTTTGACTTGATTAATTTAATGAAAAAGGAAATGGCCGCAATAGCCTTGTCAACGCCGCCTTTTACTCCGCGAGAGCCCAAAATTCCCCAAACGAATTGTTTGACTTCAAGGCAATAGCCTTGTCAACGCCGCCTTTTACTCCGCGAGAGCCCAAAATTCCCCAAACGAATTGTTTGACTTCAAGGCAATAGCCTTGTCAACGCCGCCTTTTACTCCGCGAGAGCCCTGCTTTACCTGAACGGAGTGAAAGAGAAAAGCCGTTACTGCCTGCAAAAATACCTGGAACAGGAATTCGGCAAAAAAGGGCTCCTCAGTTCAAATGGCCTGTCATTGTTTGACTTGTTCAGGGGGATAAGGCGGGAAGTCCAATATAACGTAACAAAAGTAAAGTTTGAAGAAAACCTCAGCGAGTTGTACGACAAAACAGAAAAATTCATGAAAAAAGCGAAAAGCATTATTGAGTCAAGGAAAAAGTGATGCGATGGCAGTTTGCACAAACATTAATTCCTCGTTTTAGAAACCCCTTTTCGGGAACCCCGCCTGTTTCAATGGGCGAATGAATTGTTTCCGTCAGGCCGTTTGCGGGAAAAAAAATCCGGCATGCTTTAACCCGCCGTAGTTTAGTATACTGTAGGGGAATGAAGCCTTTATTGTTAGCCCCTGTTTTTGTTCTCTTTTTGTTCAGCTCCTGTAAACCTCGTCATGGTGCCTGAATATTTCAATTGTAACGCTTTTTTCCTTTCTTTGGATTGAGTAAACCAATACAAAGCTCTTCATTATATGCACTCTTTTCAGGTTCTGCATTGGTTTCCTTAAAGGCTTGAAGTATTCGGGGTTTTCAAGTATTTGCTCCAGCTTGTTCCTGACTGCTTTCTCCATTTCCCTGTTTTTCCTGCAGTGCCTTTTTATCTCTTGCTTGGCTTTTTCCCGGTACCTTAAAGAATAAGCCGTTTTAAATCACCCAAGCAAATCGCCAATGCTTTTGGCTCTTTTTGACTTTTCTTTTCCCCTTCCTGCAAGCTCTTTAATGAACTCCTCCCTTAAAGGCAGTTCATCGGCCGGGCTGTAATCCCTTTCAACCAAACGGTATTCCTTGTCCAGCTCAAGCAAACCCAGCCTGATTGCCTCTGCCCTTGTTTTAACTATTCCCTTGTAAATAGCTTTCTCAATTATCTCCTCCAGGTAACCCTTAAATTCTAAGCTTAAATTCATGGCAAATCACCATTAAATCAATGGCATAAATATTATATAAATGTTTGTTTTTAATCTGTTTTGGCCTGAAATGCATCTGCTAACCGTGCCAGATTTGTTTCAGGTAATGGCGAAAATTTGGTTGGTTTTTTGGGCGGAATTCAAAGCAAAGGGCGTTGTTTCGTGTTTTTCAAAACACGGTTATGGGCTTTTATAAACCCCTGTTAGCAATTCCCTGAAATCAGGCTTTTAAACCTTTTTTTCCTATTTGCTTGCATGAAATCCGGGAAAGATTGGGGTGAGTGGGGCGAAGGCTTCGGGAAAAGCATGGAGGCAAAGTTTGCCAACCCGCACGCGTTCCGCCGCAGGGAAAAATTAAGTTTGGGCTGGCTGTTGTCCGGCCTGCTGATTCTTGCCTGGGGCGTCACATGGCTGGGCAATGACCTTGGATGGTGGGAATTCAATTTCCCTTTCTGGCCTGCCCTCATAATCCTTGTCGCGTTTGGCGTTCTCTTATCCCAATTCAAAAAGTTTTTCTGAAAAACTTTTCTTTTTTTATTTACTTTCTTTAATTCCCTGTTTATGGAACGCCTGGAAGAATTCCTGAAAGAAAAAAAGCTTTCGCTAATTGAAAAAATCTCGAAAGGCTATTCCAGCGAAATCTATTCAGTAAAGGACAATGAAGGGCAAAAATTCGCGTTAAAGCTGGAGAAAGAAAACTCCCCGCGAAAGGAAATGGCTGAAAGGGAAGTGAAAAACCTTAAGCTCGCGAATTCAGCTGGAATAGGCCCAAAGCTGTTGGGCCGGGACTTCAAGAAAAGAATTATCCTGATGGAATTCATTGAAGGAAAAACATTCAATGAATGGCTTTTTTCCGGACCAGGCAAAAAAGAGCTGGAATCATTCCTGAAAGAACTTTTCGCGCAGGCAAAAAAACTTGACTCAATTCACCTGGACCACGGGCAGCTCGCGGGAAAAGGAAAAAACATTCTTGTAAGGAAAGGAAAGCCCGTTATAATTGACTTTGAAAAGGCGTCCACCGAACGCAGGGTGCACAACGTTTCCACGCTTGATTCATTCATTTATTTGAACAGGCATTCAGCGATTGCGCGCAAGGCAGGGGAAACACTGGGAATCCGGAAAAAAAAACTTTTTTTTTCCGGGAAAAGCCAAAAAAAACCGGAAAGGAAAACTTAAAATAGCTGAAAAGCCTTTTTTAGGGTGCATGCCTTTAACGGATTTTTCCGGACCCGGAGGAATGCTTAACCTTGAGGCAATTGTCGTGGTGGCCGTGGTGCTGATGATGGCCGTCGCCTCAGTCAACCTTATGATGCTTTCCCTTGCCGTTGGAACTGAGACAGTGGAAGGCGGGGAAAGGTGGTGGAGTGAAGCCGGCTTTGATGACCCGGCAACCCTTGAACCAGTCCCCACACGCGCTAATCCCCTGTTTTCTCCCACGGCAATAGAGGGAACGGGAATCCAGTTCACGGACTTTTCTGTTCCCAAGCTTTGGCGGAGCATTATTTCCTGGCACTGGGACTTCGGGGACGGGAAAACAAGCGAAGAAAAAAACCCTGTCCACGTTTTTTCCGACAACGGAGTCTACAAGGTTTCCCTTACTGTGACAGACAACACGGGTTACAAGAGCACCGCCTCCAGAATCATTTCAGTTTCAAACACCATCCCTTCAGTGGAAGCGGGAAAAAGCAAGACCGCAAGGAAAGGGCAGATTGTTTTGTTTGCGGGCAGCTTTTTTGACGCTTCGGGAGACACGCATTCAATTGAATGGGATTTTGGGGACGGTTCAACGGCTTCAGGAACCCTTTACCCAAAGCACGCATACACCTCAACCGGAAACTATACGGTAACCCTGAAAGTGAGGGACGACGAGGGCGCGGAAGGCTCTGACACATTGAATGTGAACGTTGTTTCAGGCTCCGTTTCAGGCGGAGGGGGCGGGGGCGGCGGTACTGTGACAAGCCCAACTCCGGCTTTAACTGATTCAACCCCCCCAACCGCTTTAGCAGGCCCCGACAAGTCAGCCGAAACAGGCTCTGCAGTTAACTTTGACGGCGGAAGCTCTTACGATGATTACGGAATAACTTATTATGCGTGGGATTTTGATGCCTCGAATGGAGTGGGGGAAGACGCGTTGGGCGCAACCGCTTCGCATGCCTACACTTTCGCGGGAACCTACACTGCAACACTCACTGTCAGGGATGCGGCGGGAAACACCGCAACCGACATGCTGGTTGTAACTGTTTCGGATTCAGCGGAGGAAGTGGTTTACTTGAAGGCAGTGAAATCGGCTGCAGGCTACAGGGGCGAAAATGTGGGCGCAGAAGCAAACATTGGGGAATACTTTGATTTGGTTATCCATTCTTATGAGCCCGGCTACAGCGGAATAGCGGAATTCGTTCAAGCTTACCCGGATGTAATGGTTTTCCACCAGACAGACATGCTTGCAATGCACGCCCCCTATGAAAGGAGCTGGATAAACTTTGATGAAGTGAATGAAGTTGAGGAACGCTTCACGCACGCAACCGATCCGGCTTCCTTCACTTTCATTCCCGGAAACGGAACAATTGAAGTTTTTTGGGAGGCGGATGAAAGGCCAGGTGTAGAGGGATACAACCTGTACAGAAGCGGGGACGGAACAAACTACGCTAAACTTAATCCTGCGGTTTTAACTGAAACGACTTTCACTGATTCGGGGCTGACAAACGGGCAAACATATTATTACCGCGTTAAATCAATCCGTGAAGGAGAGGAAACAGGCTACTCGCATGAAGTCACGTTTTCTCCAACCACTGCTCCGCCAAACCTGGTCCTTTACTCGGTTTCCTCCACTGCAACACCGGATGACGACACCCATAACCCTGCGGCAACACAGGTTGTTTTCAATTTTGAGGTTAAAGTGAGGAAAGCCGAGGGCGCAGCAGTTTCGGATGCAAGGATTCTCGCGGATTTGGATGCTGACTGGAGTTTTGAGGCAGGAGAGGAGCTTGCCCTCTCCACTTCAGACGGTGAAACCTACACCGCCACCCACACTTATGTTTTGGGGGAAGACGAAAAGTCAAAGGGAAAAGGCTTCGCGTATGCAGTGCAGTTCACGGACAATTTGGAAGAAACTTTCAGGCTTCCTTTGGCTGAAGACGAAAACCTCACAACCCATGTGAACAACCGCATTAAAAACCCTGCCGGAGGCTACTATTTGATGGACATTGGCAGCCAGTCCTGGAGGGACATGCTTCAGACCCTTGCCTCAAGGGTTGTAAGCATGTATGAGGCCGCGGGGGTTTCTTCTTTTGGGGGCCTGTTTGGGGACCAGGCAAACTGGAGTTTAAGAAGCGGGTTTGACGCGGTCCCGAAAGGCTATAGTGAAGCGGAGTGGCAGGCCGGCATGCGGGAAAACATCCGCCAAAAGCAGGAGGCAATTTCACCAAAAAAATTGTTTGTTAACGCCCTTGCGACAGTTCCCTCTTCCAAAAACCCGACTTATTACACCGGCGCCTGCTCCGGCGCACTGCATGAAGGATTCATTTACAACCTGTACGGGCTTTATGCGCGTGCAGGGGGGGGCTGGTCAAAGGAAAGCTGGAAGCAAAACATGGATAATGTGATTGCGTCAGCCCAGCCCGGGCAAACAATTGTCCTGAACGCCAAGCCCTACTTTGTTGAGCCTTCAATGGATGAGCAGCCCAGAATGCTTGTCACAGCTTCCTACCTGATTGTACGCAATGACGCCTCTTACCTTAATTACTCTTACTCCTCGGAATGGATTGACCACCCCTATCTCCCTGAATGGGACGCCCCACTGGGAGAACCCACTGAAACGCATTCCACAGTGGAAGAATACGTTTTTCCCGGTGAAAGCGAAGTGTTCAAAAGGGAATACCAAAACGGAGTTGCAATAGTCAACGCCTCCAATGAAGACAAAAGTTTGGATTTAAGCGCTTACGCGGGCTACTCCCGCGTTGCGCCTACAGATGAACTCCCAAAACAGGAAGGCGGCACCTATTGCCTGGAAGAAATCCCTAACCCTTACACTTTGCCGGCAGTTTACGGGCTGATTCTTGTGAATGAGGAAGCGGACTGTTAAACTATTTCACGAACTTTCTGTCCACTTCGTTTATTAAAACGTCGCAGGCTGCCTTAACGGCCTCCATTTGCCTGATGATTCTTTCCTTTTCTTTTTCAATGTCCTGCACGTTTTCATATGTTTCAACCGCATCCCTTAACATTGACCCGTCCACGTAAGTGTAAGGATGCGAGTTCATTTTTTCCGCGACCCTTTCAACCATTTTCCCAAGCCACTTGTTTAATTCAACCTTCACCTGCCCCTTGATTTGCTTGCCGGGGTCAAGGTTTTTTCTCAGCATGTTCACGATTGTGGCGCGAGGAAAAGGCAGGCTTTCTCCTTCCAATTCCTCTTCCTCTGCTTCCTCCTGCGCTTTTTCCTTTAATTCCTCTTTTTTATCTGTTTTCTCTGATTCTTCTGCCATTAAATCCCTCCGTTAAAAATAAGCCCAAAAGGCGCAATAATTCCACATAAAAGCCTGTAACATTCAATTTAAATACCTCTCCCTAAGCGGAAAAGCGAAAGGCTTTATAAATACCGGCCTTTTACAGGGAAAGCTGTGTTTTGTGCGTAACCCCCCAAATCCAGCAACCCGTGGCCGCTGAAATTGAAGAGAATACAGCACTTCTCGCCCTTTTTCTTGGCTTTCAAAGCCCTTTCCATTGCGGCTTTGATTGCGAAATTGGTTTCCGGTGCCGGAATAATTCCCTCTGTTTTCGCGAAAAGCCTTCCCGCCTCAAAGGTTTCCTTCTGGTTAAAGCTCTGGGCCTTAATGCAGCCCAAATGCTTTAAGAGGGAAAGGGAGGGGGCATCGCCGTGATAGCGCAGCCCTCCGGCATGAATTGCTTCAGGGACAAAATCACAGCCCAGGGTGTACATCTTTAGGAGGGGAGTTGTCTGGGCTGTGTCCCCAAAATCGTATTCAAACCTTCCTTTTGTCAGGCTTGGAACAACATCAGGCTCAACCCCGATGAATTCGCATTCCCTTTTTCCCTTAAGCTTTTCCGTGAGAAAAGGGTAAGCCAAGCCGGCGAAATTGCTTCCTCCCCCCACGCAGCCGATTATTGAGTCAGGCTCTTCCTCAACAGACTTCATTTGCTGCATTGCCTCCAGGCCGATAACCGACTGGTGCAACAGCACGTGATTCAGGACTGAGCCGAGGGAGTAAACGGCTTTAGGGTTTTGCGCCGCAACCTCGATTGCCTCGGAAATCGCTATCCCCAAAGAGCCGGGAGTTTCAGGAAACTGTTTCCTTACCTTTTTCCCGAACCCCGTTTTTTCGCTTGGGGAGGAATGCACGGTTGCGCCAAACAAATTCATCACATGCTTCCTGTAAGGCTTCTGCTCAAAAGAGCTCCTTACCATAAAAACCTCGCACTCCATTTCATTGAAGGCGGCGGCCAAACTCAATGCGGAGCCCCACTGGCCTGCACCAGTTTCAGTGGTAAGCTTCTCAAACCCTTCCTTTTTCGCATAAAATGCCTGCGCAAGGGAAGTGTTGGATTTATGCGAACCAACTGGAGAGAGGTCTTCGCGCTTGAAAAAAATTTTCACCTTCTCCGGCAAACCCAAATGCTTTTCCAGGTTTAATGCCCTGCTTATGGGCCTCGGCCTTCCAATCTGAATGTACTGCTCCCGCACTTTTCCCGGAATCTCAATGAACCTTTCGCTTGAAACCTCCTGCCTTATGAGCGCTTTAGGAAACAGCGGCTCCAGTGCCTCTGGGCTTATAGGCTCCATGGTTTCCGGGTTAAGCGGCGGTTCCAATGGCAGGGGCAAATCCGGAATGATGTTGTAGTACTGCTTCGGCAGCTTTTCTTTCCCCAAATCAATTCTCTGAAGTTTTTCTTTTGCTTTCATTCTTGTTTTCCTCCTTTGAAAAAGTGTTTCGTTGATTTGTGCGGAAAAAGCTCTCCCTTTAATGCGGTTTCCAGAACCTTTTCCTTTGAAACCTTAATCCCCTGCCTTCTTGCCTTCACATTCACTTCAGCAGAAAAGTAGTCCACTTCCTTTGCGGGAATGTTTTCCATTCCCAAAAACCTTAGGCACCGCGCCCTGTGGTGGCCGTCCAATATAATGCGATAATTTTTGTCAACCAGAATCGGCTGCTCCCGGAGAAAGCCGTTCTCAAGAATGGAATCCAATACTTTCCGAAAATTAGCGTGGGATGTTTTTTCATGCGGCCTGAGCTTCGCTAACGGAATTTCCGCGGAACGCGACCCAAAGTAAATCCCTTCTTTTCATTTTTATTCCACTTACATACCTGCACACAAGGTCATATTTAAGGCTTTGTTGCACAAAAGTGTGCATCAGAACCCGCGGTTCCGGTACCTGCCTTAAGGGTCAGTGTACAGTAATGCTCTTCACGCCTTTCGCTTTCTTCAGTTCTTCCAGTGCGTAAGGCGGAACAGGCTTTTCCGTTATCACAAACAGCTTAGGCTTTTCAACAAAGGCGGGCTCTTCCGCAATGCACTGCCTTATGCTTATTTTCATTTCCGCAATAATCCTTGTAACATCTGCAACAATCCCGGGCATTGCCGCATTGCGGGGAATGATTTCAATCACCCCCGCCTTCAATGAAGGCGCGACCTCGCTGAAAAAGGCGGTTGCCTTCAGGTTGCAGTAAATTGCGTTCAGTTCCTGCTCCTTTGAAATTGTTTTAACCGTCGCATTCACTGCCCTTCTGTCCACTTTGCATGCCTTCGCTATCCTTAAAGCGGGAACCTCTATTTCGTTGCAGTAAACTTTTCCCTTCCTTACGCTCAGCCCTGTCTGCAGAAAGAGGGCGGCAACCTTTGCCTGCGCCGGAAAGGCACGGAAATGCTTTTCAATTGCCTTCCACATAGAAAAAATCTTTCACCAGATAAGTTTAAAACCCTGTTTCGGGTTAATGAAATCAGGATGATTCCAGGGAAAATGTTTTTTGCCTCGGGAACCGGCACACACAAGGACAGGCTCGGCTCATTTGAACTGGCTTTAAAGGACGCGGGAATAGAGAAATTCAATCTGGTGTATGTTTCCAGCATTTTTCCCCCCGGATGCGAATTGGTGGCCAAAGAGGAGGGCTTGGGTGAATTAAAGCCGGGGCAGATTGTTTTCTGCGTGATGGCAAAAAACCAGACCAACAATGAGGAATTCATTTCTTCCGCGGTCGGCATGGCAAAAAAAAGGGAAGAAAACTCGTTCGGCTACCTGGTGAACCGGGCTTCAACCGCCGGGGAAGAGGAATGCGCAAAAGAAGCAGAACAGTTTGCGTCCAAAATGCTTGCAGGAAAACTCGGGCTGGATGAATCACTTCAGGAAGGGGGATTTGAAACCCAAAGCGTTTCCTGCTCAGGGCAGGGAATGAAAAAAGTGTGGCTGACCGTTTTAAGTGCCGCTGTTTTTGTTGATTGAAAATGCATTATTCCCCTTTGCCAAAAAAACTTTTTCCCTGCGGGGAGTCAAAAATAGTTTTGCTTCCGGTTCCATTCGATAAGACAGCTTCGTGGCTGAAGGGCTCTGCCCAGGGGCCGAAGGCCTTGCTTGAAGCGTCGCATTTTATGGAAGTATACGACATTGAAACCGATTCAAGTGTTTACGAAAAAGGAATTTTTACTGCGGAAGAAGTTAAGGCAGAAACCTCCGGGGAAATGGTTGAAAAAGTTTACGAAAAATGCAAAGAGTTTCTTTCAGATGAAAAGTTTGTGGTGGTTTTGGGCGGAGAGCACACGGTGGCTGTGGGCGCAATAAAGGCGCACGCGGAAAAATTCGAAAACATGAGCATCCTGCATCTTGACGCGCACATGGATTTAAGGGACAGCTTTCAGGGAAGCAAGTTAAGCCACGGCTGTGTGATTGCAAGGGCAAAAGAGTTTGTTGAAAACATTGTTTCAGCCGGAATCCGCAGCATGTCCGCGGAGGAAAAAGAAAAACTGGTTAAGGGAAAGGTTTTTTTTGCGCGTGAAATCCTGAACTCCTCGGGCTGGATGGAAAAAGTTCTATCTGAACTGAGTGAAAATGTTTACGTTTCCCTGGATTTTGATGTCTTTGACCCCGCGGTTTTTCCTTCCACCGGCACCCCCGAACCAGGCGGGCTGGACTGGTATCAGGTGACGGGGCTGCTCCGGAAAGTTGCGGAAAAAAAGAATTTGGTTGGCGCGGACTTCACTGAACTTCTTCCAATGCAGGCAAAAGCCCCGGATTTCACCGCCGCATTGCTGGTTTACAAGCTGCTGAGCTATAAGTTCAAGTAGAGCGCCCTCAGTCCGCCCATCTGTCTTCATCGCCGTCTGCTCACGGCGGCAGAGCA
>CAYTYC010000029.1:0-15264 GCA_964442255.1 uncultured archaeon | reverse complement strand
CAAACTTTTTGGAAAAAAGTTTTTTGGCGAAGCAATCCGCAAACCGCTGCCTAAACTGCGGCGGGTTAAAGCATGCCTGGTTTTTTTTTCCCGTAAACGGCCTGCGAAAACCCCGATTCATCCGCCCATTGAAACAGGCGGGTTCCCTGAAGGGGTTTCTAATGAAAAAGCTTAAATATAATGAAGTATACAGATATTAATGGTGATGCAAATTGAGTGTGGATGTTTATGACATCAAATTGTCTAAGGGATTCCAGTTTACGTTGCAGGCTGAAAGCAGGAGAAAGCATGGTTTGCTACCGGGGCAAGAGATTCAGGTGATTGATTTGGACAAGGAACTCATTTTGAGGCCAAAGAAAAAGGGCAGCTTGAAGAATTTGGTTGGAAAATTCAGGGCAGGCAAAAGGTTTGATGCGGTTAAAGAACACGACTTGATTATTGCGGGTTTTGACTAATGCGATTTATTGACACGGTTACATTGTTCGCGGGCTTTTTCAGCGATGAAAAACACCACCCTAAAGCCAAAAAAATAGTTGAAGCAATAGCTGAAGGAAGCGTTGGAAACGTTGCGTATTCAGACTATATTCTGGACGAATTGCTTACATTGGCAAGGTCAAAGAAAAATGCTGCAGCATCAAACAAAATCCTGGAAGAAATAACCAACTCCGAAATAGAAATGATAAAAGTTGAACAAAAGCATTTAGCGCTGGCATTTGAACTGTTCAAAAGCTATGAAAAACTCAGCTTCACAGACTGCACCACCGTAGCAATAATGCTGGACAGGGGACTAAAAGAGATTTATTCCTTTGACAAGGGCTTCGATTCTGCCACGAAAATAATCAGACTGGAGGAGCTTTGAAACCGAAGATTTCAGGGCACTATCCCCTGGAGACACTGGATTTTTTACAGCAGTACCGCAACAGTTAATAATTTCATTACGGCTAATTCTTTTGGGGAGTTTAAGCCTGTTCCGTGAACAAAGATAACATTTAAATTTGTTTGAGGCGCCTAATCATTTATGAAACTGGTTTATTTTTCGGTTTCCGCTTTTTTTGCGCTTATTGCGTTAAGCGGATGCCTTGATGGCAGCCAGGCAAAACCCGGGTTTGGGATTTACCTTGAGGAAACAGGAGAGTTGGTGCTTTCAGACGAAGACATCATTTCCTACAATAAGAACACCCATGAAATCAGGCTCACTGAAAGCGGAATAAACAAGATCAATTCTTATTCTGAATCAGAGCGCCCTTCCACTTCTCACGGCTTGTACCAAAAACCGTTTGTTGTAAAGTTGAACGGGGAAGAGCTTTACGAAGGCGCTTTCTGGTCTGGTGTTTCGTCTTTAGCTTATAGTGGAATTGTGATAACAGACGTGTTAGTGTTAAAGGACTCCCTTAAAATTGAAGCCGGTTACACTGGCCCGGGCGCATTTGAGGGGCCTGACCCAAGAAACAACCCCGCGCTGTTTGATTACTTCCAAAAAAACGGGAAATTAATCGGGTAGTGCAACAAATGCCTTCCTCGCACTTCGTTTACCTCCTTGAATGCAGGGACGGCAGCTTCTATTGTGGCTGCACTTTAAACCTCACTGAAAGACTTAAATTGCACAATTCCGGAAAAGGCGCAAAATATACGCGCGCAAGAACTCCTGTTAAAGTGGTTTACTCTGAAAAATTCAAGAGCAGAAGTGCGGCACTGAAACGCGAACTGCGGGTAAAAAGGCTTTCAAGGAAACAAAAACTGGAACTGGTGAAAGGGAAAGCCACGGGTTTTTAACTTTTTGCAGGGCTTTTTTGTTTGATGGAAAAGGAAAAGAAAAGGCTTGCCTTCCGCCTGTTAATGCTGCCGTTCCTGCTTTACTCCTTTTACCTCCTTGAATTTCCCCCGGAGTTGGTTGCGGTTTTGGGGGCCTTTTTTGCCTCCTTCATCCTTTTGCGCGGAAAAATCTGGCGTTCAGCGGAAATCCTTATTGAAAAATACTTTCCCTTCACAAAAAACTGGCATCCATGGGCGCAAAAAGCCCTTCTTTTCCTTTTCTTTTACATAATATTCCTGTTGCTGAAGCAGGTTGTTTTCTTTTTTTTGGGGTTTGCGGGAATAGATTTGGATGCCGCGCTTCTGGGGTCCCTGAACAACAGCCTGGAAGAAGCAAAAAACGCCTTCTGAATTCTGTTTTTGCCTGCAAAATTCCTCCTTAATTAATAAAAGTTTTTGCCCCCACATTTCTAACCCAAAGGGCAACCGAATGAACAAAAAAAACACCGCAAAAGTTGAGCTTGGAAAAAGCTCCTATCTTTACAGGATTTACTCGGGAGGAAACTACACTTTTCCGCTTAAGCGCTCTTTGAGCGGATACGAGGGCGAGATTACGGTATTGGACTCCAAGGGCTATGTTTCGGAGAAAGCGGACGGCATAATAAAGCGCGTTAGGGCACGCAAAAAAAACATTGTTGTGCCGGAAGTGGCGAAACACATACTTGAAGTCCACTCCTATCCCACGAAAAGCGTTTTCAACACTTCCCTTGATTTCCTGGAAAACATTTCAATCGTTTCCGGGGAAGCCGAAAAAGAGGGCCTCAAGCTTTTTCCTTTCGGCTCTTACCCCGGAAAAATAAGCGCAACCCTTGCTGGAAAACGGTACAAGCTTTTGGCTGAAATCGTGGGAAAAAAATACTTCACTTACTACGGCCCCAGAGGATACGGTTTCCACTACCATTACTCCCTGCCTCGCGGGGTCTTTGACAAAAAAAAGCGTTTCCTGAAAAAATCTTTTGCCTCAAAAACAAAGGAAAGCCTTCTGGACAGCTTCAACTTCCTCACGGCAATTGACCCCTTGCTGATTGCATTGCTTCAGTCGTCCCCATTCATTGAAGGCAAATGCCTTTCAAAGGACTCAAGGGTTCTCTTCAACCGCACGGAAAAATCGCTTAAAAGCACGGGCTTCCTTTACCGTTACCCTGAAATGGGCAACCTCTCAGGATATGTTCACACGCTCACCGATTTAACCAAGTCCCTGAAAAGAAAAGACAGGATTATGCGCGACAGGATGAAGGAACTGGGCTACAAAAAGGAGGCGGAAAAAAAGCCAGTCCTTGACTTCATTTGGGTTCCCGTAAAAATAAACAAGCTCGGCACAATTGAGTCAAGGGGAGGGGACATGAACATGCTTTCCCGGATTTTTCCCGTAACCTTTTTGATTAAGTCCGTGTTGAGGGAAATCCAGCAAAACTTTTTGCACGTAATTCCCTCCGACACCGCGCTTGAATGCCCGTTCAGGCACGAGGAAAAGGTTGTCTTCATTCCCCCGCACAGTTTTGTGAAGGAGGAACTGCAGGCAAAAGCCGTTTTCCACGGCCTCTCCGACCCGGATGTGTTGAATTACTGTAAAAGGTTCCTGTTTTTTGCGAGAAAGCTTGCGGAGGAAAAGAACAGGAAAATGATTAAAAGGCTTTCAAATGTTCTGGAAAAAAAGGAAACCGTTTCCGACCAGATGATTAAGTACGCGAAAAGAAAGGGTTTTTCTTTGGAGGAAGAGCTTCCAAACGATTTCTGTGCGGAAATGGCCCTGCATTTTTCAGGAAAATTTTTGAAGGATTTGGCGAAAACAAGAAAGATAATGGAATCCGAGCAAGCCCAAAACAATTAGCCCCCAATGACCAATTCCCTTAAATACCACTTAAACGCTTATTAACTGAAATGAAGAAAAACAGGTTTCTGTTGGATTTATGGGCTTTGGCGGTAAACGCAAGCATTATTGTGCTTATTGTTGCCCTGGTGCTGCCGTTTTTCCGGGAACTCTCCGAAACCCAGCACCTTCTCTTAACCCTTGCCGAGTATTCGGCATTGGCAATCCTGTTCGTTGACATTGTCGCCCTCCTTGTTCTCGCAAAAAACAAGAGAAAATTCCTCCTCGAAAACTGGTATATTTTTGCCAGCTTCCTTCCCTTCGGCGCAATACTGCGCCTTGCCCGTGCCCTGCGCTCAATCCGCCTCCTTGCCTCCATTGAATTGTCCGGCGTGTTCCATGTGCTCGCGCATTCCCCAAAACTTGCGCGCCTCTTCCGCCCCTTCGCACAGGTTTACAGGAAATTCACGGAAAAACTTAAGCGCGGAAGCTAAACACATTCTTAAAAAAAAAAGAAAAAAAAAGTTGCCCAGTTTCAGTAAGTCTGGGCAAAGATTGAGTATTCGGTTATTGCAAGCGCATAGGAAGCAATTCCGGCTACAATCCACGTGCCGATTCCGGCGGTCACCGCCCCCAGCCCAAGGCCGATAACCGACCAGACAAGGCCGTAGACTATGACCACAATCCATGAAAGGATATATTTTCCTGTCAGCGCCTTTCTTATGACTGAACCGAAGCTGAATGCAGCGCTGAAACCGCCTTTAAGGTAATGCATCAGCGCCATCGGCAAAACAAATGCCGCCGCAATAAACAAAACGGCTGCAATTATGACCATTGCACCAGCCCCTGCAATTGACTGGAAAATCACGTTTGGATCGGCTGTTCCGCTCACCAAAAGGCTCATGATCACCGGAAACAATGAAGTCAACGCAATGGCGCCAAAAATCAGTGCAGGAATCATGTAAATTATTCCCACAACTATTGCCATTATTGTCTTCACTATTATGCCGCCAATGTCGCCCCATTCCGAGAGGCTGTCGTCGCCGTTGAGCTTTCTTTGCGCAGTGCTTAATCCAAACCCAAAATTCAGCAGCTGCACCACCGGAATCAATCCGACAATAAAGCCAATCACCAGTTTCTTGTTGTCAGTGAACGGCTTTTTAATTGCTCCTCCAAAGTCAACCATTTTTTTTACCTCCCAAAAATTTTTAATGAAAAAATTAGTATTTAACAACGAATTAAGAGTATTTAAGCATAACTGGAACGTTTTTTCCGGGATTTAACGGCATTTTTCAAGGAAAAGCCTGTGCAAAGCCAGTGAACCAGCCAGTTCAGGGTGAAAAGATGAGGCAAGCATTTTTCCCTGTTCAACCATTACAGGCTCGCCTTCCAGCCGAACCAAAACCCTTGCTTTTGGCCCCACAAAGCGTATTCTCGGCGCCCTGATGAAAACTCCGCACATTTTTTTTTCGCCCCAAATTTTCACCGGCTTGACAAACGATTCCCGCTGTCTGCCGAACCCGTTCCTTTCCGCAGAAAAATCCATCAGCCCCAAAACCCTGACTTTCCGGCCTTCAGCCTTTTTTGAAAGCAGCACACACCCGGCGCAGGTTCCGTAAACCGCCATTCCCTTCCGCACTGCTTTTTTGATTTCCTTTGCCAAACCGTTTTTGTGGATAAGGAGGGAAAGGGTTGTGCTCTCTCCCCCGGGAATAATTAATCCGCTTAAGCCTTTGAGTTCGCCGGCTTTCCTGACTTCAACCGCCTTAACCTTAAGCCTTTTCAGCGCCTCAAGGTGCTCCGCAAAAGAGCCCTGCAATGCAAGCACTCCAACTTTCATTCTTTCACCCAATGCCAAAAAAAAGGCTTTAATGCAGGCTAAATTCACCAGCCCCGTTCCGCAAACTTTTCATTCAATTCGCCTATTTCCTGTCCGCGCATCGCTTCCCCCAGCCTTTCCGAAGCCTTTGCCACAATCTTTGCGTCACGAAAATTGTGGGTTGCATCCACAATCGCTTTTCCCCTTTTCACAGGGTTAGCGGACTTGAAGATTCCGGAGCCGACAAACACTCCTTCAACCCCCAGCTGCATCACAAGCGCGGCATCGGCGGGTGTTGCGATTCCCCCTGCGGCAAAATTCACAACAGGAAGCTTTTGCTTTTTCCTGACCTCTTTCACAAGGGAAAACGGAACGCGCTCCTTTTTCGCGTAAGCCGTCAGTTTTTTTTCATTCATTCCCTTTAACGCGGCAATTTCTTCGTTCACTGCCCGGATGTGCTTCACTGCCTCCACAATGTTTCCAGTTCCCGCCTCGCCTTTTGTTCTCATCATGGAGGCGCCTTCATTTATTCTCCTTAAGCCTTCACCTAAACAGGTTTCGCCGCACACAAACGGCGCCCTAAATTTTGTTTTGTCTATGTGAAACTTTTCGTCAGCAGGCGTAAGCACCTCGCTTTCGTCAATGAAGTCAACGCCCAATGACTCCAAAACCTGCGCCTCCACAAAATGCCCTATCCTCGCCTTTGCCATCACGGGAATGCTCACCGCCTTCATTATCTGCTTTATGATGAACGGGTCGGACATCCTTGCAACCCCCCCATCTTTCCTTATGTCCGAGGGAACCCTTTCAAGCGCCATCACCGCAACCGCCCCGGCTTGTTCGGCTGTCCGCGCCTGCTTTGCCGTGACAACGTCCATTATAACCCCGCCCTTAAGCATTTGCGCCAGGCCGCGGTTCACTAAAACCCTGTTCAGCTTTTTTTTCGCCATTTTGCCGTCACCCAAACAAATAAAAAGCAGAAAAATTATTAAATTAGTTGAATGGACGAAAACCATCCAGTGCACCCGAACCACGTTTACCGCAGAAGCAGGCTGACTCTTGGCCAGAGGTGGGCTGACAGGATAACTGTTTTAGGCGGAAGCTGGACCTTTATCGGCTTGTTTGCGTTGTTTCTTTTGAGCTGGATTGCGGTCAACACCTATCTCCTGCTTGAGCGCCCTGTGGACCCGTTTCCTTACATTCTGCTTAACCTTTTGCTTTCATGCCTTGCGGCAATCCAGGCGCCCGTGATTTTAATGAGCCAGAACAGGCAAACCGAAAGGGACCGGGCAAAAGCGGAGCAGGATTACAAGGTCAACAGGAAAGCCGAAAGGGAAATAGAAAACGTGCAAAAGGACCTGGATGAAATAAAGGAAATGATTCGCGCAATGTCCCGTAAGGGGTAAACGCTATTTCACTGCCTTGGGGCTGGAATCTGTTTTGTGGAAAAAAAATGAAAGCTATTTAAAACAATTTCAAAGTGTTATTTAAGTATGAAAGGAAAGCGCATCACTTATTTTTCCTCCGGCGTCAGCCTTTCCCGCGCAAACGCAAGCAAAAAAAACATGGCGTCCTTAATCAAATCCACGTTTGATTCTTCAGTTGAAAGCTCTTTCGGCGCCTTCGGCGGCGCTGTCAACCTTAAAAAGCTAAAGAAATACAAAAACCCTGTTTTGGTTGCAAGCGTGGACGGGGTGGGGACAAAAACAAAAATCGCCTCCCAATTGAATGAATGGGATTCTTTGGGCGAGGATTTGGTGAACCATTCAGTCAATGACATTCTCTGCCTTGGCGCAGAGCCCCTTTTTTTCCTGGATTACATTGCGTTCTCAAAACTGAAGCCGAAAGCAATCCAGGGGGCCATAAAAGGCCTTGCAAAGGCCTGCAGGAAGGCGCAAATGCCTTTAATTGCCGGTGAAACCGCGGAAATGCCCGGCGTCTACTTGAAAGGAGAGCTGGATTTGGCGGGCTGCATTGTCGGGGCTGCGGAAAAAAACCTTGTCCCGAACCCAAAAAAAGTGAAAAAAGGCGACGCACTGGTTGCGCTTGCCTCCAGCGGCCTTCACACAAACGGCTATTCCCTTGCAAGAAAAGTATTCAAGCATTTTAACCCCAAAAAAAGGCTTGCTCCGCTTAAAAACCCTTTGGGGAAAGAACTCCTCAAGCCGCATAAAAGTTATTTGCATTCCGTTCTCCCTTTAATTAAATCCAAAAAAGTGAAGGCCGTTGCGCACATCACCGGGGGAGGAATTCCCGGAAATCTGGAGAGAGTGCTGCCAAAAGGGTTGGGCGCGGAGGTTGAAAAGGATTCCGTGAAAGTTCTTCCAGTATTTGAGCTGATTCAGGAAAAAGGCGGGGTGCCGGAAAAAGACATGTGGAAAACATTCAACATGGGAGTGGGAATGGTTTTAATTGTGCGGAAAGGCGATGCGAAGGATTTGCTTCATTCCCTGAAGGGAAAAGAAAAAGCCCGGTTGATTGGGGAAATCGTGAAGGGTTCGGGGGTTAAAATCAGGTGAAAGAGATTGTGAAGGGTTCACGGGTTAAAGGCAGGCCTTGGTGAAGGTTCAATGGGAAAAACTGCTTTAAAATTTTTTTTTGAAGGTGAATTTTTTTGGAGCTGAAGAAAACAATTGAAGCCGCGCTTTTCATGTCCCCAAAGCCTCTGCCTTTGCAGGAGCTTGCAGGGGTCTGCAAAATTCCGGAGCTTGCGGTTGTGGAGACCTCTGCAATGGAATTAATGAAGGAATTCAATTCCCGTGACTCAGCCTTGGAGATAGTGAAGGAAGTGGAAGGATACCGGATGCGGGTAAAGCCGGAGTTCGACCAGAACGTAACCCATCTTGCGGCTTCAAGCGAATTAAGCAAGGCAATAATGAAAACCCTCGCATACATTGCCTTCAAGCAGCCCGTAAAGCAGAGCCAGGTGATAAAATTCAGGTCCTCAAAGGCCTACGAGGAAATCAAAATCCTTGAAGAAAAGGGCTTTATTTCCCGTGAAAGAAGCGGCCTCACATACAATGTGCGCACAACCAAGAAATTCCTGGAATACTTCGGGAAAGGCTCAATAATGCTGAAAAAAAATCCGAAATACGGTGAAGAAAAAGGAACAAAAGAATCCTCCGCAAAAAAAACTGTCACTCAATTTTGATGTTTCCTTTTCTTTTTTTTGGCTCAGCCTTTTGGAGGCATACTTCCAGTATGCCGTTCTTGAACCTTGCCTTCGCTGTTTTTGGCCTGACTTCCTGTTTCACCCTTATTTCCCTGAAAAACTTTCTTTCCCCTTCCGCTGAAATCGTGAGCCCGTTTTTTTTGGAATTCAATAAGATGTCCTTTTTTTCAACCCCGGGAAGCTCTGCGGTCACAAAAATTTCTTTATCGCTTTCCGTGACGTCAGCCAAAGGCTCCCTTGCCTCGAAAATCTCCGGTTTTCCCCTGCCTTTTTTAATGTTCCCGAATTCCTTTATTTCCGGCAACCCGTTTTGCCCTATGCGCATCTGAAAGCCCATGACAACAGGCTTACTGTTCTCAACTTTTTCTTTGCCTGAAACCATTCCTTCAACCAGTTTGTCCATCATTTCCTCAATCTTTTCAAAATCAAACCCAAAATCATGCCAACTCCTTTTTTTTTCTTCCGCCATTCACCATTCCTCCAGCTTTTTCTGGAATTTTTCGTCCAAAATCATTTTAGAGGTGCACCAGCTTTTTCTGCTGAACTCCGGAAGGCAATTGTTTTTGTCCAGCCATTCCCGCAAAAACTTCAGCGTAACCGCGTCATGGCAGTATCCCGAGCCCAAATCCCCGTGCTTTCTGCACAACTCCGCTATCTGCCTGTCCCTTTCCACTTTCGCAATGATTGAGGCAGCGGCAACAATGGGGTAATTGAAGTCTGCCCTGTGCTCCGACCTCACAACACAATCAAAGGAAATGTATTTTTTTATGCGCAAAGAAAAGTTTCCCATTATGATGTCCGGGGAGTCAACCAGCACAAGCTCAGGCTTTTCTTTTAGGGAGTTAAGCATTCCGCCTATCCTCATTGCCTCAATTTCATTCAGTGAACGCCTGCCCCTTAACGAGTCAATTTCGTTTGCATCCACACTTGCAACCGCAAAATTGCTGAGGCAGGTTCCCATTTTTGCGTACAGGCTTTTCCTTTGCTTTGGGGAAAGCAGTTTTGAGTCCTTTGGCCCCAGTTTTTCCAGTTCCTCTTCCTTTTCGCTGTCAATCACCGCACAGCACAAAACCATTGGACCAATTACCGGCCCCCTGCCTGCCTCGTCCACCCCTGCCACGAGCATTCCATCACCTAAATATTGGGGGCTTTCGGATTTAAATTCTTTTTCATGCAATTCCACTCTTATGAAGGCTTCAATAAAAAACTTTCAGGGCGGAAGAAAAACACAGAAAACCGCGCACATAATAATTGAGGTTGAGGGAATTGATTCAGCCGGAAAGGCAGGGGCTTTTTTGGGAAAACCCGTGCACTGGCGCACTTCGTCAGGGAAAACGCTTTCAGGGAAAATAACCGGATTGCATGGAAGAAAAGGGGCGTTGAAGGCAAAAATGTCCGTGCCTCTCCCGGGGCAGGCGCTTGGAAGCAGGATTTCCATCCGCCTTTAACCTTTCCCTGCTTTATTTCATTCCCGTTAGCGCCCTGTTCACGCGGTCTTCCGACCTGTCGCATTTGGCGCAGGCGTCAATCAAATCCAGTGCCATTGTCTTTTTTTCCATTATTTCCCCGAGTTCAGGGGTTTCTTCCTCTTTTCTCCTTAATTCCTGGAAGCGCTGGAGATAGTGTTCCCTTAACTGCCTGAGCTTTTCCTGCGTCATTTCCCTGTATTTTTCGGAACCGCGGAAAAACTTTCGCCCGGCGCAAAGCGCGCAGTTTCTTTTCGCAGAGGAAACAAGTGAAGGCTCCATATAATCCTTTTTTCCAGCAAACACCTTAAATTCAGGTATCTTTAAATATCCGAAAAGACTTTTTTTTAGGCTATGAAAAGGTTGTTGTGTCTCCTGTTGCTGGCTGCTTTGCTGGCTTTTTCCGGCTGCGTGAAACAAGAGTATTTGGATGACTCCTTGTACTGTGAACAGGATACTGATTGCAAGCTCCAGGGAGGCGGTTGCTGCGGTTGCCCGCAAAAACCAGTAAATTTTTATCATTATGAGGACCCTTGTCCAGTCATGCCTACTGAAAGAATGTCCTGCCCTGCAGTTGTGTGCATGCCAAAAAGCCCAAAATGTGTTAAAAACAAATGTGAGGCAGTTCCGCGTGTGAATCTTGAGCCAACTGTTCCAGAATTTGAGGGGATCCTGAGGGCGCCATGCTATGTTGACGGTTCAGCAATTAATGTTTGCCAGGCGACCCCGAAAATTGAGTTCAGGAACAACAAGAACTGTTGGATGGACTTTTATCTTGAAACCCCTGATTCCAAAGAAGGGTGGACAAATCCGGAAAACATCAGGGGCGCTTTCTGTTCATTTACCCCTTGGCACAGTGAACAGGAATTAGTGGAAACATTTGTTGACAAGGAAGTAAAAATAACTGGTTGGATGGAAACACTTGAAGTGTGCACTGGAGCAAAAGCAACTGAAGCCGAATGCTCAAAGCAAGAAATACTGGTTCCGAATTCGATCGAATTGACATAAAATAAGAAAAAAAAGAAAGGAATTGAAGCTTTTTAGAAAAAAGCTTCGCCAAAAAAGGGCCTTCGGCAACAGCCTTTATCTTCGTTTCTTTTTGGCTGTTTTCCTTTTTGCTGTTTTTCTCTTAACGGTTTTAGCCTTCCTTGTTTTTTTCACTGTTCTGGTTCCTGCGGTCAAAATCTGCGCCTTAATGGGCACAACCACAAAACCGAATCCGCGGTTCAAAAAGTCTCCGACCCTGTTAAAGCTGTCCACTGCTTTTCACCCCCGTTTTTTGTTCACTGTTTTTTTTTTTGAAAAGAAAAAAAAATAAGAAAAAGAATTGAAGCGGTCAGCCTTTTGGGAAACCATGCAAACTTTCAGTTTGCGTGGCCACGTGACGTTGGAAACCTGCGGGTTTCCGACGCGTCGAAAAACTTAAAGTCTTTCAACGAGCCTTGCTTCACAGGGGGGCTGGCGAAAAATCTTTTTGCTTCGCAAAAAGTTTAAGCAACCACTTCAATGTTCAGTCTTTTCTTTAATTCCCTGTACCTGTTCCGGATTGTAACCTCTGTGACGCCGGCAACGTTTGCAACCTCTTTTTGTGTCCTGCGCTCGCCCTTCAAAAGGCCCGCAATGTAAACCGCGGCGGCCGCAACACCGGTCGGACCCCTTCCTGAAATGAGGCCGTTTTCAATGGCTTCCTCCAAAATTTTCCTTCCCTCTTCCTGCACTTCCCCGCTCAGGTTAAGCTCGGAGGCAAACCTTGGAATATAGTGGATTGGGTTTGTTAAAGGAACATCCAGCTTCAGTTCCCTCACCAAAAACCTGTAAGTCCTTCCAATTTCCTTTTTGGTCAGTCCGGAGGCTTCAGCCATTTCATTCAATGTTCTCGGCACATGATATGTTCTGCAAACAGTGTAGAGAACAGCGGCAACGACCGCCTCAATAAGCCTTCCCCTAATCAGCCCTTTTTTCACGGTTTTCCTGTAAAGCAAGGCCGCAGCCTCAACCAGCGATTCAGGGATATTCAAGTAAGAGGCAACCCTCCTTAATTCAGTCAATGCGATTGAAAGGTTTCTCTGCATTGAACTGGAAATTGAAGCCCTCTTATGCCATTTAATCAGCCTGTACATTTGTGCCCTGCTTTTTGAGCTCAGCTTGTTTCCCCTTAAGTCCGTGCCCCTCCTGTCAATCATTGTCACAAGCCCTTTGTTGAGCTTCACGTACTTCATCGGGCTGCCTGTTCTGGCCCTTTCCTCAAACTGGTCCGAGTCAAAGCTCCTCCACTCCTTTCCCAGGTCAATGGAGTCCTCTTCCATTATCAGCCCGCAGCTCTGGCACACAAGCTCGCCTTTTTCAGCGTCCCTAAGGACTTTGGTGCTTTTGCACTCCGGACATTGAATCTTACCCATCTGCTTACCACCTGCCGTTGTGTTTAAGAAAACAGTTTTTTTCCGTTTTTTCAGAATTTTCAGAAATTACACCCGCTAATAAAAGCCCCTCAAAATTAAAACTAAAAACAAGGTGTAGTAACGTATATAAATAGCGCAGCATCTAGTATTTAAATCTTTCCTTCTTCTGGTTTTTTTTCCTGCCCTTTAGGGGGCTCTTTTTCTTTTTCAGGCTTTTTTCTTTCTTTTTTATTTTTTTTGGGCTTTTTCTGCTTTTCTTCTGCTTCCAGTGCCCCTATTTCTTCCTTTTTTAACGCCACGGCGTTAACTGTTCCGGTTTGCCCGGGCCTGCTTGTAACCCTTGCCTTAAGCTTTTCCTTGCCTGCCTCAACCTCTATCAGCGCGCCTTTCGTTAAAATGTTTCTCCTGATGTAATGCCTGTCGGCCGGGTTTCCGAAGGTTGTGAGAACCTTTCCTTTAACGCTTTTTCCCCCTTCCAAGGCCACGACCGCGTTCCTTGCAAGCCTGACCTTTGTTTTCTCTTTTCCCCCGCGCACCCTTTCATTGAACCTTTCCTCTTTGCCTTCATCCGTTAAAATGCCTGTGGCAGTGAATCCGCGGCCTTTCCAGGCAAGCTTTTTCGTGCTTCTCCTGAGGGTTGTTCTCACCCCCCCTGAACGCTTTTTTTTGGACTTGTAATGCCATTGAACCATTTTTCCACCGGACTAATTCTTTTAAACACAACAACAGTTTAATTCACTATGTTCTCCAAAAAAATTGGGGATTATTTTGTTTCCGTGTTCCACGGAACTGCAATTATTAATTCACCCCAAACAACACTTAAAAACCTTTCTCTATGGTCCGGGGGAAACAATTTCCACGCCGCCCTGGTTCCGGCAAAGGAAGTCGCCTCACTTAACCAGATATGGTTTGCGGCTGAAAAGGCAATTGAAACATTTTCCCGCGGCTCCTCCATCAGCCCAACCCTGAAAACAGAGTTCATTTTGCGTGTGGTTGGGGAAAGGCAGGTGAAAAACGCCCTCAAAAAGGCTTCCCTGAAAAAAGGCAAAAACACGCTTTTTTTCGTGGTTTTCTCAAAAAAAGGAAAACCCGTGCTTTCGGAATTAATGAAACTGAAGGAAAAGCCCTTCAGGCCAAACATTAAATTGGCTGACCCTCTAATTGAAAGAAACGCGTTAATGGAGTTGGGGGGAAGGAAATGAAGAACGTGAAGCTGTTCCTTGCATTGATTGTTGTTCTCGGCTTTCTTCTCCGCATTCCTCCCCTGACAATTGACTCCTTTAAGGGCCCTGACCCTTTATTTCATGCGCGGATGAGTGAACTTGTGTTGTCTGAACAGGCTGTTCCAAAGTACGATGAACTCTCCATGCAGGGCCGCCATTACTCTTATGCCCCCTTATTCCATGTTTCTTACGCGCTGCAATCCCTCTTCACCGGCCTGGACGCGGAATTCCTCATAAGATTGTTTCCGTCAATCCACGGCGCATTGGCCGCATTGCTTGTATTCGTTTTTGCGCGCAGAATTTTTGGCTCCGACCGCGTTGCGCTTTTTTCCGCCTTTTTCATTGCGACAATGGCCCTCCACCTGATGCGCACTTCCTCCTACTCCCGCCCCGATGGTCTGGCCTTGCTCCTGATTCCTTTCATAATTTACCTCGTGTATTCGCAGCGCTACTTTCCCGCACTCCTCGTTTCCACGGCCCAGATTTTGCTTCACCCGCTTTCCTCAATCAACCTCCTCGCATTCCTTCTGGTTTTGGCGGTTCTTGGAAGATTCAAGGGCTGGAACCTTAACTGGAAGAAAATCCTGTTGCTTGAATTCATTGTGGTAACGGTTTTCCTTTTGTGGCTGAACTCCCTGCCTTACCCGCCCGGGGATTACGTTTCCGGGGTTTCCTTTGAATCCTCTGAGCTGAGCTCAGTAACGCTTATGACTGTTGTCAATTCCCTTATCCTTGCCTGGGTTTTTGTTTTCATTGCCCTGGTCAAGTTGAGGGAACAGCTGTTCCTGAAACTTTGGTTTGCCCTTTCCTTTGCGTTCGCGTTTGTCGGGTTCAGGATGATGATTTTCTTTTCCATTCCAGCGGCTTTGATGGCCGGGTTTGGTTTGGAGTTTGTGCGCGGAAAGGTTTTCCCTTACCCCAAAATTTTTGCTTTGCTGATGTTTGCGCTGGTTTTGTTTGCGCTTGTCCCAGGCCTGTTGAATCCCGGCATTTACACTCACCAACACGAAAGGAACGCAATGCTTTGGCTTAAGGAGCATTCCAGTGAAGGCGAAAGCATTATGGCACGCTGGGACATGGGCCATCCCTTGACTTATTTCACGGAAAGAAAAGTAATAATTGACGGCTATTTTGAGTTTGCGCCTGATTTGGATGAAAGGAATGAAATGATGAAGGAAATGCTCCAAAGCTCTGACTGCAACGCCCACCAAAACTGGGTTAAAAAGTTCAATGCAGATTATTTCTTTATTTCAAGGAAGGGGCTGAACTCCAGCTCCTATGAATGGGGGTTGTTTGAAACCTTTGACCGCTGCACTTTCCAGAACAGCATTTACCACGGCGACGGCGGAAAAGTGCTGGAATACATTTAACCCTTTTCTTCCCTGAACTCCGCGTCAATTATTCTTCGGATTTCTTTCGCCTTTTTTTCGCCGATTTTTTCCACGTTCATCAGCCTTTTCCCGGAGGCACTGAAAACCTTTTTCACGGAGCCAAATTTTTTCAGCAGGCTTCGCGCAAGCTTCGGGCCAACCAATGGAAGGGACTCCACAATGAACTGCTGCA
>CAYTYC010000028.1:11142-15596 GCA_964442255.1 uncultured archaeon | reverse complement strand
TTGATCAAACTTTTTTCTAAAAAGTTTGTTTGGATCTCACCCGCTGCGTGACAGGAGTAAATGCATTAGTATATAACCCCTCCCAACCACTAATTTTCTATGAAAAACGAAACAACTGAAACAGATTCAAAACCAACCCAAACAAAGGCTTTCCGCAATTTGGTTGAAACGATTGAAGCACAAGCCAAGCGAATCAGCTCGCTTGAACAGGATTTATTGGAGTTGTCCGCTCGCGTAAGCGGAATTGAAACCCTGAAATACAAGACTGCCAAGCCTTTTTGATTAGTGCAGTGCCGTTAAGCTAAAATACTTGTTTGAACCACACTAAATGGTTGCCTTTATTCAGGGAACCTGTTTTGCGGAGGTAATTTCATTGGTTAAACGAAAACTATCTGAACTGTTGGATGAAGTGAATAACGAAAAAAAGCCGGATTTCTGGCAAGCAAAACTGCTTGAAATGCAGGTTCTGCTAAAAGAAAAAAAATACTCTGCCCTTGAAAGGCGAATTCACGACCTATTGGAAAGCAACAGGGCAACAGGCAAAATGCCCTCAAAAAGAAAGTAAACAAAAAGTCTAACCCGCTGCGATTCTTTTTAAAAAAGTCATTTTGCCGGGTCCATTACCTTTCCAAGAAACAGAATGTTCCCTGTTTGCTTCTGTTGAATCAAAAAAATGAAGGGATGGTCTGCCCTGAAAACCGTCGGCATTGAAATCATTTCCTTTATAATCACTGCAGTGGCTGCCGCGGCCTCGGTTCCCTTTTCATTCACCTCAACAAAAGCCTGGTGAATGACTTCACTGATAAACAAATTCTTATTGCCTGTCATTCCAGAAAAATCCGCACCACCAAAAGCAGAAGGCATTCCCATTTCAGAAAGGTCCTGCGCCATAAAGTATTTGGTTTCAAACTTGAATTTAGGAAAAAAAATGTCCACTTCCCTTTCATGCATCATTTCCTTCCACTCAGCCAATTTTTCGGCTGAAAGCATTTCCTCAACCTTTTCCAAAGAACCCTCTTTAGGCAGAATCACAATCATTGACAGGTCTTCACCCTTGTAATCCATTTCAAGCAACTGCAAATCATCTGTTTCAGCGTAATTGAATTCCGCCTCATCATCCTTCAAATACATCATTTCAGCCTTAACGGTTTTCCCTCCATCCACCCTGAAATCCTCTTCCCTTGTTTTTTCTTCATCAAACTGTGAAACCCAGGTGCCCTTAAAATAGATTGCGTTCGTTAAAACCAATCTGGTTAAGAGCACCCCCGCAGGAATCAAGTCCTTTATCTTGTTGTTTGTCTTCTCTTCCACCCAATTGTTGATTGTCTGCCGCGAACCTTCCGGGTCTTTGCCGAAATCCATGTTTGTGGCTTTTCCGCCATAAAAGCTTTCAACTACCGTGAAGTATTCGTCCAAAAATTTGTAATCTTTTTGCGCCCACAACGCGTTTGCAGTGCTTAACCTGTATTCCTTGCCTTCCTTGTTTATTTGGTTGTAGATTCTCGCAAAACCCGGTCTCCTTACATCTTCATCCTTCGGAAAATACAGGACAGACTGCATTTCTTCCGCCGTTTTTCCCCTTGCGCCTTCACAGGTCATCGCCAAAGCGGTTGAAATGCTGTAAGGGGAAAAAAACACGTTTTCTCCCTCAAACTGGTCCTTGTATTTTGCGTAAAGGTCAAACGCAAACCCGTTGTTTGCGTTCACAACCGCTTCAACCTTTTCAGGGCTCGCGGCACTGTCATCCGCAACCGGAACATCTTCAGGGCTGTCATCGCCCCCACCCGGAAAAGGCAGAATTTCGTTTGTGCAGCCAAGCAGGAAAACAAGCAAAAAAGCCGTTGCCCCAAGCGCAAGCGCTTTTCCCTTCACGTGATTATAACAGGGCACAAAGAAATATTTAAAGCTAACGAAAAAAACAGGCTTTGCCATTCATTTCGGCGTTCCCGAAAACTATTTAAAGAAGTGGAGCGCAAGAATAATAGCCGCAGAGGTGGTTTTATTGCCTGATTCTCCGGAAGCAGAAAGAAGACGGTTACTCAAGGAAATGTCGGAAATCCAGAAAGAACTGGAAGGATTAGGCAACGGCAAATACAAGGACGGAACAAAACTCAAAGACGACATAAAAGAACTAATGGAGGAAATGGACGACGCAGGCAAAGACGTGGACGAAATCAAAGAGGATGTTTCAGAAATAAAAGAAGACCTGGACAAAATGCATTTAAGGCAAAGAAACATCCTGAAAAGGCTCAAAAAAAAAATCACCCCCGCCAAGTTTTCCTTCAACGATTTGGCGCAACAAATAGTCGGGGCAATGATTTTAAGCGTGCCATTGGCCGTAACCGAAGAGGTGTGGACGCTTTCCGCATCACTTGATTTAACCAGGGTATTCCTGATAATCGGGTTAACCCTTTCATTCAACATTTTATTGATTTATTACACAAAATACCAGGCAGTAAAACAGGAAAACGTTTTGGGTTTCTTTCCAAAAAGGCTTTTGTCCATTGTATTCGTTTCATACACTGTGGCTGCCTTCATTCTCTTTTTGTTCGGGGTAATCGGCGGACAAGTCCAGGACACCGGCTCAATCTTAAAGCTCGTGGTGTTCGTTGGAATGTTCGCAAACATTGGGGCAAGCACGGCCGACATACTCAAGTAAGCGGCAAAAAGGCAGAATTTTTAATTCCTTTTCCGCTAAAATTACTGGAAAAGCAGCCATAGTCTAGTGGCAGGATCCGAGCTTCCCAACAGCTGTCACGGTCAGCTGGCACCCGTATACGTCAAGGGGTTTCCCTTCGGTCAACCCCTTATAAATATGGTAAACCGGCGCAAGCTGAAACTGACAAGATAACATTTGCTTTTTGCTGGGGAAGAGCTCGTGACCCGGGTTCGAATCCCGGTGGCTGCATTTGCCGCCTTCTCGCGGCAGCAGAGAATGCCATGCTACGCATGGCGGCAGCGCCTTCGGCGCATTTGGCGGCTGTTCCCGGCAGAGGAACGTCCCATGCTAAAGCATGGAACCAGCTCGCTGAGGCTCGCAAAAAGAGGTAATTGAATGCCCCTATTAAAAGAGATTGACGAAATGTTTGGCGGAGTGATAGGGGACATCTTTGGGGGACCTGAAGACGTTAAAAAAAAGAAAACCGCTGGCTTCACTTTCTCGCACAAATTCAGTAAAAAATTCCCTGCAAAGAAAGACCATGAAAACAAGGGGGAAGAAATTGTGAAAGAATTGTTTTCAAAGCAAATTCTTGAGTCCGTTAACTGGCTGAAAACAGAAGACAAAAAATTCATTGAAGGAACTGAAATTTGGTTCAGGGAAATGCCTGAAACAAAAAAACAGTTAAAGCTGGTTCAAGCGCTGGAAGAATTTGAAAAACAGGTTCACAGGAAAGAACACGGATACGTTTTCCGGGATTAAATAAGTTCCCCAATTTTTTCCACTACCTCCCTGTTTGCGGGCCTGATGCCCGCGGACTCAAGATTTTCTGAATACACGCGCTGGCTGGAGAAAAAGCCTTGCAGAGAAGATTTCGAAACGGTTTCATGCAGTTCCCCAAAGCCCAGCTTTTGCACCAAAAAGCCGTTAAAATAGCGTTCAAAAAAGTTTTTCGGGGAAAACACGCACATGGGCTTTTTCAGCACGGTTGCCTCGGAGATAATGCTGATTCCCCCGTGGCAGATTACGCTTTCGGCCTGCTTCAGGTCCCTGCAGAATTCCCTTGAGCTGAACTCCTTCAAGCGGACATTTCCCTCGGCTTTCGCCTCATTGTTTCCATAAACAATGAACTCTTTTTCCTTAAGGCTTTTAAGGGCAGGCAAAATGGAGTGAACCGAATCAGGGGCAAGGTAAACAAGCGTGTGGCCATTTTTTTCAGGGGAAGGGAAAGCAAATTCCCTTCGCACAACCGGGTTAAAGAAAAAAGTGTTCTCCTTCCACACGGAAGGCTTGAAAATGGAGGAAATAAAAAAATAATCCGAGCCAAGGAAAGCCTTAAGCACGGGCTTTTCAGTCAAATAATATTTCAGTTTTTCATTGAATTCAAGGGGAGGCTCAATGAAATTCAGCAAATGCATGTTGCTTAGCGTCACAACAGGAACCCCAAAAAATTCCCCCACATACACCCCATTTACGTCAAAATCCGACACAATCAAGTCCGGCTTAAATTCTTTCACAATTTTCCCCAAAGTGAAAAGGTTGGAGGCAATAATGTAGGGCGCGCGGGGAATGTTTTTCAGGTAAGTGGTTTTCTTGTCGTAGGAGCCGCCGTCAAAATTCAATTCAAACCACTTCAATTTATGGCTCTGCCCGAAATGCTTCTTCAAAAACTCGTATCCCTCGCCGTAAGAGGCAAGCATTACCGAATGCTTTTTCATTAGCTCCTGAATCAACACCAAACTGCGCGTGGAATGGCCCAAGCGAACGCCGCACACAGTGAAAAGGATTCTGCTCA
>CAYTYC010000028.1:2496-11042 GCA_964442255.1 uncultured archaeon | reverse complement strand
TTCTGCTCACTTCAGCCCAGCCTCCCCAACAATTTTTTCAATTTCCTTTGCAGGCCCCCGGAGGCGAATTGAGGGAAAGCCAAAACAGGACTCCAAAGAACCCGAAAAAAGCGAAAAAGAGGACGAAGAATTATTCAAAAAATGCTTCAAAGCCGTGGGCTTCACTTCACCAAGTTCTTGTGGCAAAAGAAAAAATCCGCCTTTCTCCGCCTTAAAGCCCTGAGGCAAACCCAAAGACTTAAGGAATTCAACGTCCCTTGATTCCAAAAAAATTTCCCTGGCTTTCCTTGAAGAAAACGCGGAAAAAACTTTTTCAAGGTTTTTTTCGCTGAATTCCACGCTTTTGGAGTCAAAAAAGTCCAGTTCCTTCAATGAATCAAGCTGGTGCCCGAGCACCCTGGAAAGATAGGAAAGCTGTTTAATGCGTTTTTTCAGTTTTTTGTTCAATTCCTCGACGTCACTTAAGGAAAAATCCGCGGAACCCTTTGCTGCCTTCAGCAAATCCGTGTCCTGCTTTGAGCGCTCAATCATTGTCTGCAGGCTTTCAACAATCTGGTTTATTTCGTCCACGTTCCGTGGGGAACGGAAAAGCTGGTTTAATTTAAGCAAAAGCTTGTTCTTTATTTCCCCGCTTATTTCCGCGGAACCCTTGTCTGTGAGAAAAAAGGATTTGCCCTGCTTTTTCACCAAACCAAACGCAGTCAAATCCTTTAACGCCCTGCTTAAGGCTGCGCGGGAAGAATTAATGGAACTGTAATTAGAGGAAATTTTTGCCAGCAACGCGTTGTAGTCAATTCCTTCATTCTGCTTAATTATTAACAAAATAGAATTTTTTGTTGTCACCGTTAATAAGAGGGGGCTTCAAATTTTAAAGCTTTTCCCGAAAAAAGAAGCCAAAAATTCGCCTTTCACCGAAATTTAAAGCAAAGCATTAAAAAGAAGAAAAAATCTAAAGTGTTTTATTTCAATTATATGCCAAAAAAAAAAACAAAAAAGGAGGTATGGCATGAGCTTACAGCAATTGGGAAACTGGGCATTCCTTTTGGGCGTAATAATCGCGGTGCTTGCAGGCATTGGTACAACGTTCATGGGAATGGATTCAATGATTACCGCATGGATTCTCTTTGTACTCGTTATTCTGGGAATAGTTGTCGGTTTCCTGAACATTGAAGACAAGGAAGTCACGCCTTTCCTGGTCGCGGCAATCGCCCTGCTTGCAACAAGCGGCGCAATTGAAAGCTTCAGGAGAATTAACCTGGTGCTGCCAACAATAGGGACACTGATTTACAGCATTGTGGCGCACATAACGGTTTTCGTCGCCCCTGCGGCAATCATTGTGGCACTGGTTTCAATCAAAAACCTTGCGGGAAAAGCGAAGGCAGGCATTTAAGTCCTCCAAGCTTTTTTCCCCTTTTTCTTTCTTTTTTTACTGTTTTTTTTCCGGCTGCCCGCGAAACTGGAAGGCATAGAAACAAATAAAAACAAGAAGCTGTCTGCTAATAATAAGGGCTAAAAAAAAATGGTTACCGCAATCATTAAGGCATTCGCGCTGCTGGCAAAAAAACCGCAGCTCCTCCTCATAGCCGCAGCAACAGCCATGGTTACAGGCGCGTTTTTGCTGTTCTTAGAGGACGCGCTTTTGCAGGCAATGTTCACTGTAATACTGTTTGGGGGCCTGACGGAATTTTCGCTCAAGGAACTGCCCTTCAAATTCTGTGCACTATACGGAAACGAAGCCAGCCTGCTGGCGGCGTTCAGCGCGCTCTCAATGCTTGTCAACTTTGGCATGATTTTCGCTTACACCCGCTTTGTGGGCGAAATCCGGAAGGGAACGGAAAGCGTTTCAGGCGCAATAGGCTTTGCTTTCGGAAAAATTGGTGAAATGGTAAAGCTCCTTTTCTTTTACTGGGTTTTGGGGCTTTTTTTGTTTGTTGTCGGGTGGATTCTTGTGGTGAACTTCCTTGGGCTGGGCTTTTTCGGTTTGGCTGTGCTGCTGGTTTACGCCCTGTTTTTAATAGTGCTTTTCCTTTCCCTGCTTTTTACGCCGGTGATAATGGCGGCAGAGGAAATTAAAATGAGGGAGGCGCTGAAAAAAAGCTGGAAATTTTTCTGGAAACACGTGTTTGGGATAATTTTTTTGTTGGCAATCCCTCTTGCGGTAATCCTTGGCGGCCTTTTTCCTGCCCTGCAATTCTCTGTTGGAAGCTTTCTTGCAGACTTATTCGGTCAGGAAATATTGTTTGACTTAACCCTGATTGCTTTCACCCTGGTTGCGGGAGCCTTTTCCACGCTTGTCTTCCCGTTATATTATTACTCAAAAGAAGAAAGCTCCCTTTAAAATGCGGGGGAACAAACTATTATGGTAAAAATATCCAGGCTAAGGCTGAAAAACTTCAAGTCATTCAGGAAAGCCTTCATTCCATTCAACAAAGGCTTCACCGCAATAGCGGGAAGCAACGGCTCGGGAAAAAGCAACATAATGGACGCAATAATGTTTGTGTTCGGCTCCACCTCCCTGAAAACATTGCGTGCCTCAAGGCTCAAGGAATTGGTGAACAATTCCGCTGAAGACGGCTACGCAAACGTGGAGGCTGAGCTGGCGGGGCAGGACAAAAACTACTTGCTTTCCCGCTCAATAGACGGGGAAGGAAAAAGCGTTTACAGGCTGGACGGAAAAAGGGTGGCAATGAACGAAGCCACTGCGCTGTTAACCGAATTAGGGGTGCGGGCGGACGGCTACAATATTGTCATGCAGGGGGACGTGACAAAGATAATTGAAATGAGCGAATTACAGCGGAGAGAAATCATAGACGATTTGGCCGGGCTGAAAGAATTTGACGAAAAAAAGGGGGAAGCACTGAAAGAACTGGAAAAGGTTGACAGAAAAATAAGGGAAGTTGAAATAGTTTTAAAGGAAAGGGGCGCATACCTTGAACAATTGGAGCAGGAAAAAGAGGCGGCAATTGAATTCAGGGGACTGGAAAAGGAGCTGCTGCAAAGCAAGGCGTCAATAATTTTCAAGGAAGCAAAAAAAGTGGAGGAAGCCCAGGCGGAAGGAGAAAAAATAATGAGGGAAGGCGAGGAAAGCAAAGCCAGAAAAGAGCAGAAAAAGCTCTCCTTGCTTAAAGAATTGGAGGAAAAAAAAGCCAAAGCAAACGCGTTAAACCGGCAGATTCTTGAGGAAAGCGAAAAAGCCTACAGCGGAACGGGAATTGAGGCCGAAGAAGCAAAAGCCAAAAAACAGGTCGCGGAGGAAAGGGCGCACTCCCTTCGGGAGCAGGCTGCACAGGCAAGGGAAAGAATCAGGAGGCTGAAGGAAAGGGCACAAACCGCAAGCGAATTAACGGAAAAGAAAAAAGCCCTTGCCGGCGGAAACAAAAAAAGAATAACGGAATTGAATGCACTGCTCGCTGAAAAGGAATCCCTGTTAAAGGAATCCGGGGAAAAAAAGGAAAAGGCGCTGGAAAGGCTGAATGAAAAGGAAAAAAAGGCAAAAGACGTGCTGGAGGAAAAGGAAAGCCTTTCCGAAAAATTGTTTGAATTGGGGGTGGAAGAAGCAAAGGCAAAAAAAGAACTGGAGTCACTTGAGGAAAGGCTCAATGATTTAAAGGAGGGAGAGGAATTCAGGAAAGCAGAGTCAACCCGACTTCTGCTGAAAAACCTTGAAAAGAAAAACGAAAAAATCCGGGCAAAGGCAAGGGAAGCGCTGAAGCTGGCGGAAAAAGAGGAACTCAAAAAAAGCCTTTACGGAATAATGGAGGACAACGCGGAAACCGGAAAAATTTTGAAGGAAATGAAAAAATTTTTTGGAACAGAGAGCATGAAAGAAAAAATGGAAAGCCTTTCCCTCCAAAAAAACAGGAAAGAAAAAGCGCTTGAAGAGGCGCTGCCGGAAAAAGCAAGGCTGCAGGAACTGCTTGAAAACGCAAAACAAACGTCTTTCTCGCTTCAAAAAGAAATCAAAACCCTGGGCTCGGCTGCCTTCAAAGAAAGCGGGCTGGAAAAAGAGGCGTTTGAGCTTAAAAGGGAGCTTGCCGGGATTGAGGCAGAAAACAGGGAAATCGGGTCCTTTCTCTCTGAAACCAAAACCGAAAAGGAAACCCTGGAAGAAATAAATGAAATTGAAAAAGAAATAAAGGAAAAAGAATTGCTTGCGGAAAAAGAGGAAAAAAAGGCAAAAGACTTGGGGCAGGAAGTGAAGGAACTTGAATTTGAGCTGGAAAAGGCCTCAAAGTCAACCGACAAGCTCAAGTTCAGCCTGGAAAAACTTAATGAAGCGCTGGAAAAAACCGAAGAACAAAGGGAAAAACTGGAAATAGAAATAAACCGCCTGGAAAAACAGCAAAACGACTTAAAGGTTGAACAGGGAAAAAACGAGGTCAGGCTGTCCGACCTGAAAGAGGAAATGAAGGAATTCGAGGAAGTGAAAATCCTTGAAGAAAAAGGGCTGGAGGAATTAAAGAAAAGGGTTTCAGAAATTGATTCACGGATAAAGGAATTGGGCGCAATAAACATGAAGGCCATCGAATCATTTGACGGTTTGGCGAAAGAAATGCTGGAAACAAAAAGGAAAGCGGAACAGCTTGAAAAGGAAAGGCTCGCCGTGCTGGAACTGATGGACAAAATTGAATTCAAGAGAACAAAGGTTTTCATGGAATGCTTCAACGAAATAAACTCCAACTTCAACAAAATGTACAATTCCCTGGCAGAAGGGCAGGGAAAACTCACTCTCTCCGAACCGGAAAACCCGCTGGAGTCGGGGCTAATAATTGAGGCAAAGCATTTCGGGGACAAGCTGAAAACACTGGATTCAATGAGCGGAGGGGAAAAAACCCTGACAGCGCTTGCATTCCTTTTCGCAATCCAGCTTTACAGGCCCGCGCCCTTTTACTTTTTTGACGAAGCCGATGCCGCGCTGGACAAAGAGAATTCAATCAAGCTTGCGAGAATAATCCGGGAAATAAGCAGGAAAAGCCAGTTCATTGCAATAACCCACAACGAGCCCCTGATAAAAGAATCCGACCAAATAATAGGCGTCACCTTAAACAAGGACAAAAGCAGCGTAATAGGGCTGAAACTCAAGGAAGAAATTGAAAAACCCGGAGAAGTCAAGGCCAAAGCCTAGTTCCCTTTGCCTTTCCCTTTGACTCCGTTCCCTTAACAGTTTTAGGGCTTGCGTTGGTTCCCTTGACGGTTTTTCCCCGGTTCCGTGTTTTTGAGGCAGACTTTTTTTTCACTGGAAAAATTTTTTCTTTTTGTGCCCAATTTTTCGGGAACGCTTTTTTCTTGATGGTTTTTTCTTCCGCCTTTTTACTGAAGGCAAGCCTTTCCTCTTCCCCCAGTCTGGCGGTTTTCTGGATTGCGTCCCTTTTTTCCGATTCAAGCATTTTTTCCTCTGACTCCAGGGAAGACTGAAGCATTTCGGCTTTCCTCTTCAATTCCTTCAAGCCTTTCTCGTAATCCGGGCGCAAAAGAGAGCCGCCATGGTAAAGCCTTTTCAGTTCCCTCAAAGACTTTCTTGAACTGTCAATATCAGCCCGGGTTTTCGCAATTTTAACCATTCCGCTGGACTTGTCCCTGATGTCGTGTTCAAGAAGTTCCCTGTGCAATTCAAGTTTCCGCAAAAGCCCGCAATGCTTTTCGGCGGAAATTTTTCCATCCGCAAAAGCGTTGTCCGCCCTTTTTTTAAGCTTCTCCAGTTCATTGAGCTGGCCCCTGAAGGAAAAGCCCGCGCCGAAAACCCCTGGCTTAAGGAAAACAACCAAAAGCATTGCGCCGAACGCAGCCAATCCCCCAAGCAAAACCATCAGCAAATTTTCCCTTAACCCGCCCGCATCCGCGGATGCGGGCCTTGAAGCAAAAGGGGATGAAACATAATCTTCGGGAGAAAAAGAGCCGTAATACTCGTATGCCTTGCCGCTTACTTCAACCAAATTTTTCGCCAAAAAAACCAGGCTTACCCCTGTCCGCGCGCGCTCTTTTGCCTTTGCGTTAAACCCTTCCCCTTCATAGAATTCGGATGCCCGAAAAAAGTATTTGGAGTGGTCCAGGTAAAGCTGCGCCCAAACAAGGTTTTCCCCCATCTGGTTGACCGCGGCCTCGGTTTCAGTTATTTCTTCTGAAAGCATTTCCTGCAATTCATCCAAACTTTTTTCATTTACTTCCGTTGACGCAACGCTCAAGGCCTCAACAGCAGCAGAATCAAACGCGCTTGCAACAAACCATCCTCGCGCGTTCTCGGTTTTTGCCGCTGCAAGCCTTCTTTCCAGGTCCTCCAGATCCGCCTCCGGGGCAACAGTCAGCGCATCCTCCGCCCTTATCAGCATTTCGCTTGCAAGCTCCTTGAAGTGGTCGTCGGGAAGGGCTTTTTTTTCCGATTCCCGTGTTCTTGCGTAAAAGTTTTCCGCGGCCTCAACCCATGCGACCGCAAACTCGTAGTCCTGCACGTCCTTCAGCGTGTCGGTGGAATCCACTACCGTCCCGCCGATGTCCACAATGATTGTGGTTTTGCGCTGGGAAATTTTGGCGAGGTTTGCCTCCGCATAACTCACCCTCTGCTTTGCCGCAATATGCCATTCAAGGAAATCCAGGGGAATGAACTCGTTCAGGTTTTCCTTGAGTTCCCTTATTTCCTCCTTCAATTCGGAAAGCTTTGACTCAAACACTTCTGAGTCTTTTTGGAGCATGGAAGGGTTGTCCGCAATGTCTTTCGCCTGAGACGCCAAAACCTTTGCAAGGAAGGCAGAGTTTGCGGCGGAATACAAAAAGTTTCCGTCAAACGAAATTTTGGCTTCCTTGAGCAGGTCCTCCGCGTTTGCAAGGGTTAAGAGAAGGATGCTGATAACTTGCTCGTCCTCAATGAAGCTGCTTGAAAGCGAGGATTTCGCGGAAAAAATTTTTTGTTCTGTTTCGCTTATCATTTTCCCGGTAAGGAAATGCATCAATGAAAGCCGTTCCGGGAAAGGAATGGGTTCAGGGTAAAACTCTTTTTCTTCAATCACTTCCGCGTTGACGTCAATTTCCTCCACGTCGGAGAAAGCCAGCTTCAATGCCTCGTCAATGCTTTCAACTTCCACTGCCTTCATTCCCCATTCCTCGAGCGCGTAAGTTGAAAGGTTAACCGTTTTCACGGAACCGTTTTCCACTATTTTCTGCGTTCCCTCGCCTTTCGGAAACATGAAAAGCTTTATTCCTTCTTCCGCCGCCTTTTCACTTTTTTCCAGCACTCCCCCAACCGGCCCGATTCTTCCCTCCGGGGAAACGGTTCCGGTTAGGCTGACGGTTGAAGGCAAATCCTTGTCCTGCAGCATTGAAATCACTATCAGCGACATTGCAGCCCCCGCACTCGGGCCGTCCACCAGCGAGGCAGTGGAGTTTATGTTGAACAGGTAATCGTATTCGTTTCCACCTGAAACATAGCTTTTCGCCAGCTCCACGGCAGTCCGCTCCGAGCTTTGCGTGGTGGTTCCAACCAAAGGGGTTACATTGCTCCACACCTCACCGGTTCCTGGGGAAATGTTCACAATCAATTCGGCTGTGACGGCGGTGTTGGCTGTGGTGACCGCAAAAATCTTCATTTTGTCCTGCGAAACCACTGCGTAAGCCGGGGCAAGCAAAAGAAGAAAACAAAATAATGCCGCAAGCCTCTTCAATAACTTCACCGAAAAAAAAGTGTGTTAAAAGTATTTATATAGCTTGCTGTAAACCTTTTTTGAAAAAAAAAAGGTTTTAAACTGCGGCGGATTAAAGCATGCCGGGTTTTTTTTCCCGCAAACGGTCTGACGGAAACAATTCATCCGCCCATTGAAACAGGCGGGTTCCCGGAAGGGGTTTCTAAAAAAGCCCGGAGGAGAAGAGTTTCGGTTCACCAAAAAGGCACTGAATCAAAAGAAAAAAGAAAGGAAAGGAGTTCAGCCGAAGAGGCTGCCCAATCCTGCGGCTGCTTCTTCCTCTGACTTTCCTTCGTCTTCCGCTTTTTCCTCTTTCTTTTCTTCTTTTGCGGCTTCCCCGCCCGCCGCAGCCGGAGCAACAGCCGCCGGAGCGACCGCAGCCTGTTTGACTGCCTCGTCAATGTCAACGTCCTTCAGCGAAGCAACCAACGCCTTCACCCTCGCTGAATCAGGGCTGGCGCCCGCCGCCTCAAGGACCGCTGTCACGGACTTTTCGTCAACATCCTTTTTTGCGGAATGCAAAAGCATCGCAGCATATACGTATTCCATTTTTTTTTACCTCCTCTTCAGTTGAAAAAAAAAAATTAAGCGCTCTCCCCATTTTTTTTCTTTCCCTTCGCCTTGTTCTTCCTTCACTTCAGCTTTTTTCTCTTCCCCTTTTTTTTCACGCCTTTTTTTCCGTTGGATCTTCCTTTGGTTCTTTCTTTTTTTCTTCACTCTTTGCTTCGGGTGTTTCTTTTTTGTTTTCCTCGGGCTTTTTTTCCTTTGCCTCAGAAAGATTTACCGGTTCAGGGGATTCTTCACCCCTCTCTTCCAAAGAAGATTCTTCACCCCTCTCTTCCAAAGAAGATTCTTCACCCCTCTCTTCCAAAGAAG
>CAYTYC010000028.1:0-2396 GCA_964442255.1 uncultured archaeon | reverse complement strand
ATTCTTCCTTTTTTTCAGCTTCGCCCGAAGATTCCCCTTTTTTCTTCCTTTCAGCGGGTTCTTCATCCCGCTTTTCTTCAGCCGGTTCCTCTTTTTTGGTTCCAGCTTCCTGTTTTTCCTCCGGAAGAGTTTCAGGAATTTTTTCCTTTAACGCAAGCGCCCGCAGGTTGGCCTTTGCAATCAGTTGCCCGACTGTTTCAGGGTTCAAAACCGAGGCATTGATTGCAAGGTTCATTGAATCGGCGAAGGCTTTCTGCAGGAGAGGCTTTATTGTTTCCGGAGTGAAGTAAGAGATTTCAACCGCCAAATTAAATGCTTCACTGTACGCCCGCGAGAAGTTTGCGAACACTTCTTCGGAGTCAATGTCCAGTACGTTTTCCCTGAAGATTTCGCCCTTTTCAAGCACGGCGACAATGTTTAAGCCGACTTTCATGGGCTTAATGTCAAGTTTTCCGAGCACCGCCGCAACAGGGGGAGAAATTTCCCCGCCTTTCTTTGAGACAACCTTGTCTTCCGCGATTGAAATGGTCGGTCCCTGAAGCCTTACATTAAGCCCGGCGGACTTCAATTCACCCAATGCAGGGCCGGGCGGAAGGCCTGTGTCGCCTGCGGGAACAACAATGTCCCCGGGCGCAATGTCCCCGGGCTTTGCCCGGACATTTCCCCTGTTTTTTTTCAGGAAGCCGTACAATTCAAATGGATTCATTTCCGTGAAAATAACCGCAACAGGGCCGTTTATTTCCCCAATCAATTCCTTTGCCTTTGATTCGGTGAAGGCTTTCCGTATCACCCTGTTTTTTGAAACCCTTATTTCCGCCCTGCCTTTAAGTTTTTTCCTTATTTCCTGAAACAATCCCGCGGGAAAAGATCGGATGTCCGCAACCGCAACCACCGGAAACTTTTCCGACAACCCGCTTAATTCCCTGAACTCGGATTCCTTCCAGGAACGGGTGTGGCGCGTCATTTGCTTTCCCCGCCTTTTGCTTCGGTTTTCGCCTGGGTTTCGCCCTTACCTTTTTCCTTTACTTTTTCCCCGGACTCTTTCTTTACCGATTTTCCGGCTTCAGTTTTTTCTTCATCCGGCTTTTTTTCTTCCAAAACTTTTTCTTTTCCTTCTTTTCTTCCCCGGACGGCTTCTTCCTTCTTTTTTTCCCGTTTTCCTTCCCCAAGCTTTCCTTTTTCTTTTTTTTCTTCCGCCTTGCCGTTTTTCTTTTCTTTCTTTTCCTCCAGCTTTGCTTCCTTTGGTTTGCCGGAAGCCTTTTCTTCCCCGGGCTTTTCCCCGATTTTCACGGGCGGGCCCATCGTCATTTTAACCAAAACCGATTTAATGCCCTGCTCTTTGCTTGAAAGCTTTTCCACAACCGCTGAGTAAACCGCCATGACGTTTTCCGCGAGCTCCTCGTCTTTCATGGACTCCTTTCCAAGGTTTACGTGAACCAGCGGCATGAATTTTCCTTTATTGTTTGAAACCCGCGTGGAAGAAGCGAGTTTTGCGGTGAGCTCTTCAACCTGCTTAACATTCGGCTGCACGGGCTTCGGCATTTTTCCTTTCGGCGCAAGGGTTTGGCCCAAAAATTTTCCGACCGTAAGCATTACCGGGCCCTCGGCCAGCAGCACGCTGAATTCGTCCGCAATCTCCGCGGCTTCCTTTTTGCTTAGGCCCCGGATTTCGTTTTCCATCACAATTCTTTCAACTTTTCCTTCCAATGCGGAAGCGAAATCCTTTGATTTCGCGAAAACAAGCGACTTTCCCTTCCCTTTTCCAGCGGAAAACGGCAGGTCCACGTCCACGTTAAGCCTGTTTTCGGTTTTCTTGAAATTGATTCCCCGGAAGTTTATTGTGATGTCCACGGACTGCTCAAAGCGCCTTTGCTTGCTGATGTCCCGCATTCTGCGCAAAGCCTGCATCGCGTCTTCTTTTTTCACTCTTTAATCCCTCCCAGCAAAGCTGGTTTAACGGTTCAAAAAAAGGATTAAAAACGTAGTTCCTTTTGATAAACCTTTTCAAAAAAGGCTTTAACTTAATTTTATGGGCTGGAAAAGGTTTAAAAAGCTTACAAGCCGAGGAAAATTTTCACTTCCCTTGTTTTTCCGGGATTGATTGAAATATGCAGTTCGCCTGTTGAAACCTTTGAAGTAAGGGGTCCGTCGTTCAGCATTTCTTTAACGGCTTTTTTTATGGTTTTTGCCCCTTTCCTGTTTGAAGTCAAATGAGAAGGCAATCCTTTGTATGGGCTGCTTAAAGCGGGGTGGCTTCCGCCAATTTTTCCAATGCTGACTAATTTCCTCAGTATCGTTCTCTTTACGGCGGTTTTTGCTTCATCCACGGTGCAAAGAAAAAATGACATCCTTCCACGGCTAAAGCCATGGGTTTCCCTGAATTCGTTGAGGACGTC
>CAYTYC010000027.1:0-15607 GCA_964442255.1 uncultured archaeon | reverse complement strand
TCTAACAAAATCATAGAATGTAACCCCAAAACAATAGAAATGTTCAAACTAGATTTCGCGCAAGCTTCGGGCCAACCAATGGAAGGGACTCCACAATGAACTGCTGCATTTCCGCCTCGCTTAGCCCTTTCCTCCCCAGCCTCAGCCTGATGTCCTTTTCTTTCCCCAGCTGCTCGCGTTTTGCGATTGTGTAAAGCATTTTCGCGGTTTCCTCACAATTTTTCGTGAAAAGCACCGGAACCCGGTAATCCAATGCAATTGAACTCAAAGCCCCGCGGATAGCGTTCTCGTGAATGTTCCTCAATTCAAACAGTTCTTCAGGATTTCCCTCCAATAAAAGCAGCGGCCTCTCAAACCTTGTGCTCAAGTCAAGGAGCTGCGAAAAAAGCCTTCCGTCCACCATGCTCTGCAAAAAATCGGAAACGGTTTTCCTTTCAACCCCAACATCCTTTCCCAAAATGAAGTCCCCGATGTCCAGCTGCTTCAGGTGAACCAAAAGGTTGGGAATTCCGTCAAAGCGGCCCAAAACCTTTGAGCCCTGTTCCCGGGTGTCCGCAAAAATCACGATTTTGTCATCCGCTTCACGGTCAAACTTCAGCAAAGTGGTCTGCGAAACCTGCTGTACAGAGTCTTTTCCCTTCATTCTCTTTACCATTGACTTCATTTTCCTTTCCTTTGAAACCGCGCTCCAGTAAAACGCCTCATCCCTTGTGCCTTTGGCCATTAAAATCACTGCCTTCCCTTTGCCCATTCTTCCGGTTCTTCCCCTGCGCTGGATGCTTCTGATCTCTGAAGGCACGGGCTCAAAAAACACAACCAGGTCAACCTCCGGAATATCCAGCCCTTCCTCCCCAACTGAAGTGGCAATCAAGGTGTTGAATTTTCCTTCCCTGAATTCCTCAATCGCCTTGATTTGCTCCTTTTGGCTCATTCCTTTTTCTTTTGCCCTCGGGGCCTGCCCAACAAACCGTTTCGCCTTAACCGCTGAAACAGTTTTCAAAAAGTTTTCCAGAAATTTTCCGGAGTCCCGGTAATTGCTGAAAACAAGCACACGGGAACCGGGATTCCCTGAAAACTGCTTTTCCAGTATTTCCGCAAGCCTTTCAGCCTTCGGGTGTGCAGTACCGGTTTCATGCATTTCCTCGACAAGCGAAACCGCTTTCCGTATTTCAGGCTGCTTCAAAAGATATGCGATTGCTTTGGGTGAACCGGGCTCTTTTCCCCGGGCCATGATTTTCTCCAAATATTTTTTCAGGGGGGAAATTCCCTGGGTTTCCAGAAGCATTTGCGCGTGGCTTGCCTTAAGCAAGGCGGCCGTGCGGGATGCCGCGGCATAGATTGCGGGATTGTGTTTTGCTTTCACCGCAACATCCATTGAAATCTTTTTCTGCAATTCAAGCAAGTCCTTTTTGCGCATGAATTTCGGGGAAATGTTTCTCGCATAACCCAGTTTATGCAAAAAATCCATCTGCTGTTTGATGAAGTATTCGAACAGCCTTTTTGCCTGCACAAATTTTGCGGGCAATTGAACTGTTTCCCAGCGCATTTCAATTTCATGCGTGTAAGGCCTTACATCCAAATCCCCTTCTTCCCGGATTTCCACGTTTTCAATGAACAAATTTTTCCTTATTTCGTTTATTTTTGCCCGGGTTCCCCCCGGGGAAGCGGTTAAAGCCAAAACCAGCCCGGATGGGTTTTCTTCCCTGAATTTTTTTGCTATCCTCACGTAACTGTAGTCCCCCACCGCACGGTGCGCCTCGTCAAACACCAGCAGTGAAACCTTTCCAAGGGAAAGCCTTTTGTTTTCCAAATCGTTTTCAATTGCCTGGGGGGTAGCGCAAACCACCCTGCTTTCCAAAAAAATTTTTTCCCTTTCGCTTGGCTTCAGTTCTCCCGTCAGGAGCGCAATCTCCCAGGAGGGAACCGAAAGAAAGCGTTCAAAGCTTTTTCTGTGCTGCACGGTCAACGGCTTGGTTGGGGCAAGAATTAAAACCTTTTCTTCGGGCTTTTTTTCAAGCAATCTTGCGGCAACCAACGCGGCAACAGCCGTTTTTCCGAGTGCGGTGGGCGCGACAACCAGTGAATTGCCTTTTTCCAGAGCCCTCGCGGACAAAACCTCCTGGTATAAGCGGGACTCCATTGCCCCGGGCTTAATCAGGGAATGCTTAACGTACTGGGGAGGCATAAACTAAAAGGAATCCGGAAGCTGTTTTAAAGATATTTCTCAACTGCTTTAAGGCTTAAAGGCCTGAAAACAAATTTTTTGTTTAAAAAAGCAAGAAAAAGCGGTTTTTTTGGAAAAAAAAGAGAAATATTTAAATACTGGTTTAATTAGTCCTTTATTGGGTGAGATAATGGGCGAACTGCCTTTGGCGGCTGTTGACAGAATCATCCGGAAGGCTTCCGGGTTAAGGGTAAGCGAGGATGCGGCAAAAGAGTTAAGCGAAGTGCTGGAAGACCACGGCATCAAAATCAGCCAGCGGGCCGCAAACTTTTCAAAGCACGCGAAAAGGAAAACAATCACGGCAGGAGACATCAGGCTTGTGGTGAAATCGCTTTAAGCCTTCCATTCTTCCTTTAGCCTTTTAATTACTTTTTCCTGCACCTGCACTTCATTTAAATTGTCTGTGTCCAGCACCAAGTCAAATTTTTTCAGCTCTTTTCCCAATTCAAATCCATGCAATTTTCTGTAAATGCGCGCGTCCACTTCATCCCTTTCCAAAATTTTCCTCAAAACCTCTTCCTTGTCCATGCAGTCCCTTTTGCACACCCTTTCCGCCCTTTTTTCCGGCGAGCAGTGAAGCCAAACCCTGAAGCCTTTGTCGCTCAAATACCCCATTGTTTTTGAGTCCAGCACAATGTTTCCTTTTTCAATTCTTTTCAATAGTTCTTCATCCAGTTCCTTGTCCATGCTCATGTTTTTTTCCCTTGTTTTCAGGTATTCTTCGCCTTCTTTGCTTTCCCACCAGTCGTCCTGTTTTTTCAGTTGCCCGTTTTTAATGTCTTCAATGGATTTATGGCTTAACTCCTTCAAAAACGCGGAAGCGGAAACATACTCCAGCCTGAATTCCTCCGCAATCCTCTTTGCAAGCGTGCTTTTCCCGCTTCCGGCAAAACCTGAAATAATCACAACTTTTTCCATGGAACCACTCTTTAAACAATTAAGGCAAAAGATTTAATAGTTGTTTACGGGGCTTAGAGTTAGGCTTATTAATTACTTTGAGTTTTTCTTTTTTTAGAAACCCCTTTCCGGGAACCCCGCCCATTTCAACGGGCAAATGAATTGTTTCCATCAGGCCGTTTACGGGAAAAAAAAATCCGGCATGCTTTAATCCGCCGCAGTTTAGGTAATCTGATGGCCTTGAAGCCTGTTGTAAAAAGGGCGAAGGCAACTGTTTTTTTTTCTCTTTTCGGCACCCACAGAACGGCAAAATTATCATGGAGTTCACGTGTGGCAGGCAGTTGATTTTTTGAAGCAACAGGGTTTTGAGGCTTTTTGAATTCAAGTCAATTATTTAAAAACTTAACAACCTGATTTATGTGAAATGAGCCCTGAAAAAGCCCACAAAACATATCTATCCATTGTGAATGAAACACGGAAATACTTCCATGAACAGGGATTCAAAAAGGCCGTGCTGGGCTTAAGCGGGGGCCTGGACTCATCGCTGTGCGCGTTCATTGCTGCCGACGCGCTGGGGGCAAAGAACGTCACCGCGCTCATAATGCCTTACAAAAAGGTTTCATCAAAGAAGAGCAGGGAACTTGCGCTCATGGTTGCAAAAGGCCCGGGATTAAAGTATTTTGAGCAGCCCGTTGATTCCGCAATAAAAAGCCTTTCCAAAGCCAAATGGAAGCAAACAAAAAACGCGAAGGCAAACCTCGCGCCCCGGATAAGGATGATTCTGCTGTACTCTTACGCAAACTCAAAAAAAGCTTTGGTGGTTGGAAGCGCAAACAAAAGCGAACTTATTACAGGGTATGGAACAAAGCACGGCGATTTGGCGGCAGACATTTTTCCTTTGGGGGATTTACTGAAAAGCGAGGTGAAAGGGATTGCCCGCTGGAGGGGAATTCCCGAGAAAATCGTTTCCCGTGCCCCAACCGCGGAACTCTTCAGGGGGCAGACAGACAAAAAAGAACTTGGCGCGGATTATGAGGAACTTGACCCGATTCTGAAGGCAATTGAAAAAGGATTTTCCCGGAAAAAGCCCAAAAAAAGGTTTAACAACAAATTGGCTGAAAAAATCCTTAAAAGGGCGAAAGAAAACAGGCATAAAGCCTTTGGCCCGAAAATAATCAGGGTAAAAATGACATCCTCCCCGCCCTAAAGGGCGGGGTATCCCAAAAATTTAACTCAAGAAAAAACAATCGGCCTGAAAGCCGAGATATTAAACCGCCTGACACGGAATAAAAAACTTTTCAGGAAAAAAATTTGCAGGAAAAAAGTTTAATTAAAAAACCAAAAAAAAACCGAGGCAAAAAAAATGCTTTCCCCTTCCATGAAATCCTCTCTCACGGAATTCCTGAATTCAGACATTTCTCCGGGTGACGCAACATCTTCCCTTCTCACAAAACAAAAATGCAGGGCGGAAATAGTTTTGAAAGAAAAAGCCGTTTTGGCGGGAATAGGGGAAGCGGAATTCGTTTTCAGGGAGCTCGGCGCAGAGGCAAGGCTCAAGGAAAAGGAGGGGGAATGGATTGAAAAAGGCTCAAAGGTTATGGAAGTGCACGGAAACAATTCCTCAATCCTTTCCGCCGAGCGAACTGCCCTGAATATTCTGGCGAGAATGAGCGGAGTGGCAACAGCAGGCAAAAGGGCTTTGGGGGCCCTTCCAAAGGGCTCAAAAGTGAAGCTTGCCGTCACAAGAAAAACCCTTCCGGGGTTAAACGAATTCGACAAAAAGGCGGCCTCTCTTGCCGGAGTGGACACGCACAGGCTTAACTTAAGCGAAATGGTTTTATTGAAGGACAACCACCTGCATTTCTTTGCGTCCGCGGAGGAGGCGGTAAAAAAGGCAAAGGAGAAAACGTCTTTCACGAAAAAAGTCGGCGTGGAAGTTAAGAATGCGGAGGAAGCGCTTTCCGCGGCGAAGGCGGAACCGGACTTAATTATGCTGGACAATTTTTCTGTTCAGGAAGCGAAAAAAACCATTCCAAAGCTCAGGAAAAACCGTTCCATGCTGGTAGAGCTTTCAGGGGGAATAAACCTGCAGAGCCTTTTGGCTTACGCGAAACTAAGCCCGGACATCATTTCCCTTGGCTTTCTCACGCAGTCCGCGCGCTCAATTGACTTTTCATTGAAAGTGAAGTGAAAAAAAAATGAAGGTTGCGCTTTTCGGCGGCTCATTCAACCCCGTGCACACCGGGCACCTGGTGACGGCGGTGCAGTTGGCTGAATCAGGGCTGTGCGATGAAGTCTGGATTGTGCCTTGCTGGAGAAACCCGTTCAAATCCATGGATTCAGGGGTTTCAGGAAAGCACAGGAAGAAAATGCTTGAACTCTCGCTTAAGGGGTTCAAAAAAATCAGGGTCTGCGATTACGAGCTGAAAAAGGGCTGCAAATCCTATACTGCGGAAACACTGGAAGAGTTAACCAAAAAATACCGGAAAAAAAAGTTTCTTTTCGTGATCGGAAAAGATTTGCTCAGGGGCTTCAGGAAATGGCGCGACTACAGGAGAATAACTTCGCTTGCAGGAATACTGGTAGTTGACACAGGGGTGGATGGAAAAGTGAAAATTCCCCCGTATTTGAAAGGAAAAGCCTCTCTCTTCAGGCCCCGGGTACGCGTGAATGTTTCAAGCACCGAAGTAAGGAAGAGGGTGAAGGAAGGGAAAAGCATTTCTTTTCTGGTTCCGGAGAAAGCAGAAGAATACATTCAAAAGAATCGCTTGTACAGGTGAATTAATTGAGTTTTGATGAACGCGTCTGGAAGGAGTGCAAAAAAATCCCGAAAGGAAAGGTTTCCACCTACAAGCGGATTGCGGCTGCGCTTGGAAACCCCAATGCTTTCCGTGCAGTGGGAAACGCTTTGAACAGAAACCCCTTTGCACCGGAAGTGCCGTGCCACAGGGTGGTGAAAAGCTCCGGCGAATTGGGGGAATACGCGAAGGGAACAAAAAAGAAAATTGAATTGCTTGAAAGGGAAGGAATAAAGGTTCAGGAAAAACGGGTTTCCGGTTTCGGGAAGGCTTTGCTTTAAAGCCTGAACCTCTTTTTTTCCTTTGAAACCATTTCTTCCAGGTACCGCATATACTCTGTTTCAAGGTTTGCGATGTTGAAGACCTTTCCTGTTTCAAGGAAGTTGGCTACATTCTTTATGAAAACGTTTCCGCCTATCACTTCAGGCAATACAACGAAATCCGCTTTCGCCCGGTAAAGGGAAAGCGCGTCTGAATTCCTTTTTGCCCTCGCAAAAACCGTGACCTGCGGGTTAAGCCTTTTCACCCTTTCCACAAGTTTAACGGCTTTTTCCGCGTCAGGGATTGTCATCACCAAAAGCCTGCAGTGCCTTAAATTTATTTTTCTCCAGATTTCGTCGTTTTCAATGTTTCCGTAAACAGTGTTCACTCCCTGCCCGATTTTTTCAAACACAACCTCCGGGTTGTGGTCCACAACCACAAGGTTTTGGCTCCTGCGCAGGGTTTCAATTATTCCGGAGCCCAGAACTCCGCCCCCGACAACAACCACGTGGTTTTTGAGGGAAGACGTTTCCGGAAGGTTTTCCAGTTCATCCAGTTTTTTGCTGAACTCAAGCTTTCCGGTGTGCCTGAATGCAAACGAAAAAAGGCGGTAAATTTTTTCGATGTTGTTAATTAAGTAGGGCGTGATTGCCATTGAAACAGCGGTGAACAGCACAAGCACTGAATAAAATTCCTGTGACAAAACCCCGGCATTGAAGCCCTGCGCGGCAAGAATGAAGCTGAACTCGGATATCTGCGCCAGGCTTAGCCCCACAATTACCGCGGTTCTTCCGCCGTAGCCGGCGTAAAGGTTGATGAACGCAAAAATAAGGGGCTTGGCGATGAAAACAACAAAGCAAAGCAAAAAAATCACCGCAACCAAAAAGGGCAGGGCTTCAGGGGAAAAGAAAAGCGTTATCTGCAGCCCCAAAGAAACAAAGAAAACCGTCACAAAAAAGTCCCTTAAGCCCCGAATTTTCTGCTTTGCCTCCACGTGGTAGGCAAGCGGGCTCAAGGAGATTCCGGCAAGAAACGCTCCCACAACCGGGCTGAAGTTCAACAGGAAGGCAACAAAAATGAAAACAAAGCAAACGCTTACCCCCCCCAAATACATCAGTTCATCGCTTGACGAGCCGACTTCCACAAGCTTGGGGAAAACGTATTTCCTTAAGAGAACCGCAACCGCGAACAGCCCCGCGCCCTTTAAAAGAATTGAGCCGAAAAAAGCCGGGTCAAGGACTGAAGAAAAATTCGCAAGCAGGGGCAGGGCAAGAATAACCAAAAAGTCCTGCACAAGCAGGAAGCCAACCAAAAGCCTTCCATGCAGGGTGTTTATTTCTCCCCTGTCTGAAAGCATTTTGATGACAATCATTGTGGAGCTGAACGCGAGAATCATTCCCACGTAAACTGACGCCACAAAATCAAATCCCATAAACGCGGCCGCAGCATAGGAAATGGCCGCCGTCAAAAACACCTGAAAAAAGCCACCGAGCACAACCACCGGCCCGACTTTCTTGAGTTTGGAGAAATCGGTTTCCACGCCCACCGTAAACAAAAGGAACGCAATCCCCAGTTCGCTTATCAATGGAATTTCCGTGTGCGTAATAAGGTTCAGTCCCAGCGGGCCAATAATAAGCCCGGCAACAATATATGAAAGTATTATGGGCTGCCGGAAAAACCGTCCAATGAATGCAAGGAGGGTCGCGAAAACAAGTATTATGCCCAGTTCCGCCACTATTCCGAGGGTTGAAATCACTTGAAGGTTAAGGAATGACGCAAACTCCGCTGCCATGCGGAAAGAAAAACGCAAAAATACTATTTAAAGCTTTCTGGCCTGCCAAGCGCAAAACCCTTAACCGGGAAATGTTTTGGTTTTTTTCACAGGATTCTCTTCCATTTGGTCCCTTCGCGGGTGTCGTCCAGGCGGATTCCCTTTTTCCTTAACTCTTCCCTTATTTTGTCCGCTTCCCTGAACTTTTTTTCTTTCCTGAAGTTTTCCCTTTCTTCAACAAGTTTTTTTTCCTCTTCTGTTAATTCCCCTTTTTCCCTGAAATCCATTACACCCAAAACCGAGTCAATTTTTTCCATGAATTCCTTCACTTCCTCCGCGTTTTTTTGGTTAAAGAAACCGGAGTCAATGAAAGAGTTAACCTTGTGCATGAACCTGAAAACCGAGGCAACAGCGTTGCTTATGTCCAAATCGTTGTCCAAATGCTTTGTGAAGGCTGTTTCCGTTTTCCGGATTTCGTTTTTTACGCCCAGGTTTTCTTTACCTATTTCCACGTTTTTGAGCTTGAAAAAGAATTCCCTGAACCTTTCCATTGTTTTTTCCGACGCCTTCAATGCGTCCATTGTGAGGTTTAATTCGCTGCGGTAATGAGTGGAAAGCAGGAGGAAACGAATCGCCTTCGGGGAAAACCCTTTATCCAACAGGCCGCGGAGAGTGTAATAGTTTCCCAGGCTTTTTGACATTTTCCTTCCGTCCACAACCAGGTGCGCACAGTGCAGCCAGTAGTTCACGAACTTTTTTCCAGTCGCAGCCTCGCTTTGCGCTATCTCGTTTTCATGGTGGGGAAACATGTTGTCTATTCCCCCCGTGTGAATGTCAAAGCTTTCCCCCAAATACTTCATTCCCATTGCACTGCATTCAATGTGCCACCCGGGCCTTCCTTTCCCGAATTCGGTTTCCCAGAATACGGGGCCGTCTTCTTTGGTGTGGGTTTTCCATAACGCGAAGTCGGCGGCCTGGTTTTTCAGATACTCGTCCTGCTTTACCCTTGCGCCTGACTTCAGTTTCTTCAATTTGTATTTTGACAGTTTGCCGTATTTTTTGAATTTCGACAAGTCAAAGTAAATTGAGCCGTCTTCTCCCCGGTAGGCAGCGCCTTTCCTCAAAAGCCTTTTGATTAATGAAACCATTTCCGGGATGTGTTCGGTGGCGGAAGGGTAATGTTCCGCGCGCTCAATGTTCAGTGTTTCAATGTCCCTGAAAAACGCGTCCTTGAATTTTTTCGTGTACTCGTTCAACGGAATTCCTTCTTCTTTTGCCCCGTTGATTGTTTTGTCGTCCACATCCGTCAGGTTCATTGCCTGCCTTACCCTGTAGCCCCTGAATTCCAGGTATCTGCGCAGCAAGTCCTCAAAAAGGTATGCCCTGAAGTTTCCGATGTGCGCGTAGCCGTACACGGTGGGCCCGCAGGTGTACATCCGCACTTCCCCTTTCCCCAGGCTCTCCGCATAGCCTGGCCCAATTCCCCGGCGCGTTGTCCCGCAGGTGTACATCCGCACTTCCCCTTTCCTCAGGGGCCTGAACAGCTGCTTTTTGCGCTTCAGGGTGTTGTACAGCTTCAGCATTTTTTTCAGCCCAAAAACTTATGCAGTTACATTTATTTAAGCCTTAAGCCTTAAGGTGCCTTAAGGAAAAGCATAAATAGCTGGTGAAAGATAAAATTATTGATGAAACCGGGAAATAAAAAAGGAACTGGTATTAGTAGGCCGGGAAAGCAGGGAGAGTTATTTCCGTTTAAAAGGGATTTTCAAGGGAGAAGAGGCCCGGTGACGCTTCCAACAAAAGACAGAACACCCGGGAATGCTCTTCCTCTGAATCAAAGGGTTTCACACCGGTTGAGAAGAGCCGGGCGTGAGGAAGCCGTGAGGCTGGGGCACCAGGCCCAAAAAATGAAAAAGCTTCAGGAAGAGATTTTTCCGGAAAATAAAAAAAAGAAAAAATGAAAAGCGCAGGCTTATTTCACCTGCACTTTGAACCCTTTTTTGCCGGGCCTGGAAGGCGTTTTCTTCGGGAGCCTTACTTCCAGCACTCCGTCCCTGTATTCCGCGCTTGCCTTGTCCGCAATCACTTCCGCGGGCAAGGGAATTTTCCTGTAAAAGCTCTGGTAGGAGCGCTCGTGGAAATAATAGCCCTTGTCTTTTTCCTCTTTCTTTTCCCCGCTCCTGATTTCAGTGCTCAGGGTAAGGGAATCGTCCTCAACCTCCAGGTTGATTTTGTCTTTCTCAACTCCGGGAAGCTCGGCCAAAACCCTGAGGTTTTCGCCTTCATCCACCACGTCCAGCAGGGGCTCACGGATATCCGAAGAACGCCTTGCCACGGGAAAAAAGTCCTCAAAAAGCCTGTTCAGCTTTCTTCCATGCCTTTTCCACGGGTCCCATAAATCAATTTCATCCATTCTCACACCCCCTGATGTGTCTAAAGAGTTTAATCATTTACCTAATTATTTAATCATTAATTTTTTTAAAGCTTTCCTTTCACCCCAACCCGGGAAAAACAGTGAAAACAAGGGATGAAACAACCAAAACAAGGATCCAGACCAAAAAACTTCGCGTTCTGCTGAAAAACGTGCACTCGTGCACTATTTTGTACAGCACGTAAAGATAGAAAACCATTAAAACCGCCCCAACCAGCAAAAAAAACGCCAATACAAAAAAATTTGCCTGCCCGGCCTGCAGTGCCCCTGAAGCAGTTTCCAGCGCATCATTGACAGGAATCTCGCCCGCAGACGCCGCCCTGACTGGCTCAATTACCGCGGGACCCAATGAAAACAGGAAAAGAAAGGAAACAACCATCAAAACCGCAACCACAAGCCAGCTCATTCCAACCGCCGTAGCAATGCCGGAAAGCTTTACCGTGGAGCCGATTCCCTTAACGGCAAACAAAACCAGGTAAATAATCAGCGTCATCAAAATCCAGGAAACAATGTTTGAAAACAGCGCATAGCCTTCCCCAAAAAAGCTAACCCCAAATCCAAGGGACAGCCTGAACAAAAGCGCTATTATCACGGGCAAAACAACAAGCAGGATTGCAAGCTCAACCGAAGGCCTTTCAAGCGCCCTCTTAACCGTTTTCCCCGGGCTGTAAAACAATGAAAGCGGATACATTTTTTTTCAATAATACTTAGGAATTGGTATATAAAAAACTATCGAACTCAATCCATACGGGCTGGAAATGGAAAAAAAGCGCGTTCTTGTTTTTGGAACATTTGATTTGCTTCACCCCGGGCACTTATTTTACCTTGAAAAGGCGAAGTCCTTCGGGGAAAGGCTTTTCGTTGTGGTGGCAAGGGATTCCACGGTTGAAAAAGTCAAGGGAAGAAAGCCGATCAACGACGAAAGCTTTCGCCTTAAAATGGTTCAGGCGCTGAGGGCAGTGGATGAGGCAGTGCTTGGGGCTGAAGGAAACATTTACCTCCGCATTGAGGAAATCCGCCCGCACGCAATCTGCCTGGGCTACGACCAAAAGCCTTCTGATGAAGAGCTTTCCCGGGAAATGAAAAAACTCGGAATCAACGCGGAAATCCACCGGATGGAATCCTTTCACTCCGAAAAGCTGCAGGCAAAAAAAATAAAGGAAAAAATCCTGGAAAGGGAAAGGCTGAAGGAAGGGAAGTAAAAAATCATTTTCCTTTGCCGTTTTTCTCTTTTTTTGCGCGCCTGAAAATGTAGCTGACAATCCTTTTCCCGAACTCCGGCCCAAAAAAAGGGTAAAGCACTCCCGGGGTGAAATTGGCTTCCACCAGCCGGTATCCTTGCGGGGTTTCCAGAAAATCTATTGCCCCGACCTCCAGCCCCAACAGCTCCGCGCTCCTCACGGCCATTTCCTTTAAATTTTCGTCCAATTCAATTTTTTCGGCTTTCCCGCCCCGGGACAAATTGCTTCTCCATTCATCGCCTTCCCCTGAACGCCTTATCCCGTAAACCGTTTTCCCGAACACATAACAGCGCATGTCGGACTGGATTCCGGGGACAAATTCCTGGGTTGCAATGAATTCCTCGAACACCTGCAAAGTGTCCAAAATCGGGGTGAACTCTTTCTCCGAGTTTGCAAGCATCACCCCTTTTCCCCCAAAGCCCCGCAAAAGCTTCACGACAACAGGAAAGCCGATTTTTTTTGCGACCGCCACAGCGGTTTTTGGGGTTATTGCAAGCGATGAATTCAGGGAAGGAACGCCGATTTTGCTTAACGCCTTCACCGTGAAGTACTTGTGGTTGCACATCTGGTAGGCTTCAGGGCTTGTTGCAAGAAAAATGTCCGTGTTCCCCAGCGCATCCAAAACAACTTCCCCGAAAACAAAGTCGTCCCCGAAAACCCTCAAATAAGCGGCGTCAAATTCGCTTAAATCAGTGTTCTTGAACATTACCCGGGTTTTTCCTTTCCGGCATTCAATGCGAATCTTTTTCAACGGAACGTAAAGCACGGAGTCAAAAAGCTTTTGCGCCTCGTCCATCATTATCTGCCTTACCTCTTCATCAGATTTTTCCGAGGCAATCAGGCAAAACTTCATTTTCCCGTGCCCCCTATTTTTTCCCTGAACATTTTCGCGGTTTCCTCAAACAAGTCGGTGCCCAAAATTCCGCTGTAAGATGAAATGTTCACCACGGGATTGAGGCCTATGACTGTGCCTTCAATTGTTTTCACCTGCACAACGTCAGCGCCGACAACCTTTGCCGCCTTTATTGCAAGCTCTTTTTCCTCTTCAGGCAGTTTGGTGCTGACGCCTTTTTTTGCGTGCTCAAGCTTTTCCTCGTTCCACGTTCTTTTCACGGTGAAAACGTTTTCCCCCACAACAACGCTCTGAAACAGGTCGCCCTCCAGGTAATGCTGGACAGTTATTGCGTCAATTTTCGGGTTAGAGCTTTTTATCACGGATTTCAGGCTTCTCTCCGAGTCAATCACAAGGTTCTGGGTTTTGTTCAATCCATTAAATGTCTTCATTATCACGGGATAGGAAAAGCCCGAAGTAAGCCCCTCCAGCTGCTTTGCGTCGCTTACCACGACAGTATGGGAAATGTTCACGCCCTTGGAGTTCAGGGTGGCGTAAAGGAAGGGCTTGTTGGACAAAATGTAAAAGGATTCCGGCTTGAACTGGCAGTAAATCCCTTTTTCCACCAGTTCATCCAAAAAAGGCTCAACGAACTGGGTGAAGGAAGGCGCCGCCTTGAGGTAAACCGCGTCAAATTCCTCAAAGTCTTTTTCCTCAAGAAAAACCCCTGACTTGTTTTCCTCAATCAACAACGCCAAATCGCCTATTTCAATGAAAGAGCTTTCCCCGCAAATTTTACGGAAAGCGTCAACCCCGTTCGCCAAATCGTTGTCAAGCTTTTCCGAAACAACCGCGACCTTCATTTCATCCAAACCGGGCTCACTTCCCCGCCTTTTGGCTCGGCTTTTTCTCCAAATCGTTTTTTTCCTGTTCCTGTTTTGCCTTGCTTTGGGTTAAATCGGGCTTCCAAACCCTTTTAAGCATTTTTTCGTCGTGAATCAGCGGGGAAAGGTGCTCTGAAATAATGCTTGGAATCATCGCCTTTTTCCTCAAAGTTTTTTTGAGGTAACGCTCAAAAGACTTGCTTAAGTCCTTGTAGGCCGAGGCTTCGCTGTAGATCAGGCCTTCGCCCAGCCTCCAGAACGCGGGAGTGCCTTTTTTCGCGAAAACAATGTAGCCCCTCATTTTGTCGTAGTAATCCATTGCGTCCTCCAAAAGCCTGTAGTCAATCATGTAAACCCCGGCTGTCTGCGGGCTTGAGTCCATCACAACCAGTTCATCCCCTTCAACCCCCACACACAAAACATAGTGGCCGCTTTGCGAGGGCTTGTCAGGGAACAGCACGGGCTTCTTGTACCACACCACCACCAAAGCGCCTTCCGCAATCCATGACTTCACTTCTTCCTTTAAATTATAGATTTGCGCGAACTGTATTGTGTGGCCTTTCACGCTTCCCCGGGTGAGTTTTTTCACTGTTTCAATCATTTCCTCGGGTTCCGTGCCGCCGGGAACATGGGTTTCGCACATTTTCCCTATTTTTTCCTGGTCAAAATTGTAGCCGAAAAAGCTGAGCATCATTTGCAGGGAAGCGGGGCCGCAGTAAGAAGGCAGCTGGGAAACAAACCTTGCCCTGATGCTTTCCAGCTTGAAGATGTCTTCCCTCACCCTCCTAAAGTAAACCTTTTTTTTCACCACTTCCTTGTTTGGGATCAAGAGGTTGAAGCCTGTCGGCATTTTAATCACAGCACCATGGCTTGTGACGGAAACCACTTCCCCCAAATCTTCCCCGACCTTAACGCTTTGCCCGGGCTTTAAAACGTTTTTTTCAACATAGGATGCCAAAAAAAAGTTCGCCAGATAATCCTTGAACGCGTAATATAGTACCGCGATGCTCAAAAAAATGAAGCCGTAAATCAGCGCGGTCAAAATGTGCTCGAGATAGGGAACAGCAAAACCCACATACGAAAAGGACACGCTGATCAGAATCAGCAAAAGAAACAATTTGAGTATGAAGAAAATGTTTTGAATCAGTTCCTTTGAGATTCCGATTTCCTTCAGGTATTCCGCTGAACCGAGGCGCAAAAAAATGCTGCGGAAAATGTCGACAACCAGGTTAATGATTATGTATCCGAGCAGCAAAAGCAGGAACAGCACTATCACGGAGGGAATCACTTCCCACACGCGGAGCACAATCACTTCCGCCACGCTTACCCTTAAAACGCTTAACGCGGCAATCAATGAAACCAGGAAAATGAATAATTCCAGTATTCTCACAAAGGATTTGATGGAGCGGTTGGACTCTACTTTCAGGCTTTTGTTGAGCCTGAGCATCAGTTTTCCGGAAACCTTTGCAAGCACCAATCCGAGCGCAACCACGAACACGGCGAAAATTATTTGGTTGAACATCGGGTCATTGAATATTACCGCGTATTCCGTGATGTTTACGGCCATTTTCCCAACTCCAAGTAAAATAATGGGTAAGCCAATATTTAAAGCTTTTTCCAAAAGCCTTGCCAGAACCTTTTTGAAAAAAAGCTTCACCAAAAAACGGGCAGCCTAAAGGCTTAAAGCTATTTCCGTTCCCTTACTTCCCGGTCAAAATGAAGTTTCTCATCCCGTTGGCTTTCATTCTTGTTCTCTCCGGCTGCGCCCAGCCAGCGGAGGAAAACGTTACCGGCACTGACCCGAAAGAAAAATGCGTCGCTTTATGCGAACAGGCTCTTGCGGACGGCGCGGACCTTTCAAGCGGGCCGTGCCTTTCCAACCATTTGATTAAAAACTGGGTCTGTGATGTCGCGCACTCGCCGCGCACAGCTTCTGACAACCTTCCCGAAAACCAGTGCTCCGCGTTCAGGGAAGGCGACGCAACGCACTTTGTGGAAGTTTCCCCTGAATGTGATTTCATTAAGCAGATTTAACTGGCGAAAAACAGGCGAATCCTCCGACCCCTTTTTTGGTAAAACTTTTTCCTAAAAAGTTTTTGGCGAAAGCCACTCTTTCATTCTTAAGGGAGGTATCGGAGAAACTTTTGATAAAAGTTTCATCAAAACCCGCTTCGCGGAACCGCAGGTTCTGATTTTTGATAAAACTTTTTTCTAAAAAGTTTTACTGCCGAAGGCAGAATTTTTTTGATAAAACTTTTTTCCAAAAAG
>CAYTYC010000026.1:0-17202 GCA_964442255.1 uncultured archaeon | reverse complement strand
CGCTTTGCTCCGGAGGCAGGTTTGCTCGCATTTGCCGGCTTTTTGGGCAACGTTTAAAAGAATTTGCAGGGAAAAATTGATTGAAATGAACAGAAGGAATTGCCTTCCAGGCCAGTAACTCTTTTTCTTTGATTTACTTAAATATTTTTGGAAAAAATTCCCTTAAACAGGGAACTGATTTTTCGGTTAAAACAGGGGGAGTGAAGTGAATGCAAAAAGAAAGAAGGGATGCACTTCCAGGAAGAAGTGAAAAGAGACGGGATTCTTCCTGAAAACTATTACACGACCTCCAACAGGGAAACCCGGGTTCTCTTAAAAGGAAAAAAGCGGAGAGTAGAAAATATTAGAATGGACTGCGCCATAATCAAAAGGAACGGTAAACTTCTCTGCCTGGAAGCGAGGAAAGCGAAAAAAGGCGATAAGGCGGTTGTCGGGACCGCGGGCATAATGGAAGAAAATAATGTGTTAAAAGATGACACGGAATTCCGGTTCATGTCCTCCAATGTTTCCTCCGAAAAAAACATCGTGCGCACAGTAAGGGAACTGGCAAAAGAATTGTTTAAGGCAAAGGCCGCCGGAAAAAAAATTGCTTTTGTTGCAGGGCCTGCGGTTGTCCACACAGGCGCAGGAAAAACTTTTTCAAAACTGATTGCCTCGGGTTACTGTAACCTCCTGCTTGCGGGCAATGCATTGGCTGCACACGATTTGGAGACAGCGGTTTACGGCACTTCGCTCGGCTGCTGCAGCAGGACAGGGAAAAACATCCATCACTCGCACCACCTGTGGGCGATAAACAAGGTGAATTCTGCTGGCGGGATAAGGAAAGCGGTTGAAAACGGGATTGTGAAAAGCGGCGTAATGTTTGAATGCGTCAAGGCGGGCGTGCCGTTTATTTTGGCAGGCTCAATAAGGGACGACGGTCCCTTGGCAGAGGTTGTCACTGATGCAGTAAAGGCGCAGGATAAGATGCGCGAAGCGCTGAAAGGGGTTGAGGTTGTGGTAATGCTTTCCTCCATGCTTCACTCCATTGCAGTGGGGAACATGCTTGCTGCAGGGGTTAAAACCTATTGCGTTGACATAAGCCTGGCTGCGGTTGTGAAAATCTGTGACAGGGGCACAACGCAGGCAAAAGGCATTGTAGCAGACATAAGCCTGTTCTTGGAAGCCCTTGACTCAGGTTTGGGGGCTCTTGAGAGGGACAATTAATAAAAAGAAGTTTAATTAAAGAATAATAATCAATGGCGAAAAAAATGGAAGAAAAACCGGAAAAAATCACTTTCAACATTGAAAAGGAAAAAAACTTCAGCGAATGGTTCACCGAAATAGTGAAAAAAGCCGGGCTCGCAGACCTAAGGTACAACGTGAAAGGCTTTGTTGTCTTCCAGCCGTGGTCTGTTTTGTCCATGGAGGAAATTTATAAAACGCTTGAAGGAATTCTCCAGCGCAAAGGCCACAGGCCCTACTGGTTTCCGGCAGTTATTCCGGAGGAAAACTTTTACAGGGAATCCGAGCACGTGGAAGGCTTCAGCCCGGAAGTTTTCTGGATAACCGAGGCAGGCGGCACAAAACTGGAGGAAAGGCTCGCGCTCCGGCCGACAAGCGAAACCGCGTTCTACCAGATGTTCGCGTTATGGATTCGCTCATACAAGGACCTTCCATTCAAAACCTACCAAAGGGCGCAGGTTTTCCGATACGAAACAAAGGCAACCAGGCCTTTTTTGCGGAGCAGGGAATTCCACTGGATAGAGGCGCACGACGCATTCGCTTCAAGGGAGGACGCGGAAAAACAGGTAAAGGAAGACATTGAAATCACAACCGAATTATTGCATTCACTTGCAATCCCATTCCATTTCTTTAAGCGCCCGCAGTGGGACAAGTTTGCGGGAGCGGAGAACACTTACGCCGCGGACGCGTTAATGCCCGACGGAAAATTGATGCAGCTTCCTTCCACGCATTTTCTCGGGCAAAACTTTGCGAAAGCCTTTAACGTGCAGTTTACAGACAAAAACGGCAAAGAAAAAACGCCTTTCATTACCTGCTATGGCCCCGCGGTAGGCAGGATCTTCGCGGCGATGGTTTCAATACACGGCGACAGCAAGGGGCTCGTGTTTCCGTTTAAGGCCGCGCCGGTTCAGGTTTTGATTGTCCCAATCCACGGAAAAAAGAAAAGCAAAAAGGTTTCGGATGCGGTTAAAAAAATTATTAAGCAACTGCAGGAAAAGTGTGTGAGGCTTGAGGTTGACGATTCCGATTCAGGACTTGGGGACAAATTCTTTTACTGGGAAATGAAGGGCGTTCCCTTGAGGGTTGAGTTCGGGGAAAGGGAACTCAAAAAAAGCTCTGTTACGATTTTCAGGCGCGACACCGGCGCAAAGAAAACACTTAAGTTGAGTGCGCTGGAAAAAGAAATTGAAAAAACTTCAAAGGCCATTGACTCAAACCTTTTCAAAAAGGCAAGCACCCAATTTGAAAAAAACATCATGAAAGCTGAAAAGCTTGGCGAACTGAAAGGAGTATTGGACTCCGGAAAAATCGCCTTGTGCGGAATCTGCTCCGACGGAAAGGACGCATTGTCCTGCGCGGAGCAGATTGAAAAGAATGCCGGCGGCAGCGTTCGCGGAGTGAGAATGGACAAAAAAGTCCCTGTGCAGGGGAATTGCGTTGCCTGCGGCAAAAAGGCAAAGGAAATGGTTTACGTGGCCAAATCCTATTAGTTTTTTTACAATTAAGGGAGGCATCGGAACAGTGGGTTCTGATTATTAGTAACCCTTAAATAAAACTTACCCTATTTTTTATTGGGCTTGAAATGGAAGAGCTGGACTTGGACGGAAAAAATAAAAAGGAAATCCGCCCCGATGACTTGGCTAAAAAAATGAATGCCTTGAAGAAGCCGATTCCCGCGGTGAAGGCGTTTAAAGACGAATCCCCTGCCGGAGAAAAGCCAAAAGAAGAGCACCATGAAAAGGAAAAAAAGGAAACCCCTATTTTTGTGGGAAAGGCGGGAATGAAGGCGCACGCCGAACAGGCGGAAAAGGAACTCAAAATAAAGACATCCGAGCCCGAAATAAGGAAAGAGGTGGAAGGCGAACTGGAGGTTTTTACCAGGCCCAAAAAACCCGTTGCAGGGCAGCCGATTAAGCCTTTCCCGAAACCTCCCTCGCTTGAGCAGGTTAAGCCCCCTTCAGGGGGCTTTGAAAAGGAGAAAATAAGGAAAGCGGCGCTTGAAAGCCTTAAGGCGGGGGGAAAAAGCCTTTTGGAGGAAAAAAAAGAGGAGCACATCCGCGAACTTGAAAAGCTCATTCCCCCAATGGGAAAAAAAAGGAAATATGAAGAACTGAACCGCTATTTAAAGGAAAGGCTTTCCAAGCCGCAGCACGCGGGGGTTGGAAAACAGTTTGAAAGCGTCACCCGCCACTTCAGGGACGAAATAACCAGGGGCTTGGGGGGGTTGCCCTTAAAGGAATCCGATTTGGCGGACCTGGATGAGGAAGAAGAAAAAAAAGCCAGGGAATTGGTGAAAAGGCTTCAGCCCTCAACCAAACAGTATGCCCCCGAGGAAATAAAGGCCGCAATGCTTTTGGAGGGGGTTCCAAAAAACGTGTGCGAAAAGGTAATGTATGTCTTGTACCGGGAATAGCTTTCACACAATCCTTTGAGTTGTTTCCTTTTCTTCCGGCCCCAAAAGCATTTCCTCCACTTCCGAGCCGTCCAGCTTTTTCGGGTGAACGCCAATTTTCCTGAAACCCACTTCAAGGTAAAGCTTTTTTGCCGCAGCATTTTCTTTTTTCACCAGCAGCCCCACCTCAAAACCGCTTTTTTCCCTGATTCTTTTGAGCGCTTCCCTTAAAATTTTTTTTCCCGTTCCTTTTCCCCTTTCGCTTTCCTTCACTGAAACCGCGTTCAGCCTCGCCTGCCCTTCACGAAAAAACCCGTAGTCCGCAAAGCCCAAAACTTTTCCTTTTTCCTCCGCAACCAGGATTGAAGTGCCCGGGTTTTCCAGCCTTTCTTCAAGGTTAATGTTTCCTGAAACATACGGAAACTCTTTTTCTACCATCCGCCTAATGAAAGGCAAATCCTTTTTTTCAGCTTCCCTTATTTTCATTCCTTAACCCGTGAAATCCTTTATTTCATTGAATGAAATCGCGCAGCCTGCATACTTCAAACTGTAAAGCGCGGCTTTCAGCGACTCCTTTCCTGGGGGAAGCTCTTCCCGGAAAAGCCTTTTCTCAAACGCAAGAATCATTAGTTCGGAAGAGCGCACTATCCTTGTTTCCGGAAACATTTCCTGGATTTTTTTCAGGATTCCGCCGTCCACCCTAAGGCGTACATTGTGGTTTCTTTCAATGTTCGCCTTCAATCCCGCCGGATCCTCCAAAAGCATTCTCGTGGTGCGCTCGTCCACCACGACTGTTGAATTTTCGTGCCTGAGGCTTAACGCAAGGGTTTCCGCTTCCCCCAAATGAATCAAATGGAAAGGCTTTCCATGAAAGCTGAACAGGCCGTTCGCAAGCCCCATTACTTTGTCCGTGTTTTTTCCGGTTTCATTGTCCCTTTCCTCAACCTTTAACCACCCGGCTTCAACGGCCTTCTTTATCCTCAATGCGTTGAGCTCAAAGCGCCGTATGTTCATTGGGCGGTTCACCGATTCATTGAATACGCTTCTTGAAATGATGAATTCGCCTTTCGCCTGTTCGGAGAGCAGGCCTAAAACTTTCATCAGACAGCTTCCCGCAACCGAAATAACTGAGCTTGAGTCAAACACAAGGTCATTCATTCAAAAGCCTTCCTCAGCCTGTAAAGCCTTTTCCTTATTCCCACCCTGTCCTTTAATTGCTCGTGAATTTTGGTTCCCCCAATGTATGAGAAAACGTCCGACTTTTCCGCGCCTGTCAGCTCGCATGCCCTGCTAAGGCTTAAACCCAGCGTGTAGGCGCGGGAGGCCTGCTTTGCCTTCGCCTTTTCAAAGGTGTTTGTCAAAAACCTCCCGAGCTTTGCGTCCACAGATGAAAGCTCTCCTGAAATGTTGTCAATTTTTTTCCCGAATTTTTCTTTTTCATTTTTTTCCAGCAGCCTTAAGGACTGGCTCAGCGAGGAAAGAAGAGATTTTTTCGCCTTTTCCCAGTTCCTGCTTTTCGCTATATGGGGCTTTGAAAGCATTTTGTGCAGCGCGTACGCGATAAGGGAAAGCCTTCCCTTCAGTTCGTCGCCTTCCAGCGCGGCCTCCTCAATCAGTTCATTGCTTTTGTTCCTTAACTGCACCAGTTTTTCCTCTTCAAGCATCCAAAGCAGTTGCTTCAGGTGCCCGACTAGGGTGTGGGCCACCTATAAAAACCCCTTATACCTGTGTCTCATTTTTCTCGCCTTGTTTTTGGGCATCCATTTATTCGTGCATGCTAATTGAATCATTCCCCGAACAATATAAATATTTGGTTTTCTGTCCCAAGGCTTTAAGTGCCCAAAATGAAGGAAACAATTGTTGTTGCACTGGGCGGAAACGCCCTTTCCAGGGGAAAAACCCCTGAGCCCTTTGAAAAGCAGAGTGAAAGGCTTTTTCGCACTTCTTTCCAGCTCGTGGAACTCGCAAAAAAATTTTCGCTCGTGGTTACGCATGGAAACGGCCCACAGGTCGGCGCCGCGCTTATGCGCTCCGAATACGCGATGGATGTGCTTCCCTTCACTCCCCTGCCTGTCTGCGGCGCCCAAAGCCAGGGGGAAATAGGCTTCCTTATCGCCCGCTCGCTCGGCAATGAATTCAAAAAAAAGGGAATGCGCAAAGACGTTTCCGTTCTTCTCACACAGGTTTTGGTCAACTCCAAAGACCCGGCTTTTTTTTCCCCCTCCAAGCCAATTGGCCCAGTGTATTCGCGGGAGGAGGCAAAGGAAAAGGAGAAGGCGGGCTGGAAAATTGTTTTGCAGGAAGGCAAAGGCTACCGGAGGGTCGTGCCTTCCCCGGAGCCAAAAGAAATAATTGAATTGGATTCAGTCAGGAGGCTTCTGGGTGCGGGAAAAATTGTTGTCGCCGCGGGCGGAGGCGGGGTTCCTGTAGTGAAAGGCAAAAAAGGATGGAAAGGCGTTGACGCCGTTATAGACAAGGACAAGACCTCCTCGCTGCTTGCGCAAAAACTGAATGCGCAAAAGCTTTTGATTCTCACGGACGTGGAAAAGGCCGCGTTAAACTACGGAAAGCCGAACCAAAAATGGCTTTCAAAAATTTCTGTTGAGGAAGCAAAGGAATACCTGAAGGAAGGCCATTTTCCGGAGGGAAGCATGAAGCCCAAAATTGAGTCGGCAATCCGGTTTTCCGAAAAAGGCAAAACATCCATAATCACGTCCCTTTCCTCCGCCATGAAAGCATTAAAAGGAAAAGCGGGCACACACATTACAGGGAAAAAGCCATGAAAGAAGTGAAGGACCTTTCCCCGGGGCAGCTTGAATTCTCTTTAACGGGATTCCAGGCAACGCACCTTGCGGAAGCAGTTGAAGCAATAAAGGAAATGAAGAATCCTTCCACCAAAGTTTTTCTTTCCTTCACCGCAAACCTTATGGCTTCCGGCCTCCGCGGAGTGGTAAAAGAACTGTGCAGAAAAAAGTTTGTGGATGCGGTGATAACAACGGCCGGCAGCATAGACCATGACGTGATTAAATGCTTTCAGCCATATTATCTCGGCTCCTTTAATGTGGACGACGCGGAGCTGAGGGAAAAGGGATTCAACCGTTTGGGGAATATTTTGATTCCCACAAAGGGGTTTGAATTGTTTGAGGAAAAAATCCAGCCAATTTTCAGGGAGTTTTCGGAAAAGGAAAGAATTGTTTCCCCTTCCGAATTAACTTCTTTTGTTGGCTCCAAACTAAATGAAGATTCCTTTCTTTACTGGTGCAATAAAAATTCAATCCCCGTTTACTGCCCGGGAATTACGGACGGCGCAATAGGGCTGCAGCTTTACTTTTTCAGGCAAAAAAACAAGGATTTCCATGTTGATGTGACAAAGGACATGGGGGAACTGGCTCAGCTTGTCCTCAACGCGGAAAAAACCGGCGCAATAATCCTTGGCGGGGGAATTTCCAAGCATTACACAATCGGCTCAAACATTTTGCGTGACGGGCTGGATTATGCGGTTTACTTTACAACCGCTCCGGAGTATGACGGCAGCCTGAGCGGGGCGCAGCACAGGGAAGCCAAGAGCTGGGGAAAAATTAAGCCAAAGGCGAAAAGCGTTACTGTGGTGGGGGACGCAACAATCCTTTTTCCTTTGGCGGTCAAACTTTTGATGGATAAAAAGGTGCTTTAATGGCTTTCGCGTTTCTTTTGCCGTTTTCCCTTGCTTCCGGTGCCTTAATTAAGGCAACCGATTTTTTGGAGGGGAAAAAAAAGTTCAAAACATTTCTTCCAATTCTTTCCCTTGTTGCCGGCGCGTTGGTCGGGTTCCTCATTTCTTCGCATTACGCTTTTGCAACCGTTTTCCTTGCGGTGATAACCGCAAACCTTGCTTACGGGAAACTGGATTCAAGGGCCTTCTGGTTTTTTTTGGCGGTTGTTTTTCTTTCAATCGCGGTTCTTGGGATTGCGCCGATAAATTACGTTGTGTTTGTTTTCATTCTTGCTTCCGCGTGGCTGGATGAATTCTTGCACGACCGCAGGCTCCTCGGTTTTTTTTCCGAGCACAGGCTTTTAACGACGGTTATCGCGTTGGCTGTTCCGCTGGTTTTGTTTCAGGATGTTTTCTTCTTTTTCGCGATGTTTTCCTTTGACCTGGGATACCAGTCCACAAGCTTTTTTGCCGAAAAAAAGTGAGCTGGGGTCGCCGGGAGTCGAACCCGGATTAACAGGTTGCAACCAATTCTTTACACAATCCTTTTGTCATCGCCTTCCGGCTTCTTTTACCTGTTACTCGTCATCGCTTTCCATAAGGAAAACTCAGCGCTCCAAACAAAGGTTAAATTGCAAAGCAACTTTCTGGCCCAAGCCTTTTTTGATAAAACTTTTTCCAAAAGTTTTGTCCGGCGCAAGCCAGTTTTTTGCTAAAGCTTTTTGTGAAAAGCTTTGTCTGGAGCCTGTTGGGATAGCCATTACCCTACGACCCCAAGCGCAATAATTTGTCAGCAAACCACTTTTTATTGCTTCTCCCGGCCTTTTGCCAAAAAAGCCGGCAAAACCCGTCAATAATTATTATATAGATATTATATAATCACTTTTTTCTTCTTTTCAGCAGGCTTAAAAGCGCGTTTGCCTCTTTTTTGCTCAGCCGGTTCCTGAGCACAAACGCCTTCACCGCGCTTTCAGCCGCGCCCCTGTTTGCAAGGCCTTTCGCTTCCTTTGCCATTTCCCGGAATTCCTTCAAAAGAAGCCGCTTCTGGTTTGCGTTCATTTCTCCTTTCTCAACTTTTTTTCCCTTCCAAGTGAATACTTCATATAGGAAAATGGCAACCGAGTGCGAAAGGTTTAATGATTTATAGGACTGGTGTGAGGGAATGTGGACAATAAAGTCGCATTGCATTAAGTCCCGGTTTCTCAGTCCGCTTGCCTCCGGGCCGAAAACAATCCCGAATGTTTTTTCGCTTGAACCAAACCTTTCAGTGAACTCCCTGAGGGAAAGGGCGTTCCGGAAAATCTTCCGGCTTCCCTTTGTTTTTGAGGTTGTTCCCACGGAAAAATCAACCAATGATAGCGCTTCCTGAAGAGAGAAAAATTCCCGGGCGTTTTTCAGCAAATCCGCCCCATGCATTGCCCTTGATTTCGCCTTTGCGCCTGTTTTTCTTGCCTTTGGCTTCACAAGCCACAAATCCTGAAATCCGAAGTTTTTGCACGCCCTTGCGCTCAGCCCAAGGTTTTCGCCGTAGCGTGTTTCCACAAGGATTACTTTTGCCTTCAAAGCCCTCACAGCAACCATTATATAAATAAAAGTATTTTATTATTTCCAAATGCGTGCAGCACCCTATGCAGCGGTTTTTTCGCTTTTGCTTTTGCTTTCTTTGGGAGCCGCGGCTGTTTCCCCGCAGGACGCGAAGGACTACATCCTCAACCAAACACATTTCCTTGAGAAAAACGAGTCCATTGAAAGCTACAAGGATTTGCCTGTGACGGCATTCAATGAAAAGTACTGGGTTTTCACAATCCTTTCCAAGGGAAGCCCAAACGGCTTCATTGCAGTCAAATTCAACGAACTTGAAGTAAACATGGAAAGGAAAAGCAACCGTGAATTGTTCCAGGCAATGTATGTTTTAAGGCAACTGGGAAAATACAGGGAAAGCCTGCAGGGGGGAAGCGGATGGTTTTTCGTGAAATCAAACTCCAAGTACTTTGGAAACCTTGCCTCAGTCCTGGGAAACGAAAAATTCGAGCTTGAATCCGCGGCAAACGAGCTTGAAAGTTTGGAGGCCTCAATGCTTGTAAGCGAAATGAAGGTTTTGCTGGACGGAATGATTGATGTTTCCGGGGAATTGCGGGAAAAAATGGATGAGGCAATAGCCTTCGAGCAGTCCTTCACCAACGCCCCGGACGCAAACGAAACAGGAAAACTGAAGCAAAAATACGATGAAGTGTTTTCGGGAATGGAGGAACTCGACGAAAAAAGGCAGGGCTATGATTCCAAATCCATTGAATTAAGGCAGCGCATTGCCTCTTCAAGCCTTGAGAGCACGACAAAAAGAAGCCTCTTTGATTTGGTTAACGCGCCGCCGGAATACAATTCAATTGAATCCACCGCCTCGCAGACCGCAAACCTTGAGCAGGGAATCGGCAACATTTACCTCACCGCGAAAACGTCCATTGAACAATGGCTCGGCAACCTTGACTCCGACAGGCAAATGAACGATGCATGGATGCTCTTGTATGGGGAAGACGAGGCCATGAAAAAAGCCTCGAACGGAAGCTTTTCCACCATAAAATCCGCAGCCAACTTTATTCTGTCATCCGAAAACCGTGGAAAATGGGCGGAATCTGAAACCGTTGCATTGCTTGAAAAGGATTTGGAGGCCGCGGAAAAAGCATTCAGCCAAAAAAGGTTTGCGGAAGTGGAAACATACGCAAAAAAAATGCGCAGCGAAATAAGGCAGATACTTGAAGGAAAGTTTGCGCCGCAAAATCCGAACCCATTTGACTCAAACCTGCTTATAAACGCGGTAATCTATCTCGTAATCCTGCTGATTGCCTTGATTGCCATAAAAAACAGGGCAAAAATTTTCGGCGGAAAACGCAAAGACGAGGGAGTGGACTACTTTGAGCCCTAAACTTTTCACTGCATTGCTCTTTTTTTTCCTCATTTTTTCCGCGTCCGCCCACGCCCAGCTTTTCGTTAAAATAAGCCCAAAGGGAACGGAGGGAGTGGAAACCGCCTACCTGCACGAAGTGCAGGAATTTGAATTAACCGTATTCAATTCCTCCCAGGCAGGGATGGAAAACCTTTTTGTGCAGGTTTCAGTTGACCCGGCGCTGAAAATCCTGAAAGGCTTTGAGGAAAAAGAAGCCATTGAATTCAAATTGGAGGCAGTGGAGGCAGGAGAAAAAATCACCGAAATAATTCCTGTAAAGCCCGTTCTCTTCAACTCCAAGGAAAACTATATTAGCGTTTCATACGGTTTGGGGGAACTGACGCATGTGGAATCCACTTACCTTTTGCTGAAGGAAAGCCCCCTCAAGGTTGAAGCAGTGCTTGAAAAAACCGCCTTAAACCTCGGGGAAAGCGGTTCCCTGAAGGTTGACTTGAGAAATTTAAGCGGGGAAGAGCTAAGGAACATTTCCCTTTCCCTTTCAGCGCCGGAAGGCATTCACTCCGAGTCAGAGCCCCTGCAGTTTGAAACCCTTTCCCCCGGGCAGTTTTTTGGCGCAAAGGAATTCGCTTTCACTCCCTCCCCGTCAAAAAAAGGAAAATACAGGATTGCGTTGGAAACCCGGTTTGAGGATTCTGAAGGACAGCATTTCATTGAAAAAAGCTTTGAGGTTGACATAGCGAACAGGGACATAACTCTCATGATAATTGTGGGTGTTATCTTTGTTTTGATTGTGCTGAGCTTTATTGTCAGCAGGCCCAAAAAAATGCTGCAGTCCCCTGCTTCGCATCCCCTGAAAAAGGAAGTGAAAGGCACGCTTCCGGAGGAAGGCGAGCCTCAGGCGTAAATTTCTATCACGTCCCCGTTTTTCAGTTCATAGTTCCGGGAAACCATTTGCCCCTGAAATTTCGCCGAACCCCAAAGCTTCGCGTAACGCAGTTTTTTGGCGAAATCCTTGTGCAGTTGCCTTGCAACATCACCTATGGTTGAGCCTTTCCTCAAAACAAGGGGGGCCTTCAAATCAGCGTCTTTTCCCGGCTTTTTCGTGTACACCAAAACCAGCCCAAGCAATTCAAACACCTTTCCCTTCAATTCCTCCGCGTTTTTCCCGTCAAAGTAAAAGCATTCCATTCCCTTCAATTTTCCTTCCCCTTTTTTTTCGCTTTTGTTTACGACAGCCAGGGCCTTCTTGAACTTTATCCGTGAATCCAATATTTCGGCGATTTCCTTCAATCCGGCAGGCTCTTTCAGGATTACGTCAGCGTTTCCCAGGCCAAAATCCTTCAAAAACTTTTCCAGCTCTTTTTCCGGAACCTTGAGAAAGTGTTTTCCGGAAATGTTAAGCCCCGGAAAACCGCTTTTCTTTATTTCCACTTCCGGCCGCTTCCTGGAAACAATTATTCTCGCTTTTTCCAGCTCTTTGAGAAGCACGCCCATTTCGTATTCCGGCAAATCAGCGTTCAAAACCAGCACAATTGCGTCCGCGTTTCTCACAATTGAAAGCACCTGCAGGCCCCGCGCCTTTCCGGATGCAGAGCCTTCAATTATGGCAGGCAATTCCACAAGCTGGACTTTTGCCCCGCGGAAATCCATCATTCCCTGCACAGGCTTCCGGGTGGTGAAAGGGTATGCGCTTTCCCGGGTGTCCGCGGAAGTGAGGGCGTTAAGCAGCCGGCTTTTTCCGGAGTTAGGCATTCCCGCCAGAACCGCCTGCGCGCAGCCCTCCTTTTTCATGTGCATTGATTTTGCCGCGGTTTTCTTCTGCTGCTCTTTCTGCTTTTCCATTCTCCTCCGGAGTGAAGCAATTTTTTTTGTTATTTCTGCCCTAAGCTTTTCCGCGCCCTTGTGCGAGGGAGCGGTTGAACGCATTTCCATCAAGGCTGAAAGCTTTTCCTCGTCCGAAGAGGCTTTTTCATACTTTTCCTGTGCCTTTGCGTACTCGTAACCCACATTTGAAGGCATAACCGAACAGGGGGAGAAAATTCTTTTAAATGCCTTCAGGAAAGACTGTTTCCCTTGCAGTACTTCATCCTTTCACACGCGTTTTCCGCGCCCGCAAGAGAGAAAATCGCGGGCATTAAATCAAAGCTTTTTCCTTCCCCCCAATTTTCCGGCTGTTCACCAAAAAAAATTGCCGGAACAAGCAGCACTTCCTCGCTTAAGGAAGCCGGCTCCCTGGAATGCGTTCCCCTGCACTCCGCGCAGGGAAAAAACATTCCGTGGTCTGCGGTGAACACCGAAACCAGGCCTTCGGTTCTTTGGAGATAATCCGCCAGTTCCTTTGCGTCTTCATCCAGTTCCGCGATGCATTCCCTGTACTGTTCTTCATTTCCGTTGTGCCCGCAGGAATCAATTCCTTTCGCGTTAGAGAAAAGCAGAAACCTTTGCCCCGGAAAGTTTTCCTCCAAATGCTTGAGCAAAGCCAAATCCAGGTCCAGAACATACTTTGAGTAAAGCGCGTACTTTTCCACTTCATTTTTTTCCTCAACGTATTCCCTGTATTTGTTTTTCCAACTGATGAAAAAGGTTTCCAGGTTTAATTCAGAAACACCGGGGCTGTTCACTTCCATTTCCCAGTCTCCAAGGCCTTTGTCATGGAAAGCCAAATCAAATTCGTTTCTTCCTTCCCTGAAGTCGCCTGCCTCCGAAACCATCAGGCAAATCCCGCCCGCGTCCCTCACAAAATCGCAGGCGCTTACAATTCCGGGGTCATCCACGCAATTTTTAACGTACTCCTTTTCCGCCCCGCAGTCGCCAGCGATAAGCATTCCCGCATGGGAGGGCGTTGTGGAAGGAAAATTCACGCGCATTGTTTCATATTCCATTGAACCCAGGTATGGCGCTTCATTCAGGTAAGAGGCGGACAAGCCGTCAAAAACAAGCACAAAAACGTTTTTTTTCAGGTGAATTTTTTCTTTTTGGGGCGGATGAAAGAGGAATGCCGTTGAAGAGAAAACAAAAACCAGAATTAAAAGAAAAAACCATTCCTTTTTACTCATTTACACCGCACGGCTCCAACTCAGGGTGAACCGAGCAAACCACTGTCCGCAAATCATCCATGGTGGTGACATATTTTGAGTCAACCACGTAAGCCGGAGTCCACGCAAGCCTGAATTTTTTTGCCGCACGGTAATCCGAGCCCTTGTTTATTTCAACGATGTCCAGCGTGTCCTGGCCGTCAATGCAGGATTTGAACGCGAACAGCTGCTCTATTCCCACTTCTTCCCCTATTTGTTTCAGGTAAAAAGGCGACGCCACATTCACCGGAAGCTCCGAGGCATGGGTTTTTTCCAGCAGCCTGTGCCTGTATTCCCCGAATTTTCCGTATTTTCTTGCGCATTCGGCCGCAATTGCAACCAATTCCGCGTTTTTTCCGTTCACTATAAAGTTCCTGAACCTGTAATCCATTGTGTTCCCGAATTCTTCCCTTAATTCGTCCACGTCATCCATGTTTTCGTAGGCCTGGATATTGAGGTAGTCCGCGAATTCGTCCACCCTGGCCTTTCCCTCAACCGGCGAATAATCCTCTACAGGCCCCAAAAACATCACGTTGTGCGGGGACTGGTCCAAAAACATTTCCGGAACAACATAGTGGGAGCCCTTTAACTCAAAATTGGTTCTGATGACCGCCCTTAAGTCGCCGTATTCCGGCTCAGCATCCAGTTCCGCAGCCGAAACCAGCAGGGTGGGCACGGAATTGATTTCAAGCTTTTCCGCCAACTCCTTTCCCTCCCCTGAAACAATGTCCAGTTCTTTTAATTCATATGCGATGTGCCTGGTTTCAATGCTTGCAATCATTGAATTGTCTTTGAAGCAGAAACCGCATTCCGAACTGTATAAAAGCGTCAATTCCAGTGGAGCCGGCTGGGGGCACGGAACGGAAGTTTTTTTTTCAATAACCGTCGGAAAAAGCGCACCCTTAACAGTGAAGCCCGCAACCATTCCCAAAACCAGCAGCAACACCCCAAAATAAGCCGAGATTTTGGGCGCGCCGGAGGATTTTTTATTTTTTTCCGGCTTAACCTGCGCTTCAGGCAAAGGCGTTTCAGCCCTTTTTTCCGGCCCGGTTTCCCGGGATTTTTCTTTTTTTCCGTCCATTTCACCTAATTTAATTCAATAAAATTTTTAAGGAGAATTGTTCGCTTATCCCTTAATGTTCGCTGACGTGCACTGCCACCTGAACGGAATCCGTGAACCGGAAAAAGCAATCCAAAGGGCGAAAGAAAAAAACGTGATGAAAATAATTTCGTGCTCCGGGGGCCTTGAGTCAATGAAGCAAAACCTCTCCTTTGCCGGACGATTTCATGGGGTTGAATGCTGCCTTGGAATCCATCCCTCTGACCTGCTCCGCATGCGGGAAAAAGAAATTTCTTCCGCGCTTTCCTTCCTGAAGGAAAACCTTTCAAAATGCGTTGCGGTCGGTGAAATCGGATTGGACTTTTTTCACGCGAAAACCAGTGCACAGCGTTCCCTCCAGAAAAAGCTTTTTGGGGAACAGCTCTCCATCGCAAAAGAAAACTCTTTGCCTGCGGAAGTGCATTCCCGCGCCGCGGAAAAAGGGGTTCTCGAAATTCTTCCCTCCTTTGCCCCCTCCACAACGCTTTTGCACTGGTTCCAGGGCTCAGAAAAAGAAGTGGAAAAGGCCCTGGAAATGGGCTGCTTTTTTTCCTTCACTCCCTCCGTGCTTTACAGCAAATCCATCCAGAAAACCGCGGAAATTGTTCCTCTTGAAAGGCTCATGCTTGAGACAGATTCTCCTGTAAAATTTTCCGGATCTCCGGCTGAGCCTTCATGGATTCCGGGGGTTGGAGAAAAAGTTGCCGAAGTAAAATCCCTTTCATTGGAGGAAGTGGAGTTTTCCACCACGGAAAACGCGTTCAAGTTCTTTGGCTTAAAGAAATGAACAATTCCGGGAAGCCTTCGATTCCGGCCTTTACGGAAATGAATAAATACCTTTTCCATGCGAATGTTACTACTTGGCAGTGAGTTTGGAATGCTTGAAACAGTTTTTTTGATTGTCCTCATACTTGCCCTGTTGCTGGGAAACATTTTCCTTCACTTCACCAAACCAGGGAAAAACGCCCCAAAACAGGATTACCCGTATATTGAGGAAATAAAGTCCTCTTCCATTGAGCCTGAAGGCTCATTTGACTGCGTTTATGATTTGCAGGGAAACGTGAAGGCATTGGACCAAAAGGTGCGGATGGCGCACAGCCGGCTCACGGAACTGGAAAAAAAAATTTCCTTCAAAAAGAGTTCCGCGCGGAAGGGCGACACGGCCTACACCGGAAAGGCATTGAAGGACCTGGCGGAAAAAATCAACCGCTTTGAAAGATTCCGTGAAAACACTGTGATAGAAATAGCCGCATTAAAGGACATGCTTTCCGAATCAAACGCCGTGCAGGCAAAAAAAGCAAAAAAACCAAAGAAAAACGAATTAGCGAAAGCCAAAAAAAATGTGGACGAACTGGACAAAAGAATCCAAAGCATTGTTTTCCGCGGCGGAAGGTATTAGCGCTTTCCCTTTGCCTTTTTTCCTGTCTTCTTTTTGGATTTCTTTTTCCCGGATTTGGCCGGAATTCTTTTCGCTTTCCCTGCCAGCGCCTTGTTTATTTCATCCAGCCCTGAATTCAGTTCCTTTAATTCCTTCAGCTGTTCGGCGTCCACTTTCTCCAGGCTTTTCTGCATTCTCTTCATTTCCTGGAGCGCCTGAATCTTGAATGACTCAAATTCCTTCAATTTTCCTTCAAACGCCTTGCCGCTTCTCTTGAACTCTTTTTTCAGGATTTCCCTGACCTTGTTCTCCAAATCGTTCGCCAATTTAACAGGCTTCAAATCCCCTCACCCCAAAAAAAGCCTTGCCCTCAAAAACTATTAAAACAGTTGCCTCACGCCTTTTTCCTGAAGCTTTTCTTTTCTTCCCTGTTGGAGCTGTTTTTTCTGGAAAAGCTCGCCTGAACGCTTGCCCCGCCAACCACGGGAACCTTGTCATCGGCTTTCACGACAAACTTAATACCCGTTGAAGAATTTTTCAGCCTGTTTCCGTCCGCAATTTTTTCCGCTTCAGGCTCAAACTTCCCGAAAAATTCCCCTAATTTATTGATTGCTTCCGCCTCAATTTCATCCAATGTAAAGCCCTTTACCCTCAGCCTGTCAATCCACTCCGGATTCAGGTTAATGCTGCCGTGAGCCAAAGCATTTTTTGAAACGCTTTCAAAAGCCTTTTCAATTCCGGCCGTCTTCTTGCTGTCCCTCAATTCCCTGAGCCTTTCATTGCCTCCCAAAACAAAGCCCAAAACCATTGGTCCGCTGTGTTCGCCTCTCCCGGTTTCATCAAAACCCAAAGTAAGGGCTCCGTTTCCCTTAAGAGTTTCCAACAGCAGTTCCTTCACCTTGCTTTCATCCCTGCCCTGCACAACAATTTTCCCGCTTAAGTAAAGCGTGACAACCGAATCATGTATTGCCCACCTTTCAGCCTCGTATTTGCTTTTAACCAAAATCTTCTGGAAGCCGTCCAGCTTTTTGCGGATTCCTTCAGCCTCTTCTTCCGAAAAATTCAGCATCAGGCTCATTTAATCCACAAAAAAATGTTGAAAGGGGTATTTAATGGTTTTTGCGTTAAGAAATGAGTAATGAAAAAGCGTTTCCTGAAATCCCTGATTATTGTGCTGATTGCCTACCAGCTGGTTTTGCTTGTTTTAACGCTTTTGGCGATGATTGACCCGCTCGTTTTTTGGGCCTCAATAATCATTGTCGCGGTTTTCGCCTTCCTTGTTTTGCCGAAAATAAACAGGTGAATCCCCTTATTGGTTGGGCATTGCTTTAAATAATTCCTTTGGTTAATTTTTATATGCCCACGCAATTGAATTGCCTGTTTTTAGGGGAACCCAAACCGAAAGGGTTCAGCAGGTGCTTGAATGGGTCAACGAAAACATC
>CAYTYC010000025.1:2054-17782 GCA_964442255.1 uncultured archaeon | reverse complement strand
ACAGCTATGACTTCGTCCTCTGCACTTACTTTACGGCAGGAAACTTCAAGCCAGACGAAATCAAGCTTGAAAAGGCAAAAAACGGACTAATACTGCCTTACCCCAAAAGCTGCCTTTCACCAAACAAGAAATTCGTTAAAATCTTCCTGGCCGCACGCAGCCTCCTGAAAGAAAACGGAAAAATAATTCTTGGAACAACGTACATTGACTCTGATTCGGCCAGAACAGCGCAGGAAAAAGCCTACAAAGATTTTGGGATGACTGTAATCTCCTCAAAAAAGGATTCTTTTACGGCTACGGCAGAGGGCTTCTGGAGCCAGAGGTTCACTGACAAAAGGCTGTACGATTATTTTTACTGGCTTGAAAAAGAAAAAACAAAGTTTGTCGCATTGGACAGCCAAAAAATTGCAAGAATGGTTGTTGTTTCAAAATGACTTTTGTGGAATTGTTGCAGATTATCGTTTAATTTGGAACCTGTTGTTCGGGTAATCAAATATTATCTTGAAGTGCTCAAAAAAGCCTGAGCCGAAAATAATGTGTTCATGCTGCTTTTTTTCGTTCAAGAGGATGGCGCACTTGCATTCGACAACCGTTTTCTCCCTGTCTTTTTCTATTTTTATCCTCACCCTTGACTGGGTGGTTGTAATTGAATCCCCTGCATATGTTTTTGCGGAATCCCTTTTTCTCTTATTGTACTTCAGTTTCAGCGCCTCCGCAACCTCCAAAGGCAGCAAAACAAAGTCAGAGCCGCTGTCCAAGATTGCAGTAAAATTCAGCTTTACGCCATTGGAACCAATTAAGGTTACCGGTATTATCGGCTCCTTTACGGTAAGCTCCCCGATTCTCAAATGCCTGCACCGGTAAGTGAGGTTCATAAGCTTAAAGGTAACTTGCGGTTTTTTTTATCTTTGAAAGCAGCACCCTTGACATGGGCGCGGTTTTTTTTGCTTCACTGATTACCGTTTTCAGGCTTTCCCCGTGCGATATGACCTTGTCACCAAAAATAGCAACCCATTCCCCTTCCTTGTACTTTTCAAATTCGTGGCCCAGAAAATACCTGAAATTCTGTTCTACGGCAGTATTCATTTAAATCCCCGGCACACTAAACATGGCTCAAATCAGTATTTATGGGTTTTGCTTCGCTTATTGCCATAAAACTCACTTCGCCAAAAGCTTCAGGGCAAAACGTTCACGATCTTTTTTGTTGTTATTATAGCCTTTTGGGCCCCCCATAAAAGGGTGTGGTCTGTTTCGTTTTTTTTATAGTCTCTTTTAATCAAAATAGCCGCGTAGAACTCATTTAAAACTTTTTCAAGAACCGTAAACTCAGCTTTTCCTATTTTTTTGGATAACGTTATTCCTGCATCATAGTCTCTTTTTTTGTCTCTTTTTCCTTTCAGTTCTTTTATGTCATCCAACAAAAGGCAAAATAATGCTTTGCGCACCTTTTGCCTTAAAGCAGATTCTTCAAACGCCTTCTCAACCCCTCTGGCAACAAAAAATTTTGCCGTATGATGTCGGGCCATGAGAAAATTGTGTTGCGCTTTTTCAGGTCGTGAGTGACCTGAGCCTATGGAATGTGGGTATTTTTTGTTGATGCGTTCCGCAAAATCTGACCAGGTGGTTTCCATTTTTGAAATATTCTTTGCAGGGATTTTTCCAGGCAAGCGTTTGTTTTTGGTTTTTCTTTTTTTGGGATTCTTTGCCATTAAATCACTTTGCCAGCATCCTTAACCCGGTTGGAAGCAAAGACCAGTTTTTTGGGTTCCACAAAATTTTTGACATAAACCTTGAGGGCTTGTCCATGTCCCCGTACCTGCTCAAATACTCCTCGACCCCCGCGTTCTTCAGCTTAATGAACAGGTCATCCAACTGCTTTTCATTCAGGTCATTCAAAAACTTCCTTAACTTGAAGTGCATTTCCAGTTCCTTGTACAAAGGTGCAAGGTTTTTCCTGTAATCATTCAAGGAAGCCTTGTTCTTGAAGTGGTTGGAAAGCGTTTTCGCGGCCTCAACCGCCGCAATTGAACCAGTGATTATTCCCCCGCCTGTTGTCGCCTTTGTCTGGAAGGCCGCGTCCCCAACCAACAAAACATTTCCCTGCACAACATTGTCCAAAGGCTTTCCGACAGGGATAAGCGCGCTGCTTTTCTCCAAAACTTCAATATTCCTTTTTTCCAGAAAAGAATTCATTGCCTGCATTGCATTCAGCCCCGCCCTTACCCCCCAACCAATTCTTGCGGTGCTGCCTGACTCGGGAATAACCCACGCAAAAAAACCCTCAAATTCTTTTCCAAAATGCAGTTCCACAAAATCTTTATCGAACCTTCCCCTTGCCTTCACCTGAACCGCGTGCACAAAATTTTCGCGCCCAATTTCCTGCCCCAAAATTTTTCTCACTGAACTGTTCACCCCGTCTGCCCCCACAAAAACCTTTGCCTTAATCATTTCCCCCCTTTCCCCGGATTTAATGAACGCGGTTTCCTTCCGCAAGTCAATGAGCTTTGTGTCAGTGCGGATTTCCACTCCTTTTCTTTTGGCTTCCAGTGCAAGCTTTTGGTCGAATTTTGCGCGGTCAATCACGTACGCGACAGGGCAATCCCTTTTCACCACCAACTCGTTTCCGTACGGGGAAAAAATTTTTGCGCCGCGCACTTCATTCAAAACAGTCCCCAAAACATTCAAATTGTGTTCGTTCACCCCGCTTTTGCTGATTAAGCCGCCGCATTGGACAGGCACCCCTATCTCAGGATGCTCCTCTATTACAGTTGTCTCCCATCCCTCTTCCGCAAGCCCGGATGCGGTCCTTAATCCCACGGCTCCGCCGCCCACAACCAGAACCATTTTTGTGCCTGCCATTCGGAAATATTTTAATGCACGAAACTATTTAAGCTTGGCTTTTTTTCACTGCAAAGGTTAATAAATAACCAAATAACAAATATACTTATGGCTAAAGTTGTTGGCGGAGTCAAGAAAAGAAGGTTTGGCGGCATCTGGGGAAGCCGTTGGTAAGTTGAGAAAAAGTCGAAAGATTAGGACTAAAGCTGTGGCTACTGTTCCTCTTGCAGCGGTGGTTACGGGTCCGGAACTGGTTCATGCCTTCCACCAGGCAGCTGGCAGGCCCTTGCGGGAAAGTATTGCGGTTGTTACAGGGATTTTCGCTTCTGCGGGTGTTGCTATTCATGCTGATGCATCAAGGAATGTTAAAAAAGCGACTTACCGTGTCGGGGCAGAGTTGTGCAAGGAAGCCAAAAAAAACAAGGCATTATTCGACTTCCTAACCAGTCATAAATATGTTTTAATTGACCGTAAAGGGCGATTAGTTGGGACAAATAAAAAGGCGGTATTTGGACTTGGCAGACTAATAGTATCGGACATAAGTTTTGGAAACTTTTTGGTTTTTGGAACCTTGTTTTTTGCCTGCATTTTGGCAAACTAAAGCATTTCCTAATGTACAAAAGTTCAATTATTTATGTCCATGGCTATAAGACTAAAATGTATGGACATACTTTCCGGAATATATGTTTAATACTTGCAGGAGCATCAGCCCCCTGACGTAAAAAAAGCACGGAAGTAAAACCTGTTTCTTCGGGGTGAAACTCCGAAACCATTTTAAATAACTCTGCGCAATTCTCTTTACATGGCTGCACTGGAAACTGCCTTCGGCTTAATCGCTTTGGCGATAATGCTGGTTGTCCCAGGGTATTTCATCACTTTGGGCTTTTTTCCCCGGAAAAAGGAAATTGACGGAATCGAAAGACTGACGTTTTCTTTTGTGTTCAGCATTGCATTCATGCCGCTTGCGGTTTTGATTGAAAACCAGCTTTTCTCTGTTCCGATAAACCAGCAGACCGCGGTCGCGACATTCCTTTTTCTTGTTTTAATCGGGGTTGTTTTGTGGGCCGTGAGAGTTGGAAAAATTCCCCTTCCAAAAGCGTTTTACAGGCTTTGCCCGAAAATAAAAAAAGAGGAAGCCGTTTCCCTGCTTCCGTTCCGTTAAAAAATTTTTCTTTCTTTTTTTGGGTCGCCTTCGGCAACCCTAAGGAATCTTCAGGTTTTTTTTCCTTTAATGGGCTTCCCTGTTCACCGTCTTTTGGGGTTTCAGCCGCCTTCCCATTTCCATCTTGGTTTATGCTCTTCCTGTTTTTCTTTTCCTATTTCCTTGACTTTCCCTGAAACCTTGGAGAGAAAGCCTTCCTTCGGGCTCTGAAGCTGGGAACTGAATTCTTTTTCAAAACCTTTTTCGGTTGCCTGGCTCCTGAAGTTCACGAAAAGCACCACAATCACTATTACAACGATTACCATTGCGATAGGCAAAGCCACTGCAGCCGCCCCGGACAAAAGCCCTGTTGTTCCGCCGGCGGCAAGCGTTGACGGCTCAATTACGGTGCCGGATGAAAACATTGCCGGCGGGGCGCTGTATTTTTGTATCAGGTCGCCTGCAATCGCGTTGTCTGCCTCTTCCTTGCTTAAATGCCTTCCGTTTGAGTAAATAATGGTTTCCTTTTCCCCGGCGGCAAGCTCCAATACGATTTGTATTACAGGGTCTTCCACCAATACTTCCACCGCATGCGAGCATTCAATTTCGTCTGCTGAAGCGATTGCCTCTTTGGGGATTACTTCAACCACTTTAATGGTTTGCGGTTCCCCTGAATTGTTTGCCACTTCAACCACAAAGTTCACCTGGTAAAAGGTTTCCTCGCCCATTGAAACCTTTAATACCCGCATTCTCCGGTGGGTTTCCGTTGCTCCAAGCTTTTCAGCCGCCTCATTTGACTGAGCCTGGCTTAATCCGAGTGCAGCGAACATTGTCGGGGCGGAGTCTTCGCTGTAAGTGTAGTCCTTGGTTTCATAGAACGTTATTGTTGTTCCGTTGAATTTCCTGAACAATGCAAGCGCGTCCTCCGCCTCTGTTTTGGCTTCATCCCATTTTTCCTCTAATTCCAGCTCCAATGCCTTTGTGAGCTTGCTTTTCGCTTCATTGTATATTCCCCGCATTCCTTCACTCAATGAAACCTGCATTGATTCAAGGTAATCCGCTGTTTTTTTTGCTTCTTTCTGTTCTTTTTCGGCTTCCATTACCCTTTCCCCTGTTCCTTTCAGTTCTTCTCCCGGCGCAACGCCTTCAACCCTTACTTCAATTGTTTCTTCAGCATTGTTTCCTGCCTTGTCTTCCGCTGTTGCCCTGAATTCGTATGTTCCTGTTGTAAGCCCTGAAATGTCCCATTCGTGGGTGTACTGTTTTCCGCTGGATGGCAGTGTTTTCACTGCAGCCGAATTCCATTCCTCTGCGCCTTTTCGCCTGTAAGAAAACTCTACATTCTTTATTCCCGCGGTTTCGTCTTCGGCTTCCGCCTGCAGTTCCACTTCACTCCTCAGGGTTGTCCCGCTTGCCGGGTTAACCCAGCTTATTTCCGGTCCGGTTACGTCCACTGTAATGTATTTTGCCGGAGCCTTGTTGCAGTTGTCTCCCTGCGCGTCCCTTGCCCAGAGGTAAACCCCTGCTTCTCCTTCCTCGTTTTCCCTGAAAGTCCAGCTAACGGACTGCGCCGCGGATTCCCCTGTCCACAGGTCTTGGTATCCTTGCCTGTCCCCTGAGGGAACCTTCACTTCAAATTCCACGTCATAAAGTTTTGAGTCCGCCCTGAAGCTGATTGTGACAGGGTTTGTTCCCGCGTAAAGGGGCGCGCTCACAACAATCCCTGAAACGCTGCAGCCTCCGCCGCTGCCACTGGGGGGATTGCTTCCGCCGCTTGTGTCAACGTTCACGTGCACCTGGTCCGACTGTTCGCTTGTGTTTCCGGCATTGTCAACCGCCTTTACCCTGTAATAGTAGTCGCCGTTTCCCCTTTCATGCGAATAGCTGCTTTCCTGCACTTTTGTTCCTTCCCCTGTCGCCGTGAAGCCGGAGGTTGAGTTCACGTAAACCATGTAATAGTCTATTCCAGAGCTGTCGCTTACGTCGCTCCAGTCAAGGCTTACTATTGAGCTGCTCACCGAAGCACCCGGTGTTGAGGGCCTGCTCACGTTCCTGTCCAGGATGATGCTGTCAACCGCGCTGACGCTTTCAATGCTGCCGTTTCTGCACTTAAAGTAAACAAACCTTTGCCCGTCTGTTGGAGTCAAAGTCCAGGTTTTGCTTGAGGAAAATGCTTCCCATTCAACCCATGATGTTTCGTTGTCATTGCTGTAAGTACATTCGGTGAATTCCTCATTGCTTTTTCCCAAAGAAAGTGTGACAGTGCCATTTTGATTGTTTGTGTAAACATCGCCGCCGTTTATGGAAATTGTTGCGCCGGGCACATTAACCTCCGCGTCATTTGAGATTGCGGATTCGTTTCCAGCCTTGTCCACGGAAGTCACAACATAATGGTAAATTGTTCCCGCAGCCGAACTGGTGTCTGTGTAGGAGTTTGTTGAAACATTTGACTCCAAAGGGGTTGCAGGTTTTTCGGTTATCTCCGCAGCGCTTCTGTAAACATTGTAATAGTCAACCGGTGCGCTTCCGTCATCTGGAATGAGCCAGCTCAAATTAATGTTTGCGCTTCCTGAAACAGGCGTTGCAGTCAAATCACTTATTGCCGGCAGTTCAGTATCGTCTATTTTGAAGCTCCAGTCAACATCGCCTGAAGCGTTGGTTAAATTGTCTGAAGCGTTTAATGTTATTTCCACTATCCCATGGTCTTCCGTTAAGCCCAGGCTGGCGGCATTGAAAGTCAAGGTTTTTGTCCCTGAATCGTAGTTCAAATCGTCGGTTGTGGTGTCGTAAGTTTCCCCAAACACTAAGCGTATGGTGCTTTCGTTAACCCCTGAACCGTTTTCTGCGATTACTGCTGAAATTGTTTCAATAGTGTATTTAGCCCAGCCAATACCGTTTTCCGGGTTAAATGAACCGAAGCTTGGGGCAAAAGCGTCGTAAAAGATTTCATTGCTTGCGGTTATGGAATTTCCTGCATCATCCAAAAATTTTGCGTGAACAGTGTGCAGGCTTTCCGTGTTTTCACAGCCGTCGCTTGTGCTGATGTCAAAGTCGCTGTAGCTTGTCGCGTAAGCCACTGCCTTTGAATAAGTGCTTCCGTCGCAGCTGAAAGCCATCTTTGTTGCGTCTGTTGCTGAAAGAGTTAATGTTGGGGCAGGGTCTGAGGTGTAAAGAGTCCCGCCGATGTCTGTTCCGGTTATTTCAATTGACGCGCCTGTTGGGGGGGTTGAATCAACGGTTACTGAAGCCGTTTTAGTGTCAGTTCCAGCAACATTGTCTGTTGTGGTTACGTTGAAATCATAGCTTGTGTCTGTTGAGGGGGCTGTAATGGAAAAGGAAACAGCTCCGCTTGCTGAGGGGCCAATTGGTGCCCCGGCTCCAAGCTCACAGTTTACCACCCCTGAATCAAAACTCCCTGTCCAGTCCGTTGGGCAGGAAACCGAGCCAACTCCAGTGAATTCGCCTGAAACTGTTGCATAAATATCCACGATGCTGTCTGTTGAACCTGCATCATTCGTCACAGTGAATTCAAGTGTTTCCGTTGCCCCGCCTGCAACTAAACCAGGTGAAACAGAAACAGTTGCAGTATGCGCCGCAGAAACACTTAAACCCGAAACCAGTAAACCAAAAACCACTAAAATGCCTGAAACGCTAGTCTTATTCAACGGTTACACCCCCAATTCCGTGTTATGTATAAGAGCCTTTTTGCCCCCCTTTAATGTGAATAATTACAATATATCAGACTATTTTCCTATGGAAAATGTTTTTAAGGGTTTTAGCCACTTTTCTTTGACTTGAATAAAGGGAAGTGAATGAATTGCTTGACAAATTCCTTTACCTGGTTCTCCTGACGCTGATGCCGGCGCTTGAATTAAGGCTCAGCATTCCTGTGGGGCTGTGGAATAAACCGATTCAACTGCCTTTCCTTGGCACAGTGAACGGTTTTGGCCTCTCCTTTTGGGAGGTTGTGCCTTTGGTTGTCGCCACAAACATTTTCCTTGGGGTAATCCTCTACGTTTTCCTTGACAGGCTGGTGAAGTTTTTCACACGAATTAGCTTTATTGAAAGGATTTACTCTAAAATAGTGGAAAGAACCCAGCGGAGAGTGAAAAAATATGTGGAGAAATTCGGTGCGATTGGATTGGCGCTTTTCATCGGTATCCCCCTTCCCGGGAGCGGGGTGTGGACAGGCGCATTAGCAGCCTATCTCTTTGGATTGGATTTCAAGAAATTTGTCTTGGCCGACATTGCCGGCGTAACAATTGCGGCCGCAGTAGTGACAGCAGTTTCTCTTGGGGCATTCAATTTATTGTAATTAATGCCGGAATTCAGTAGCTTTCAACTTCTATGTTGTTTATTCTCTTAAAATGCTTTAGATTTCTCGTCAAAACTTTCTCTCCTTGGCTTCTGGCGATTCCGGCAATCATTGCATCCTCTGCATCAATAATTTCCCCTTTTATTTTCAGGGTTCGCTGAATTTCTCCCCCCTCAAGTGCCGCATCAAAGTCAAGTTCAAATACGTTAAGGGATTTAAACAATTCAAGCACGTTTTCCATTTGCGTTACCATGGGCTTTGCCGGAAGCCCCTGCCAGATTTCAAACACTGAAACAGAGGTTGTTGAAAGCGGTTCATTGTTTTTTTCCAGTTCCTTGGCTTTGGCAACCGCATCTTTGTTGCCCTTTAACAGGTCAATTAAAAAGACGGTGTCTAAAATCATGAAAGCATTCCCTTTATTTTTTGTGTCCTCTTCCTTGAATCAGTCCTGCTTTTTCTAATGTTTTTCTCCAGTTCGTTCGCTTCCCTTTCCGGCAATATTCCGGCAAACTTTGTCAGGCTCTCCCTTTTGGTCAGCCTTTTTATCACATCAGTAAAGCTTTCCCCCTCTTTCTTTCTGGAATTGAGCCTATTGTATGCCTCTTCAGTGATGGAAAGCGTTTTTGTAGCCATGGTCAATTGTGTGTATGTACGTGTATTTAAACATATGCCTGTGTTTTAAATCAGCGCGCCTTCCAGCGCGTTTCCGCAGCCGCATTCCCTTTCCTTTTCATTTATGCGGGGGATAACCGCTTCAATCAGTTTTTCCACCCTGCGGGTTGTCTTTTTTGTGACTCCGATTATTTCTTCCACCGTTACGCTGTACTCTTTCCAGCAGTCGTAGTCCGTGATTGTGGCAATGTTTGCGTAGCAGATTTCCTTTTCCCTTGCCAAAACGCATTCCGGAACCATTGTCATGTTGATTAAATCAGCCTTCCAGTCCCGGTACAAATTGCTTTCAGCTTTGGTGCTGAACCTCGGGCCCTCCACCACAACCGCGGTGCCTTTTGAATGGAACCTGTAGCCGAGTTTTTTCGCTTCCTGCGCCAAAAGCTTTTTCAGGGAGGGGCAGAAGGGTTCCGCCATTCCTATGTGGCACACCTTTTTTCCTTCATAGAAAGTGCTTTTCCTTTTTGTTGTGCGGTCAATGAACTGGTCAGTGAACACCAAATCCCCGGGTTTAATCCCTTCATTGAGGGAGCCCACTGCGGTTGGCGCAAGGATGTGAGTTACCCCCAGTTCTTTCATTGCGTGGATGTTTGCCCTGTAATTCACGTTCGTCGGGTTTATGGAGTGGGTTTTTCCGTGCCTTGGGATGAAGCACACCTTTTTTCCCCTGAACTCCCCGACCGCAACTTTCGAGGATGTTTCCCCGTAGGGGGTTTTAACCTTCACTTTTTTTGCGCCTTTAAGCATTTCAGCCGAATAAAATCCCGAGCCGCCGATTATTCCGATCATTTTTTTTTCGCCCAAACTATTGAGTATATTGCTCTTTTATTTCTATCCAAACAGCTTTGCAATTCCCTTATTATTGGCTTTCACAATCCCTTTTTCCGTCACAATTCCCGTAACATACTTTGCAGGGGTAACGTCGAACGCGGGGTTAAACGCTTTTCCCCCTTCAGGGGAAACCCTTATTGTTTCAATTCCTCCTCCTGAACCTTTGCCCCACATTTCCAGCACTTCCTTTTCGTCCCTTTCCTCTATCGGAATCTCTTTTCCCGAATCAATGCTCGTGTCGATTGTTGAAAGCGGTGCGCACACGTAAAACGGAATCCCGTTTTCTTTTGCAGCCACCGCCTTCATGTAAGTCCCGATTTTGTTTGCAACATCTCCGTTTGATGCGATCCTGTCCGCGCCCACGAAAACAATGTCAACTTCCCCTTTCTTCAAATAGTATCCGCCTGCGTTGTCCGCAATTATCCTGTAATCAATGCCTTCCTGCTGAAGCTCCCATGCGGTAAGCCTTGAGCCCTGCATTCTCGGCCTTGTTTCCGAGGCGTAAACGAAAACCTTTTTTCCCTGCCTTTTTGCCTTGTACACGGGGCTTAATGCAGTGCCCCAGTCCACGAAAGCCAGCCAGCCCGCATTGCAGTGAGTCATTACCCTTGAGCCGTCTTTCAATAACTCTGCGCCGTTTTCGCCGATTTTTTCCCCTGCTTTCACGTCTTCATCCGCAATTGCCTGCGCTATCTCCGCCGCCTTCTGCTCAGCTTCCGTTTTTCCCATTCCCCGGATGCCGGTTTTAACCCTGTCAACCGCATGAACCAAATCTATTGCGGTCGGCCTCGTGGCTTTAATTTCTTTTTCGGCCTTTTCCATGAATTCCTGAAATCCCTGCTCCGGAGCCCCCAACACAGCCTGAGCGTAAGCGTATCCCGCCGCTGCGCCGATTGCCCCCGCGCCCCGCATCAGCATATTTTTTATTCCGGAGGCGGTTTCCCTGTAATTCTGTAGCTCCGAGATTTCAAATTTGTGGGGAAGCAGCGGCTGGTTAATTGCCTTGACAATTCCGTTTTCCATCCAGATTGTGCGGTAATGCCTTTTTTTCCCGTTAACTGTTATTTCCATGCAATTAAAACCAGCCTGAAACCTTTAATTAAATTTTTTGCTTCCGGAAAAAAAAGTCTATTCGCTGTCGTACCGAATTATGCTTTGCACTTCGTATTCCTTCAGTTTTTCCCGGCCATTCAAAAAATCCAGTTCAATCAAAAAAAGGAATCCCTTTATTTTGCCTCCGCTTTGCTCCACCAGTTCCGCGGTTGCCTTCGCGGTTCCGCCTGTTGCAAGCAGGTCATCCACAACCAGAACCTTTTGCCCTTCCTTAACCGCGTCAAGGTGCATTTCCAGTGCATCAACCCCGTACTCCAGTTCATAGGACTGCTTCACTGTTTCAAAGGGAAGCTTTCCCGGCTTTCTCACGGGAACAAATCCCGCGCCCAACTCGTACGCGACCAATGAACCGAAAATAAATCCCCTGCTTTCAACCGCGACAACCAGGTCAAATTCTTTTCCCTTAACTTTTTCCACCAGCTGCTTCACGCTTTCCCTGAGTGCCGAGCTGTCCTGAAGCAGTGTTGTAATGTCGCGGAACATTATCCCTTTCTTCGGAAAATCAGGAACAGTCCTTATCTTGGATTTTAAATCCATGGATTAAACCCTTTCGCGCCAGTAATCCAGCAGGTCTTCCAAAGTTTTCCTGAATTCTATTTCCGGTTTCCAGCCGGTTTTTTCCCTGAACTTTGAGCTGTCCCCAATCAAGACCATGACGTCGCTTGGCCTCATTCTTTTTGGGTCAGGCTTTACCGCAAATTCGGTTTTTGAAAGCCCTTTCAGCATTTCCAACAGCCCGGACATTTTAACGCCTTTTCCTGCCGCAATGTTGTACACGTCCCCGGGCTCCGCTTTTTTTACCGCAAGCCAGTATCCCCTGACCATGTCCCTTACATCCGTGAAGTCGCGGACTGAATCCAGGTTTCCCACCAAAAGCGATTTTTCTTTCACGCCTTTCTCCATTTCCGCTATCTGCTTTGACCAGTTGCTTGTGACATATGATTCCCCCCTTCTGGGCCCCGTGTGGTTGAATCCCCGCGTCCTGACAATCTTCACCCCGTAGCTTTGGTGGTACTGGAATCCAAGCAAATCCATTGAAACCTTGCTTACCCCGTAAGGGCTTAAGGGCCTTAAAGGGTTTGTTTCCTTTATGGGCACCTCGTCTTCCTTAACCAAACCGTACTCTTCACTGCTTCCCGCAATCTGCACAACCGGGTCGGATTTGCTTCTCCTGATTGCCTCAAACAAATTCAGTGAGCCCATGACGTTTGTGTTCATGGTTTCAACCGGCGCGGACCATGAGCTGGGCACAAACGCCTGCGCGGCCAGATGAAACACGTAATCCGGCTCAACCTCTTCAATTGCCTGGCTTACCGCGTGATAGTCTGTAATGTCGCATTCAATGGGGTTTATTTTGTTCACAATTCCCCTTATGTTTTCCATGTTCTCGTTTTTTGTGCGGAAAGTGCCGTAAACTTCAGCCAGACTGTTTTCCAGCAAAAATTCGCTTAAATGGCTTCCCACAAAGCCGTTCACTCCCGTGATAAGCGCCCTAACCATCTTTTTTCACCCAAAAAAACAGGTTCAATACCTTTTTAATGCATTTCCTTTTTTCCGGTTTTTTTTTCTTTTTTCCAGCCCAGGTTTTTTCGTTTTCCTTTTTTTTCCGTTGCGGGCTTCTTTTCCGCTTTTTCACCCGCTTTCCTTCCAGCCTTTTTCCGCTTTCCCCATTTTTTCAACCGTGTCCGTGGGAAACCACTGCCCTTCTTCAATCCAGCCAAAAAGCCTTCCTTGTTCCGCGAGTTTCGGGAAAATTTCTTTTTCAATGCTGCAGAACCCGTCCGGGATCAGCTCAAGGATTTTTTTTTCCAGAATGTATGCCCCCGCGTTAATCAGTGCGGGCCCCTCGCTTTCCTTTTCCCTGAATTCCGTTATTTTTTCCCCCTCCATTTCCACTGTCCCCAAATCCTTTGCGTTTTCCGCTTCCGTTAACGCCAGCGTCGCAATTGCCTTGTTTTTTTCGTGCACTTCCAGCATTTTCCTGAAATCCACTTCCTTTAATTCGTCGCCGTTCATCATCGCAAACCTTTCATCCAGCAGCCCTGAGGAAAGCCGTAATGCCCCTCCCGTCCCCAAAGGCTTTTCTTCCCGCGTGTAAGTGATGCTTACGCCGAACTTTTTTCCGTTCCCGAAGAATTCCCTTATTTTTTCCCCGAGATACCCCACGGCAAGAATCACTTCAGTCAGCCCGTTTTTTTTCGCCAATTCAATGTTGTATTCCAGCAAAGTTTTTCCCTTCACTTTAAGCAAAGGCTTCGGCGTCTCCAAAGTCATCGGCCTAAGCCTTGAGCCTTTTCCGCCAGCCAGAATCACCGCCTGCTTCAATTCCGCCATTTTTGTCGCCTAACCATTTTTTTCCAATAAAAGCCTTATAACAGCTTTCTTGCCTTCTCCAGGTCTTCCTGCGTGTTCACGTTTATGTAAAGCCCCTGGAAAGGGTATCCCGCGAGAAGGCCTTTTTCCGCGAGCCTGGGAAAAAAGTCCCCTTCCAGGCTCCGCATTTTCCCTGAAATAAGCCTGAACGCCTCCGGCTCAAGGAGGTAATAGCCCGCGTTAACCAGAAAGCTTCCCGTGTCTTTTCTGGGCTTCTGCAAAAATTCCTTTACCTTGTTTCCCTCCAGCATCACAACCCCGTATTGTTTGGGGTTGCTTACGGTAGTAAGGGCGATTGTCGCGGGGAACTTGTTTTTTTTGTGGAACGCAAGCATTCCGTTCAAATCCAGGTTGCAGATTGTGTCCCCGTAAGCCACAAGAATTGTGTTCTTCACTTCCCCCCTTATTTTCAGGAGAGGCTCAACCGTTCCCGCGGGTTTCGGGTGTTCAAGGAAGGAAATTCCGTAGGAAAGGTCCTTTTCCCTTAAGGCTTTCCTGATTTTTTTGTGCCCAAAGTCCAGGTAAACGGTGAAATTTGATATGTTGAATTCGTGCAGGTAATCCAGTGTGTGGAAGAGAAGGGGCTTTCCCTTTATTTCCCGCAAAAACTTGTTGCTTAACTCCCTGCTCTGCCCTCCCGCCAAAACCAGCGCGCGGGAAAGCCGGTAGTCAGACAAAACCTTTGAAAGCAGGTACTCCATTGCCTGGCTCCTGCTCCTTATCGTGAGGCCGTCCACCAGCCTGTCTACCTGCTCAAGGAGTTCGCCTTTAAGCGTTACAGTGACTCTTTCCCGCATACTTTATCATACATTATATGATTAGTTAACATATTTAAGCATTTTCCCGTTTTCCGTATTTAAATGAATGTTTCGGTTGTCGGAGCGGGCTATGTGGGGCTGATAACAGCCGTCGGCCTTGCCTCGAAAGGCCATTGCGTTGAATGCGTGGACATAGATGAAAAAAAAGTCGAACTGATTAACTCCAAAAGGCCGCCCATTTTTGAGGAAGGCCTGGAGGAAAAACTCAGGGAACTTGCCGGAAAAAAGCTGAAGGCCTCCGCCGATTTAAGGAACGCGGTCCTGAATTCCGGGGTTACGTTCATTTGCGTGGGAACGCCCTGCGACGGGGAAGGAAAGTGCGACACCTCAATGGTTGTTTCCTCTGCCCGCCAAATCGGCTCAGCCCTGAAGGAAAAAAGCCCTTTCCATGTTGTTGTGGTGAAAAGCACGGTTGTTCCCGGAACCACCCTGAATGAGGTGCTGCCCGCGCTGGAAAAAGAATCCGGGAAAATCGCGGGAAAGGATTTCGGTGTTGCGATGAACCCTGAGTTTTTGCGCGAGGGAATCGCGTTAAGGGATTTCATGAATCCGGACAGGATTGTAATCGGCGCCCTGGAGGAAAAAACCGGGGAAATAATGCGCGACCTTTACCGGGGATTTGAATGCGAAAAGCTTTTCACTTCCCCGGGCACTGCGGAAATGGTTAAGTATGCCTCAAACTCTTTTCTTGCGGCAAAAATTTCTTTCATCAACGAAATCGGAAACATCTGCAAACAGCTTGGAATTGACGCAAATGAGGTGGGAAAGGGAATGGGCCTTGACCACAGGATTTCCCCGCATTTTTTGGAGTGCGGTGCGGGATTCGGCGGAAGCTGTTTTCCCAAGGACGTTCGGGCCTTAAGGCATTTGGCCGAATCCCTGGGAGTCAGGCCCAGAATCCTTGATTCAGCCCTGAAAGTGAATTCCCTTCAGCCCCTTAAACTGGTTGAGCTTGCAAAAAAGAAAACCCCTTTGAAGGGAAAAAAGGCCGCGGTTTTGGGGCTTGCATTCAAGCCCGGGACTGACGACGTGAGGGAAAGCCCTGCAATCCCCCTAATAAAAGAATTATTAAGGGAGGGCGCGGAGGTTGTCGCGGCCGACCCGCAGGCAGAGGAAAACATGAAAAAGGTTTTCCCCGGAATTTCCTACAGGGACTCCGCACAAAAGGCGGTGGATGAATCCGAAATTGTTTTCTTTGTGACCGCCTGGCCCCATTTCAGCAAAATTGACTTCAAAAACCGCATAGTGATTGACGGAAGGGGCGTTCCCAGGGAAAGGCGCCCGGAAAACTATGACGCAATCTGCTGGTAACAAACTTTTAAAAAAAGTTTGGACAAAAGAAACTTTTTAGAAACCCCTTCCGGGAACCCGCCTTTTTCAATGGGCGGATTAATCAGGGTTTTTGCAGGCCGTTTGCGGGAAAAAAAAATTCAGGGGGCTTTAACCCGCCGTAGTTTAGAAAAAAGTTTCATCAAAAAGGAAGGGAAAAGGCGGCGTACGCCAACAGGCTTTTTTAGAAAAAAGGCTTGAGCAAAATAAACTTTTGGGAAAAGTTTAATCAAAAGGAAAAAAGAATTTGGGAAAAGTTTAATCAAAAGGAAAAAAGAATTTGGGAAAAGTTTAATCAAAA
>CAYTYC010000025.1:0-1954 GCA_964442255.1 uncultured archaeon | reverse complement strand
GGAAAAAAGAAAACGGTTAAAAAATGGCGAAAAAAATTTCCAGGGCGGTTATTCCCGCAGCCGGGCTTGGCACAAGGTTTTTGCCTGCAACCAAGGCCATGCCAAAGGAAATGCTTCCCATTGTTGACAGGCCCGCAATCCAGTACATTGTGGAGGAAGCCGTTGAATCGGGAATTGAGGACATCCTCATAATAACGGGGAGGGGAAAGAGGGCGATTGAAGACCACTTTGACAAGGTGCCGGAACTGGAAAAGGCATTAAGGGAAAAAAACAAGTCCGCTGAACTTAAAACCCTTGAGGAAATTGAAAGCCTTGCGGACATCCATTACGTCCGGCAAAAGGAGGCGCTCGGCCTCGGGCACGCGGTTTTGTGCGCAAAAAAACACGTAGGGAACGAGCCTTTTGCTGTCCTGTTGGGCGACGATTTGGTGTTGGGGGAAACCCCCTGCCTTAAGGAAATGGTTTCCCTGCATGAAAAAACCGGCCGCAGCGTGGTTGGGGTGAAAAAGGTTTCGGAGGCAGAGATTCCGGGTTTTGGAATAATTGATTTTGAAAGGAACGGCGATGAAATGGAGATTCTGGATTTCGTGGAAAAGCCGGCGATTGAGGACGCGCCCTCCGAATTCGCTGTTTTGGGCCGCTATATTTTGAAGCCCGAAATTTTTGGAATACTTGAGTGCACCCCTAAAACCCCTGACAGGGAAATCCAGCTGACTGAAGCTTTGCGAACTTTAAACAAAAGAGACCGGATTCTTGCTTACGAGGTTCCCGGGCAGTGGCTGACAATCGGCGACAAAATGAATTACCTTAAGGCAATAACCGAATTCGCGTTGCACCGCCCCGACACCCGCGAACAATTCCTCTCTTACCTCAAATCAAGGGTTAAATAGTTTTTGCTTTCTATTTTTACCTATGGCCAGGGTTGTTGTTACAGGCGGGGCGGGCTTTATTGGTTCGCACACGGTTGACGCGCTCGTTGAAAAAGGGCTTCAAGTAACCGTGGTGGACGACCTTTCCTTCGGAAAAAAAGCTCACCTCTCGCAATGCAAGGAAAAAATCAGGTTCGTGGAAGGCGACATTTGTGACTCCGCGCTGATGGAAAAGGAATGCAAGGGCGCGGAAAGCATTATTCACCTCGCCGCCCTGCGAAGCGTGCAGATGTCTCTGGAAAAACCCAAGGAATACAATGAAGTAAACATTCTCGGAACCCTGAATGTTTTGGAGGCCGCAAGAAAAAATGACGTGAAAAAAATTGTTTCCGCTTCCTCAAGCTCTGTTTACGGCCTGTCAAAAGAGCTTCCGTTAAAGGAATCCTCTTCCCTTCACCCGCTTTCCCCTTACGGCTTAACCAAGCTTGTCGGGGAACAGTACTTTAAAATGTACGACGAATTGTATGGAATCGGCAGCGTCAGCCTCCGTTACTTCAATGTTTTCGGCCCCCGCCAGGACCCGGAGTCAGAGTATTCCACCGTAATCCCAAGGTTCATTTGCAGAATTCTCCGAAATCAAAAACCGCAAATCTATGGCGACGGAAAACAGACCAGGGACTTCACCTACATTAAAAACGTGGTGAACGCAAACCTGCTTTCAATGGCCTACAAAAAAAGGGGGGCGCATGTTTTCAATGTTTCCGCCGGAAAAAACGTTTCCCTCCTTGAACTGCTGGGGGAAATCCAGGCAGTCCTTGGAACAAGCGTTTCCCCGGAATTCCTTGAAGCCCGGAAAGGGGAACCCCGCGACACTTTGGGTGATTCAACCAATGCGGGGCAGGAGCTTGGCTTTAAATCCGGGGTCGGGCTGAAGGAAGGCTTAAGGGAAACCGCCGAATTCTTTAAGGCTTAAAAAACGTTTTTGGTTCAAAACCGGAAGAATGGCTTTTCTTTAAATACTTAAAACACCATTCAATAGCTGTAATGAGCACTTCCCGGAGAATCGCGAAAAACACTTCACTGCT
>CAYTYC010000024.1:0-21601 GCA_964442255.1 uncultured archaeon | reverse complement strand
CATCCTCAACGAATTCAGGGAAACCCACGGCTTTAGCCGTGGAAGGATGTCATATCACCCGAAAAAGAAAATCAGGCCCCGAGTGACTTCACTACCCCGTCAATTTCTTCTTTTGCGCTGTAAAAAGGCCTCCATCCCAGCATTTTTATTTTTTCAATTGAATAGTTTCTTTCCCTCACCAGCCTGTCCACGTGCGCGGGCAAAAGAATGCTTTTCCTTTTGAACAATTTGAACCTCAAAAGATAATAACATGCCATCAACTTTGCAAACCAAACAGGAACCTTTTTTATTTCCTTTTCAATTCCCAGTGCCTTCTGAATCAGCTTATACACGTCCCTTAATTTTTTTCCTTTCTCTTCCGCGACAATGAAAACCTCGTTTTCCGTTTCCTCTCTGCCCAAAACAAAAACGATTGCCGACACCAAATCCTTCCAGTACAAGAGCTGGAACCGGTTGTCCCCGTTTCCAATCAAAGGAAACCCTTTTTTCACGAATGAAACTATTTCCCTCCAGTACTCGTTTGCCCCCAAAACAAGCGCTGCCCTCAAAACAACCACGGGCACAAGCTCCTGAAAGCCCAAAACAATTTTTTCCGCCTCCGCCTTGCTTTTCTCGTAAGCGGTTGAAGGCCTTATTGGAGTGGTTTCATTCGCTTTTCCCCTGATGTTTCCCATTACCCCAGTGGAACTCAAGAAAACGAATTTTTTAACTTTTTCCTTGGATGCGGCCTCCAGCAAATTTTCCGTGCCCTTCACGTTCACTTCCCTCAGCTTCTCCTTTCCCGCGCTTTCATCCAGCAGGGCAGCAAGGTGCACAACCCAGTCCGTTCCCCTCATCACCTCCTTGCATTCCTCTAAGCTCAGGAGATTGTTTCCCTTAACCAAGTCAAATTCCTTTACAAGGTGGCCTTTCCTTTTAAGTTCCCTGCACACCTCTTTCCCAACAAAACCGCTTGAACCGGTCACCAATACCTGCATTTTTTTACCACATAAAAATTCAACAAAGCTTAATATTAAGCTTTGCCCAAAAAAATTTATATATGATTCAAATCGACGGGCGCGCGGGGGGGCAGGTTTTGCGCACTTCCCTTGCATTAAGCGCGGTTGTTTCCCAGCCCGCCACAATCTTCAATATCCGCGCAAACCGCCCCAACCCGGGGCTGCAAGCGCAGCACCTGGCCGCGGTGAACACCGCCGCAAAACTTTCAAACGCGGAAGTGAACGGAAACTTTAAGGGCTCAAAGAAAATTGTTTTTCGCCCCAAAAAATTTTCTCCGGCAAGCTTTTCAGTGAACATCGGCACCGCGGGCTCAGTTTCTCTCCTCCTCCAATCAATAATGCTTCCCTCCATCCTGGCGGAAAACCCTGTTTCCCTCCGCATTAAGGGGGGCACTGACGTCAAATGGTCCCCGCCAATTGATTACGTGAAAGAAGTTTTGTTTCCTGTTCTCAAAAAAATGGGCTGCAGGTTTGAACTGGATTTGGTGAACCGGGGGCATTATCCGAAAGGAGGCGGCACAGCATTATTCAAATCAAGGAAACCCCGCCTTCCTTTAAGGCCTGTTGAATTTAAAAAACGCGGTTCCCCCTGGGTCATTGAATTAATTTCGCACTGCAAAAACCTTCCAAAAGAGGTTGCATTGAACCAGGCAACAAGCGCAAGGCAAATCCTTTCCAAGCATTTTTCCTGTGAAATCCGCGAAAAGATTGAGCATTCTTCCTCCGGTGAAGGAGAAGGAAGCGGAATCCTTGTTTTGGCGCGTTTCCATTCTTCGCCCCCGGTTACGGGAAGCGCTTTGGGGGGGAAAGGTGTTGACCCGCTGAAGGCGGGAAGAACAGCGGCAAACATTTTCCTGAATGAATTCAATTCCGGAAAGCCGGTGGAATCTTTTCTCGCAGACCAGTTAATCCCCTTTCTTGCGGCCGCGAACGGCGCCTCAACAATTTCAGTGACTTCCCTTTCGGAGCACACCCAAAACAATATTGCGGTAACGGAAAAATTCCTGAAAGCAAAAATAGTCGCACTGGGAAAGAAAAACTCTCCCGCGGAAATAACCGTGCAGGGAATTGCGCTGAAAAAGTGAAGGAAACCCTTTTATTTCGCCTTGCACTACTTTTTCTCAAAACCTTTGGGAGGTGAAAAAAATGTTTGTGCTGAAAAAAATCGGCGTAATGTCCCTGGCAAAAATGATGGCAGTCCTTTACGCGGCCATTGGGTTCATTGTAGGAATATTTTTCGCGTTATTTGCAAGCCTGTTTATGGCATTATCGGTGATGCCTGTGGGCGGAAGCGCTGCCGGGGGAAACGCATTGATGCCTGGAGCCTTTGCCGGATTGGGTGTTCTTGCCATAATATTGTTTCCTGTTGGCTACGCAATAATGGGATTCATTGGCGGGGCAATCACCGCATGGCTCTACAACGTCATTGCAGGCCATGTCGGCGGGATAAGCATTGAGCTAGAGGAACAGAAGGCCTAAAAAATCAGGGAAAGCAATCGCAAGCAGTACCCCCAGAAAAATGAACGGCCCGAACCTCGGCAAATCCCTGTAAACCGGAATTTTCCTGAACCCCGCCTTCCCCAATTTTTCTTTTTCTTTTTCCCCTATCACGCCCTTAAACCCAAGCCTCAATTCTTTCTTCAGCCGCTTATCCGCAAACTCCATTGCAACAATTTCGTCTTCCTCCAACTCGCCGGCGGAAACCCATTTCAGGAAAAAGTTTTTCCTGATCCCCTTTTCCAGCGCAAGAAAAACCAGCGCAAAGCAAACCGGAACCGCAAGCACCAAAAAGCTTTCAAGGGAAGGATAGCCGATTGAGTAAAGAACGTAAAAGTAAACCGCGAACACCAAAGCAAACAATCCCGCCTTTTTTATTCCTTCCCTGTTTTCCGCCGCTTTAATTCCTTTTTTCGCGTACTTAACCGAATAAAACGCCCCAAAGAAAACCGTGGCAGTGACCGCGGCCAAAAACAAGGCATTCAAAACAAAAACGCTTTCCCCAGCGAAAGGCACAAGAAAGGCAATTCCTGAAAGCATTTTCACGTCTCCTCCCCCGACCTTTCCGGTAATATAGAACACGTAGCCCAGCGAAAACAAAACCGTGCCTATTCCAAAGAGCCTTGCGCCCAGCATTAATTCAAATCCCCCAAGAAACCAGTCCCACGCATTCAAAGCCAAACCCAAAGCAATCATCGGACAGGTTATTTTGTCAAAAATCAGCCCTGTTTTCCAGTCGCTCACTGCTCCCGCCAAACTTCCCGCCAGCACAATTCCGTATCTCAGAAAAAGAAGCTCCAATTGTTTCACCGTATTTTCAGCTTTTTTTGTTTCCCGAATCCCTTCATTCCTTTCATCAGCTTTGCAATCTTTTTTTGGTCCATGTTTTCCATGTCCCCTATTTTCTTGAATTTCTTGAACATTGCCTTCATTTGCTTGAATCTTTTCAGCAATTCCCTTACGTCAGCCTCCTTTTTTCCGCTTCCCCTGCTTGCCCGTTGGATCCGAGAGCGGTTCATTATTTCCGGATTAATTCTTTCTTCTTCAGTCATTGAATCAATTATGACTTTAAATGAGTCCAGTTTTTCTTCTCCCACCTCCAACTGGTCCTTGGGAATCTGCATGCTTAAGCCCATCATTTCCGCAACTTTGTGCAGCGGTCCAAGCTTCCTTGCGGCCTTGAGCTGCGCGTAAAATGTTTTAAGGTTGAATTTCCCTTTAAAGAGCTGTTCAGGGCTTAATTCTTCCTCCAATTCAATTTCTTTCGCCTTTTCCAGCAATCCCTTTAAATCGCCGTAGCCCAGTATCCTGCCCAAAAACCTTTGTGCCTCAAATTCCTCCAGGTCTTCGGGCTTTTCACCGGTGCCCAGGAAATAAACAGGGCTCTTGGTTGCGGCGCATGCAGCCAATGCGCCTCCCCCTTTCGCCGATCCGTCCATTTTCGTTAAAATCACCCCATTAACCCCCGCCGCCTCATGAAATGCTTTTGCCTGCTTTTTTGCTATCTGCCCTATGTCTGCGCCCAAAACCAGGAAATTCAAGTCAGGCTTTAATGCGGAATGCACTTCCTTTATTTCTTCCACCAATTCCCTGTCCAAAGCGCTTCTTCCCGCGCTGTCCACGATCACCAAACTGCAGTCTTTAAGTTCTTTAAGCCCTTTTTCCACAACTTTTGCGGCCTTTTTTTCTTTTTGGTCCCCGTAAAATTCTGCCCCGCTTTTTTCAGCCAGCTGCTTCAACTGCTCAAACGCTGCCGGCCTGTAAGTGTCTGCGCACAGCAATCCAACCTTTTTTCCCCTTTTAGAGTAATGCCTTGCCAGCTTGTTGGCTGTAGTGGTTTTTCCGTGCCCGAAGGTTCCAACCAAAAGAATTTTTTCCGGGTCTTTTTCCAGTCCCGGCTTTTCCCCGCCCAACGTTTCCACTAACAAATCATAGGTTTTTTTTATCGCGTGCTCTTTTCTTGTCATTCCTTTGGGGGGGTCTTTCAATGCCTCTTCCTCTATTCTTTTGCTTAACTCCAATACCATGCTTACCTCCACATCGGAGCCTATCAAAGCGCGCTGAATTTCCTTAACAACCTCTTTCAGCGCCGCCTTATCGAGCACAGCGCTTGCCTTCAGCTTTTCCATTGCAGCCCTTAATTTTTCCCCTAACGCCATTCACGCCACTTTAAATAAATTGAAAGCAAAAGAATTAAATAAAGCAAAGAGCGGCCTTTACCCGAATTCCCGCCATTCGCTGGAAAGAGTTTTGTTCCTTAAAGCCCGCGCCGCTTCCGCCTTTCCGTACAACCCTTCAACCGCCGCCGCTGCCTGCTCCCAGCAGAATTTGTCCAGGGATTCGCTGTAGCCGTGTTTATGGAAGCCTTTCATCATGCAGCTTCCCCTCACCATGAATGCCGCGTAATACCAGCCCTCTTTTTCCGCGGAGCCCATGAAAAGGGTGTTTGAGTCTTCCTCAAATTTTGCCGTTTTCCCCTGCGAAAACTCAAGCCGGTTTGCCCCGCGCATCACAATCAAAAACCTTGTGCAGTCGTTTGCCCCCATTAAATCCAGGTTTTCAATTATCTGTGACCTGAAAGCGCTTGGCCCGGAAATCCACAAGTTCAGCCTTTCGCTGCTGCAGGTGTTCAGGGAGTAAGAGGTTGCCTGAAAGTATTCATAGAAAAGGTATGCCGAGGACGCAATCAATGCGGCCGCAACCAAAACCTTCAGCACATTAAACCCCTTTGACTTTCGCCTGGAAACGGTTTCAGTTTTTTTTTCCTTTTCAATCCTGTCAAAAATTTTCAGCCCGAGTTCCGCGTCTTCCTTCCTTTCATAGACTCCTTGAAGCCTTTTTTTCACCCTTTCCCTGCTTAGCCCTCCGCGCAGGTAAATCCTCACAAAGTCCTCTATTTCCTGTTCCCTGCTTCTCAGTTTTGGCATAAGGAAAAAAGGGGTTCAATTAATTTAAATGTTGCTGCAGGCGAAGGCACGGAGAGGCTGTTTTCCGGACAAACTACGCAACAACCCTGTTGAGTATGAATTCCGGCCTGAATTCCAGTAAGTCAGCGTACTTTTGCCCGGTTCCCACAAACAGAATCGGCTTCTTCAAATTATGCAATAGCGAAATGCTTGTTCCGCCCTTCGCGTCGGTGTCAATTTTTGTCAACACAAACCCGTCAACTCCGACCCATTCATTAAACTGTTTTGCCTGCTCAAGCAGGGTGTTGCCCGCCATCGCCTCGCCCACGAAAACCTTTAAGTCCGGCTTAACAACCCGGTTAATCTTTTTCAGTTCGTTCATTAAATTCTTGTTTGTTTCCTGCCTTCCCGCGGAATCAATCAGCACCACATCCAGTCCCTTTGCTTCCGCTGCCTTCACCGCGTCAAACGCCACCGCGGCAGGGTCTGCCCCGTAGGAGTGCTTCACAAGCCTTACCCCCAGTTTTTGCGCGTGCTTTTCAAGCTGTTCAATGCTTGCCGCCCTGAAAGTGTCAGCCGCAGCCATAATGCATTTTTTTCCGTGTTCCTGCAAAAGAAAAGCGATTTTTGCTATGGAAGTGGTTTTTCCCGCCCCATTTGGGCCCAAAAACAATATTATGAACGGCTTTTTTTTCTTCACTTCTTCCAATAGTTTCAGGGAATGGGTTTGCATCACTTTTCCCAGCGCTTCCCGTATGTCCTTTTTCAGGGACTCTGAAATGTCTTCCCTCCGGGAAAACTCTTTTCCCACAAGCTCTTTCCGCATCCCTGAAATTATTTCCTGCGCGGTTTCCTGTTCCACGTCGCTTTCAAGCAGCGCCAGCCCCATTTCATCCAAGAATTCGGTTAAGTCTTTTTCCTCTATTTTCACTTTACCTGAAACAAGCCTTTTGAGCCGGGATTTCGCGGTAAGCCTTACCTCTGCTTTTCTTTCTTTTTCCGGTTCTTTTCCGGCCTCTTTTTTTCCTTCAATTTCTTCCGGTTCTTCTGCTTTTTCCGGCTCCCCAAATTCATGTTTTTCTTTTTTTTCCCGCTCTTTTCTTTCCTTTTCCTGTGCAACCCGTTTTTCTTTTTCCTTTTCTTTCCTTAACTCTTCTTCAACCTCTTTCCTTACCGCCTCAACAGCCTTTGCCTCTTCGCTTAAGCCTTTTTCCGCTTCCTTTCTTAATTTTTCCCTGATTTCTCCGCCTTTTCCTTCCGCTTTAAGTTCTTCCTTTATTTCCTTTTGCGCTTCCTCTGCCGCGCGCCGCTCTTTTTCCGGTAATCCTTCCTCTTTTTCAGGGCATTCTGGCGGGGATTTTTCTTCCGCCTTTTTCTCGAGCCTTCCGCCTAATTTGCCGGAAAAACTGGAAAGCCTTTTTTTAAGCAAATCAAACATTTGCTTTCACTTTTTCTGCTGCCCTGCCTTTTCGATTGCGTCCAGCATCTGCCCAAAGCTGTTGGCGTTTGCCGCCGCTTTCCTGTGCTCCGCCCCCAGTGTTTCAACGTTTTCCAGTGTTTTTTTGTGCTCTTCCTCCAAACCGGAGAGAACGCTTTCAACCGGCGAGTCAACCACCACGCTTCCGCCCAAAGACTTTTTCACTGTCTTGTTCTGCGTAACCGTGGCTTCCGCAAGAATCCCCGCGCCAAGCCTCAAAAGAATCGGATGCCCTTTTTCAGCGCCCTTTATTTCCTTTACCGCGTCCCTTGCGGCAAGGATTTCCGTCAAAATGTTTTGCAGTGAATTCATTTGCCTCTCTATTTCCCGGATTTTTGCCTTTTCCCTCTGGAAAAGGTTCAAAAGCTGTTGTGCGCTCAATTTAATCTCTTTTTGCCCTGCCTTTGCGTCACTCTTTTTTTCCGTCATTTTCTTTTTCCCCCTCCCTTGCTTCTTCAATGAAAATGTTTCTCCTCTTTATCCTGTTGGTTGAACCAATTAATGCCATCGTTTTTTCCGCCGCCAGCCCGTGGCTCAAGGCGGAAACCGTTTTTGAAAACTTTTTTTCTTTACCTTTTTCCAAAAACTTTCCCTTAACTTCAAATGTTTTCATTTCCTTTTCCCGGCCTGCCTTGCCCGCCTTTTTTCCGCCATTTTTCTTTTTTTCATCCATTTTTATTCCCCCCTCAACCCTTCATCAATCCTTATGATTTCGTGCCCGGAAGTCTGGCTGCCGATCAGCACGCCCTTGCTGTTTGCAAGCACGTCGTTTGCCACAAACACGTCCCCGTAGTTTGCGGTTGCCGCCGCCCCCGGCACTTTAAAGGTTTGTTCAATCAATTTAAATTCTTCTCTGTCCGCGTTCGGGTTCACGAGAAAGCCGCGGTTTGTTGCCACCACGCTTGCTCCGGCCACCTCGTTTTTTGCGACGCTTTCCTGTGCCGCTGTCAGCCTGAAGAATGACTCTATTTCCTTTTTTTTCTTTCCCGGAAGCAGGGGGCTTACAATGCAGCCAAAGTCATTCAATGCAACCAGGTTTCCCAACGCGTTCAGTCCTTCCACTGCCTTGACTTTCAGCCCTTTTTCCTCCAATGCCCTGATTTCAGTTTTTTCCGCCGATTCCGGCACAATAAATCCCCGGGAGTTTCCCTTAACCATCGCCCCAATCAGCCTTGTTCCGGCCACAGAGCACTTCACTACCTCCAGCTCCAGAACGTCCCGGATTTTTTTTTCCTCTTTTGGGCTCAGGTTGTGGGGAAACAACCCGATTTTTTCGGTTACAGCCCCGAAAACGCCGATAAAGGCGGAGCCGTTCAGGGAGAGTTTTTCAATTCTCATCGGCTCACTTCGCTGTCTTTCTTTTTATTGCAGCCGCTTCAGCCATTTTTTCCTTTACTTTCTTTTCTTTCTTCTTTTTTTCAATTTCTTTGTCTGCTTCTTCTTTCTCGTTTTCCTTTTTTTCTTTGCCTTCTTTTTTGGCTTTCTCTTTTTCTTCTTTCTTTTTTTTCCTTTTTTCCTCTTCTTTTAACCTTTCCTTGAGCTTTTCGCTGCCTTTCAGGTAAACAGTGAACAGCCCTTCTTTTTCAAACACTTCCACCCGCATTTTTTTCGGGATTTTTTTTATTCCTTTTTCCCATAAAAGTTCGTTCACTTCGGGGTCCAAAACAATTTGCTGTTCCGATGCACGCAAATTTTTTTTCATTGCCCCTTTAACCGTTCTGATCGCGGCGGGAGCCCGCTTTGTCCTGGGCTTTTTCTTCAGCCCCTGAAACGAAACAGTGAATGCCTTCATTTCCTGCCCCTTTTTTTCTTTTTGTGCTTTCCGCTTTTAATTTTCTTTTTTTCCCCTGTTTTCTGTTTTTTCCTGTGCTTCCTGTACAGCCCGCCCAAATCCGTGTCCCTCCAATGCCTTTTTTGCCTCTTGTTCCACAGCCTTTCGTTTGCCTTTTGGTAAAGCCAAACCGGGGCGGTGCTGATGCTTGGGCCGATTTTTTCCCGCACAGAAATCATGAAATCTTTTTTTTCTTCTTCCTTGTTTTTTGCCATTTTCATTTCCTTTTTATCGTGAAATCCTTTTTAGTGGAGCCCGAAATTTTTTCCAGCAATTCCTTTAACCCTGAATCCGAGAGCTTTCCTTCAATTTGCCCGGCACGGGAAAGGTAAAGCAAATTCTGTGCAGCTGCCCCATACAATTCCCGGTTCACGAGCTTCACCCGGTTAAGCCTTTCCCTGGCTTCCGGTTCAAGCATTTGCTTCATTGCCGCGTCAAGCCTCATTTCAGCCTGAAGCTGCTGGTTTTGCTGCTGCTGGTTTTCCTGCATCTTTTGCTTCAGCTCTTCCAGTTTTTTCTTCCTTAATTCCTCCTCTTCCATGCCCTTCAACCTTTTCTTTTTTGCCGGTTTCATCCGGCGGTAAGCCCCGCCTTCCCGCGGTTTCTGTGTGCCGGATCTTTGATGGCACTGGCTCTGCTTTCGCTTCGCTTTTCTTTTTAGCTTCCTCAAATTTTTTCTCAGGCACCGGCTTTTGCGGAACAGCCTTTCTTTCAGCTTTTTTTGACTTTTCCGCCTTCATTTTTTCAAACAATTCCTTTGATTTTTTGCTTAAAAGGCTTGCTCCTTTTGCTGTAATCGCCCTGCCTGTTTTTTCTTTTTTGATGAACCCCTCTTTTTCCAGCGCCTGCAAACAGTTTCTCACAACCTTTCCTGATGCCTTGAACACCTTGTGCTTTCTGACTCCCCTTGCCTTTCTTCCCCCGTAATAGCTTCTCAAACTTTCCGTTCCCACCGGCCCGTCAACGTAAACCCTTCTCAGAATTGACGCCATTCTCGTGTAATACCATTCCCTGTCTGTGGGCGCCCTTTCCCTGTGCCTGCCGGTTTTCACCCATTCAACCCATTCAGGCTGCTTTAGGGCGGGATTTTTTTTCAGCTCTTCAGCCAGCCCTTTCACCAAATCCGTTCCGTGCACATCATATGCTCTAACCATAAAAACCACTTTAAAACCAAAAATTCAACCTATATAAGCAGCTTCAAACCCTTATATATTATATTAAATCCCCCAAATAAGGTTTTTATAGGTTTGCTTATGCCCCGCGGAAGAAGAAAAACAAGGAAACCAGGCCCTTTAAGAAGGCTGTTTGATTTCTTTTCCGGGAAACTTAAAAAGCCGGGCTCAAAGGGAAGAAAATTAATTGAGTCAACGAAAAGAAAGCACCCCCCCCAAACTCGCCTCAAGGGACGAGGCTGAAAGAGCCAACCGCGGCCTTGAAATGGCTGGCTTTCACCAAAGGTTTTCCCTGAAACAGCTTCCCGGCAAGGAACGCGTTTCAACTATGCGGAAAGCGTTGGACCTTCTTGAAATTTTTGAAAAAAGGGCTGAAAAAGAGGCAAAACGAAAGCCAGACGGCAAACCCCGCTTTAGCGGGATATTCGCGCACCAGTTAAGGGCTTTTTTTATCCCGGAAGCATTTGCAGAGGAAAACTGGCGTGCCCTGAAAAACACCGTGGAAAAGCATTTAAGGCGGTTTCAAATAAGGAAAGACACAAGGGAAGAATAACTCACTTCATTTTATTTTTCAGCGCTTCCTCAACTTCTTTTGGCACAAACTCTCCCGCAGGGCCGCCAAACTTCACGACTTCCTTCACAAGCGTAGAGTTCAAATAGAAATACTTTGGGGAAGTCATCAAAAAAATTGTTTCAATCTCCGGATTCAGTTTTTTGTTGGTTATTGCCTGCTGGAATTCGTTTCCAAAGTCAATCATTTCCCTTAGCCCGCGGACAACAAACTTCAGCCCTTTTTCCTTTAAATAATCCACCAGCAAACCGTCAAATGCCTCAACCTTAACATTCTTTTTTCCTGCCAAAGCCTTTTCCAGCAATTCCACCCTTTCCTCCGCACTGAAAAGGGGCTCTTTCCGCGGGTTTTTTGCAACCAACACAATCAGTTCTTCAAACAACCCAAGCGCGCGGCCCACGACATCCAGGTGCCCGAAGGTTACGGGATCAAACGTGCCGGCGTAAACGGCCTTCAATTGAATTCCTCCACTACCTCGTTCCAGACAACAAAGGCCTTTTTTTTGAGTTCCTTCACGCCCTTATTATTTTCTATTATAATGTTTCCGCGCCTTTTCTTTTCCGCTTGCCTCATCTGCGCGTTAATCCGTTTAAGCGCCTCTTTTTCGCTTAGCCCTTTTTTCTTCATTCTCTGAAGCTGTTTTTCTTTTTCGCTCCACACCACTACCACCAAATCAAAGAACCCTTTCATCCGGGATTCAAAAAGCAATGGCACTTCAACCGCCACCACCTTTTTTTTGCCTGCCTTAATCCTTCTCCTTAATTCTTTTTTCACTTCAGGGTGAACCAATGCATTCAGTTTCCTTAGCTTTCCGTAATCCGTGAAGACAATTTCCCCCAATTTTTTGGATTGAAGTACAGGCCCTTTAAACACCTTCTCCCCAAAAAGCCTTTTAATCCTGTCCCTTAACTTTGGCTTTTTTTCCAGTAGCTCTTTTGCAACTTCATCAGCCTGAATTGTTTCCGCGCCCAGTTCCCCGAATTCCTTGAGAACCGCGGTTTTTCCTGTCCCCAAACTGCCGGTAATCCCTATAACCAGCTTTTTTTCCGGCTTCTCTAATTTAATTTTCTTGAATGCCCCGCATTCCCTGCATTTCACCACCAACCCCTTTTCTTTCACTCTCACTTCCGCATTCACCCCCGGCTTCAAAAAAGCAAAGCATTTCTTGCAGAACTTTTCCCTCACTTCGGAAGGAATTTTCACGTTGCACCTCATTCCAATCCTTTTAATGAGCTGCGCGTAATCTTTGCTCCGTTCAGGGTGCTCGCTGAACTCCTGCCCAGCCAACTCCGCCAGCCTGTAAATTCTTTCCAGCGCAATTCCCTGCACAGCACTTTTTTCTTTTGGCTTCATTTGAATTCTTTCCGTTTCACCAAATCCTTTAACTCTCTCCGCGGAGCCCTCTCCGGCTTTTCAGCGGGGTAACCGATTTGAATAATCGCCACAGGCTCTAACCCTTCCGAAGCCTTGCAGACTTTTTTCACTGCCTCCGGGTCAAATGCGCCGATCCACACGCTTCCCAAACCAAGCGCCGTTGCAGCCAGCTGCGCGTAAGCTGCTGCGATTGTCGCGTCCTGCACCGCATAAAGTTTTTCCCCCCTTTCCCCGTACCTTTGCGCGCTTCTTTCAGGGTTTGCAAAAAACACCAAGGAAATTGGCTCTGTTTTGGAGTTCTTCAGCTGGTTAAAAGCCGCTTCAGCCAGCTCCTTCCTTTTTTCCGCGCTTTTAATCACAACAACTTCGTAAGCCTGCAAATCCCCTGCGCTCGGCGCAAGGTTCACTGTTTCCAGAATCTTCTGCAGCTTCTCCTCTTCCACCTCTTTTTCCTTAAACTCCCGCACAGACCTCCGCTTTTCCACGGCCTCAAAAAAATCCATTAAAATCACCCAAAAAATATGAAAGAAAAAAGCTTTATATACTGCCTTGCCCTAATACCTTTTCAGGAGGGATTGGTTTTGGCGAAAAGAATTTCAGCTGCTGAAAGTCTTCAACAGAAGCAGCTGAAACAGCCCCTAATTCCGATTGGTTTTGGCGAAAAGAATTTCAGCTGCTGAAAGTCTTCAACAGAAGCAGCTGAAACAGCCCCTAATTCCGATTGGTTTTGGCGAAAAGAATTTCAGCTGCTGAAAGAGCCCAAATTCACGCGAGGAACCAAAGGGAACAAGCCGATAAAGGCAGAGAGACACAGATACGGGTCCTTCAGGCAGGAATAAGGGAAGCAGTTAGACTTGCGCGTGAGGAGAAACTAGTTGGATTGGTGTCTGAAATGGATCCGCGGAAAAGGGCCCCACAAGGGGCGGAATGCTGAAGAACTCGTGAAAAAGCTTAAAAAATAAGAAAAAACCCAAAAAACTTTTATATACAACAGCCATTATTTTTTTGAGAGGGATTGATTGTGCTCAGAAAACCCAAGCAACTCCCACAAAGATCTGCGGCTTATGAGCGTCAGACAAGAATGGTAACTGGAAATGTTGCTCGCATACAGGAACTTAAGAAAAAGTTTCATATTCTTTCCGTAAAGCTTGAAAGAAGGAACCCGGCCCTTGCTGATGTGAATGAATATGCTAGGCTCCGCAAAGAAATGGCCCGTTTGACTAAGGTTACGGGATTACAATTAAGCCATGATGTTTTTGACGCTCAACGGAAACTAGCGAAAGGGTTGAGAAAAGGAAGTTACGCTTCAGTTGAGGATATAATGAAAACAAAAGGAATAATGGGCTTAACCGCTGCACACTTTAGGTTAGTAAAAAATAGAAGGAAGAAAGACCCAGGTGCGAATTTGGCCTATTCAGCGATTTTGGATGGGTCAAATGACAGAAGGATGAAAAAGGGCGCATATTCCTTGGTTTTAGACTGGTTTGATGGAAAAAACAGGCTGACCGCTGAACAACTTTACCGTTCAATTCACTCAAAATAGTTTTGGCATTTTAAGTAATGTTTATGGCCTATTCTTTTAGGGATGGATTGACGTATCCAGATTCTGCTGTCAAACCCTTAAATGCAAGCGTCAGCAAGCCAGTGCCATATGGAGTAGGGCACACTCCACTCCCGCAAGCAGGCGGGATTCCGCTGCCGGGGAAAGCCGGCAAATGCGGTTAAAATAAGCCCTATTTATAACCCCTCGCTGTGCGATGGGCTGACGTATTTCTCCCCTGCCGCGAAAATGGTAAAATGCGAGCGTTAGCGAGCATATCTACTGCCGAACCTAGTGAGGCAGTAGGACACCGGACCTGCCCTGCGGACTTGGCAAATGCGAGGCGAAGCCGAGCCAGTTCCATGCGTTAGCATGGGAGGTTCCACTGCCGGGAAAAGCCGGCAAATGCATCCGCCGGGATTCGAACCCGGGTCAGAAGCTGTCCTCCGGGAAAGCCCGTTTGAACACTTTCTGTTCACTTAAACTTTCGTTAATGGAAGGCTTCGATCCTAACCACTAGACCACGGATGCGCAGTAAGACTTGGGGGCAGGCTTTTTTTAAATACTTTTTCTTTCTTTAAACAGTACTTTTAAAGGGGGTCAAAAATGAAGAGCATAATTAAAGACATCAAAAAACAGTCCCTTGTTTTGACAACCGGCGCAATGGCTTTTGTGGCGGGACTGATGTGGAGGGACGCGATTACCGAATGGCTGAAGCCCATAATTGAATCGGGTGAAGGGGCAATGACGCTCACAGTTGTCGCAATTGCTGTAACATTGATTGCGGTTGTTTTCACACTGGTTTTAACCAAATTGTTCGGCCCAATGGAAGACAACAAATAGCCTGCGAGTAATTAACAATATTTATAACCCATACCGAACAGAGTGAGGGACGGGTTGACGTATCTCGTCTCTGTCGGGCGAAACCGGCAAGTGCGGTCGCCGGGATTTGAACCCGGGTTTCAAGCTTGGCAAGCTTGTGTCCTAACCAGGCTAGACTACAACCGCTTAAAAAGAAATTCCCCAAAATAACCTTTATTACCTTATCCTTTGAGTTTCCAGGCAATTAAAACCAGCAGCACCGCGCCAGCAATTGAAGCTAAAACGTAAACTGTTCCCTCTTCTTCCGTGAGCCCGAATTCCTGCAGCCCTGTCCCGTTTTCCCCTGATTCGGCTGAACCGTTTTCCGTGTTTTGTTTCTCCCCGTTTCCGGGCTCCGGCTTTTCAATTGTCCCGTCCACCAAAATTCTTCCGTTTAATTCTTCATTCAGGCTTTTCGCAAGGAAACCGTAAAAAATTTTTTTTTCCCCGTTTTCCGGCGCAACAAATTCAAAGGAAGCTGTCCCAAATTTTCTTGGCTCTAAAACCAAAAGCTTGTCCTTGGATTTTTTTTCAAATTTTTCGTGGAAGGAAACCTTCACCGGGACAATTAAGTGCTTGTGCTTGAGGTTCCTTAACTTTAAATCCAGTTTTCCTTTGCTTCCCCCCGCGACTTCAGGGGAGGAATGCTCAAACGCAATCATTCCTGAAAACTTTTCATGGTTCAAAACCTTAACGGAAAGCCTTTTTTCCAGCTCTAATTCAATTCCTTGGGGAACCAGAAACTCGTCCACTGCCGCTGAAACATCCGTTAATTCCCCGAACGGAATGTGCGTGCCGTCAACTATTCCCGCTTCATTGAAAGTGGAGTCAAACGGAATCCACCCGTCTTCCGGGGAAAAAACCTTTAACCACGCGTGATTGCTGAACTCTTTCCCGTCAAACGCGATTCCCACAACAAATTTTGTGGGAATGCCTTTGCTCCTTAAAATTGCTGCGCTTAAATTGGAGTACTCGTCGCACACCCCCCTTTTAACCTCAAAAGACGCAACCGCGGATTCAACCCGTGCACCGAATTCCTCGTCATAAGTCATGTTTTCGTATGTCCATTGGCTCACTCCGGCCAATGTTTCCAGAAACGTTTTCCCGGAAAACTGTTCCGCAATTTCCTTTATTTCCTTGCTGTTGGACTGGATTAATTCTGTTTCCTGCAGCCACGCATTTTTTCCCGTGATTCCTTTTTCCAGCACGAAGTCGCTTAAACCTTTCCTTGCGTTTGTTTTCACTTTTGCCTTGATGCTGTAACTGAATTCTTTTTCATTCAGCCCGGGAACCTCAAAAAAAGCGTAAAGGTTTCCCAATTCATCTGTCTTGTGTTCGGCCTCTATTTCCCTGTCACCGATGAACAATTTTTCCTCCAATTCGTAAACCCTTAAGTCCTCCCTTTCCCGGAAAGTGAAAACCTTCACCTCTGCGTAATCCCCCGGCTTCAGGCCACCGTACAGCTTAACGTTTCCGGTTATTTCCACGTCCGTCGTCACGGATGAAACGCTTAACGGGTCCTGGCTGAATTCGGCTGAAGCCCCGTGAAACAGCAGCCCAAAAAGCAGCGCCAAAAAAATTTTTCGCACTACCATTTCACCCACTTGTTTTCCGTGTTTTCCCTGATTGTGTCCCCGCATTTCGGGCACCTGAAAACCTCTATAACCAGTTTTCCTTCTTTTTCCTCTGTTCCCTGGTGAAGCATTTCAGCCCCGCACTTAATGCACCGCATTTCCCGGAAAATAGGGAATTGAACTATTTAAATATTCCGCCGCATATATCTATTGCATGCACTCCGAAAAAGCACAGGGCGTAATCGAGCTCCTTCTCCTTATAGGCGGGGTCACAATGCTTTCCGCCGTTGCCCTTGTTTTCCTCGGAGGAACTGCGTCCCCTGCAGGGCTTGCTGCCGAAGCAGCCGAAGAAAAAAACTTCGGCTCACTTCAAACCCTGAAAAAAGGCCTGGGCTTTCCCGCGTGCGGGGACGGGGCAATAGATGAAGGCGAGTTCTGCGACTGCTGGAAATGGCAGGACGGGGGGTGCACTTACAGCACAATTGAAGACCCATTTTACAGCCCCTTTCCTGATGGCTCAAAGGACTGCCAGCCATGTGATCCTGAATTGGATGACTTTATTGGCGTAAAAGAAATAGCTTGCACTTATGACTGCAAAATGGACTGCACTGAGTGCTGGCTCTGGTATGCCCGACAAAACTAATCAAGCTAATCTTTTCTGGCAACTTTTTTTTTTGGTAAAAACACTATGCGAGCGCAGCGAGCAAGTTCCATGCGGAGAAAGTGCCATACAAAGTATGGCACGTTCCATTCCCGCGAGCAGGCGGGATTCCACTGCCGGGAACAGCCGGCAAGTGGGCCCGGCCGGGATCGAACCGGCGGCCTACACCGTGTAAGGGTGTCGTCCTAACCACTAGACCACGGGCCCAAACTTTTTTCCAAAAAGTTTGATCAAAAACTCCGCCTTCGGCGGATTGCTTCGCCAAAAAACTTTTTTCCAAAAAGTTTGATCAAAAATCAGAACCTGCGGTTCCGATACCTCCCTTTCGGATTATGATGCCTCCCTTCCGGAGCACGATACCTCCATTGCCCTCCGGGAAATCAGAACATCTGGTTCCGATACCTCCCTTTCGGATTATGATGCCTCCCTTCCGGAGCACACTACTCACTTGCTTGAATGGCTTCGCCAGCGGCTTTGCCGGAAACTTTTCAAAAAAGTTTCATCAAAATCTTGGCTTCGCCGAAGGCTTTGCCTAAAAAACTTTCAATCGCAACCTTTAAATATTCTTTAAGCGTAATTGAATGGGCGTTTGAATGGTTAAAAGAATCATTTACTATCGTTTTGGCTCAAAGGACGTGCACCTGCCGAAAATGATTGGTGCATTCCTCTTAATTTTTTCTTTGCTTATGTTTATGAAGGCCGGAGCAGGAATGTTTGATTCCTGGGACGCAATAAAGGAGTACCCTGAATGCGTTGCTGAAGCAAACTCTTTAATTGAAGACCAAACCCTTCCAAGCCTTTTGCTGGAGCAAAAACAGCTCGCGCAAATGAAGTTCAACCAGTGCAGAAACTCGTTTTACGAGGTCACGGGCGTAATGTTGCACGGCAACCAGGGGGAGATTTCCACGCGCCAGACCTGGAACGCCTTGCTTGGGCCGATAGCCGGAGTCTTCTTCTGGGCAATGATTTTTTTGGTGGGACTGGTGGCTTACAGCACAGGCAATTTAATGGTGCCAATTGAGCAAACCACTGCAAAGCCCCGAAAAAAGAAAAAGTAAAAAAACCCCTTCAGGGAAACCCATCCATTTTACCGGGCGAATGAATTGTTTCCGTCAGGCCGTTTACGGGAAAAAAAACCCGGCGGGCTTTTAACCCGCCGCAATTTAAAGGCGTTTTTTTTACGCCCTTATTTCAATGAGTTTGACGTCTTTTTCGTCTTCGCTTATTCTGCCTATTTTCACTCCAACCAAAGCCTTTACTCCGTGCTTTTTTGCTTCCTCCAAAAGGCGTTTGGTTATGATTCCGTCAAACACTATGGAATGCACTCCCTTTATTCCCTCCAAATCCTTCAAAAGGTTTCTCACCTTGACTCTTTTAATTTCTTTTCCGGAACCATCAAACAGAATTGCCTCCAGCGAGCCCTTTAATTCCTTTATGATTGGCTCAAACTGTGCCTTGTCTTCCGCGCTCACCTGAATGGTTTTGGGCGGGGAAGAAGTTGTTTCCCTTTGGGAAAAGCCTTCCCTTCCAGGATAGGCTCCGCGTGAAGGGTAGCCCCTTCCGTTTCCCCTGTAAGAGTCCCTTGAGCCCCGTGAATCCCTTCTTTGGGGGTAACCGCTTCTTCCGCTGAAGGAACGCGAGCTTGTGCTTCGCCCTGAACCGCTGTAAGGGCTTCTTCCAGAATCACCGTAAGACCCCCTTCCGGAACCGGAATAGCTTCTTTCCCTGCCGGAGGAATATCCTCTTCCCTGGTTTCCGGAAGAATAGCTTCTCCCGGAATCCCTTCCTGAAGAATATTCCCTTGAACCGGAATAACGCGAGCCCCTTTGGAAAGGTTTTTCAAATTCCTTTGTTTCCCGCGCAAAGGGAATGAATTCCCTTTCTTTCCTTAAAGCGGAAAAAATTTCTTTTCCTTCAAGGTCTTCAACTTCTTTTCCGTCCGGCGCCTTCACAACGCCTTCAATTTTGGTTATTTGCTGGAGCTTTCTTGCGTTCAGGTCTCCGCCCCTGTCGCCGTCCACGAACACAACGCATTTTTTTTTCTTGCACAAGTCAACAGCTGTTTGCGCGACGTTTGTTCCGCCGAAACCTATTGCGTTGCCTATTCCGTGCTTTAAAAGGTTTAACACATCCGCCCTTCCTTCAACCAAAATTATTTTGTCCTCTTTTTCCACGTCAGGGCCGGCTGGCAGCTTTTCCCTGCCGAACTCAATTATTTCCGCTTTCCTTGTGATTCCGCGGATTTGTTCCGCGAGGGCGCTTGACTCGGGGATTTCCTCTGCCTGAAATTTTTTCAGCAGTTCTTTTGCCCTTTCGGTTATGACCTGCCTTTTTTGCGTTCGGTTGTCCTCTATTTGCGTGGTCTCAAACTTTGCTTCGCACGGTCCGACCTTGTCAATTGACTCAATTGCGGCCGCAAGCAAGGAAGTCTGAACCATGTCCAGGGAACTCGGGATAACAAGGGTTCCGCGGGTTTGCCCCATGGAGGACTTGTAGTCTATTTCAATTCTCCCGATTTTTCCGTTTTTTTGGAGTTCCCTTAAGTCCAGGTCCTCTCCAACCAATCCTTCGCTTTGCCCGAACACAGCGCCGACTATGTCGGGCTTGTCCACTATTCCCTTGATTTTAAAGTGCTGCCTGATGTTGTATTTCACGGCGTTAACGTATGTTTTAGCCAAATTAAATCACCTTCTTTTTTTATGCCTTTTTTTTCAGGCAAAAAATCAGGGCAAAATTATTTTGCGGCATTAAATTGGATTTTTTCCTTTAATTCAGCCAAAGTAAAACCCTTCACCAGGATTTCTTTTTTCCCTGACTTCAGTCCCTTTAAAACCTTTACTTCCGTTGCAAGCATTCCGCCTAATTTTTCTTCAACTTCCCTGTTGGCCAAGTTTTTTTGAGCCTTTGCCTTGACCCGTATTTTCAGGGATTTTTTCCATTCATCCCAGCCCGCAACCCCGAATTTTCCGGAGTGAGGCACAACCTGAATGCTTAAAACAACTCCTTTCGAGTCCATCAAAACTAAAAAAAAACTCAATTTTTTTTTAAAACCAATTTTTTGCAAGCAAATTCAATTTGCCCCAATTAAAAGATTTTAAAGGACAAAAGTATATTAAGGTTACTGTTGGTTTAAGAACGTGAAAGTAATGCCCGCAAAAAGGGGAACCCGGCCAAGAAGAAAGAGGCTTCCGGGGGAAAAGCCAAAAATTACGAAAACCGCCTTAGACTGGCCTGAGGCTAAAAAAATTTCGCCCAAAACATGGTTGATAAAAGAACTGCGGTTCCTGCAGGATTCCCTCCAAAAATGCGATAAACCCTATTTTTTGAAGCTGATTGAAGCCGGGCTTTACGATTCAAAGGCCATTACCCACGCAGCCTATCCCCGGGTTTTGTACGAGCTGCGCGCCAGGCGCGCTCTCCTTTACTTTTATGAGGTCAGGGAAAGCAAAAAAGGGTTTCCGGAAACCGAACAGGAAACAGTTTTGGCGCGGATTGAGCCCAGGCTGAGGGAAAATTAGTCCAAGAACTTGAGTGGCCTTCCCCTGGACAGGGTAAAGTCGGTTGAAGCCATCAGAAAAAAGCTTCGCGTTGACTTCATTTAACCTTCGTTTAAATCAATTTCCTCCCACAATTTTTTTTGGATTTGGATGGCGCGCTACAGGAAAGGGGCAAACGCGGAAAGGGAATTAATCAGGCTGTTCTTTGATTTGGGTTTCTCGGTTGTAAGGGTTGCGGGCAGCGGAAAAACCGCCTTGCCTGCCCCGGACATCCTTGCCTTGAAGGAAGGAAAAACTTTGGCAATTGAATGCAAGGCATGGAAGGCCTCTCATTTAGCCATTCCGATTGAACAGGTTGAAGAGCTTTCCGCGTGGGGAAAAAGGGCGGGAATTGACGTGTTCATTGCATGGAAGATTCCCTTGAAGGGCTGGTTTTTTTTGACTCCTGACCAATTCAACAAAACAGGCAAAAACTACATTGTTTCCCGGAAAACCGCTTTCAAGAAAGCCAGGAACCTGAATGTGGTGAGCGGAGTCCAGTCCGTGATTGGCTGTCAGAAAAGCGAAATCACGCCTATTTCTGCAAACAAGAAAACAACGTAAACCAAAATAAAACCCAAACCGTAAAGCTTTGGAATGCTTTTAAATTTGAACAAAACGTATGTGAGCAGGACTGTTGAAAGAATCAGGAAAAAGGTTGAAGTCTGGAACACAACAGTGTCAATTGTAAGTTCAGTGAGCATTGCCCCAACCCCGAGAATCAGTGAAAGGTTCACAACACAGCTTCCCAGAATTTCCCCCAACGCAAGTGCCGCCTTCCGTTTCATTACCGCGTTTATTTCAATCGCCAGCTCAGGCATTGAGGTTCCGAACGCAACGACTGTAAGCCCGATTATCGCGTTAGGCACATTCAATCCCGAAGCGATTTCCACCGCTGACTCCACCAAAAACCTTGCGCTAAGCAAAAGCAGGCTCATCGCAAGCCCAAAAATTATGAGCTCTTTTAACTTGTTGTAGGCCCTTATGTGCTCCACTATTTTCAGCGATGTTTCCTGTTTGACCACAAAAAAAGCGTAAAGCCCGAACATTAAAACAAGAACCATTCCGCCGGTGAACGCAATGCTTTCCTTCCACAAAAGAATGACCGGAATCAGGGTAATGAACAAAAGTATTTCCGCGTTGTCCACCAATGTTTTCTGCCTTACCCTGATTGTCCCCAGAACTGCCCCAAGCCCAAGAACCAATAAAATGTTTATGATGTTTGAGCCGAAAACGTTTCCCACAATAATGTCGCCGGTCCCCTTTGCCCCCGCCATAACCGTTACGGCCAGTTCAGGCAAAGAGGTCGCGACCGCAATCAAAATAAATCCCGCCGCAAACTCCCCTATGTGAAAGTATTTTGCCAGCTTAATGCTTGACTTCAATACAATGTGGCTTGACTTTGCCAGCAAAGCGAGTGAAACCAGCAAAACCAGCCCGTTAAACCACAATTCCATTGCCATACCCATTAAGTAGGCTTTTAGGGTTTAAATAGGTTTTCCGGTCATTAACAACCCAAAGAAATCCGCTGCCTTTAGGCAGCGGTTTGCGGATTGCTTCGCCAAAAAACTTTTTTCCAAAAAGTTTGATTAAAAAGGGCCGC
>CAYTYC010000023.1:0-22939 GCA_964442255.1 uncultured archaeon | reverse complement strand
AACTTTTCCTAAAAATTTTTATGCGAAACATTTTTTGATAAAACTTTTCCTAAAAATTTTTATGCGAAACATTTTTTGATAAAACTTTTCCTAAAAGTTTTTCACTTTATTCCCAGCAGCCTGTCCCAGAGGCCCCGCTTTTTTTTAATGAACCCAATTTCTTTGGGTTTAACTTCTTTAAATTGTTTTGGTTCGGGTTTTGGACCGGATTCGGGTTTTGGACCGGATTCAGGTTTTGGGCCGGATTCAGGTTTTGGGCCGGATTCGGGTTTTGGACCGGATTCGGGTTTTGGACCGGATTCGGGTTTTGGGCCGGATTCAGGTTTTGGGCCGGATTCAGGTTTTGGGCCGGATTCAGGTTTAATTTCCGGCCGGGTTCTGGAAAAAAACCCGTTCCCTGATGCTGGCGGCGGGGAAAAAGGCTTTTTCGGGGAAGAAAAAAAACCTGAAAAGTTTCCCCTGAAATAAAAGAAAACCAGCACAACCGCAAGCGCCATGGGCGCGGCAAGCATCGGGACAACCAGGTTTTTAAGGGAAAGGTAAGGCGATGGGGAAGAACCAGCAAAACCTTCAGCCCCGACATAGGCGAAGTTCGTCTGCGCGGAAGAAAGCCCAAGAAACGCGATGAACAGAAAAAAAAACGCAGCCTTTTTCCACATTAAAGAAAACCCCGCACAGGCAGAATGAACCGGTAAAACAGAAGATAAAACAATTTAAATAATTACTCCGGCTTTTCATGGCACACTTTTTTTTAAGGAACCCCGGGGCAGGAGGCCCAGAAAACTATTTAAATACAGGAAACCTAATGATAAAGGAATCCCATGAAAAACTGGCTGGCTTTTTCGGTTTTCTTTATTGCGCTTTTGGGCGGCGCAAATTCAATCCACATGGATTTGCTGAGAATTGATTTGGTGGAAGCCGGGTGCGCGGACGAAAGATGGGAAAAGGCAGGGAAAATTCCGGGGCACGGGTCCGCATTAAGCATGGAGGAAACGGCTGAAGGATTTTATGCCGGGGCAGGCACACTGCACGGGGAAGTTTTTTTCTCCGAAAACGGAGAAGACTGGAGCCTTTCAGGGGCATTTGAAAGCGCTTCAGGGGTTTACGCGCTCAAAGAATTCACCAGGGACAATTCACGGGTTTTAATGGCAGGAACAAAGCCCGCGGCGGAAATCTTTGAATACGAGGGCGGGGAATGGACTGAATCCTACACGCTTTTTGACGGAGGGGTTGACACAATAAACGATTTTGAGGAAAAAAACAGCGACGTTTTCCTTGTTGCAGTGGAAAACAAGGTTTACAGGTCTGAAAACAGCGGGCACTCGTGGCTGAGGATAAGCCCTTTCCAGTCGCAAAACAGGGTGAACGACCTTCTTTCTGTTGACGGATTTGTTTACGCGGCAACAGGCCCGCACGGGGCGGTTGTCACCTCTTCGGACGCAATAAACTGGAAAAAGAAAAGCATTATTTCAAGGTTTGCAAACGCAAACGCCTTGCTGGACCTGAACGGCGCGGTTTATGTGGCGGGGGACACGATTTCAGGGAAGGGAGCGGTGTACAAAACGGAAAACAAGGCTGAAAACTGGGAAACCGTTTACCTGTTTGAGGAAAAAGAGGTTACGGCCCTTACAGCAGGGGAAGACGAGGTAATGTATGCGGCAGTTCAAGGCGTTAAAGGAGCGGGCATTTACAGGTCAAAAAATTACGGGACAACCTGGAGCAAAATGGACGGATTTCCGGAAGGGCTGAAAGTGAATTTTTTGTTCAGGGCGGAAGATGGAACGGTTTACGCGGGAACAGGCCCGGAGGGAGAAATCTACCGCACGGTGTGCTTTGACAGGAAGGCTGTGTGCGAGGAAGGCGAAGAGCAGGAATGCACTACCCTGGAAGGATGCAGGGGAATAAAAGTGTGCGAAAACGGAAGCTTCACTGCCTGCAGAAAAGACCCTGAAGCAGGGCAGCTTTGCAGCCCGGGAACAAAAGTGAAATGCACTCCAACAGTCAACGGAAAACCCTGCCCTGCGGTTGAAGCGGAACAGGAATGCAATGCCTGCGGAACTTCCTACGGAAAATGCGAAACAATCGGTGAACCGGAGTGTTGCCCGGGCGAAAAAGAAGCATGCTTCATGGGCGGAGAAGAAGGCGACCGGACATGCGGTGAAAACGCGAAATGGCTTAGCTGCGGTGTCTTCCGCCCGGGAACAGCCGGAGGAGAGGAAACGGCAAGCGGAGTGAGGGGCGGGCTAATGGCTTTGTTGTTTGGGTTGGTTGTGATAATAATTGTGCTGTTTTTCGGGTTAAAGTTTTTGGGGAAACCAAAAAAGCCGGGCTCAAAAATTTAAGGAAACCCTGCTTCCGTCCCTAAGCTTAAGCCGTTTTCTCAAAAAAACAGGGGAAACAATTTCCACCACGCCCCGGGGATGGTGGGAGCGCTCGGGGAAAACCATGAGCCCCGGAATGCGTGAATTCACTTTAACTTGAAAGCAGTCGGTTGAGCCAAAGCCACGTGTTTTTGTTTTGAATGCATGAATTTTTTTCGGCTTCAGGCTGTTCAAAAAAGCGTTAAGCTCCGGAAGTTTCACCCGCATGTTGAGGGTTCCCGGAAAAACCTCTTCTCCAAGCAGCCCCTTAAATGCCTTGGAGTACCGGGGAAGGGAAGTGTAGTAAGCGCCTTCACCCGAACCAGATTCAACTGTGCCGGAGAGTTTTTTCAGTGCAGGGCTTTTTTCAAACAAGGAAGAAAGCTGGAGGTGAACATACTCCAGTAATTCGCGTCCTTTTGGGGTGAGGGACAAAACCATTCCCTTTGGCGAGGCTTCCCGGGAAATTAATCCTTTTTTTTCGAGTTCACGGAGCTTTCTGGAGGCTGTTTGCTGGGAATAGCCAAGGGAAAACGAAATTTTTTGGGTGGACGAAGTAAAGGAGCCTCTTTCAGAATTCTTTGCAATAAGCATTAAAAGCTGAAAATCTTTCTCCGCAGCCATGCACAAAAAAGTTGAAGGAAACTACTTAAAAGCGTTTAGCTTAACGGAAAAGCGTAAAGCCCTGGAAAAGAAAAAAAAGGCAAAATTTGTCGCTGGAAAGGAAGAAACAAAGAAAAACCAGCTTTTTTCCGGAAAATTCCGGAAAAAAAAACGGCGATTGCAGAAGATTTATATTATTTTCTATTAAAGAATAATTAAATGTACAAGTGTGTTTAGATGCTTGTATGCGATTTTTTCCAAGGAACGAATGAAATCAGCCGCCTCCCGTTAATTTTGGAGTAACAATGCGCGTGCCCTGGAAAAAAAATGTGTTCCCCGGAGGAGAAATTGATTGGCTAAAGCCGGCAACCTGTTCAGCCATTTTCTGGTTCCATTGCATGAAATAGTCCCAAAAGAGAACGCGGAAAAAATTCTCGCCAAATATGGGGCCAGCACGGAAAAAATTCCGCTGATTTCAAAAGCCGACCCAGCCGTGCAGGAGCTGGAGGCAAAAAAAGGCGACCTGATAAGGATAACCCGGAAAAGCAAGACCGCGGGAAAAACTTTTTATTACAGGATGGTGGACTGAATGGACTACGGCTGGGGGCTTATTAACTCGTATTTCAGGAACAAAAACATTGCCCAACAGGAAATAGACTCATTCAACCAGTTCATTGACCAAAAGCTTGAGGAAATAATTGATGAAAACAAGGTCATCAGCCCGAAAATAGAGGAAGTCCGGATAGAATTAGACAAAATAGAGGTGCAGAGGCCGCAAATCATTGAAGCCGACGGAAGCCCGCGCACGGAATTCCATCCCATGGAAGCAAGGCTGAGAAACCGGACATACAGCGCGCCAATATTCCTTTCCATGAAACTGCTGAGAAGGGAAGTTGAACAAGACGCAAGAAGGGCCTACATCGGGGAAATGCCGATAATGCTTAAATCAAACAGGTGCTGGCTGGAAGGAAAAAACGAAGAAGAACTGATTGAAATGGGCGAAGACCCCAAAGATTTCGGGGGATACTTCATCATAAACGGCTCCGAAAAGGCGCTGATGACACAGGAAGTGCTTGCATCCGACCGCGTATTGGTAAGCCACCAGCCCCAGGACAAGGCGATAGCTGAAGTTATTTCAACCCGCGGGGCATTCAAGGGAAGGGTAAGGATTTCAAGAGGACCGGACGGAATACTTAATGTCACGTTTCCTTCCTCTCCAAGAAGGCTTAAGCTCACTGTGTTGCTTAGGGCATTGGGGCTGATAACAGACAAGGAAATAATGGGCGCGTTTCCGGAGGAACCGGAAATAGTGAACGACATTTTGCTTAATTTGGAGCAGACGGAAATAAAGGACCAAAAAGAAGCGCTGGACAGGATAGGAAAGTTTGTCGCGCCCGGGCAAGTGATAGACTACAGGCTAAGGCGGGCAAGGGAAGTGATTGACGCATTCCTTTTGCCGCATATCGGGCAAACTGAAAAAGACAGGCTCGCGAAAGCCTACTATCTCACAATGATGGCAACAAAGGCGATGGAGCTGGCATACGGGTTAAGGGAAGAAGACGACAAAGACCACTACAAAAACAAGAGGCTTGAGTTAAGCGGAAAGTTGATGGAGCATTTGTTCCGTTACTCCTTCAAATACTTCATAAAGGACCTGAAGTTCCAGATTGACCGCACTATCACCCGAAGAAGAAAGCTCAACATTTCAACGGTTGTGAGGCCGGGGGCGGTAAGCGAAAGGATACGGTTTGCGATGAGCACAGGAAACTGGATTGGCCGCGCAACAGGCGTAAGCAAATTCATGGACCGCGTCAACTACTTGAGCCCGTTAACCGATTTAAGGAAAGTGAAAAGCCCGCTGGACAAAAACCGCGAACTGTACGAGGCAAGGGACGTGCACGGAACACACTGGGGAAGGCTTGGCCCGATTGAAACCCCGGACGGCCCGCAATGCGGGTTAGTAAAAAACCTTTCCATTTTGGCTGAAGTGACAACAGAAGCAGGGGAAAGGCCTGTGGAAAGCTATCTGAACAAGATGGGCGTGAAACTGAAAAAACTTTAGGGGAAAAAAATGGTGGAAACAAAAATAAAATCCAGGATAGCAAAAATGGCGAAGGTTTACATCAATGGAAGGCTTATTGGTTTCCACGAAAACTCGGAAAAACTGATTAAAGAGCTCATTCAGCTGAGAAGAAAAGGAAAGCTTGAGCCACAGGTTAACATCGCATTGCATGAGGACACAAACGAAGTGTACATTAATACAGATGCAGGAAGGGTGCAGAGGCCGCTGATTGTTGTGGAAGACGGAAAGCCAAGGCTCAAGGACGAGCATTTGAAGCAGCTTTCAGGCGGAAAGCTTTCATGGAACGACTTGGTTAAGGAAGGAATCATAGAATACCTGGACGCGGAAGAAGAAGAAAACGCGTTCATTGCGCTCAAGGAAAGCGAGCTCACAAAAGAGCACTCGCACCTTGAAATTGACTCGGTTGGAACGTTAAGCGTTGTGACTTCAATGGTGCCCTACCTTGAACACAACATGGCGGGAAAGGTTTTGCATGGGGCAAAAATGTTCAAGCAGGCGCTTGGAATAAGCGGAATCAACCTGAATTTGCGCACCGACACGGAAAGCTATCTCTTATACTACCCCCAAAAATCAATTGTGAAAACAAAGACAATGGACATCATTGACTTGGATAAACGGCCGCAGTCCCAAAACTTTGTGGTCGCGATTCTTCCATACTACGGATTCAACATTTTGGACGCGGTTGTATTGAACAAGGGCGCGGTTGACAGGGGATTAAGCAGGACATCTTATTTCCGCAGCTATGAGTCAGCGGAAAACCGCTACCCGGGGGGACAGGCCGACAAGTTTGAGGTCCCGGACGAGGAAACAGTGGGATATCTGGGGGAAGAAGCATACAAAAAGCTCGGGGCAGACGGGTTGGCTGAAGTGGAACAATTTGCGACAGAAAAAGACGTAATCATGGGGAAAACCTCGCCCCCAAGGTTTTTGGAGGAAGTAAGCGAATTCGGCATAGTTCAGGAAAAAAGGCGTGAAAGCAGCACAACCGCAAGAAAAGGCAAGCCAGGTTTCGTGGACAGGGTGATTTTAACCGAGGACGGGGAAGGAAACATTTTAAGCAAAATCAAAATAAGGAGCGAAATGATTCCCGAAATAGGGGACAAGTTCAGCTCAAGGCACGGGCAGAAAGGGGTTGTGGGGGCGATTGTTGCGGAGGAAGACCTGCCTTTTACGGCAAACGGAATGAAGCCAGACCTCATATTAAATCCGCATTCAATTCCTTCAAGAATGACAATCGGCCACCTCATTGAAATGCTTGCGGGAAAGGCGTCAAGCGAAAAATGCGGGGAAATAGACGGAACGCCGTTTAATTCCGTGAGCCAAAAAGAGTTAAGAAAAATTTTGAAGGAACGCGGATTCAGGGGGGACGGAAAAGAAATTTTTTACGACGGCACGACCGGAAAAAAAATTGAGGGAGAAATTTTTACGGGAGTTGTTTCATACAGGAGACTGTTCCACATGGTTGCCCACAAAATGCAGGCAAGAAGCAGGGGGCCGGTGCAAATCCTCACCAGACAGCCAACCGAAGGAAAAGAAAAGGAAGGCGGTTTAAGGTTTGGGGAAATGGAAGGGGAAACCCTGGTGGGACACGGCGCTGCAATGCTTTTGCAGGAAAAATTCATTGAAGACTCGGACAAGGTAATAGAGCTTGTGTGCGAAAAATGCGGGTTGATTGCGGTAAACGACCAAATCAGGAACAAAAAGTTTTGCCCTTTGTGCAGCGGCTCAAACGTTTACCCCGTGGAAATGAGCTACGGGTTCAAGCTGCTGCTGGAGGAAATGAAGTCGCTTGGAATCTACCCGAAAGTAATGCTTGGGGACAAGGTGGAATAATGGCTGGAAGGAATAAAAAAAAGGGCAAAAAACAGGAAAGGAGCAAAAGGTAATCAAATGCTGTTGAAGAAAATCAAGGCAATTGAGTTCGGGGTTTTCAGCCCGGAGCAGGTCAGGAAACTCAGCGCAATGGAGGTTAAAACCTCGGACACCTATGACAAAGACGGCTATCCCATGGAAGGAAGCCTCATGGACCCGCATCTGGGCGTAATAAACCCGGGGCTGAGGTGCAAAACATGCGGGCAAAAAATGAAGTACTGCCCCGGGCACTTCGGAAGCATTGAATTGGTAAGACCTGTGATTCACTCGGAATTCGGCAGAAAAATTGAAGAATTACTGCATGCAACCTGCCAAAAATGCGGAAGAATCGCGCTGCCGGACGAAAAGCTGAAGCCATTTAATGCATTGCTTGGAAAGCCTGACGCGATAGTGAAAAGAATCCTTCTCAAAACAAAGAAAACCAAGAAATGCCCGCACTGCAGCGAGGAAAGAAAAGAAGTGCTGCTTGACAAGCCCACAAACTTTTTCTACGGAAAAGAAAGGCTCTACCCCACGCAGGTAAGGGAATGGCTGGAAAAAATCCCTGACCAGGACCTGGTGTTGTTCGGCTACGACCCGGAAAGAATAAAGCCAGAATGGTTTGTGCTCACCGTGCTTCTTGTTCCGCCTGTAACAATCAGGCCCTCCATTACCCTGGACACCGGAATAAAGTCGGAGGACGACCTGACGCACAAGCTTGTGGACATCATCAGAATTAACGCGAGGCTGAAGGACAACATTGAGGCAGGCGCACCGCAGCTGATTGTGGAGGATTTGTGGGACTTGCTGCAGTACCATGTGACAACATTCTATGACAATAACACCGCGGGAGTGCCGCCGGCAAAGCACAGGAGCGGAAGAGCATTGAGAACGCTTGTCCAAAGGCTGAAAGGAAAAAAGGGAAGGTTCAGGTACAATTTAACCGGAAAAAGGGTTAATTTTGCGGCGCGGTCAACTGTTGTTCCAGACCCCTACCTTTCAATAAACGAAGTCGGAATTCCAAAGGAAATCGCGGATAACCTCACTTTGCCGGAGGTTGTGATGGACTGGAACAAGAAAGACGTTGAAAAACTGATTAAGGACGGCGGAAAAATAGGCTACATCGTAAGGCCAAACGGAATGAGGAAAAAAATAACCGAAGACAACAAAAAAGAAATCCTGGAAGAGCTGGATGTCGGGTTTAAGATTGAAAGGAAACTGCAGGACGGGGACATAGTATTGTTTAACCGCCAGCCCTCTTTGCACAGGCTAAGCATGATGGCGCACACCGCAAGAATAATGCCTGACCGCGCCCTAAGGATTAACCCAATTGTGTGCAGGCCCTACAATGCAGATTTTGACGGGGACGAAATGAACATTCATGTGCCGCAGACAGAGGAAGGAAAGGCAGAAGCACGGGAACTGATGCTTGTGGAAAATCAGATAATTTCCCCGAGGTACGGCGCTCCGGTAATCATACTGGACGAAGACGGGGTAAGCGGGGCATACATTCTTTCAATGAAAAGCACTTCCTTCAGCAAAGAAGAGGCAATGAAATACTTCTATGAAATGGGAAAAACCGGGCTGCCGAAACCGGATCAAGGAAAAAGGCATTCAGGCAAACAAATCTTTTCCGCACTGCTTCCCAGGGACTTGAACATGGAATTCAAAACCAACACCTGCAGGCTACTGAACAAAATAAAGAAATGCAGGGACTGCAAAAAAGAAAAATGCGACCAAGACGCTTATTTGAAGATTGAAAAAGGGAAACTGGTTTCAGGGATAATCGACGAGGAAGCGCTGGGGGAAGGGAAAGGAAAGCTTATTGAAGCGCTTGCAAAGGACTACGGCCCAAAAACAGTGGAAAGGTTCTACCATTACATCAACAGGATAGTGGAGGACTTGGTGACAAAAAAAGGCATGACTGTTGGATTGGATGAATTTGAGACAACCGACAGCATTGAAAGGGTGAAAACAAAGGCAATTGAAAAAGAGCTCAGCGAAGGGGAAAAACTTGTGGCAAAGTACAGGCGCGGAACTTTGGAGCACATTCCGGGAAGAACGCTGGAGGAATCATTCGAGGTTAAGATGATGATGCTGGGCGCGGAAACAAAACAGGAACTGGAAAACCAGATACTCAAGGAAAAACTGGAGGCCCTCCTCGGGGAAAGCCCGCAATACAATTCAACGGTGATGATTGCCTCTGGTTCACGCGGTTCTGCGGTCAATTTAACGAACATACAGGGGTTCTGGGGACAGGCTTCAGTAAGGGAAGGACGGCCGAAAAGGGGATTTGACGACAGGCTTATCACATTAAACAAAAAAGACGATGTGGGGGCGGTTGCAGGCGGGTTCATCCAGGAAAACTTCACAACCGGAATGGGCGCAAAAGAATACTTTTACCACGCGATGGGCGGAAGGCAGGGGGAAGTTGACACAAGCGTCGCCACAAAGGTCAGCGGATACCTGTACAGGAGGCTGGCAAATTCACTCAAAGACCTGACTGTGCAAAACGACGGAACCGCGAGGACCGCAAACAAAAACATAATCCAATACCTTTACGGCGAGGACGGCGTATTCCCGATGTACACTTCAAAAGGAAAAAGCGTTAATGTTGAAAGGGAAGCGGAAAAGCTGGTGAAAAAATGACCGCAAAAAAAGCAGGGAAAGAAAAAAAAACCGGAAACCCGGGGGCAAAAGGAAAGTCAAAGGAAAAAAAGGGCTCCACAAGAAAAACGGAGACAACGGAAAAAAAGCCTGAAGCCGGGGCACCGGCAAGGCTTTCGGAAGAAAAGCCGCTGCACGAATTCCTTTCACATTATGTGATGAAAAAAATTGAGAAAACCTGTGCGGAAAAAAAGTTTTCGGACGCGCAGAAAAAAAGCCTTGTGGAGGCGGTTGAAAAGGTTTACCTTGCGGGAAAAGTTGAGTCAGGGGAGGCTGTGGGAATCGTTGCGGCACAGAGTCTGGGCGAGCCGGGAACACAGCTCACGCTCAGGACAAAGCACTATGCAGGGGCAGCGGAAGTTTCAGTGGGTTCGGGAATCCAAAGGGTTGAAGAAATAGTGGACGGAAGAAGCAAGGCAAAATACCCGATTATGACTATTTACCTGGACAAAGAAATGGGGTCAAAAAGGGATAAGGCAGAAAAATTCGCGAAAAGCCTTATTGACGTGAGAATAGGGGACGTGATAAGAGTGGAAGAAAACCTCCCAAAAAAAGAGGCAATAATCCATTTAAACCAGGACGCAATAGAAGAAAGAAACATTGACAGGAAAGAGCTCATACTCAAAATAAACAGGCACCTTAAAACAAAAGGAAAGGTGAGGACGAAAAGCGTTTACTTCCGCTTTCCAAGGGAACAGCTCCTGAAAATCAGGAAAAATTTGAACAAGCTGAACACCACAAGGATTCAGGGAGTGAGGGGAATAGAGAAAACAATTGTGTTCGAAGAAAACGGCGAATTTTACATAAAAACAAGGGGCACGAACCTCAAAAGCATCCTTAAAATGAAGGAAGCGGACGCCGACCGGACAACCACAAACGACATAAAAGAGATTTCAAAGGTTTTGGGGATTGAGGCAGGGAGGAACGCGATAGTGCGCGAGTTAAACCAGGTTTTGGTGGACAACGGAATTCGCGTGGACTTAAGGCACATCATGCTTTTGGCTGACTTAATGTGCTTTGAGGGAGACGTGCGCGGAATTGTGAGAACAGGAATCACAAGACAGAAAACCTCCCCGCTTGCCAGGGCGGCATTCGAGGAAACGGTGAAGCATTTGCTTGACGCCTCCTTCAAAGGCGAAAAGGAAGAATTGGAGGGGGTTGTGGAAAACATTATTGTCGGGCAGCCCGTCAAGGTGGGCACAGGGACCGTGAATTTGGTGGTGAGGTCAAAGTAAAAAAAAAAACGGTGAAAAAAAAAGATGGCTGACGAAAGAAAAGAAATCCGCAGGGCGGTTGACACGGGGAAAGTGGTTTTCGGAACCAAAAAAAGCGAAAACAATATTTTAAAAGGAAACGGGAAGCTAATAATTTTAAGCGAAAACACGCAGAAAGCGGTTCAGGAAAGAATCTCGCACACCGCAAACGCGATTGGAATTCCCCTGAAAAAATTTGGGGGCACTTCTTTGGAACTTGGTTCGGTTTGCGGAAAGCCTTTTCCTGTTTCCGTGATGCTGGTTTTGAATGAAGGAAAGTCAAAGATTCTCGGAACAGGGGCAAAACAGGGAAAGAAATGAAGCTGGCAAAAGAAGAACTTCTGCTAATCAGCGCACTGGAAACCGTTTCAGGCGTTACCGCAAGGGACTGCCTGGTTAAAGAAGACGTGGTTTCCTTTCTCGTAAAGGAAAGCAAAATGGGCGCCGCAATAGGAAAAAACGGGAAACACATAAAGCATTTGGGAAAAAGAATGAAAAAAAGGGTGGAAATACTGCCTTACAGCGAAAAGCCGGAGGGCTTTATCAGAAAAAGTTTAAAGGATGTCTCATTCGAAGAAATTAAAAAGGAAGACAAAAAAATGACGATTAAATGCGATTCAATGAACAGAAGAAAATTATTGGAGCACAACGCCTCATTCAAAAGGGCGAAAGAATTCCTGGAACGGGATTACGGAATAAAAGAGGTAAGGATGAGGTAAGGAATTTTACGGGGTAAAAATATGGCGAAAGGGGAGTTTGCAGCGCAGGGGCTTGAAAAAAGCCGGAAAAAATGGAAAAAAAAGAAGCCCAAGCACAGGAAAACCAAAAAAGAAAAGAAAAAAAAAGACCTTCTGGAAGGAAGCCCGCAAGCCCGCGGAATAGTGATTGAAAAGCGCGGCGTGACAGCACGACAGCCGAATTCCGGGATAAGGAAATGCGTCAGGGTTCAGCTCATTAAAAACGGAAAACAGCTCACCGCGCTTGCGCCATACGACGGGGCAATAAAGCACATTGACGAGCACGATGAAGTTTTGGTTGAAGGGCTGGGGGGAAGGAAGCACGGAGCGAAAGGGGATTTGTGGGGAGTGAAATACAAAGTCGTTAAAGTGAACAACCAGTCGCTGGAAATGCTTAGGACAGGCAAAAAGGAGAAAATGAAGAGGTAATCAAGTGGAGAAAAAAACCCGGGTGTTCGGGAAATGGAGTTCGGAAGAGGTTCAGGTAAAGGACCCGGGTTTGGCGAATTACATGAACTTTGAGGACAAAAAAATCCCGCACTCATTCGGAAAAAAAACCAGGAAACGGTTTGACAAGGGCTCAATGAATGCGGTTGAAAGGCTTGTCAACAAGGTGATGCGCTCGGGGCAGGGAAAAAGGAAAATGAGCGGAAAATACATGCGCGGAAGGGGAAGCTGCGGAAAAAAATTGCAGGCAATGAAAATCATTGAAGAGGCGTTTGACTGGGTGGAAAAGGAAACAAAACAGAACCCTTTGCAGGTTTTGGCGGACGCGATTTCAAACGCCGCCCCAAGGGAGGACACAACACGCATTAAAAGGGGCGGAATATCCTACACGCAGGCGGTGGATGTCGCGCCGATGAGGAGAATGGACGAAGCGCTCAAAAACATTGCGCTCGCGGGCTTTGCAGGGTCGTACAGGAAAAAAACCCCTGCCGCGGAGGCGCTGGCAAAAGAGCTGGTGTTGGCGGCGAAAGGGGACAACAGCTCGTTTTCGGTTAAAAGAAGGGACGAAGTTGAAAGGATTGCGATGAGCTCAAGGTGATGGCTTTGGCGAAAAAAGAAGACGTTGTCAAGAAAGCGGAAAAATTGATGAACAGAAGGGAAACCATCAGAAACATCGGAATAGTCGCGCACATAGACCACGGAAAATGCGTCAGCGGAAATACAAACATCCTGCTTTCGGATGGAAGGATTAAAACCGCCGGGAGCCTGTTCAAGCTGCCGGGAAAAGGAAAAAAGGTGCGGGAAAACAAATGGGAAGAAGTGTTTGATGTGTCAGGGCTGGGCGAAATGGCCGTAAGTTTTGACAAAGAAAAAAAAGAGCTTGTTTCGAAAAAAATCACGCATGTATGGAAACTTAAAGCAAACAAAAAACTCGTTAAACTCACTTTTTCAAACGGCTTTAAAATAAAAACAACCCCGGAACACAAATTCCTGTGCCTGGATGAAAATGGAAAAGTTTTTGAAAAACAGGCAAAAGAAATCGAATTAAACGACTTTGTCCTGGCCCCAAAATTTGTTAAAACCGACTCCCTAACGCTGGCTGGGCTGCAGACATGTTTGCTGGAAAGCCTTGCAAAAGACCCCGGTTTTTTTCTCAGGTTGAATGAAAGGGATTCATTGGAAATCAAGAGGCGAATACTTGCCTACGGGCTGGAAAAAATCAGGAAAGAAATAAACTCCCAACTTAAAAACAAGTCATTTTACCACGGAGTTTACAGGGGGCGGTACAGGCTGAATGATTTCATGCAAGTCAGCAAAAAGCTTGGCTACAGCCCTTACAAGCTTGTCAGGGCATTAAATTACCGGCAAAGCCTGCAAAAAACAGGGCACTCATCCGTGGACTTAAGGATTCCCCAAACCGAATACGAATTCACGGAGTTTATGTACCTGCTTGGCTTAATCTGGGGGGACGGAGGAAAATGCGGAAAAGACATAAGAATAACAAACGAAGACAGGCAGATAATCAACGGGATTAAAAAAATAACAAAGGGTTCCTTTGGGGTTACCGCCGTTGAAAGGAAGTATGGCTCAAAAGCGACACGGGTTGACCTGAAAGCAGGCCTAACCTTGCTGAAAATTTTAGAGCACGGTTTTGAGTTTCCCATGCAGAAAAAATCTGCAAACATCACTGTCCCGGCACTGGTGCAGAAGGCACCCAACCAGCTGCTCAAAGCTTTTATCCAGGGGTATTTTGATGCTGACGGAACAGTGGAAAGTTCAAGAAGGGCCATCAGCCTGAATTCCAGGTCCAAAAAAATATTGAGCCAGCTCTATTTATGCCTTTTAAGGTTTGGCTGCAGCGCAACCTTCAACGAAAAGAAAAACACTTTGTACATCTCCGGGCAAAACCTGAAAACATTTGCAGAAGAAGTTGGATTCCGGCTGGACAGAAAACAGGCAAAGGCATTAAATTTTGCGGGCGTTTCGCAAACCAACAGGAACACTGATGCGCTGCCCCTTTCAGGCACGTTGTTGAAAACCGTCAGAAAAGAGCTCGGCATCCCGCTAAAAGCATTTAAAAAAACCCAGGAAATAATTGAACTTGGAAAACAAACGGTTTATTGCCTGAATTTTAAGGAATTCATTTCCACTGTCTATTCTTCCATCGGCAACCCGGAAATCAAAAACAGGGAAACGTGGGAAAAAATACAGGAAATAGAGAAAACGCTGTTTGACTGCTCCACTGTTTTTGTCGTAAAAAAAGAGTCTGAAAAAGAGGAATTCGTCTACGATTTCAGTGTTGAAGGCACACACAACTTCATAGGAAACGGAATAATCATCCACAACACCACCCTTACGGATAATTTGATTGCGGCCGCGGGAATGATTTCAAAGGATTTGGCCGGCAAGCAGCTGTTCATGGACTTCTATGAACTGGAGCAGCAGCGCGGAATCACAATAAATTCCGCAAACGTTTCGTTGGTGCACGAATACAAGGGAAAAGAGCACCTGATTAACGTGATTGACACTCCCGGGCACATTGACTTTGGAGGGGAAGTCATAAGGGCAATGCGCGCCGTGGACGGGGTCGTGATTGTTGTGGACGCCGTGGAGGGAGTGATGCCGCAAACTGAAACAGTGATAAGGCAGGCGCTTAAGGAAAACGTTAAGCCAACCCTGTTCATAAACAAGGTGGACAGGCTTGTGAACGAGTTAAAGGTTTCGCCGGAAAAAATGCAGGAAAGGTTTGTGAAAGTGATTGCGGCAGTCAATACGCTGATTAAAGCCAATTCCCCGGAACAGTTCAAGGGAAAATGGGGCGTAAAGGTTGATGATGGTTCGGTTGTTTTTGGCTCGGCGTACCACAACTGGGCTATTTCCGCCCCGCACATGAAGGAAACCGGGATTTCCTTCAAGGACGTGTACGATTACTGCCAGAAAGAAGACCAGAAAACTTTGGCGCAGAAAAGCCCGCTGCATGAGGCGCTTTTGGAGATGGTTGTAAACCATCTGCCGAACCCGATTGAAGCGCAAAAATACCGGACCCCTGTTATATGGAAAGGGGAGCCGGAAAGCGCGGAAGGAAAAGGAATGCTTTCATGCGATCCGAAAGGAGAACTGGCAATGATGGTTATAGATGTTTCGGTTGACCCGCACGCAGGGGACATTGCAACAGGAAGGATTTACTCGGGAACCGTTAAAAGAGGGGTTAACGTAAAGCTCATAGGCGGGCAAAAGGAAATCAACATTTCACAGGTGGGAGTGTACATGGGCCCGGACAGGGTTCCTGTGGAAGAAATTCCGGCAGGGAATATTGCGGCATTGGTCGGATTGAAGGAAGTCTGGGCAGGCGAAACAATCGGCACAAGGCAGGAACTCCATGAATTTGAAACATTTATGAGCAGTGCGGAGCCGGTGATGACTGTTTCCGTGGAAGCCAGGCAGACAAAAGACCTTCCAAAGCTTATTGAAGTGATAAGGCAGATAACAAAAGAGGACCCGAACATCAGGGCTGAAATAAACCAGGAAACCGGGGAACACCTTCTTTCAGGGATGGGGGAACTGCATTTGGAGGTAACACAGCACAGAATAGAGCACGACCACAAAATCCCGGTAACAGTCAGCCCTCCTATTGTCGTGTACCATGAAACAGCCACAAAGCCTTCGCAAACCATTGAAGCGAAAACCCCGAACAAGCACAACAAATTCAAGATGCGCATTGAGCCGATTGAACCGGAAATTCTGGAGAAACTGAAGGAATCAAAGCTTCAGGGCAAATTAAAGCTGAAAAACAAGGAAACAATCGCAAAGCTTGTGGACTGCGGAATAGACAACGATGAGGCGAAGAAAACCTGGGCCGTGAACAACACCTGCACACTGGTTAACGCCACACGCGGAATTGAGGCATTGTTTGAAATCAGGGAACTCATTATTCAGGCTTTCATGGACGCAACCAATGAAGGGCCGCTTGCAAAGGAAAGGGTTACGGGAGTGAAGGTTGTGCTGGAGGACGCAACACTGCACGAGGACGCAATTCACCGCGGTCCCGCGCAGGTGCTGCCCGCCATTACAAGAGGAATTTATGCCTGCGTGTTGTTTGGAAACCCGATTATTCTGGAGCCAAAACAGATTCTCACAATCAATGTTCCGCAGGATTACATGGGCGGGGTAAGCAAGGAGCTGGGCTCCCGCAGGACACAAATAAATGAAATGAGGCAGGAAGGGGAACTCACAATTATTATTTCAAAGGCGCCAGTGAAAGAGTTAATTGGCTTCAGCTCCGCTATTAGAGGGGCAACGCAGGGAAGGGCAATCTGGACAGCTGAGTATTCAGGCTATGAACCTTTGCCGAGAGAACTGCAGGATAAAGTGGTTAGGGAAGTCCGCACACGCAAGGGAATGGACCCGGCGCCAAAGAAAGGCGAATACTTTTTGGATTAAGGCTGATTTTCAGGCAAATGTTTTTTAAGTTCTGGAAGCTGAGTCAGTATAATTTTTTTTCGGGTTTCATAGGGGGTTTCCTCTTTAAAAGACACTTTCCATCTTAAGCCGCTTTTTTTTGCATGCTTGGAATCATGAAACATTTTCAAGTGCTCTTTTATGAAACCTTTTTTTTCTGCATGCAAAAGCTCCATCACAATCCCCAATTCATGGGACACAAATTCACCCAATTCATGGGACACAAATTCACCCAATTCATGCTCTTTGACTGCACCGACAATTTTGTTAACTTGTACTTTGGCGGCCTGTGGGGACATTTTTTCAACTTTCACAAAATGTTCCTCGAGCCGGAAAATAGAATCCCTGTTTATTAGAATCAAGCCATTATGGTTGCACCCAAGTATCCCCTGATCTTTGATATTCACAAAGAGCACTTCAACTCCCTTGTGAAACGCCGGTTTTTGTTTTCCCGCTTTTTGCCCCTGCCTAATTCTTGCGATTTGGGCATTTATTTTATTTTCTGCCACAGACTCCATGGGCTGCTGGGTCCAAGAAAGGGAACGAGAAAGTCTTCCAAAATTCATGGAAGAAACAGATTCCGCGGCTTCCTTCAATTTTCCCATTATAAGCATCGCATCTGAGGCTTTTTTCCGCGTTTCTTCCATCCGGTCAACCAAAGCATTCTTCAAAAGCGGAACCGCTTCCCTTTCTATTGCCTTCCGTCTTCCCATGGCCACCGGGTTTTTAGTTTTCGCCACGCCACTCCAACAGATCCTAAGATACTGCAAAATATGGTCAACTGCCCGGTATCTTTGTTCCGGGTCCCTGCTATTTACTTTATCCATGGATTGCCTAATGTAATCAGGCAATAATAATCTTAGCCTGAACCGGGTCAATTTCTTTTGCTCTTCGGGGTTAATGCGTCTCCCTGCATATCGCCCTCTTTTGGGCTCAGAAACCTTTCTTGCAGCCATCAAAAGAATACTTGCACTTTGAGTAATTTAAGGTTTCGTTTTCTGACGTTGGAAAGAATTTAAATTGCTTGCCTTGCTTGGAAGGCTTGAATGGAAAAGCTTATATATTGCTTTGGACAACATGTATTGTTGGAGGCTATAGAACTGCGCGGGTGGTTTTGTGGCTGAACCGCTGCTTAAGGACAGGGTTTACTTAAGTGCGGACAGGAAAAGCTTTGCAGAATTCAAGATTCACAGGGTTCCAAAAAGTGAAGCGTTTCCGGATGGAGTGAAATATTCAATGAGTTTTGTGCAGGAAGGCAAATGCGTTCTCCGCTACGATAATGAACTGGGAAAAAGGCATCACCGGCACTTTGGAAAAAAAGAGGGAAAAGTTAAATTTGAATCAATTGAAAGGCTTGTGGAAAGGTTTTTGGGGGAAACTGAAAAAATCAGAACCCACGGTTCCGATACTTCCCTTAAGTTTGAAAAAATAAGAAAAGGGGAACTGAAATGAAAGCAAAGGAGATTACGATTAAAGTTGAAAGTCTTGAGGAAACGGGAAAACGGTTTACCGAGGCTTATAACGAGGTTAAGGCAGGGAAAGCCAGGGAAAAACAGGAATTCATTTCCTTTGAAAACCTGGAAACCCTGCGGAAAGTGCTTACTACAGAAAGAATAAGGCTTTTGAAGCTCATCAGGGCGGAAAAACCTAAAACGATTTACGCCTTGAGCAGGCTCGCGAAAAGGCCTTACGCAAATGTTTTCAGCGACGTGAAAACCCTGAAAGGGCTTGGGCTTATCGAATTAGGGAAAGAAAGCCGCGGAATTGAGCCTATTGCAAAGTATTCCGGGCTGAAAATAGCAATCCCTGTGTAAGGCAATTTCGGCGAATAACGTGCAAAACAGCTTGACTTTCTTCTTTTAATAGATGTCTTCTGATTCATCCCGGTTATTGAGCCCCGCAAGGGCTGCGGCAGGAGGTTTGGACGGCGGAAACAGGCGCACAAAAAAAACGCCTTTTAAAAAGCGCATTTTTAGCTTTCAATGAATCAAGCAGTTTAGAAAAACAGTTTAAAAGTAAAGGGTGAAGAAAAGGTGCTTCCTTTTTGCAGGGGGAAGATTCAACAACGCATTAACCCTTGCCTGAAACCCCACATTCTCAGACCTCTCCGCCAAACCAAGAGCCACTTTCTTATTGCCAAGCAACGCATTAACCCATGCCTGAAGCCCCACACTCCCAGACTTCTCCGCCAAACCAAGAGCCACTTTCTTATTGCCAACCAACGCATTAACCCCTGCCTGAAACCCCACATTCCCAGACCTCTCCGCAAACTCAAGAACCACTTTCTTATTGCCAACCAACGCATTAACCCATGCCTGAAGCCCCACACTCCCAGACTTCTCCGCCAAACCAAGAGCCACTTTCTTATTGCCAACCAACGCATTAACCCCTGCCTGAAACCCCACATTCCCAGACCTCTCCGCAAACTCAAGAACCACTTTCTTATTGCCAACCAACGCATTAACCCATGCCTGAAGCCCCACACTCCCAGACTTCTCCGCCAAACCAAGAGCCACTTTCTTATTGCCAACCAACGCATTAACCCTTGCCTGAAGCCACACATTCCCAGACTTCTTCGCCAACCTCAATGCTTCAGACTCTCTCTCCCCCACTCTACGGATTCCGGCTTTCTGCGCTTTAGTTGGCTCAACCCTGCCATCCGCCAAGAAACCAGCCCCGCCACGAAAAAGCCTTAAATCCTCTCGCACAACACTGGGCGGAACCCCGCTCCCCTTCTTGGCTGCCGCATAAAGCCGCCGCGCTTCCGGAGTTTTAACATTTATTTGTCTTCCCGCCGAACCCGGTTTTCCCTGCTTTCCCCTTCCAGCCCTTCTCTGCAGCCGCGCCATAAAACACGCCCCAAAAAAAACATTCAATGAAAAACTAAAACACCAAAAACCAATTAAAACAAACGGATTCAAACAAAGCAAGCTGCATTCCAACGCTTGCCCAAAAACGCCTTTAAAAAAGCATTTTTAATCCTTTTGTTCAAGGAATATTATGTTAATTTGGAGGTGTTTCGACAATGGCAGAAAAGCCACACATTAATTTGGTATTCATTGGGCACGTGGACCACGGAAAGTCCACTTTAGTCGGAAGACTGCTCTATGATACAGGCGCTTTAAGCGAACAGGATTACAGGAAACTCAAGGCTGAAGCTGACGCCAAGGGAAAAGGCACATTCGCTTTTGCCTACGTAATGGACAACCTTAAAGAAGAAAGGGAAAGGGGAGTAACGATTGACGTTGCCTACAAAAAGTTCTCGGGCAAGAAAAACAATTACACCATAATTGACGCCCCAGGACACAAGGACTTCGTTAAAAACATGATTACCGGAACATCCCAGGCGGATGCAGCTGTTTTGGTGGTGTCCGCAAAAGACGGAATCCAGCCGCAAACAAAGGAACACGCGTTCCTTGCACAGGTCATGGGATTGAAGAACATGCTTATTGCAATCAACAAAATGGATGAAGTGAAATACGAGGAAGGAAAATTCAATGACCTGAAAAAAGAGCTGGAAAAACTGCTTACAGGAATAGGGTATAAAACAGAGCAGACAACATTCATCCCAGTCAGCGCCTGGATGGGGGACAATGTTGCAAAAGGAAGCGAAAACATGGGCTGGTTCAGGGGAAAAACCCTGGTTGACCAGCTGGACGAAATTGTCGCATCCAAGCCTCCAATTGACAAGCCGTTAAGGCTTCCGGTTCAGGACGTTTACACCATTAAAGGCGTGGGCACGGTTCCGGTCGGAAGGGTTGAAACCGGGATTCTGAAGCCCGGGGACAAGATTGTAATAGAGCCTGCGGGAAAAAGCGGTGAAGTGAAAACAATTGAAATGCACCACGAACAATTGCCGCAGGCAATTCCCGGGGACAATGTGGGCTTCAATATCAGGGGCCTCGGAAAAGGGGACATTGCAAGGGGAGACGTCATCGGGCACCCGAAAGACCCCCCGACTGTGGCAAAAGAATTCATGGCACAAATCGTTGTGCTAAGCCACCCAACCGCAATACCAGTGAATTACACCCCTGTTTTCCACATGCACACCGCACAACTGAGCTGCGTGATAACGGAAATCCAGAAAAAACTGGACCCGAAAACAGGCGCAGTAAAGGAGGAAAACCCGAAATTCCTGAAAACAGGGGACGCGGCAATCGTAAAGGTTGTCCCCACAAAACCAGTGGTTGTGGAGGAATTCAAAAAAATTCCGCAGCTGGGAAGGTTTGCAATCAGGGACATGGGGCAAACCGTTGCGGCGGGAATGATTATAAGCGTTACCCCAAGGAAGTAATTTTCTTCCTTTTTAACGCTTATTTTTGTTTTTTTTTTCAAAGTGAATGAGTATGCAGAAGGCGCGAATAAAGTTAAGCAGTTCCGACAACAAGTTGCTGGATGAAATAGGCGACAGAATTTTACAGGTGGCGGGCAGGACAGGAGTAAAGCATTCCGGAAAAATTCCCCTGCCCACAAGAAAACTGGTTGTGCCAACAAGGAAAGGCCCCTGCGGGGGGGGCACGGAAAGCTACGAGAAATGGCAGATGCGCATCCACAAAAGGCTGATTGACATTGAAGCGGATGAAAGGACTTTGAGAAGGGTAATGCGCGTGGAAATTCCGGAAGAAGTTCACGTGGAAATCGAGTTAAAGGAATGAAATTACTTCCGTTTTCCTTTTCTGCTTATTTGCTCCAGTTCGCTTTGGGCTTTGCCTATGGCGGACAAAACGCCTTTACGGTTCGCCTCCGTATGCTCCGCATGTTTTCTGTGGTTCACAAGACGATAAATTTCACTAACGTGCTCAATCAATTGGGGACTCACGGTTTTTTCAGCAAAAGACACCAGGTTACCAACATAAGCAGTTAACGCCAGACGATTAAAATTGTTTTTATAAGATATCACATCCCCTGCATTTACGGCAATTTTAAGGTGACTTAAACCAAAATCAAGGGCATCAAGGAATTTCCTGCGCCTGTCGGCTTCAAAGCTAAGCATATAATAGGTTCGGCGGAGCTGGACGCGCATATTTGAATACATTCGCCTAACATCTTTATTTGCAGTTTTAGGCAACTTGCCTTCATTCAATTCAGGGAAAGCCTTTGATTGCCTGAAATTTTCAAGCGCTTTTTTGTAGTCGCCGGCTTTAGCCCAAGTGCTGGCGGCAAGAAGGTGCTCGCGGTTCAGTTCATGCAGCTGGGCTTCGGCTTCCATAAGCTTTGCTTCCATAAGCTTTTTTTGAAGCCTGTCCAGTTCCCTTCGCGAAATCACTTTTGAAGGGTTTTCCAGCAGTTTCCGGATTTCCTTCTGCGTATCCAAAAGCCTTGCGTCCTCATCCAAATAGGGTTTTGGGGGGAGTGAAGGCAAAGGAACCCGCCTGTAGCGGTGAAGAATCCTGTCAATAACTTTTCTTCCCTCGCCGAAACTTTTTTCCCGCAGGGATTTCAGGCTTTCATAAAAAGGGCCCAAATCAGTTCTCTTTCCCCCGGGTTTAAGGTCATAAAAGCCCGCAACCATTTTTACTGCCTGTCTGGCCTGCTCCCCTGTATTGATTTTGCCTGTTCTCGCACGCCGTTAAATCTTCTCAAGGCCCAATCCAGTAAGCTGTCTTTTCGGCATTTCTCCCTCAATAAAGACAGGCACTTACGCATTAAAAAAACTTCGCCCTTCCTTTTTTTCATGCCGTTTGAACTGATTGAGCACAAGGCTGATGTCGGGATTCGCGGAATCGGTGACAGCCTTTCCAAGGCTTTTGAGGAGGCCGGCAAGGCATTGTTTTTTGTGATGGCTGAATTGGGAGAAGTGCGCACTCGTGAGGAAGTCAAGGTTGTGGTGCACGGGGACAGCAGGGAAAATTTGCTTGTGGAATGGCTGAATGAACTCCTGTACTTGAAGGATGTCAGGGAAATGCTTTTCTCGCAGTTTAAAGTGAAAGAAATCAGGCAAAAGGGCGAAAAATGGGAATTAATTGGGGCTGCATTCGGGGAAAAAATTGACTTAAGCAGGCACAGGGTTAAAACAGAGGTAAAGGCGGCCTCCTATTCCGGGCTGAAAGTCGGGGAAGAAAACGGAAAATTCGTTGCGCAGTGCGTGGTGGACGTCTAAACTACGGCGGGTTAAAGCCCCCCAAATTTTTTTTCCCGTAAACGGCCTGCAAAAACCCTCTTCCGCCCATTGAAACAGGCGGGGTTCCCGGAAGGGGTTTATGACATCCTCCCGCGGCTAAAGCCGTGGGTTTCCCTGAATTCGTTGAGGATGTCTTTTTCAGTTAAAGGCGAAGCCGCATGGCGTAAGCCACTTGCCGAAGGCGGCCCTTTTTGATCAAACTTTTTGGAAAAAAGTTTGTTTTGATGAAACTTTTTTGAAAAGTTTCTCCGCCGGAGGCGAATTTTGGTGAACCTTTTTTTAAAAGGTTCTCCGCCGAAGGCGACCCTTTTTGATCAAACTTTTTGGAAAAAAGTTTGTTTTGATGAAACTTTTTTGAA
>CAYTYC010000022.1:0-25596 GCA_964442255.1 uncultured archaeon | reverse complement strand
GACGCGTCAAAAAACCGAAAGGTTTTTTAACGACGCAAAGCATTTACAAGGTTTCCTAAAAAGCTTTTTGGGAAGAAATCCGCGAACCGCTGCCTGAAGGCAGCGGATTTCTTTGGGTTGTTAAAACTGCTTTAAAAGACAAACTATGGCGAACAACTTATGTTTTTGAACTTTTTATTGTTGTTTGCCATATGTGTGTGAAACGCAATTTATGGTTCAAATGCATAAGCGTTTCACTATAACGAGTTTGCGGGGTTCCGAAGAAACCGCTGTGCTGTTACTTTGCAGTGGAAACAAATAAAATTCTTTCGGTGGAAGAGAATTATAAAAGGATTTGGCGGATTTCATGAAGAAAACGTGGATTGCTTTCCTGTTGATGTTCTTTTTATTGGCCGGAAGCGCCTTGGCCTTTTTTTCTGCGGAAAAAAACCACAACGAAATTAACGCAGTCAAAGTAAAGAACGGAAAACTGCTGGAAAAAAGAATTGGACAGCCCTTTCCCTATGCTTCTTCAAACGGAAAAATCCGGATACTCTCCAAGGCTTCAGGCTTGGAACAGGAAAAAGCTTTAATGGAAGGAAAATGCTCTGTAGTGCACAGGCTGATTGAAGGCTTGGCTTTGTCGTGCGAAGCGAAAACAGCTGAAGAATTGCTGGGGAACGGTTTAGCGGAAAAAGATGAACTCCTTAAGCTGCATGATTTGAACGCAGATGCTTACATTCGCGCTGAAAGGGTGTGGAACGAAAAAGGAATCCGCGGCACAGGAGTGACGGTTGCGGTTTTGGATAGTGGGGTTGATGATTCACACCCAGAGATAAGCGACAGCATTATCGCAAAAGCCAATTTTGCCCGCGGCCCTGGCGGAACAGAGGACAAGGACGGGCACGGAACGCATGTAATTGGGATTGTGACAGCAAACGGGGTGTACGAAATAACCAACACTTATGGCTTTCCTTCCCCTAATTGGGCAACAGGTGTTGCCCCAAATGCAGGAATTCTTTCGGCAAGGGTATGCGGAAATGCCGGATGCTTTACTTCAGATGTTTCAGCCGGAATTGAGTGGGCAGTAGCACAAGGGGCAGACGTAATCAACTTAAGCCTTGGAGGAGGCAATTACGGAGGGCACTGCGACGGAAGCGCTTTGGCTGCAAAAGCAAACTGGGCCGTGGAGCAGGGCACAATAGTTGTGGCTTCAGCCGGAAACGAAAATTCCGGTGTAAGCAGCCCTGCATGCGGCTCAAAGGTTATTGCAGTTGGTGCAGTTTACCATGCGGACATCGGCAGCCAAGACTACGGGAATTGCGCTGATGCAGCAACCCAACCAGATCAAAGGGTTTGCTTCAGCAACTACGGGGAAGCATTGGACGTAATGGCGCCAGGGGCAGCAATTCTTTCTTCATACTCCTGCATTGCAGCAGGAGACTGCGGCAGTGTATGGTATGCTTGGATGTTTGGGACAAGCCAGTCATCTCCGCATGTCGCAGCATTGGCTGCATTGGTTTTAGAGAAAAACTCCGGGCTTACGCCAGCAGAAGTAAAGGAAATAATTGAAAGCACTGCACGGGATTTGGGGGCACCAGGAAGGGATGACTTTTACGGATCAGGGGTAATCGATGCACTTGCAGCAGTGAACGCGGCAACTGAAGAAAAGCCGGAGAGAAGGGCAGAGCCTGTTGAAATGATTGTTGACTGAAGAAAAAATTTCCCCTAAGTCAGGGGATAACCGGAGCCATTGGTTCTTCCTGGGACTTTGGTTTCACGACATTAAAGTTTTTTGTTCTCACAATTTTCCCCCCATCCGCGGAGGTAATCTTTAGGTACGCGCGGTAGCTTCCGTAATTCAGCCCCTGTGAAACATTCCAATAATCGGTTAAGTCCAGGAAGTTGTATGCTGGGATTGTTTTCGGGGAATTGCCCAGAAACACTTCCACGTCCTGCCAGGCCCAGTCCGAAGAATATTTCCGGAGTTTAAGTGTTACCTCGACATCCACCGGGTTTTCGGAACTGTTTTCAATAATGGATTCAGGGTCAGGCGTTGGCAGAGGCAACATTACAGTAAAGGTTGAGCCGTCAAAGTAGGCGTTCTGCCGCAATTCAAAGGGGCCGCCGTTGAACAGCCCCGAATCAAACCAGTGGATCTGGTACAATGAAGATTGCGGATGAAGTGAAGATTCCGCGAAAGTTGAACAGCCCCGAATCAAACCAGTGGATCTGGTACAGCCCCACTTGGCACGGAGGGGCAATAACCCTGTTTGCGAAGGAAGTTGAGCAGATATTCCACGGAGGGTAATAGGCGGACTTGAAGAAGTCTGTTCCGCTGTTAAAAGTGTGCGGAACCCCGTCCGGGGTAATGATTTCAAGCCTGGAATAAGCGCTTTCATTGTAAGAGGTTACCCCCAAATACAGGTTTTCAGGGGACCCGTTCTCCGCAAATCCCTTCAATGCCCCTCCCTCGGCTTCAAGCCCGTAGCCTGTCAAAGAGTTTTGCAGGGGAACACTGCTTCCCATTGAATCAAAGCCGTAAAGCTCGGTCTTAAGGTATTTTCCGGTTGCGGTGTAATAGCTTTCAAGGAAGTAACCGCTGTTTTCAGGAATCTGCCTCACATGCTGGGAAAGGGCCTGCGGAACAAACTGCACATAGTTCGGGGAATCAAAAACATCAGACTTTACTTTAACCTGCACCGTGGGCTGGGAAAGGAAGATTCCCGGAACATTGACTAAGTGTTTGGTGACAGCGGATATGTCCCCACTGTGAAATAGGTTTTTTTGGGGAAAACTCCATTATTTGTTTGTGGAATGGAGGTTTTCCCTATGAAGTATGGTAGCGATTTTGTTGAAAAGATTGCGGATAGGCTCATGTCGGGCGACATGAGCTTGCGAGCGTTTGAAAAGGCAATAAAAGTGCCAAGAAAGACTCTTGGCCGGTGAAAGAAACGAAAACAATCCGGCCAGCCTATGCGCTTTAAGCGGACCGCAAAGCGGGTTTGGAACAAGACCATTCAACCGTTATTGGATGAAATGAAGGCTCTTTTATCAAAAGGCCTGTCAACTACGTTAACGTGGTTGAAGCTCAAAAAACGCTGTTTGAGGACAATACAGCGTTATAAGAAAAAATGGTTTCCTGAACAACCAAAACCAAAAGTAAAGGTACGCCGGTATGAGCGAAAACACGCATTGTCTCTAATGCACACTGATTGGAGCAGAAAACGCATTTTACACGGAGTACGCTGTTATTTTTCATTCTACGAGGATGACGCTTCCAGAAAACTGTTTGCGTTAAAGGCGTATGAGCGGTCAACGCTTGAAAACACTCTCGACAACCTCAGGTTAGCCAGAAAACAAACAGGCGGATTCAAAGCCATGCTAACAGACAACGGCCGCCAATACCGCAAAAACTTTGATGCACAACTCAAAGGAATCAAACACATTCGCACCCGCGTCCACAACCCAAAATGCAACGGCAAAGCAGAAGCGGTAGTCAAAAAAATCAAGCAATACCTCTCCCGCTACACTGTGCGCAGCATTGCCCACGCCAACCAGTTGTTGGCGCGCTTTACGCGCGAATACAACAACACGCCACACTCAAGCCTTAAATACAGAACGCCCAACCAAGTTTATAGAAACAAGCGAAAAAACGGAGTCATAAGCGCTGTCACGTAACAACTATGTCTTTTCAAGTATAAAAACCTGGCTGGAAAGAATTAAATCCAAAAAAAACAACATTCATATTATCTATAAAAGAAATAAATTATACATAACGTGGTTTTATGGGAAAAGAATGGATTACGGTTTTGATTGCACTGGTTTTATTCAGCGGAACCGCCTCTGCTTTTTCCGTTAACCCGAAGTTAAATCCGTTTAACTTGAATTCACTCAGGCTTAATTCATTTGAAATTGTAAATGCCGTGGGAATTGAAAACGGAAAAAAAGTTGAAAAAAAGATTGTTAAGGTAACCCCTTTAACTGAAAAGTTTTCAGGGGAAAGAAAAGAAAGGATAATTTTAAGGCAAGACAATTTAAAATATAAAAATGATTTAAGCTCCAAAAAATGCAGGATTGTTGGTGCGCTTTCAGATGCAATTGCAATGGAATGCGATTCCCGCACCGCAAAAAGCCTTGTGCGAAAGGGAATGGCAGAAGAAGACAAAATTTACAGGGTAAGAGGGTTAAGCGCTGCGGAATTCCTTAACGCGGACAAAGTTTGGAGCTCTCCGCCAAGAAAAAAAATTCCCCACACTACTTCAGGCGCCGGTGCTGAAAACAATGTTAAGATTGCGGTAATTGACACAGGGGTTGACCCAAACCATTCGGAGATAAGTGAAACAATTGCAGGAATGGAAGTGTTTTGCAGTGCAAAGACAAGCTGCAGGTACATTCACGACCAGACTCCGCTGGACTGGGCAGGCCACGGAACAAACGTAATTGGGATAATCACGGGCTTTGGCTTAACTGAAGTGGAAAACGAATACGGTTTTCCTTCACCTGATTACGCGAAAGGCGTTTACTCTGGCCCGGAAATTTATTCACTTAAAGTATGCAATGAAGACGGTTACTGCCATGCATGGGACATTGCCAATGCAATTGAATGGGCTGTTGAAAACGGAATGGACGTAATAAACTTAAGCCTTGGAGGCGGAAACTATCCCGGCCACTGCGACGGGGAATATCTGGCTGACAAGGCAAACCAGGCAGTAGAGCAGGGAATAGTGGTGGTGGCTTCAGCCGGAAACGAAAATTCCGGTGTAAGCAGCCCTGCATGCGGCTCAAAAGTAATCGCAGTTGGCGCAGTATACCATGACGACATAGGCGAAAGAGGGTTTTGCCTGAACGGAACCTGCACACAGGCATGCGTGGATGAAACAACCAATGCCGGAAGAAGGGCGTGCTTCAGCAATTACGGAGAGGCGCTGGATGTAATGGCTCCGGGAGGAGGAGTGCTTTCAACTTACTCCTGCTACCCCTTAGAAGGAAACGCGGATTTAACCTGCAACGGAGGAGAATACTACACCTGGTTTTCAGGGACAAGCATGTCAGCGCCGCACGTTTCATCTCTTGCGGCAATAATACTAAACAAAAACCCGGGTCTTGCGCCGGAGGAAGTGAAGGAAATCATTGAAAGCAACACGAAACCAAAAACAAGCACCAACCCGCATAAAGACATTGACCCGATAATTCAGTCTACGGAAAAAGGAAACAACTGGGACGAATTCATGGGACACGGGATAATTGACGTGTTCAAGGCATACAATGCAGCGCATTTCCCTTTGCCTGGGCCGGAAGAAACCCCGGAAAAGCCGGTTGGGCAGCCAATTAAAATAATTGCCTCTTAAAAAAGCCTGTTTTGGGCTAAACGGCAAAATTTATTAAACATTCTTGTGAAAGAATTAATCTGGCAGAGACAAATCTGCCCTGGTAGTCTAGTGGTTAGGATACAGCCCTGTCGGAATCAGAACCTGCAGTTTCGATGCCTCCCTTAAGTTTGGGGGAATAAACCCGAACCTCCCGTTCGGTGCCTCCCTTAAGTTTCAGGGAGACTGGAACAAAGGTTTTCGATGCCTCCCTTAAGGAGGGTTTGCAGCAAGGCTGTGACGCGGGTTCAATTCCCGTCCAGGGCGTGAAATTGAAAAAAAGGGTTAATGATGTTTAACCCAAATTTTTCTTCTCTTTGAATAATACTTCTTTTTCCATTCCCTTTTTTCTTTAGTTGAACAAAAAAAAGCCCCAAAAACTTTTTCCGGGGCAACTTTCCCATTTCTTTTCTCCATTAGCTTTTTATTGCTTTTATACTGATTTCTTATGGTTTAAAGGAGGTTAAATAAATGAGTTGGGGCAAAAAAAACAGGCTTTCACGGATAATTCAAAAAGACGGGCACACCGTAATGCTGGCACTGGACCACGGGTATTTTTTGGGTCCAACAAGAATGCTTGAAAAGCCGGGCGAAACAATCAAGCCGCTGATTCCCTATGCTGATGCGTTAATGCTTTCCCGCGGGGTGCTGAGGAACTGCTTTGATCCGCAGGAAAAGGTTCCAGTGGTTTTAAGGGTTTCAGGGGGAACAAGTGTCATTGGAAAAGACCTTTCAGATGAAGGAATTGCGACCTCCATGGAAGACGCGGTAAGGCTGAACGCTTCGGCTGTCGCGTTATCAATTTTTGTGGGAACAGTGCACGAAAAGCAGACCATATTAAATCTGGCAAAGCTGGTTGATGAAGGCGAAAAAGCGGGGATGCCTGTATTGGCTGTAACCGCTGTAGGCAAGGAACTGGAAAAGCGAGATGCACGTTACCTTGGGTTGTGCTGCAGGATTGCGGCGGAATTTGGCGCAAGCTTTGTGAAAACCTATTACTGCGAAGGCTTTGAAAAAGTTGTTGAAGGATGCCCTGTCCCTTTGGTGATTGCAGGCGGGCCAAAACTTGAAACAGAGCTGGACGCGCTGAAGATGGCTTACGACGCAATACAGAAAGGCGCAGTGGGGGTTGACATGGGGAGAAACATCTGGCAGTCGCCCAATGCAATTCCAATGATTAAGGCCGTCAGGGCGGTTGTGCACGACAACCACACGCCAAAGGAAGCGCTTGAAGTATTTGAAAAAGCCAAAAAAGAATGAAACTCTTTTTGGGTGAAACCAGAATGCGCGTCGCAATGTACTACAACAACAAAAACATAGTGGAAGAAGAAATTCCCAAGCCGGACATAGCGGACGGGGAGATTCTGGTTAAGGTGATGGCTTCGGGAATCTGCGGAAGCGACGTAATGGAATGGTACCGCATAAAAAAAGCGCCCCTTGTGCTTGGACACGAAATTGCGGGAACAGTGGAGGACGCGGTGCAGGCGGAAGGAATAAAAAAAGGCGACAGGGTTGTGGCAACGCACCACGTGCCGTGCGGAAAATGCAGGTACTGCAAAAAAGGCAGGGAAACAGTCTGCGACACCCTGCGGACAACAAAATTTTTTCCGGGAGGCTTTTCCGAGTACGTCAGGGTGCCGAAAATAAACGTGGAAACCGGCACACTAAAGCTTCCGGAAAACGTTTCATTCGAGGAAGGCACTTTTGTGGAGCCATTGGGTTGCGCTGTGCGGGGGCAAAGGCTTGCGGAAATAAGGGAAGACCTCTCTGTGCTTGTGCTGGGAAGCGGAATTTCCGGATTACTGCACATTCAGCTCGCGAAAGCCAGGGAAGCAAAAAAAGTTTTTGCGACAGACGTGAATGAATTCAGGATAAGGGCGGCAAAAAATTTCGGTGCGGACAGGGTTTGGAACGCGGACGAGGACGTGAAAGGCGAACTGCTGAAGGAAAACGAAAACCGTTTGGCTGACTTGGTTATAGTCAGCACGGGGGCAATGCCTGCAATAGACCAGGCATTTGATTTGGTGGAAAGGGGCGGAAACATTCTGCTCTTCGCGCCCCCCGGCCCGGGTGCTGAAGTGAAGCTGCCTGTAAACGATTTCTGGTTCAAATGCGCAACTTTAACAACCTCTTACGCTGCCGTGAAAGAGGATTTGGAGGAAGCGTTAAGGCTGATTGCGGAAAAAAAGGTCAACGTAAAGGACATGATAACGCACAGGCTCCCCTTAAAGGACACAGGCGAAGGATTCAAGTTAGTGGAAGAAGCCGAAGAGTCAATTAAGGTAATCATCGAACCGCAAAAAAAAGCCTGAAACGGTTGTTAGAGTTTTGCCTAATTAAAAGAAAACCTTAAAAGCAGGGAAAGTGCATAGGGTAAGTAAAACGGTTTTGGAGGTAATCAAATGGACAGGTTTGCGGTGACTGGATTATTGTTTTTGTTTGCATTGGTGCTGCTTGGATGCACCGGAATCCGTCCTCCCGCAGAAGGGACGGACATTCCAAGGTTTTCATCCGGGGCAGAATTAATTGAGGCTTTCAAGGAAAGCAGAAATTACGGAAGAAGCTTTGGGGCAATGAAACAGGCAATTGCGCCAACTGCAATGGATGCAGGGGCAAAGGCAGGCTCAGAAGCTGATTCAGGTGCAGGGGATTCCGGCACAAGATACTCTGAAACCAATATACAGGTTGAAGGGGTGGATGAAGCGGACATAATGAAAACAGACGGAAAATACATTTACACGCTTTCCAGCCAAAAGCTGGCTATCGCGGAAGCATATCCCGCGGTCGCCTCAAAAGTGCTTTCAATAACCGAATTAGGTGAAGTGCACCCAAGCGAAATATTCATTCACAAAAACACTTTGCTTGTATTCGGCTCAACTTACAGGGAATACGGCATGCCGCTGCCAATGCCTTTGGCTGAAGAAACAAAAGGTTCAGGCGGGGCAGTTGAAGAAATTGTCACTTCGGCAGGGGAAGCGGTTGCGCCGCAGGCTGGCACCACCACAGGCACCATCTCGGAAAAAATAATGCCTGTAATGCCCCCTGAATACAGGCCGTCAATTAATTTGACTGCGGTTCAGTTATGGGACATTTCAGACAAGAAAAACCCGGAGCTAAAGAGGACGGTTGAATTAGAAGGAAATTACGTTAGTTCAAGAAAAATCGGCGGAAACGTTTACTTTGTTGTCAACGCTTACCCGCATTACTGGTTGTTGCAGGAAGTAATTGAAAAGCCCGTGGCAAGCGAAGAAGACTGTGCAGGGCTTGTTCCATTGTACAGGGAACTGGAAGAAGGAGAAGAGGATGAAGATGTTGAATTAAAGCCAATCGCCCGCTGCACGGAAATCGGCTACATTGAACCGGTTGTCGCGGAAAGCTTTGTGACAATTGCGTCGGTTTCAATGGAAGACCTTGGCAGGGAAATACGAAAAGAAACGGTTGTGGGTTCGGGGCAGAACGTTTACGCATCGCAGGAAAATTTGTATCTTGCACAGTACCAGCACACTTTCGGGGTGAGGCCATTAATTGAAGAAATTGCGCCTGCGCCAAGGGAAGCAAGGCAGGAAACAGTAATCCACAAGTTTTCTTTGGACAACGGAAACATTGGCTACACCGGAAAAATGTCCGCACCCGGAACGGTTTTAAACCAGTTTTCCATGGACGAATTTGAAGAAAACTTCAGGATAGCGACAACAAGCAGGGACTTTACAGGAGTTGGCGGAAGCACGTCAAACAATGTCTACATTTTCGGGGAAAACATGGAAATGCGAGGAAAAATTGAGGGCCTTGCGCCAGGCGAAAGCATTTACTCGGCGAGGTTCATGGGCGAAAAAGGCTATCTTGTGACTTTCAAGAAAGTCGACCCGTTGTTTGTGATAGACTTAAGCGACCCATACAATCCGAGAGTTTTGGGAAAACTGAAGATTCCCGGATACTCCGATTATTTGCATCCCTTTGATGAAACGCATTTGATTGGAGTGGGAAAAGACTCAATTCCGGCCAAAGAAGGGGACTTTGCGTGGTACCAGGGAGTGAAAATAGCGTTATTTGATGTAAGTGATGTGGAGAACCCGAAGGAATTGTGGGTGGAAGTGATTGGAGACCGCGGAACAGAGTCCTATGCACTGCACGACCACAAGGCTTTCCTGTTTGACAAAGAAACAGGGTTGCTTGTGCTGCCAATTCAGTTGGCGGAGATTCCCGAAGACCAGAAAACACTGGACAACTGGGGAAGGCCGCTGTACGGGGATTACGTGTTCCAGGGGGCCTACGTGTACAACCTCAGCTTGGAGAACGGGTTTGAATTCAGGGGAAGGATTACGCACATTGAAGACAACGATTCTTTCCTGAAGTCAGGCTGGTATTACTACGGCGGAGGCTATGAGGTGCAGAGGTCCCTGTTCATCGGAAACATCCTGTACACAGTCTCCAACAACAGGATTCTGCTGAACTCGTTGACGGATTTGGCGGAATTAAAGGAACTGGTCCTGGCGGAAGGACAAGAGCCTCCCTATCCAAAAATACTTGAATAAAAGCAACCCCAAAAAAAGGCTTAGGGGAAAAGCCCCCTTTCCCTTGGCCCCTTTTATTTGTTTTTTAAACCGGAAAACTTTAAATAGGGGAAAAGGTCTCTAATAAAGCAATGTCTTCCCCCGGAAACCTTAAGATAGCCCCGTTCATTTTATTTCTGCTGACAGTTATTGCAGTAAGCCTTCCTGCTTCCGCCCAATACGAGGACCCCTTTTACGATGACCCTTACGGAAAAAACCCGGGAAACCAAATGGGCGGAGAGCCATTCGGAGGGCCGGATTATGGGCCAGGACCGGAACAATATGGTGACCCGTACGGCAACCCGCCAGAAAACATGATGGACGGTGATCCCTTCGGAGGACAGGGATACGGGTCGCCTCCAGGCGATTTTGCGGGTTATGGGCCCGGAACTGAAGAATTTGGCGAGCCAATGCAGGGAGGCTATGGCGGAGGATACGGAATGGGAATGGGCTCATACATGCCGCCAAAGTTTCCGAAAGGAATTTTGCCGGAGGAAATGTTCCGTGCAGAGGTAAGGAAAGCGATAATGTTTTACGTCAACCCCGACAATTTGGTGCAATACTTTGAAAACGGGGACCTGAAAGGGGCGACAGACTTTGTTTACACTTCCTTAAACGATTTCCGGGACGACAGGATGTGCGAGGAACTGGAAAAAGGGGTTGAAATATGCGGGGAAGGAAAAGGCTTCTGCGACCGCATTGACCAGCAGTTTGGGTCAACGGGCCAGGGGCCTGGGCAAGAAGGACCGCCGGAAATGAAGAAAGTGTTTGAAATCATTTCCTGCGACAACCTGAATGAAAGCGAAATCGCGCAGGCAATGAAGGAAGGAATGGTTGAGCACATGAAACAGAAAATGGAGGAAGAACTGGAATTCAAAAAAATGGAATGCGAAATGATGTGGGAATACCGCCAGCAAGACTGCGAAATGCGCGCGGAAAGGGAAAAACAGGAAAAGATTGAACGGGAACGCATGGAAGAAAAGCAAAGGCAGCGTGAATTCTGGAACCCGCCTTCCCCGTGGCAGCCTTCCGCGAAGCCGGAGCCACACATTCCCCCATCCGCGCCAAGTGAACCTGTGCACGAGGAAAGCCCTTCCACTGAACCAGGGACGGAAACTTCAACTGAAACAGAAACAATAACCGAACAGGTGACAGAAGAAACCACTGCAGAGCCGGCAACAGAAACCGAAAGCAGCAGCACTGAAACGGAAACAACCGAACCTGCAACAAAAGAATCAACAACTGAAACCGAAACTTCAACTGCCCCCGAACCGGAGCCGGCACCCGAACCCGCGCCTGAAGAAACCACGACAACTGAAACAACAACCGAAGCAGAGGCTGCGCCATGGGGTTTCCCAAACTTTATTGGGTTCAGCGTTCTGGAAAACTTTTTCCAGTTATTTTTTGAAGGCGAAGAAACAACCGGGGCCGAAAGCGAAACAACAACGGAAAGCAGCACTTCCACTGAAACGGACACAACAGAAACAACAACCCAAAGCGAAAGCAGCAGCACTAAAACGGACAAAACCGAACCTGCAACAAAAGAATCAACAACTGAAACTTCAACTGAAACTGCTGCGGAAGAAACTTCCCCTGAAACTTCAGGCGAAGAAACCGAAACCGCGGCTTCCGATGAAACAGGGGACGGAGGGGATGATTCAAGTTTCGGGCAGGAACCGGGGCCCCCGAAATCTTATCCTGAGCCAATGCCTTTCCCTGAACAGGAACCAATGCCGATGCCCAAGCCAGGCCCAAAGCCGGACCTTAATGAGCCTCCATGCGATTACGCCGGCCACATGAGCCATTGCATGGAAGAGGCAAAACGGCGGAACCTGCAGGGAATGGAAAGGGAAAGCAAAATAATGGAAAAACGGGCGCAATGGGAGGCAAAAAGAATGGTTGGAGAATTCAGGAAAATGTGCGCGGAAAAAAGCAGGGGAAAAGAAATGTGCATGCAGCACTTTGAGGAGGGATGCAAATTCCTTGAAGAAAAGAAAAAATTTTGCGAGGAAAGCCAGAATGAAGAGGCAATAAAAAAACACATACGGGCCGCGCTTGAAAACTTTTTCAAATGGCAGGGGCTCTTAAAGGACGACGTGTTTGCGCCAAAGGAAATGGTTAACGTGGCAAGAAACCTTGATTATGCGGCGCAGTACTCTGGGGGAAACATGGGAAGCATGATTGCAGCCGCGCAGACAGAAGTGGTTGAAGCCGCGGCTGGGGTGGAGGAAATCAACAGGCAGGACTCAGAGGAAGGGCTGGGTTACGAGATAAGCAAGTTTTTCTGCATGCAGGGGGAAAGGGAAAGAAAGGAAGCGGAAAAGCTTTCGGCCCAGGCGCAAAGGGTGGACGGCCTGATTGAAGTACTGCAGGAAGTGGCGGAACAAATGCCTGATCAGGCTTCACGCTCAAGGATAACCGGAATGATTCAGGAACTGGAAAACGAAAAAGCGGGCGTGGAAAGCGACGCACAAGCAAAAGCCGCGGGGGCAGCGGGATTGTGCGGAATATTCGGCGGCTGATTCTCCAAAACGCAAAGCATTAAAAAACTGAAAACCCTTTTCTAGTGCATGCCGGCGGAAAAAGGATGGCACGCGCTGCAAAAAGAGGAAGTGCTCCGGAAACTGGGTTCCTCTTTGAAAGGGTTAAGCGAAAAGGAAGCGCAAAAAAGGCTTCAGGAACACGGGCCGAATTCACTGGAAGTGAAAAAGCGCCTGAATTTGGTTAAGCTTTTTTTGGCGCAATTCAAGAGCATTCTCATAATCATACTGATTTTTGCGGCGCTCGCGCTCCTGTTCATCGGGCTGTATTACGGGGAAAAAGAGGAACTGCTGAACGCGGGGCTGATTCTTTTTATTGTCGTAGTGAACGGATTGTTCGGGTTTTTCCAGAACTTTAAGGCGGAAAAAAGCATTCAAGAGCTGAAAAAAATGGCTGTCCCAAAATGCGTAGTGCAAAGAAACGGAGAACTGCAGAAAATAAATTCCACAGAGCTTGTTCCCGGGGACGTGGTGCTGCTGGAAGAAGGCGACCTGGTGCCGGCGGACTTGCGGATTTATGAAACCTCGGAACTGGAAATAGACGAATCTCTGCTCACCGGTGAAAGCGAGCCCGTGCAAAAAAAAGAGTTCGCCGTAAGGCAGGAAACAATCCTTGCGGAAAGGGCATGCATGGCTTACATGAGCACACGCGTTGTGAAAGGAAAAGGGAAAGGAGTCATAGTGGAAACAGCGAAAGGAACTGAAGTGGGGAAGATTGCGGAGCAAATGCTTTCAGTGGAGGAAAAGCCAGGCGGATTCGGGCAGGAAATGGACAGGCTTGGGACAAAAATTGGAATAGCGATTGGGGCAATAATTGCGGTGATTGCTGCAGTGCAGTGGTTCATGCACGCGGGAAGCGTGGTGGAAATTTTTGTGATAGCGGTTGCATTGGCTGTGGCCGCAATTCCGGAGGGACTGCCGGCAATAATGACGATTGCCTTGGCTTTGGGCACAAGAAAAATGGTGAAAAAAAACAGTTTGGTGCGGAAGCTTTCCGTTGTGGAAGAGCTTGGGGCGGTTGACGTGATTTGCTCGGACAAGACAGGAACAATAACTGAAGGAAAAATGAGTGCAAGAGAAGTGTACTTTTATGGAAGAAAAATGGATGCGGAAAAAAAACTGGACAAAGGGGAAACGGAAATTGATTTGCTGCTGAAAACCGCTGTTTTATGCAATGACGCAAAAAGGATTGGGGGAAAAATGTCAGGCAACTACACGGAAATAGCGCTTTTGGAGTTTGCTTACGCGCAGGGAATTGAAAAAAAAGGGCTGGAGGAAAGGTTTCCGCGTACCGGGGAAATCGGCTTCACGCATGAAAGGAAAAAAATGAGCACAATCCACAAATTCGGGGAAGAGGAATGGATGCTTTCAAAGGGCGCGCTGGAAAGGGTCCTGAACAACTGCAGCCGGTTTTTTGAGGAAGGGGAAGTGAAAACATTAACCCGGAAAGCGAAGAGTGAAATAATTATGCGGGAGGATGAAATGGCTTCCCGCGCTCTCCGCGTTCTGGCGTTTGCGGCAAAAAAAGTGGAAACAAAAGGAGACAAAGAGGAAAGGGGCATGATTTTTTTGGGAATGGCCGGGTTAAGGGACTCGCCCAGAAAAGGAGTGAAAAAAGCGCTTCAATTGTGCAGGGACGCCGGGATTTCAGTGAAAGTGATTACAGGGGACAAGGCATTAACCGCAAAGGCAATAGCAAAAGAAATAGGGATACCCGGGGAGGCAATGGAGGGAAAAGAGCTGGACAATTTTCCGGATGAAGAGCTGAAAAAAAAGGTTGAGAAGGTGGATATTTTTGCGAGGGTTGAGCCAAGGCACAAGGTTAGAATACTGCAAATGCTCCAAAAAAACGGCCACGTGGTCGCGATGACCGGAGACGGGGTTAACGACGCGCCCGCATTAAAGAACGCGGAAGTGGGAATTGCAATGGGAATCCGCGGAACAGAAGTGGCAAAAGAGGCAAGCGATTTGGTTTTATTGGACGACAATTTTGAGTCCATTGTGGACGCGGTGAAAGAGGGAAGAACAATTTTTTCAAACATCAAAAAGTTTGTGAACTATCTTTTGACCACGAATTTTGCTGAAGTGTTTGTCGTGTTTCTTGCGTCTCTCCATGGTTTGCTTCCGATTACCGCGGTACAGCTTTTGATTATCAATTTTGTCACCGACGGCTTTCCCGCGCTTGCGTTGGGCGTTGACCCAAGCTGCCCGGGAATAATGGAGAAAAAGCCGAGGCAAAAAGGCGCAGGGGTGATTGACAAAAGAATGGGCTATATTATTGGGGCGGTTGGATTAAAGATTTCGCTTGTGATTCTGGTTTTGTTCTTTGCGGCTCTTCCACAGGGACTGACTTCAGCGCAGACAATGGTTTTTGCTGCATTCATTGTGTTTGAGTTCAGCAGGATTGTGGTGATAAGGAGCCAGGAAAAGTTAAGCTTCTTTTCAAACAAGTGGCTGATTATCGCAATTGCGGCTTCGCTTGCGTTAATGGCTGTGCTGATTTACTCTCCCGCAAACGCTGTGCTTGGAATGGTTCCATTCGGTTTAATGAACTGGGGAATGCTTTTGCTTGGCGCAGGCGTTGTGTGGGTCGGGGCAATGGTTATCAGCAGAATGGTTTCACGGCTTGTCAAGGAGCCGGCGGTTTAGGCAAAAAAAGCCCTCTTTCTTTCCGGTAAATGCGGAAAAAATACGTGAAACCATGGTTTCATGAACGCCTATATATGGTTTCAGCTAAGGTTAGTACAGGGTTTAAGCCCGAGGAGGAGTTTAATGGACAAAAACAATATTTTTGTGGTTTTAGGTTTTGCAGTAGTGGGGCTGATGCTCTACAACACTTACCTTCAGTCAAACATTATTGAAGAATTAAGCCAGCAAAGCGCGGTGATAGCCTCAATGAAAGGTTCGATCGGTGCAGGCAGCGGAGGCGTTGCATTAAGCGCAAGCCAAGGCACAGGCACTGCAGCACAGGCGGAAGACCCGACGGCGATGCTGATGAAAGAAATCATTCCACGGGGCGTTCCGGAGGGATACGGAAACGAGTTAAGCGTGAGCTTTGAGGAGCCGGTTGCAGGGTTGAGTGTGCTTGCAAACCTGGACAGAAGCATTCAGTTCAGTGCAATGAGCCCGGAAGAGCAAATCCGTTACACAGATGTCGGAACCAGCATCAGCTGCGAGTACTGCTGCGGAGCGGAAAGCATAACATTTGAGGACGGCAGGGCGGCATGCGGCTGCGAGCACAGTTACGCAATGCGCGGCCTGGCAAAATACCTTATAACAGAGCACCCTGAGTTAAGCAATGATGAAGTTCTGCAGGAGCTGACAAACTGGAAAACACTGTTTTTCCCGAAACAGACAATCCAAAAAGCAATACAGCTTCAGGCAGAGAACCAGGGAATTACAGTGACAAACCTGAACGCATTACCTGACATGGTCGGCGGATGCTGAAGGAAACACAAAGTAAAGAATTCAAAGGAGGTGGAAAAAAAAATGAAAGGAAAACACTTGTTTGGGTTGGTTGCCGCAGTTTCCATAGTGCTTGCCTCGGGATTTGTTTTCGCGCACTCGCTTTCAGTGCAGGAAGAAGGCAATACCGGGGGCTTTGATTTCAGCTACGCGCAAATGAACGAACTCCATGAAGAGATGCACGGCGAAAGCCTTGACCGGCACATGGAAGAAATGGGTTTCGACAGTTTTGAGGACATGCAGGAACACTGCAAAGCAATGCACGAAAACAGCGAAGGAATGCATGAAATGATGCATTAAAAGAAACTTAATTGGAGGGGGATTCTTCTCCTCCATCCTCCCTTTCACTTTTTGCAGCCCTTCCACATGAATTCAAAGAACTTCCTGTAGCCTTCCGCAATTTTTTCGCTCACAATAGTGAACTGGACAGGTTCTTCTGGCAACTTCCCGGGTGAAAGGCCATAAAAGCTCACAACACGGTCACCAAAAATGTCAATTGCGGTTGAGCTGGAAAATTCAGGAGGAAAAAACCTGTAATCATTGAATTTGAGCTTAAGGATGCCGGGGGCAAGGCTTCTTACTTCGTGGTCAAAGATGTGCTTCAAGTGAATCCTTTTCTTTACCCTCTGTTTTTCAAATTTGGGGAGGAAGTACTGGAGACGGGGATCAAGCCAGAAGGCCTTTGCGCCGATGAAATAAGCTGGTTCGCCCACATTTAAAATATCCTGGAGATAAGTTTTCACGCCCTCAATTCCTGCGTACATTACTGCCTCCTCTTTTGCAACGCTTTTCGCGAATTTTTTCTGCAGCCCCGGCAGGATAGAATCAACCGCTGTTTCTTTTTCTTTCAGGATTGAAACAAGCCGTTCAGGGGAAACAGGCTTAAAGAACCGTTTCCCGGAATCAAATTCCTCTGAAACAAGGCCCTTCTTCAAAAGCTTTTCAGTTGAGTCATAAACATTTCTTCTGTGCACATTGGACTCCAATGCAATTTCGTTAATTGGGGCCTTTCCAATATTCAGAAGGGACTCATACACCTTGGCTTCATTAGGGCTCAAGCCAAGGGAAGACAAAACATCAAAGTACATACAGAAAACCTGCGGGAAAGGAAATAAAAACCTGTCTAAAATTGGTGGTAAAAACCACCACTAATTTATATATGCCCTGCTAAGGGAAATATATCAGAAAGGGCATTCTTTCAGGGACAAGCAAACAGGGAGGAAAAAACAGTGGCATTCATCAGCGAACTTGAGGGTTATCTGTTTATTTTTTTATTTGGCCTGACAATGGCCGGAATAACCTGTGTTTTTGCACAAAGAAAAGACTCAGGAACCAAAGTTGGCTTTCTGGCTGCAGGCAGGAGAATTCCGTGGACAGTCGGGGGCGCGAGTATTGCCGCCTCCTGGATCTGGGCTCCGGCGTTGTTTGTTTCAGTGCAGATGGCATTCCAGCTGGGTTTGCCCGGGCTGTTTTGGTTTACTTTTCCGAATATTTTGGCGCTTGCGGTCTTTGCTTTCCTTGCCCCAAAAATAAGGGAAAAAATGCCTGAAGGCTACACCCTGCCGCAGTGGATTTTGCATAGGCTGAAAAGCGAGAAAGTGCACAAGGTTTACCTTTTCCCTTACTTCTTTTACCAGTTAATGGCTGTAACTGTGCAGGTGTTTGCCGGGGGAAACATTCTCACACTCTTAACCGGAATTCCCTTGCTCACATCAATGGTTTTGATTTCAGTGATTGCATTAAGTTATTCCTTAATCTCCGGGTTAAGGGCGTCAATTACAACTGACTTCATCCAGATGGCGCTCATATTTGTCGGAATAATTGTGATCATTCCATGGGTTATTGGGGCGGCAGGAGGGCCGGACTCGGTGCTGGATGGGTTGGGGGGAGAAAGCGGGGCATACACAAACCTTTTTGACCCGGGCGTTGCGTTCAGCTTTGGAATAGTCACTGCGGTTGGGCTGATTGCAGGCGCAATCTCTGACCAGCAGTACTGGCAAAGGAGTTTTGCGGTAAAGAAAACAGACTTAAGGAAAGCGTTTATTGTTGGCGCGCTGCTGTTTGGAATTGTTCCGCTGGCTTTGGCTCCGCTGGGTTTCCTTGGGGCAAACCCCGCATTGGGAGTTGAGTTGGAAGAAGGCGTGGATGTTTCAATGATTGGAGTAGCGACAGTCGGAACACTGCTTCCTTCCTGGGCGCTGGTTTTGTTTGTGGTTGTGTTATTGGCTGGGTTAAGTTCCACACTGGACTCGGGTTTGTGTGCAGCGAGTTCCCTGTACACTGTTGATGTGGCAAAGGAAAAAAACGAAAAGAAAAGCGTTTCAGCTGCAAGAAAGGCAATGGTTGGAATAACTTTGGCTGGATTGGGGGTAGCGGTTGCGGTAATGCTTGTGCCTGAGTTCGGGCTGAAGCATTTGTGGTGGGTTTTCAATACCATCGCTGCATGCGTAATGGTTCCAACTGTGCTGAGTTTGTACTGGAAAAAGTTGAGCGCAAAAGGGGTTTTCTGGGGAGTTTTAACAGCATTTGTTGTGGGAATTCCGTTGTTTGTTTACGGGAATCTGGTTGAAGACCCGCTGCTCATTGTGGGCGCGTCGCTGTTCATTGTTGCAGTCAGCACAGGCTTCTGCTGGCTGTTCAGGGAAAAATGAAAAAGCGTTTTCGTCGATTCCCTGTGAATCAGGTTATTAAGGCTTTCAGCGGAGCAAAGTGCATAGGGAACCAAAAAGCTTAAATAAGTAGGAATACTTAATTTACTTAGGTGATTGTTTTTGACTAACATGACTTTGGCGGTTCCGGAAGACTTGCACCAGATAATGAAAAAGCACAGGGAAATCAAATGGAGCGAGGTGGCGAGGCAGGCAATGCGGGAGAAGGCAAGAAAACTGGAGCTAATGGACAGAATGCTTTCCAAAAGCAAACTGACCGAGAAAGACGCGCTGGAAATAGGCAGGAAAATAAACAAGGGAATAGCCAAACGCCACGGTCTGATTCAATAAGGGTTGTGATAGACTCCAACAGGGCGATAGCCGGGCTGTTAAAAGACAGCACTACACGGGAAATCTTATTCGACAAAACTTTTGAATTCGTGGCTCCGGAGTATATCGCGGAAGAAATCTTCAAACACCACTCCACTACCGTAAAGAAATCAGGCTTAACGGAAAAAGAGTTCAGAATCCTGCTTGCGCTGGTTGTGGAGAATATCTCGATAATTCCGTACTCCGGATACAAAGAATTTATCCCAAAAATGGGGGCAGAAATAAAGGACCCAAAAGATGTGCCATATCTTGCAGTCTGCCTAGCAACAAATGCAGAAGGGATTTGGACACATGACCTGCACTTCAGGGAACAAAAAAAAGCAAAAGTGTTCACCAACATAGATTTGCTTAGGCTCAGCGGAAAGGCAAAAACCAACCCTTAAATCCCTTTGTTCACTTATTTTTCCGGATTCCATGGACACGGAAACGCTGGAATTTGCGTTCAAGAATGTTTGTGCGCAAAAACTGAGAAGCAACCTCACTATTTTAGGCGTGATTATCGGGATTGCGGCAATCGTGTGTTTGGTTGCGCTGGGGCAGGGATTGAACGCAACCATCTACGAAAGCTTTGCCGCTGTCGGCTTTGACACAATCACGGTTGAGCCGGGGGGAGAAAACTTTGCGACAATGATGTTTGCAAGGATTCCCGAAGACGACATTGAAACAATTGAAGGAATAAAGGGGGTTAAAGAAGTCAACGCATTCTATGAAACCGCCGCAACGATTATCCACGGAAAAGACAGTGCAGGGGCATTCACTATAGGAATAGACCCAAACAAAATAGACTATTTGGTTGAATCCGGAATGATTAATTTGGAGGAAGGACGGCTTTTGTCCGACAGCGACAAGTTCGGCATAATGATTGACAAAACACTGGTGGAAGAAGGCTTTAAAGGAAAAATCGGTGTCCGCAGCACCGTGGAAATGAAGGGCAGAAACTTCAAGGTGGCCGGAATTTTAGGGGAATCGGATATGGCGGCAATGAGTCTGGGCGGAATAAACCTTGTTTACGCGCACAAGGACGCGGTGAAAGAGGTTTTCGGGGAAAAAAACCCCATGGAACTGATTGTGAAAGTCAATGAAGGAGAGGACCCAAATGAAGTAGCGGAAAGAATTGAAAAAAAACTTGAAGACGAGCACGGGGAAAAAAACTTCACTGTTTACACTTTAGAGGGATTGATTCAGTCCGCAGGCGCAATCATTGGGTTGGTTTCAGTTGTGCTGGCAGCGATTGCAGGCATCGCGCTCATGGTGGGCGCGATTGGAATCACGAACACAATGGTTATGTCAATCATTGAAAGAACGCAGGAAATCGGGGCAATGAAAGCCATTGGCGCAACGGAAGGAATAATACTCAAAATATTTGTGCTGGAAAGCTCCTTCATAGGGCTTGCGGGCGGGGCAATAGGGGCAGTGCTCGGCTATCTCACTGCATTCGGTGTTGGAATGGTTGCGGAAACACTGGGATTCGGGTTAAGCATTCCCGTTGACCCGGTGCTTGTGTCAGGGGCAATAGGGTTTTCCACCCTGCTGGGGGCTGTTGCTGGTTTCGTGCCCGCAAGAAGCGCGGCAAAACTTGACCCCGTGGAGGCGCTGAGATATGAATGAAAAAAAAACTTTGGGCCGGAAACTGAAAAAAGAAAAAGAAAACATGCTCCTGCAAAGGCGTGAATGAAAATGGACAACATGGAAGTATTGAAGTACGCCTCCACAAACATAAGGAAGCAGGGAAAAAGAAGCTGGCTCACAATCCTCGGAATAGTCATCGGGGTAACCGCAATAGTTGTCCTGACTTCAGTCGGCGCGGGACTGAACAAGTCGGTTGAACAGCAGTTTGAAAGTCTGGGAACCCACAGCGTGATTGTTTTGCCGGGAAAAAGCTTCATGGAATCCGCGTTCAGCAGGCTTCAGGAAGGCGACGCTAAGGCAGTGGAAAAAGTTCGGGGGGTGGATGAAGCGCTTGAAATTTACCTTGAGTCCGGGACAGTTGAATTCAAAAAAGAAAAGAAAACACTGGTGCTGATAGGGATAGACCCAAAAAAAGGGGCTGAGTTCGAGAGCCTGAACCTGGTTGTTGTTGAGCACGGAAGGTTTTTGAATCCAACGGAAAAAACAAGCGTAATGCTTGGCGCAAAAATTGCGGGAGAAGGGTTTGAAAGGCCGCTTACAACAAACGACACAATAAAAATCGAGGGCAAAAACTTTGGGGTGGTTGCGGTAAACGAAAAGGCAACGCATTTTGCGGGCGCGATAATGGACAACGCGGTTATAATGGGCGAATCCGGCTTAAAGGAAGTGGCGGGGGCAGGCATGCTGCCAAACAGGCTTTTCGTGAAAGTCAGCGAAAGGTTTGAGGTTGAGGAAGTAAAGGAAAGGATTAAAGACAAGCTTGAAGACGCGCACGGGGCGGAAGACTTTCAGGTCACGGACGCGTCGCAGATAAGCGACATGATAATGAGTGTTGTCGGGGTTATTGCGCTGGTGCTGGTTGGAATTGCGGCAATTTCATTGTTTGTGGGCGGAATCGGGATACTGAACACAATGGTCATGGCGGTAACGGAAAGAACGCATGAAATCGGAATAATGAAGGCGGTCGGGGCAACCAACAGGCAGGTGTTGTTTTTGTTTTTAATGGAGGCAGGCGAAGTTGGCCTGGTTGGCGGAATAATCGGCGCTACGCTGGGAATTCTTCTCTCACTCGGGGTTTCCGCTGCAATCGCGGTTTTGGGCCTGGACTTTTACACGGTGATAGAGCCGCCTGCTGTATTGGGCGCCATAGGGTTTGCAATGGGAATCGGGATAATCGCGGGGGTTGTGCCCGCGAGAATGGCGGCACATTTGGAGCCCACCGAGGCGCTGAGAAAAAAATAGCCAAATCCAACAATCTGCCTCAAATAGCCTTATATCTAATGTTTTCGGCATATTTAAATAAAACATCAAACAATAGTTCAATGAACAATCATGGGCTGGAAAGAATTTTTTAAGCCAACCAAGCGGACAGTTGCCGTGTTCGTTGTGCTGGCGATTGCAATTTATTTGTTCTTCGCAAACACAGACACAAGGATTTTTCCGTGCCAGACACAACCAGTAATCCCTGACCCGCCGCCGTTAAAAGACAGTGTTTGCGGCTTAGGCGTGTATTTTGGCGCCAGCAAAGTGCTCACGCCAGCAGGGTATTTCTTGATGTTTTTAACGTTAATTGTCATCCCTTATTTGGCTGCATGCGGAATAAATTCACTAAGGAAACACAAGTAGCTTCCGGGCCTTTTTCCTTTACGTGAACTGCCGGGAGATTTCAGGGTTCAGTTCAGGGAACTGCTTCATCCAATCCCTTCTTTCTGCGCGAAGCCTTTCAACCAATTCCCTGTACTCTTTTTCCGGGTAATAGTTTAAGGGGTCAAGTTTTTTTGTTTCAACTCCGGGAACCGATTTGGGCAGGAAGTAACCCCAGAAGGGGTCTTTTTTCCATTCAATTGTTTCCCTTGCGATTTCCTTAATTATTTTTGTGGAATCCGCGATTGTAATCTTGTCCCCTGAATCTTTTCCGCCAACCCTTCCGGTGTTTAAAACAAAGCACTCCATGTCAGGGTTTTTCCTCAAAATCTCCAAAAAACGGTTTCCTTCCACATGCTTCGGCCCCACAATGAAAGGGTTTGTGCCCACTTCTCTCTTACTTTGCCCCTCCTTTGAAGGGTCTCCGGCAGAGGTTTCAATGCTTTCCCCGAGCATAAACATCGCGGCGCCCTGTTCAGGGGAAAGCTTTGCGGCAGGGGGCGCAATGTCATGCCTTCTGGTGATGAAAATCACGATATTCGCTTTTTGAAGGTCAATGCTTTCATCGCGTTCCCTTATTTCCTTCCTCCTAACAATTCCGCGGCCGTTGGAGGTGAGGGAATAATCAAGGAAATCAACTTTTCCGTTTTCGTCCACGAAAACATTCTCCAGAACCGCGCTCGGCTTTGTGGCAGCGTCGTACATCACTTTTTGGCCGGGGGTCAGGCCCTCGGTTTTAATGAAAAAGCTTTCTTCGGTCCCAAAGCAAAACCCTTTTTCATCCATCAACACAACGTCATCCTGGCGGATTAAAACCCTTTCCTCGCCCTTTAATTCGTGGTCGTGCACTGTGAGGGTGGTTTTGCCTGTTCCGCTCAAGCCGAAAAGGATTGCGCCCTTGTCAACGGGTTTTCCGTCCTTTTTTTTGACGCGAAGCAATTTGCTTCCGGCGTGAAGGCCCAATCCGCCAAACCTTTTCTTGAACAAATACATCCCCATCCTGAGGTTTGCTTTCTTGCATTCACCAAAGTAATCGCTGCCCAAAAGAAAACTCACCCCACTGGGGGCGTCCACCAGCATTTTCCGCTCGCCCCAATCAGGGACGGCGACAACCAGAATATCCGGTTCACTGCCTGGTTTTGAGGGAAACATTGTTTTCTGCCACATGAACGGAATTCTCGCGAATTCCACCGGGTAAAGGATTTTGCATTGGAAATTTACCCGCCGGTTTTGGCAGAGTGTCCTCTCAGTTAGTATTAGTTTCTTTCCTTTAAGGGATTCAACAACCTTTTCAATTAATTCAACGTGCTCCTTCGGGGGAGGGGAGGATTCAACTACCTCCGTGAATTTTGCGCTCCTGTTCCTTATTTTGGTTACATAACTTGGGCTGCCGAATTCTGTTGTTCTTTCATCCTTGCGCGCTAATTCCCGGAGCCCGGAATCAGAGGGATTAACAACCAGTCCCGCGTTTTCCTCAATTCTTTTGACCGCGTCCCTGAAGAATGAGTCCATAAAAGAAGCAAAACAAAAAGAAATAAAAAAACAACGGCAAAAAAAAGAGCCCAAACTTATACATAATTGGGACCTCTAAAGTTTAAAGAAGTTCTGAATTAAATTGGTGCAATGGCAAATTCATTCAGGGAAGAAAAGGATTCCCTTGGGAAAAAAAAAGTCCCAAACGAGGCGTTTTACGGAATCTTCACACAGCGCGCGAAAGAAAACTTTCCAATAAGCGGGGAGAAAGCAGGCAAAGAGTTTTTGGAGGCGCTGCTTTACGTGAAAATCGCTTCAGCAAAAGCAAACACGGAACTCGGGCTTCTTGCGCCAAAAACAGGAAAAGCGGTTTCCAAAGCAGGCAGGAGAATTGTGCGGGAAAAGGACTGGAAAGAATTTCCCCTGGACGTGTTTCAGGCGGGAGCCGGCACTCCTTACAATATGAACGCAAACGAAGTCCTTGCAAACAAGGCAAATGTTTTGCTTGGGGGAAAAAAGGGAACATACAAGCCCGTGCATCCAAACGACCACGTGAACCTGTGCCAGAGCAGCAACAACGTGGTTCCAACCGCCGTAAGGGTTGCAGGCGTTCCAATGGCGCTGGAATTGGTTGAAAATGTTTCAGGGCTGGAAAAAAGCTTCAAAAGGCTTGCGGGAAAATACGGCAGGATTGTGAAAAGCGGGAGAACGCATTTGCAGGACGCTGTTCCGGTTTCATGGAAACAGGTATTCAATGCGTACGCGTTTTCTCTGGGAAAAAAAAGGAAGGCGGTGGAAAAAGAAGTTTTGGGTTTAAGGAAGCTGAGCATCGGGGGAACTGCGATTGGAACGGGCTTTGGTGCAGCGCCGAAGTTTAACGGGAAGGCAGTGAGGCATTTGGGAAGGCTTGCAGGAGTGAAGTTTGAAAGCGCGGAAAATTTTGTGGACGCAACCCAAAGCTATGCGGATTTCCTGAGTTTTTCAAATTCATTGAACGAATTGGGCGTGGAATTAAACAGGATTGCAAACGATTTAAGGCTGCTTTCCTCAGGCCCGAACACCGGACTTGGGGAAGTGAAGCTGCCGGAGGCTGAACCCGGTTCATCCATTATGCCGGGGAAAATCAATCCATCCGTGCCGGAAATGGTGAACATGGTTTGCTTTCAGGTTGCGGGAAACAACAAAACAATTGAGCTTGCGGCAGGCTCTTCCCAGTTGGAATTGAATTTCACCGCCCCGCTGGTTGGATTGAATCTGGTTCAGTCGCTTAAAATTCTGAAGAATGCGGTGAAGGCGTTTGACTCAAAGTGCGTGCGCGGGCTGAAGGTGAATGAAAAGGCCTCAAGGGACTACTTTGAGAAAAGTTTGGGGATGGGAACAATTCTGAACAGGTTTGTTGGATACGAAAAAGCCGCAGAAGTTGTTAAAGAGGCCCGGGGGAAGAACAGAACAATTCTTGAAGTTGTGCGGGAAAAAAGGCTGTTAAGCGAAAAGGAAATCAGGAAACTGTTTTCACCTTCCTTCACTGTAAAGCCAAACCTGGAAAAGAAAAAACAGCCCGCCTTCCGGGCAGGCCGAAAGGAAAAAAAAAATTTTTTAACACGGATGCGGTTAAATAGTCCGGGTGAAAAGAAAAACGTGGAAAGGGCCTGTTAATGCATTTGCATTGGGCGCTTCCTTAGTGAAATTGGCGGTGGAAAAGTCTGCTGGCGCTTTTGCCCCGAAATGGCGGCGGAAAATTGGCGCTTCCTTAGTGAAATTGGCGGCGGGAAAGGGCTGGGTGGATGAAAAAAGGGAGGTTCATTTCCAGTACTGCCCCATCCTCCCTGGAAAAGGAAATGAAAGCGGAGGGAATGAACACAAAAAAACCGCTGAAGTACGGGCCGCTGGGAACGCAAAAAAAAAAAAA
>CAYTYC010000021.1:15349-25619 GCA_964442255.1 uncultured archaeon | reverse complement strand
CCCCTGACCCTGTGTGAGATTCATGTTTTGATGAAACTTTTTTGAAAAGTTTCTTTTGATCAAACTTTTTGGAAAAAAGTTTGTTTTGATAAAACTTTTTTGAAAAAGTTTTTTGGGAAGAAATCCGCAGACCGCTGCCTGAAGGCAGCGGATTTTTTTGGGTTGTTAATAACCTGATTCCCTGATTTTTTTCCTTAAATCAAGTTCCTTTAAGGGAAACCTCGGCGCCAAAAAACTCGGACAATTCTGATTCAAGCTCCGCCCTCTTTTCCCCCAATTTTTTCCTCAATTCCTGCGGAGAAGGCCCGGATTTGGAAAAAGATTCCTTAAGGGAGGAAAGAACCGATTCAAGGGATTTAACCCCTGATTCCAGTTCCTGGCGCTTTCTGAAGGCATTGCTTTGGGAAAGCCTTTTCTCAATTGCATTAATTTCAGAGTCAATGCGGTTGGTTTCCCAGAACAGTTCGCCAAAAAAATCGGTTTCCATCAGTTCATCAATTGCGGAAAGCTTTTTCTCTTTCTCCTTTTCCTTCAGGGAAAGGGTATTGTCTTTCACGAGTTTCTTGAGCTGGGAAAGAATGCGCTTCAGCCTCACCGCCTTTGGGTCCTTCCTGAAAGCGGAAAAAGGCTCGGACTTATAGGAGAAAAGGAATTCCTCCTCCTCTTTCTCCAAAGGAAACTGCCCGCTTTCCACGAGCTTGGAGAAGCGCTTCAAGGGCTTGTCCACAGGGGAAAGGAGCTGGAGGAACCGGTTTTTGAGTTCCGATTTTTTTTCAAGAAAGGAACGCTTTTTTCCATTCAGTTCCCTGAACTCCGAAAGCTCTGGGGAAGAGTCAAAAGAAGAAAGGCTTTCCCTGGCTTTTTTGAGTTCCGCTTCCTTTGAGGAAATCCCGGATTCAAGGGATGAAAGGGTTTTTTCGCCGGATTCAATTGATTTTTTCAGTGAAGAAAGGGATTCCGCGGACTCCTTCAGGGAAAATGCCTTTTCAAAGGAAGATGACTTAAACAATTCCTCAAGCTCGGTGAACTGCTTTTTGAGGCCCTGGATTTTTTTCCCGATTCCCTTCATTTCCTCTTTCATCACTATTCCAGTGTAGGAAATGGTTCTCGCAAAAGTTTTGAGCTCGGAGTCAATCAAGGAATTCGCGTTCGTGGAATAATCCTTTAACGCGCGGAACTCATGCACGGAAGGAGGCTCAAGCTTTTTCAAAAGAGAGGACATTTTCGCGTAAACGCTTTTCTTGGAGGTTGAAACAATTTTCCTTAAGCGCTTGTTTCCTTCTTCGGTGCTTAAATCCTTTTCATTGAATTCCTTGAGGAGGGAATCCAGCTCGCGCAAGGAATGCTTTATTTCCGCAAACTTGCTGAAAACCTTTTTCTCCAATCCCTGAAATTCTTCCCTGGCGCGGGAATCAAGGAGTTCGGGAACTTCCCCCAAAAAAAATGGTTTGGAAGGCCTTTCCTCGGGCTTTTTTCCGCCAAAAATTTTTTCCAGGAAACCCATTTCAACCCACTAAAAAGTCTTTCCAGGAAACCCAATAAAAAGGCTATTGAATGAAAGGAAAAAAGGCCGGAAAAGGAATAAAAGAACTCCCGGGAAAAAAAGGTATGTATGGGGCTAAAGGAAAAGGCAAAAGAAGTTGCTGAAGCGGTAAAGGAAATGAACGAAATTGCGGTTGTCCATCACATTGACGCTGACGGTTTGAGCGCAGGCGGAATAATGTGCAGGGCACTGGAAAGGGAGGAAAAAAAGTTCACTCCAATTCCCGTGAAACAGCTTTACACTGAAACCATTGAAGAAATAAGGGGAAAAGGAAAAAACCACGTTTTTCTGGATTTCGGTTCAGGGCAAAAAGAGCTTCTGGTCAAAAAATTCGGGAAAAAAATTGCGGTAATAGACCACCACCAGCCCACGGAAAAAAAAATAATGCGGGAATTCAACCCAATGCAACACGGGGTGGACGGAGGCACTGAATTAAGCGGCGCAGGGGCGGCTTACTTAGTTGCAAAGGAAATGGACGCATGGAACGCTGACCTGGCGCCGCTTGCAATTGTGGGCGCAGTGGGGGACATGCAGGATTCAAGCGGAAAATTGTTGGGGGAAAACAGGAAAATTTTGGGTGAAGCGGAAGAAAAAGGGCTGGTGAAAAAGGAAAACGACTTAAGGCTGTATGGAAGGGTAAGCCGGCCGTTAACCCAGTTTCTGGTGTTTGCTTCAAACCCTTTTCTCCCGGGGCTGACGGCAAACGAGGAAGGATGCAAAAAGTTTTTGAATGAAAACGGCTTTTCACCCAAAGAAGGCAAAAAATGGGGTTCATACGAAGAACTGGGAAAAGAAGGAAAAAAAAGGTTTGCAAACGCGCTTCTTACTCGAATGGTTTTGGACGGGGAAAGCGAACGGAAGGCAAAAAGCCTTATTGGGGAGGTTTACACCCTTTTAAAGGAAAAGCCGGGGACAGTGCTAAGGGACGCAAAAGAGTACAGCACACTATTGAATGCGTGCGGAAGGCACGGAATGGGTGAAGTGGGTTTAAGCGTATGCAAAGGGGACCGCAGAGAAGGGTACGGAAAGGCGCTTGCCCTGCTTGCGGAACACAGGAAACAACTCAAGGAAGGAATAGGGTTTGTGCAGGAAAACGGCGTGAAGGAAAAGGAAAATTTTTATTTCTTTGATTCAGGAAACAAAATAAAGGAAGAAATTGTCGGAATAGTTGCGGGAATGCTTTACGGGGGAGGAATAATCAGGGGAAAGCCGATAATCGCGTTTGCGGAACAAAATGAAGCGTTTTTCAAGGTAAGCGGACGCGGCACACAAGGGTTAGTGGAAAAAGGGCTGAATATTGGGAAAATGTTCCGGGAAATCTGCACGGAATTGGGGGAAGGCGCGGAAGGCGGCGGGCACAAAATCGCGGCGGGATGCAGGATAAGGAAAACACAAAAAGAAAAATTCCTGGAAAAGCTCGGGAAAAAACTTAAAGCCGCTTTTTGATGAAACTTTTTGGAAAAAAGTTTCCGGGAAAGAATTAAATACAAAAGAAACACATTAAGTTTCAGGTGATAAGCAATGGCTGGATTCATGGAAAGAAACAAGGTAATGGTTTTCGGGATATTCGGGTTGGAGCTGGGGATAATCACAGGGTTTGCTGTTGGAATGTTCATTTGAGGGAAAACTCAGAAATCTATTTTGCGGAAACTGAATTCATTTATTTTCTTCCGCACAATTGCACGGATTTTTTCCAGCCCTTCCCTGGTTTTTGACTCAATGCGCACAATTATTTTGGGCTGCGTGTTTGACGCCCTGACCAAAGCCCAGCCTTCGGGAAACAAAACCCTTGCGCCGTCAATGCCGATTACCTCGTGCTCCGCCTTAAACGCTGAAACAAGCTTCTTTATTAGCTCAAATTTTTCTTCCTCAGGATAATCAATACGGAGCTCAGGGGTGGAAAAATATTTTGGGATATCGGAGAACAGTTCAGAGAAAGGCTTTCCCTTTTCTGAAACAATGCGGAGAAGCCTTGCTGCCGCATACAGTGCGTCGTTGAATCCGTAGAATTCGTCGGCAAAGTACACGTGCCCGGACATTTCCCCTGCAAGGAGCGCGGATTCCTGGCGCATTTTTTCCTCTATAAGGGAGTAGCCGGTTTTCCAGAGGATTGGCTTTCCGCCATGCTTCTCAACCTCCTCAATCAGTGCCTGCGTGCACTTCACCTCGATTATTATTTTTGCGCCGGGGTTTTTTGAGAGGATTTCACGGGCAAACAAAACCAGTATTTTGTCAGGAAACACGAGTTCGCCTTTCTCGTTGACTGCGCCAATTCTGTCGCCGTCGCCGTCAAAGCCTATTCCGAGGTCAGCCTTTTCTTCAGCCACTTTTTTCATCAAATCCTTCATCAGCTCTTCACGAGTGGGGTCAGGCAAGTGGTTGGGAAAGGAACCATCCGAATTACAGTACAATTCAATTACCTCACAGCCAAGCGCGCGGAGGAATTTAGGGCCAAGAGCGGAGGCAGTGCCGTTGCCGCAATCGAGAACAACCTTGAGTTTCTTTTTTAACCTGATTTTGGAGCAGATTTCCTCAATGTAAAGTTTTTCCGGCGAAAAGGATTCGGTTTTTCCCTTCCCTGAATCAAAATCATTCGATTCAATCAATTCACGCATTTTCTGTATGCTTTCACCGAACAAACTCATATGCTTATAGGCAAGCTTTAATCCGTTGAATTCAATGGGGTTGTGGGAGGCCGTCACCGTTGCGGCGCCGTCCAAGGATTTTTTCAGTACAGTGAAGTAGCTTAAAGGCACAGGGTTTTCGCCGATGTCAAGGACGCTTACCCCCGTGGAATTGATTCCTTTTACCAAAGATTCGGCGAATTTTCCTGAACTCAAACGGTTGTCCCTGCACACGCACACTTTTTTTCCGCCCTTGCGCTTAATGAAGGTCCCGAAGGCCTTTCCCAAAAGCAGGTAGGTTTCTTCATTGAGGTCTTCATCCACGATTCCGCGGATGTCGTATTCGCGGAAAATTCCGGGGTTAAGCTTGGGCATAGGGATTTAAATGGCTGAAAAAGGTTTAAAAGCCTCGGCTAAGAAAAGATACAAAGAAAAGGGAAGAAAGAAAGCCTGTCCCGGAAAAAGAGCTGAACGGAAAAAAAGTTTTTTCAGGGAAAATGTTTAAGGAAAATCCCGGGAAACCAAAAAGGAAAAAAAAAAGAAAAACTTTTTTTCAGAATTTTTCAGAATAATTCAAGTGAAAAAATGAAAGAAAAAATTCCTTCGGAAAAAGAATGCATTGAAATCCTGAAGGAATGCGGGGCAGGCAGGGAGCTCATTGAACACTCAAAAAGGGTGGAAAAGCTGGGCGAAAAAATTGCGGAAAAATTGATTGCAAGGGGAGTGAAAGTGGATTTGGGTTTGGTGAAGGCGGGTGCGCTGCTGCATGATGCCGACAAAATGGATGCGCTGAAAAACAAGCCTTTGCATGGAAAAAAGGCTTTCGAGGTTTTAAGCGGAAAAGGGTTTGGGAAGGTTGCGTGGATTGCGAGAAAGCATGTGCTGGAGTCGGTGCTTGATGAAAAAATGAAGCCAAAAAGCTGGGAGGAAAAAATCGTTTTTTACGCCGATAAAAGGGTGAACCCGGAGGGAACGGTTTCATTGGATGAAAGGTACGGGTACATGAGGGAAAGGTACGGAAAAATTTCGGGAAAAATCCTGGATAAAATAAACAAAACAGAAAGGATTGTGAAGGAAATGGAGAAAGAATTGTTTGAGGCCATGGGGGAAAAAATATAAATCAGAAACAACCTAATTCATGCAATGTATGATGTGGTTAGTTTTGGTTCTGTTACAGAGGACGTGTTTGTTTCCTCCAAAACATTTCACCTGATAAAAGACCACAGGGAAAGGGACATCTGCTTTCCGTTCGGGAGAAAAATCGAGTTAAAGGACGTAAGGTTTGATTTGGGGGGAGGGGCATTAAATTCAGCGACAGGGTTCAGCAGAATGGGGCTGAAAGCGGGAATATGCGCAAACATGGGAAAGGATTTAATAGCGGAAAAGGCCATGCAGAGAATGGAAAAAGAAGGGATAAGCGAAAGGCTTTTGATGGAATGCAAAGAGGAAAGCAGCGGCTTTTCGGTTATTTTAAGGAAATCAAATGCGGACAGGACAGTTCTTGTTTACAGGGGGGCAAACAATCTGCTGGAAGCAAGGAAAGTGAACTGGAAGGAACTGAAAAAAACAAAGTGGATGTATGTTAGCTCTTTTGCATCAAAAGGCGAATTGGGGGGATTGCTGGAAAAACTTTTTAGGTTCGCGAAAAAGAACGGAATAAAAATAATGTTTAACCCGGGTTCGCAGCAGAGAAAACACGGGTTCAAAAAAATGAAGCCACTGCTCAGGAAAACCGCTGTATTGTTGCTGAACAACTACGAAATCACCTCCTTTACCGGAAAAAGTGATGCTGAGGATGCGATTGAAAAGGCGCATGAGGCGGGGGCTGAGCTGGTTGCGGTCACTGAAGGGCCGAAAAAAGAGCTTGTAAGCGACGGTTCGGTGATCCTTGAAAAAAAGCCATACAACGTGAAAATAGAGGACAGCACAGGCGCAGGGGACGCATTCGGCTCGGGATTCTTGAGCGGGCTGATTAAAACAGGCTCACTGGAAAAGGCGCTGAAGTTCGGGTCAGCAAATGCGTGCTCGGTAATTCAGCACGTGGGGACAAACAAGGGCCTGCTGAAATGGAAAGAAGCGGAAAGGTTTATTAAAAGAAAAGAGAATAAAAATACGAAAACAAAAATTAGAAAGTTGAAGTGAAAAAAAAAAATGAAACGGATTTTTCAGTGGATGTTCAGGGAACTGCAGAATTTTTGGTACGAGTTCAAGCACCCGGAACTGAAAAGGCATTCGGGCAAGGAGTGCGCAAGGATAATGCTTTCAGAGGTAAAGCACCCGGATTTGTATTTAAAGCTTGGACAAGGCGTGGAAGTGAAGAGCCTGTGTGAACTGGCAAATGTGCTGAAGGAAATGGACGACCAGAACTTCAAAAAATGCGTGAAATGCAGCGGAAGCCATTTCAGCGAGTGGGTGAGGAACAGCGTGGGGGACTTCACCCTCGCGGACAAGCTGGAGGAACTGGATTCAAGGGAAGAATTCGCAAGGGCTGTTGAGGTAAGGGTAAGCTATATTAAACAAAGGGCTAAATACTGATTTTATGGAATCGCTGGATTTAAGGGAAAAAGAGGTCGCCGTTGCATTGCTCAGGACCCCTAAAACAATTGAAGAGCTGCTGCAGGAAAACGGGTTTGAGTACCGGGAAATGAGGGACAAGGTAAAGGGGCTTATAAGGAAAGGCGTAGTGGAGAAAAGAAGCGGATACCCGACAAAATACTATTTAAGGAAAAATTACTGGGGAAAGGCAATGGAATGGGAAAAAAAGCTGGACTTCAGTTCAATGGAAAAAAACACCTGCCCGGTTCGGTGAAAGTTATAAAAATGCGGAAGGACACTAATTAATTGGATGGACAAAAAAATTTTTGTTCTGGGCTTTTGCTTCCTGCTTTTGTTTTCCTTTGCGAGTGCAGGAAACCTGAAGGAACGCATTTCGCGGGGATTTGATTACAGGGGAGAATTAAAGGAGGAAAGCATCAAGGAAATAGGGAAAATAAATGCGCGGGTCGAAAAAATTCCTTTCTTTTTGAGGGCAATCTTCGGGAACGAAAAAATCAATGTCACGGTTGAATACGATGATGGAAGCAGGGAAACCCTGGGGGTTGTCACGAAGAACGCGAAAGTTGCAGAGGTGAAGCGGGGGGAATTGGGAAATGCGACAATGGCTGCGGCCGTGAAAGAGAAAACAGCGGACGAAATAAGGTATGCCGGGGACAAGGCGGGGGAGTTTGTGAAAAGGTTTTCAGGGGGGGAAATTTCCTGCCAGGGAATAAGCGCGGCAAGCACGATAAAAAGCGGGATACTGAAGGCGGTGATGGGATTCATTTCAGTATTTCAGAGCCCCTGGCCTCAAGCATGAAGCCGGCAAGCATAAAGCAAACGAAAGCAAGGACAAGGAGTTCAACGACAAGGGGAACGCGGAAGTTTTCAAAGAGCTTAAGGTAACGGAAGAAGGAGGCGGCGGAAAAAACCAGCATCCCGAAAACAATGAGCTTTCCTCCCCTTGTAATCATTCCCCTGTTTTTGCGGTAAAAATTAAAGGCAAAAACGGCTGTTGCGATTGAAAGGTACATTATGGCCACCTCAAGCAGAATTGCAAGGTTTTCAATCAGCATACGCATTAAAAGGGAAAAGGAAAATAAAAAACCTTACGTCGTTAATTACGTCGTTAATTAACGAATGTCGGTTTGGGTTTTAACGAAACCTTTAAATAGCCTTTGTGGCGGGAATAAATAATCCTGTATTAAAGAATTGCGGGCTTTTTCTTAAAAGGGGAAGGAAAATGAAGTCAAGCGAAATCAGCGGATTCCACAGGCTGAAGGCAGGGGAAAGAGTCAAGGCAGTAAAGGAATTTGCGGGGTTAAGCGCAAAAGAGGCGGAAGCCCTGGAAAAAGGGGCGGTCGCGCAGGAAACCCTGGAAAGAATGTCTGAAAATGTTGTGGGCGGAATGAAACTGCCTTTCGGGATTGCGGTTAATTTCAAAATCAACGGCAAGGATTATTTGGTGCCGATGGTCACGGAAGAGCCAAGCGTGGTTGCGGCTGCATCAAATGCGGCGAAACTCTCAAGGCAGGGCGGAGGCTTTTTTTCGGAAGCGGAAGGGCAGGAAATGATCGGGCAGGTGCAGGCGAAAGGAGTCAGGAATTTTGCGCAAGCAAGGGAAAAACTCCTGCATAATAAGGGTGTTTTGCTTAAGCTTGCGAACGAACAGGATAAAACGCTGTGCAAAATAACCGGGGGAGCAAAGGGTTTGGAAGTAAGGGAAATTAAGGGAAGGAAAGGAAAAATGCTTGTGTTGCATCTGCTCGTGGATGCCGGGGACGCAATGGGCGCAAACTGCGTGAACAGCATGTGCGAAGCGGTTGCGCCGAAAATGGAGGAAATTACGGGAGGAAAAACTGGGCTGAGGATTTTAAGCAATTACGCGGTGAAAAGAAAGGTTAAAGTGAAGGCAGTGTGGAAAAAAGAGGCGCTGGGAAAAGAAGCGGTGAACGGAATTGTCGAAGCGAACGATTTTGCGGAGGCTGACGTGTACAGGGCCGTGACAAACAACAAGGGATTCATGAACGGGGTTGACGCGGTGCTTATTGCGACAGGAAACGACTTCCGTGCGGTGGAAGCGGGGATTCACGCGTATGCAAGCAGGAACGGAAAATACGGGCCGATTGCAAGGTTTTACGAAAACCGGGAAGGCGATTTGGTCGGGGAGGCGGAGGTGCCGATGGCGGTCGGAATAGTCGGGGGGGCGACAAAAACCCATCCCGCCGCGCAGATTGCGTTAAAAATTCTGGGGATTAAAAGCGCAAAAGAATTAAGTGAAGTGGTTGCGGCCGCGGGGTTGGCAAACAATTTCGCGGCATTGAGGGCGCTGGCAACGGAAGGAATACAAAAAGGGCACATGAAACTACATTCAAGGAATATCGCGGTTATTGCCGGGGCGAAAGGCAGGGAAATCGGGAAAGTTGCGGAAAAAATGGCTGAAGAGGGAAAGGTTTCCGTGGACAGGGCGAAAGAGATTTTAAAAGAATTTAAGGAGAAGAATTAATGATGGAAAACGCCGGAATAGTTGCCTGCGGGGTCCGGGTTCCTTTGCGGAGAATAAGGGTGGAAGAGATTGCGAGGGTCTGGAACAAGGACGGAAAAAAGATTTCCTCGGGTTTGGGGGTTAAAGAGAAGGCGGTTGCGGGGTTTGATGAAGACGCCTGCACCCTCGCGGTTGAGGCCGCGAGAAAAGCCGTGGAGGATTTTTCAGTCAAGGCAGAAAAAATCGGCGCGGTTTACATAGGCTCGGAAAGCCACCCTTACGCGGTTAAGCCCACTGCCTCAATTGTCGCGGACGCGATTGGCGCAAGCCCAGAGCTCACTGCAGCAGACCTGGAGTTCGCGTGCAAGGCAGGGACAGCCGGAATGCAGGCCGCGGCGGGAATGGTTAAAGCGGGAATGATTGAATACGGCCTGGCTGTCGGCACGGACACAGCGCAAAGCAAGCCCAACGATGCGCTGGAATTCACTGCAGGAAGCGGGGCAGGGGCAGTAATAATGGGAAAAAAAAAGGGGGAAATGATTGCGGAAATGAATGAAACATATTCCTATACCACAGACACGCCGGATTTCTGGAGGAGGCAGCACGAAGAGTTTCCAAGGCACGGCGGGCGGTTCACAGGGGAGCCCGCTTACTTCAGGCACGTGGTAAGCGCGGGAAAAGGAATAATGAAAAAAACCGGGTTAAAGGCGGAAGATTTTGATTATGCGGTATTCCACCAGCCAAACGGAAAGTTTCCGGTAAAGGCCGGAAAAATCCTTGGGTTTGAGGCCGAAAAGCTGAAGCAGGGGCTTATTACCCCGTTCATCGGAAACACTTACTCAGGAAGCTCAATGATCGGGCTGTGCTCCGTGCTGGATGTGCTGGAGGACAGGGAAAAAGTGCTTGTGGTTTCGTATGGAAGCGGGGCAGGAAGCGACGCGTTTGTTTTCACGGGAACAAAAAACATTGAAAACAGAAGGGCAAAGGTTCCTGTGATGGAAATGATTGAAGAAAAAGAGTACGTGGACTACGCGCAGTACCTGAAGCACAGGAGAAAAATCAAAAGCCTGTGAGGAAAAGTTT
>CAYTYC010000021.1:0-15249 GCA_964442255.1 uncultured archaeon | reverse complement strand
ATCAAAAGAAAATTTTAGGAAAAATTTCATCAAAAACGGAAAAAAAAGGTAAAAAGAACTGTGAGGAAAAGTTTATCAAAAGAAAATTTTAGGAAAAATTTCATCAAAAACGGAAAAAAAAGGTAAAAAAAAATGAGAAGCGTTTCAATAATAGGCGCCGGCTGCACGCGGTTCGGGGAGCACTGGGAAAAAAGCTTCAGGGAACTGATAGCTGAAGCCGGAATGAAGGCATTGGTTGACTCAGGCATTGAAGGAAAAGACATTGAGGCAATTTACGGGGGAACAATGGCTTCCGGCAGGTTCATCGGGCAGGAGCACATCGGCGCACTGATTGCGGACCAGCTCGGCTTGAATCCGATTCCTTCCACAAGGCTTGAAGCGGCATGCGCTTCAGGGGGAGTTGCGCTAAGCAACGCATTTTTGGCGATAGCCTCCGGAAGGTACGATGTTGTTGCGGTGGGGGGCGCAGAAAAAATGACTGAAGTAAGCACTGAGGAAGCCGGCTTTGCTTTGGGGGGCGCGGGAGACCAGGAAACGGAATTGTTCCATGGCGCGACTTTCCCCGCGCTTTACGCGCTGCTTGCGCAAAAGCACATGAAAGAATTCGGGACAACAGAGGAGCAGCTTGCGATGTGCTCGGTGCAGTCACACAAAAATGCGATGCACAACCCAAATGCCCAGTTTCACAGAGAAATAAGTGTCGAAGATGTGATGAACTCAGGATACGTGGCCTCTCCACTAAAGCTTTTAGATTGCTCACCGATAACAGACGGAGCCGCCGCGGTAATTTTAATGGAAAGCGAACAGGCAAAAAAAGTGTGCGAACAGCCGGTTGAAATACTTGCATCCTCCCAGGCATCAGACACGCTTGATCTGGCGGGAAGGAAAAGCCTGACGGAATTAAAGGCAACAAAAGTTGCTTCAGGGGACGCCTGCAAACACGCGAAAATTTCAGCAAAAGACATTGACATAGTAGAATTGCATGACTGCTTCAGCATCGCATACCTCATGGCTATTGAAGACTTGGGTTTCTTCAAAAAAGGCTTGGGCGGAAAAGCTGTGGAAGAAGGAAAGACTTCTTTAGAAGGTGAAATCGCGGTTAACCCTTCAGGCGGGTTAAAGGCAGGGCACCCGGTTGGGGCAACAGGCGTAAAACAGGCAGTTGAAATCTTTCAGCAACTTCGGGGAAACGCTGAAAAAAGGCAGGTGAAAGACGCAAATACAGGCCTGACCCACAATGTCGGGGGAAGCGGCGCCACAGCGGCAGTGCACCTGTACAAAAGGCTGGGTGAAAGAAATGGGTGAAACACTTCCATTGATTTGGAGAAGGTTCCCGGAAAGATACGCGCTAATTGGAAGCAGGTGCGAAAAATGCGGGCAGGAGTTTTTTCCAAGGAGGGTTATCTGCCCGAAATGCAGGAGAAAAGGCAGGCTTACAAACAAAAAAATGCCGCGGAAAGGAAAAATAGTTTCCTTCAGTGAAGTTTTTGTGGGCCCGGCTGGATTCGAGCACGAAACCCCTTACTTCATTGCGCTGATTGAACTGGAAAACAAGGTAAGGCTTTTGTCGCAGCTGGCTGATTCAGGGAAAGGGAACGTAAAAATAGGGGCAAAGGTGGAAAAGGTTTTCAGGAAAGTCTCGGACACATCAGAGAAAGGCGCAATAGCCTACGGATACAAATTCAGGGTCGTGAAATAATGGCCGCCGCGTTCGGGAAAACCATTCTGTTTGGGGAGCACGCCGTGGTTTACGGGGTTCCGGCAATTGCCTCCGCGATTGGATTAAAAACAGAAGTAAAAGTCACGGGCACGGGGAAAGAGCTGAAAATCAGGGCAGGAAAAGAATCAAACATTGAGGCACTGAAAGAGATTACGCTTGCGATAATGGACAAAATGGAACTAAAGGAAAACGTGGAACTGGAGGAAAAAACTGAATTGATTGTCGGCGCGGGAATGGGCTCAAGCGCCTCCTACTGCGTCGCAACGGTAAGGGCACTGGCGGAATACTTCGGAAAAAAAATGGGTGAAAAAGAAGTAAACAATTACGCTTATGAGGGGGAAAAAATTTCCCACGGAAACCCTTCCGGGATAGACAACACTGTTGCCGCATACGGCGGAATTGTCTGGTTCAGGCGGAATTTGGGCGGGGGAAAAAACACGGTTGAAAGGCTGAAAATCCGGCAGCCAGTGGAGGTTGTGCTGGGGCACTGCGGAAAAACGGGAAACACGAAAAAAATCGTGCAGAAGGTGAAGGAAAAAAAAGAAAAAGAGCCGGAACGGCTCGGAAAACTTTTAAGGGAAATTGAAGGAATAGTTTTTGAGGCAAAGAAGGCGCTGGAAGGGTTTGAACTGAAAAAAACAGGGAAACTGATGACCAAAAACCAGGAAAAATTGAGGGAGCTGGGGGTTTCAACAAATGCGCTTGAAAAAATGTGCGACACCGCGTTAAGCCGGGGGGCATTGGGCGCAAAGCTGACCGGGGCGGGAGGGGGAGGATGCATAATTGCGTTAACCCCCGGAAAAATTCTGCAGGAAAATGTTGCGCAAGGAATAACGGATTTGGGATTTAAGGCAATCAAAACAAGGATAGGGGTGTGAATGAAGGTAATTGTGGGGGTAAGCGGGGCAAGCGGAATCCATTACGCTTTCGGTTTGGTTAAGGCGCTTAAAGAAAAAAAAGCCGAAGTGCATTTGATTGTAAGCGAATGGGGAAAAAAAATCATAGAAGAGGAAACAGGGAAAAAAGCGGGGGATCTGGAAAAAATGGCGGAAAATGTTTACGACAACAAAAATTTGGGGGAAACAATTTCAAGCAGTTCGGCGCTGTTTGATGCGGTTGTGGTGGTGCCGGCAAGCATTAAAACTGTTTCAGAAATAGCAAACGCGTGGACCGGTTCACTGATAAGCAAGTGCGCGGATAACGCGCTCAGGATGCGTAAAAAACTGGTCGTATGCGTGAGGGAAACGCCTTTAAGCGCCGGGGCGCTGAAAAACATGCATAAAATCGCGTCTGCGGGGGGAATAATTTTTCCGTTAAGCCCTGGATTTTACCACAAGCCCAAAAACATCAAGGAATTGGATGCATTTATTACGGGGAAGCTCCTGGATTTATTGGAAATAGAAAACGAAAATTTTGAGAGGTGGAAGGGATGAGTTTCCGCGGGTTTCTGGAAAGGCTGGAAAAAGACGGAAAAACAAAGAAAGTGGGGGAAGGGATTTCAAAAAAACTGGAAATCGCGGGGCTGATGCACGGGCTGAAGGAACAGCCGCTGAAATTTGAAAACGTAAAGGAATCGGAATTCCCTGTTGCCGGAAACATTTTTTCCACGCGCGAACTCATTGCGGAATACTTCGGGTTAAGGAAAGAAGCGCTGCTGAAAAAAATGGTGAAAGCGATTGACTCCCCCACAAAACCGGAAGAAGTTGGAAAAGGCGCGTGCCAGGAGGTGGTGGAAGAAGGCGTGGATCTCAACAGGCTGCCAATACTTTTCCACTGCGAAAAAGACGGCGGAAACTACGTGAGTTCAGGGGTCATGATTGCAGGGGATGAAGAAATGGGGCAGAACATGAGCTTCCACCGGTGCATGCAATTGGACAAAAAAAGGTTTTCGGTCAGGATCCTCCCAAGGCACCTCCACGAATTCATTGAACGAAATGGCGGGGAACTGGATGTGGCGTTAAGCGTGGGAAACGGAGCAAACGTTTTGCTTGCGGCGGCAACATCCGTGGAATTAGGGGAAGACGAAACGCACATCGCAAACTCTTTGGAGGAACTGGAAGTGGTGAAGGCAAAAAGCTCGAGTGTTTTGGTGCCCGCGGACAGCGAATTCGTTTTGGAGGGAAGGATTCTGAAAGAAGAGGAAAAGGAAGGGCCTTTTGTGGATCTTACTGAAACATACGACATTGTAAGAAAGCAGCCGGTTTTTGAGGTAAAAAAAGTAACCCACAGGAAAAACGCAATATGGCATGCCCTCCTTCCCGGAATGATGGAACACAAGCTCCTCATGGGCCTGCCCAAAGAGCCCACCATTTACAGGGAAGTGAACAAGGTGTGCACATGCAGGAATGCCGGCATAAGCTTGGGGGGATGCTCGTGGCTGCACGGGGTAGTGCAGATAAAAAAGGAAAAGGAAGAGGACGGAAAAAAAGCGATTGAAGCCGCCTTCAAAGGGCATAAATCAATGAAGCACGTGTGGATAGTGGACGAAGACATTGACTTGTTTGATGAAAGGGAAGTGGAATGGGCTTTTGCAACGCGCTTTCAGGGGGACAAGGATTTGGCGCTAAGGAAAGGGGAAAAAGGCTCTTCGCTGGACCCGAGCGCAGACTTTGAGAGCAGGAAAACAACCAAACTGGGTTTTGACTGCACAATGCCCTTAAACAGGAAAGACAAAATGGTTAAGGCCGGATTTCCGGAAATGGATTCAAAAAAGTTTTTGGCTGAAGGATCCAATGAATGAAAAAAATTTGGGTGGTTTTTATGGAATTAACCCCTAAAGAAAAGGAAATGCTTGAAGGAAGGCAGGGAAAAGCAGTCAAAAAGGCAATGGAAATCATCACCGCGCTTGGAAAAATTTACGGCGCAAAAAGGCTCATTCCTGTCGGGTCAGTGCAGGTTGCAGGGGTAAGCTATAAAAATTTGGGGGACGCGGGATTAAAGTTTCTGGAGGAAATGGCAGAAGACGGGAAAGTAAAAGTCTTAACTACGCTAAACCCCGCGGGAATGGATTTGGAGAACTGGAAAAATCTGGGGATAAGCGAAGAGTTTGCGAAAAAGCAAAAAAAAGTGCTGGACGCTTTTGAAAAAATGGGAATTCAGGCAAGCTGCACCTGCACCCCCTACCTGGTTGGAAATTCGCCGAAAAAAGGAGAACACATCGCGTGGAGCGAAAGTTCGGCCGTGGTTTACGCAAACTCTGTGCTTGGCGCGAAAACAAACAGGGAGGGAGGTCCAAGCGCATTAAGCGCAGCTTTAACGGGAAGGACAGCAGAGTATGGAATGCATTTGGAGGAAAACAGGCAGGCGCAGGTAAAAGTGGAAGTGAAGGCGGAAATGAATGACGTTGTGAAATTTGGTGCGCTGGGAAAAGCGATTGGAAAAAAAATCGGGAACAAGATTCCATTCATTACAGGGACGGAAGGGGCTTCGCTTGAGGGGCTGAAAAGCTTTGGCGCGTCGCTCGCAACATTTGGTGGCACCGCACTCTTTCACATGGAAGGCCTTACGCCGAATGAAACAAAAGAGCCGGAAGAAAAAGTGGAAGTGACGGAATGGGAAATTGAAAAGACTTTAAGGGAACTGAATGACGAAGGGGAAGTGGATTTTGTGAGTGTAGGGTGCCCGCACGCAAGTTTGGGGGAATTGAAGGAAATCGCAGGAATGCTTGAAGGAAAAAAAGTGAAAAAAGAGATGTGGATTACCACTGCAAGGAAAACAAAAGAGCTGGCGGAAAAGAAAGGAATTGCGCAGAAAATAGAGGGAACAGGGGCGAAGTTTGCCTGTGACACGTGCATGGTTGTCGCGCCATTGAAGGGCCGGTTCAGCGTTCTGGCAACAAATTCCGCGAAAGCCTGCTACTACGGCAGAGGGGTGAATGCATTCAAGGTCAAAATCATGAGTTTAAGGGAATGCGTGGAAGAGGCGTTAAAGTAAAATGATTGGCTGGAAGAAAAAAAGAGGGGGAAGCCGGAAAATTAAGGGAAAGAAGGAAGGAAAAGGGTTTATATGAAGGAATTAAAGGGAAGAAAAATTTTCGGGGGAAAAGCGCGGGGAGAAGTGCTGAAATCAGGTGAAGGGATTTCCTTTTACGGGGGCACAAACCCGGAAACCGGCACAGTTATTGAAAAGGGGCATCCCCTGGAGGGAAAAAGCTTTAAGGGAAAAGTGCTGGTTTTTCCGAAAGGAAAGGGCTCAACGGTGGGCTCATACGCGCTGTACATGGCAAAAAAGAAAGGGGTTGCGCCCGCCGCAATCATCAACGGGGAAACCGATCCGATTGTGGCTGTGGGGGCGATTATCTCGGAGATTCCATGCATGGACAAGGTGGACTTAAGGGGACTGGAAAACGGAATGACTGTAGAAGTGGATTCGGAAAAAGAAAAAGTGAAAATCAAATGAAAGGTTTGGTTGTGCTGAAGGCCGGGGGCAGCGTGTGCACAGAGAAAAAGAAAAACAGGGCGAAAGCAAGGAAAGCTGTAATCAAAAGGATGGTGCGCGAGATTAAGGAGGCAAAAAAAAAGAAAAAATTTGATTTGGTTCTGGTTCACGGCGCAGGGCCGTACGGGCATTCAATGGTGAAAAAATACGGAATAAACAACGGGGTGAAGAACGCGAAGCGGGCTGAAGGGTTTGTGAAAACCGTTAACTCCTGCAGGAAACTGAACGGGGTTTTTGTGGATGAAATGGAAAAACAGGGAATGCTTCCATTCCCGATAATGCCCGCAACAATAGCGGCGCAAAAAAACAAGAAAACCAAAAGCTTCGACATTCGGCTGATAAAAGGGCTCCTGGGAATGAAGAAAGGCATTATCCCGCTGCTGTACGGGGACATGGTTTTGGATGAAAGGCTTGGGGCAAGCGTAATTTCAGGGGACCGGATTGCCGCGGAGATTGCAAAAAGGCTCAAGCCGGAAAAATTTTTGCTTGGGACGGATGTTGAGGGCGTAAAGGACAGGAAAGGAAGGGTTTTGAAGGAAATAAACCGCAAGAACTTCAACCCGGTTCTTGAAAATGCAAAGGGCTCAAGGGCAGTGGATGTAACCGGCGGAATGCGGGGAAAGCTTACGGAACTCAAGAAAACGTTAAAAGGGACTGACGCGGTTATATTTAACCTGGAGAAAAAAGGCAACCTGGAAAAGCTTTTAACCGGAAAAACGCTTGGGACAAGGGTGAAGCTTTAAATGAAGATAAAAAAAAGGAAACTGGAACACATAAACATCAGCCTTTCAAAAAACGTGCAGTTCAGGGAAAAGAGCACAGGGCTGGAGGAAGTCGGATTTTCAGACGTTGAACCGGAGTACAAATCGCTGCCTGAAATAGATTTAAAGGAAGTGAAAACAGAAACGCAGTTTCTTGGAAAAAAATTTTCCGCGCCTTTAATGGTTTCAGGGATGACGGGGGGAACGGAAAGGGCGAAGAAAATAAACAAGGACATCGCAAAAGCGTGCGAAAGGACGGGGATTGGAATGGGGTTGGGAAGCATGCGGGCAATGCTTGAGGAGCGGCAGCTGCGGGAAACCTATTTTGTGAGGGACGTTGCGCCAGGAATTTTTTTGGCCGGAAACATCGGGGCAACGCAGTTAAGGGAATACAGCAACACGGAATTGAATCATGCATTGAAAGACGTTGGCGCGGACGCATTGGCTGTGCACCTGAACTCTGCGCAGGAGGCAATGCAGTTTGAGGGAAGCACAGACTTCAGGGACTGCATAAAAGAAATTAAGCGAACAGTCAGGGGAATAAAAAAGCCTGTTTACGTGAAAGAAGTGGGCCACGGAATAAGCGCGGGAATTGCAAAGGAACTGGAAAAAACAGGGATAAAAGCGGTTGATGTTGCGGGGGCGGGAGGAACCTCCTGGGCAGGAATAGACTCGCTGCGGGGGCACAGGGGCCTGGGAAAGGTTTTCTGGGATTTTGGTGTTCCGACTGCGGTAAGCGTTTTAGCCGTAAGAAAACATTTCAAGGGCAAAATAATTGCATCCGGGGGCATAAGAAACGGCCTGGATGTGGTGAAATCAATGGTTTTGGGGGCGGATTTGGGCGAAATTGCGCTGCCTGCCCTGAAGGCGCAGGCAAAAGGCGGTAACAAACAAGGAAGGGGGGCAGAAAAGTATCTGGAACAGAAAAAAAAGGAAATCAAAACAGCGATGTTCCTTGTGGGCGCGAAAAATTTAGGGGAACTGAAAAAAAAGAAATATTTTTTGTTCGGAAAAACAAGGGAATGGGCAGAGCAGTTATAAGTTAATCATGGAACCACAGGTTATCCGGCAGGCTTTGGATTATGGGAACCGCTGGTTCTTATTTCTACATAACGGCTATTTTTCAATATCCTTTGAACGGATTATTTCCAGCCCCTCCCCCTCCAACAAGGAGGCAAGCTTTTGTTTTTCCTTTCCCAGGCCCTTCCAATCCAAAACAGCGAAGGAAACCTTTTCCTTTGTGGAGGAAACCATTTGGCGGATTATTTCCCGGCCTAATGAAGGGAAAGCGTATTTAGGCATGATGTGGGAGAAAGCGAAGCCAGAGCGGAGTTCAATTTGGGTGAAGGACGGGCAGTAATGGCCTCCGCCGAAGCCAATGCAAATTTTGGAATCGTTTTTTGCGGGAGAAAAAGAGGATATTGTTTCAGCCACGGATTCTGCGGCGGTTTCGTCTTTCCACTGCGCTTCACTTGAGCCCAGCTCAACGAAAACAGCCGGCCTGGTTAGGAAAGGGCCGTGGTGGGTGCATTCAAGGGACACTTCATAGGAAAGGCTTTTGGATTCCTTTCGGGCCTGGAGCGCGAGGAGGAAATACTTTAATGCGAGGGCGGAGGTGGGAATTAAAGTTGAGTCTTTTCCCCCCATTTCAGCCCCGGAAAAGTTTCCGATGGGGTGGGCTGTTAAAGTGGGTTTTTCGGAGGCTGACTTGTGCCGGGAGGCGAAAATGAACAGGTCCGTTTCAATGCGATTCACCGAATCGGCAAAAATCTGGGCCCCGTTTATTGTGAAGAGTTCGAGTTTCCCGTTTGAGAGAACCGGGTTTGCGTCGAACTCTTTTCCGGTTTCCTTGAAGGAAAAGTTTTCGGTGAGCTGTTTTTTTATGTTCAATCCTGCCAAATCGGTTTTTGAGACAATTATTGCAGGCATAAAAAGCAAACGAAGGAATTACTTTTTATAGCTCTCGGAAAGGGAGCGGAAGACTTCCTCCAAATTTGTTGCGGTTTTCTGGAGGGAATTTGTGACGTGGAAATTGAAGGCACTTTTCAAATCCTCGCGCTCCGCATTCGGGGACGGGTTGAAGGAATAGCGCATTTTCTTTCTTTGGAGGATATTGAGGCCAATTAGTTTGTTCAAATGGTAGCGGATAAGCTTTTCAGAAACCTTTTTTTTTGAGCGCTCCTTAATGAAGGCCCGCACCTCCGGCGTTGTGGGGGGCTGGTTTTTGGAAAGCGTTAAAGTAAAGAGTGCATCAAGGATTTCAAACACTGTTGTGCGGGATTCTTTTTCAGAGATTAAGCCAAAACCGAGCGCAAACCAGCGGAGCAGGGAACGCCTGGTGAGCTTCACATTCGGGGGAAGGTCCATTTCACGGACAATGAATGTTTTTCGTATTAACTCTGATTCAGGGAATTCAGCCATTTTTTTGCGCCGCCATCGGGGAAAAAAAGTTTTTCCTTTGGTAATAGATAATTCAAAGGTTGTATTTAAAGGTTAGGGTTTTGGCAAAGGTCAGTGCGGCTTGTAGAAGTTCCCGTAGAGGATTGGGCAGTTGTATGTGAACTACCATAACCTAACATGAGATTGCATCTCCTGTTGAGGATATGGCTTCTTGCTTCATAGAACTACTTACTTTGCTTTCGTTCTCCACAAAGCCTTGTCCCAAAGCCAATATGTTTTTAGCGGAATTTACATCCCTATCCATTTCCAGCCCACATTCACAAGAGTATGTTCTTTGCGATAATAGGATTTTTTGCAGCATTCCGCAATTGCTGCACATTTTGCTTGTGTTCTTCGGGTTCACTTCAAGCACTTCAACGCCAGCACTTTCAGCCTTGCATTTCAGCATAGAAATGAATTTGCCCCAAGAACAATCCATAAAATTTCTCTTGTTCCAATATTTTTGCTTTCTCGCCATGTTTTTGATTTGCAGTTTTTCCAGAACAAGCGTATTGCATTCTTGAATGTAGTTAGTGGAAACCTTGTGCAGAAAATCGTTTCTCTGGTTTTCAACTTTTTCAAATAGCTTGCCAAGCCTTTGCCTTGTTTTTTGCCTGTTATTGCTTCCCTTCTTTTTTCTGCTCAAATCCTTGTATGCTTGTTTTATTTTGTTCAAACTCTTTTTCAAAAATAAGGGAGAACTGATTTTGTTTCCCTCACTGTCTGCAACAAAATTGATTATGCCCAAATCAATTCCCAAACTTTTTGTTCCTTTCTTGAGTTTGCGAACTGTATCAGTTACCAGAATTGCATACCATTTTCCAGCAGTTTTCTTGATTGTTATTTGCTTTATTTTCCCTAAAACTTTTCTGTGGCATCTTATTTTCAGCGAACCAATTTTTGACAGCTCCAGTTTATCGTGCCTTTTACCTGTTTTAGTTAGCTTGTATCCTGATTGATTGAACTGAATAGTTTTGAACCACTCCTTTCCCTTGAATCGCAACCTTCCAACTTTTCTCCCTTGCTTTTTTAATTTGCTTAATGCTCGCAGATTGCCAAACAAGCGATGGCACTCATACTGCAAAGTCTTTGAATAAACCTCTTGCAGTTCTGGGTGTTGTTTTTTCAAAGCAACAAGAGTATGCTGAATTTCTCCTCTGTTTATCTTTTCTTGTTTGTTCAGCATTTCTAAAAGCTGGTTATATGTGAACCTGCACAAATCAAATGTTTTTAGCAACATCGGTTCTTGTTGAACTGTTGGATACAACCTAAACTTGTATGCCATCATAATTCTTTTCCCTTCCCTTGACTTTCAACATACTTTTTTATTTGGTCTAATGTTGTCTGCCCTGTTGTTATCAAACAATAGCTTCCACTCCAAAAAGTGTTTTTCCATAACTTGCTCTTTATCTGTTTTTTGAATTTTCTTTGCAGAACTTTTGAGGTTGCACTTTTCCAATTGTTCACAAACTTAATTAGGTTAGTCTGTGGCTTGCACTTGAATAGAATATGAACATGGTCTAAATCGGTTTCAATGCTCAAAATATCAATGCCATAGCTCTCTGCTATCTTTTTCGTTCTTGACTTCAGTTCATCAATTATTTCAGGAAAATCTAAAACATTTCTTCTGTATTTGATGCACTGAACAAAATGGTAGTTCAGTGTATAAACGGAATGGGCACTCTTATCAAAACTGTATTTCACTTTTTACACCTTATTTATTTTACCCTTATTGTTTTTATAAATCTATTGTTAGGTTATGCCAATTCATCTATAACCTAACAAAGTTTAGGTTATAGGCTTCTTGGCGTTAAGGTTAAAGGCCAGGGCCTTAAAAAGGTCAGCTCACAGAAGTTGCGCACCTCGGGCAGACATGCACGCAGTTGTATTTAAAGGTCAGGGCCTTAGGCGCCTGTATTCAGCCCTTTTAAGCCAAGCCCTCCACATTTCCCGCTGCCTTTCGGGATAAGAAGGCTTTCCCGGGTAAGCTTGACCAAATTTTCCCCGGGAATGTCCTCCCTGCTCCGGATTGACTTGACCCTTTGTGACATCTACATAATAATGGTTTGGAGTGAATTTAAGGCTTTCCCATTAATTAAAAAACATTTATCACCTTTTTTAATGGGGTGAGCCGCAGATGGCAGTTTCAATCAACACTTACTTTAACCCTTACAGGCTAAGCCTGAAGAGAAGGGCACCTGTTTCGCTGACCGTGGAAATAATCAACAGGGGCCAAGAGGAAAAAGACCTTTCCCTGGAGCTGAATTTAACCAGGCAGCTGGCGCTGGACAAGGGCGGGCTGAAAAGCAGTGAAACCAAGCGCCTGAATAAGGTGCAGCCAAATGAAACAAAAAAGTTTTATTTTGACATTTACCAGAAACAGATGACACGGCCTGGGGAACAGCCGGTTATAGTAAAAGTGCTTGAGCATTATCAGGATTACAGGTACGTGCTTAAGGAGCACAAAAAGAAGTTGGGGCTGAAGGTTGAGGACTGAGGCTTACTTATTTTTTTGCTTTTTTTTGGGGGAGGGCTTCCCCCTCCAAAGGGTCTTCCTTCATCTCCTGCTTGAATTCGTCCAATTCATCGGCGGAAAGGCCTATCCTGGAAAGCATTTGGTCGTGCTCTTTCTCGGAGAGCTTGTCATACCATTCCCTCCAAACCCTGTCCTCGGGTTTGACTATTTTCTTGCCTTCAGGGGGCAGCTTCCTGGATTTCATTTCAACCTAAAAGAAAAAACTTCCCCAAACATTTAAAAGGATATTTTGCAAAAGGAAAACCCTGTCAGGGGAGCTGACCAAAAGCAAGCCCCGGACATTGGGTGGCGGTTGAGGACATGGAAAAACTGGGGAAACTGTCAGGGGGGCTGACCAAAAGCAAGCCCCGGATATGCCTAATGCAAACATTTTGGGAAAAGGTTTTACCAAAAACCGCCTTCAGCATAACCCGAAAGCCGCGGTTTCGGCAGAAAACGAAAAAACGAAGGATTTAAAAGCAGAACAAGGCATATATTACTATGTAAAGTGTTCCCACATTAACCTGCTTTTTGTTTGAACCAGATCGGGCAGATAAGACCGTTTTCTGGTTTAAAAGGGGTTTAATGGGAGTTGAATAAGGAGGTTTTTTAAATTGAGATTCGAGGAAAACAGGGGTTTCCAGAAAACCACGCCAGTTAAAGAAGGCGAAACATATGATGTGGAAATAGAGGCAGTAGGGGAAAAAGGGGACGGCATAGCCAAAATTAAAGGCTTTGTGATTGTCGTGCCAGGAACAAAGGAAGGAGACAAAGTAAAAGTTAAAGTGAACGCAGTCCGGGGAAAGGTTTCCTTTGGTGAAGTGGTAGGGGAAGCAGAAAAAACAGGTGAAGAACAGGAAGAAACAGAGGAAAAACAGGAAGATGAACCAGGGGAAGAAAAGGAAAAAGATGAAGGCAGTGAAGAACCCGAAGAGGAAAACGCTGCAGAGGAAGAAGAACCCGAAAAAAATGAAAAAATTGAAGCTGAAAAGCCTGAGGAAGAACAGGCCGAAGAAGAGGAAAAAGCCGGGGAAGCTGAAGAACCGCCAAACGAGGAAAAGAAAAAAGGAGAGTGAAAAAGGAAATGCTGTCAGAACCATCAGAGGAATTAAGGCTGAAACTGCTTGAACAAGAATTCAAGCTGAGAAAAAAACAGCCCACGGCGTGGACAAAAACCAAGTACAGGCCGTTCGCTAATTTTAAGACAAACAAGTCCAAAAAAGAAAAGGAGAGCGCGTAAAGCTCTCCAATTCAGCCTTTTTATTTAAAGGGGCCTTTGGCTAATTTTTTAAGGGATTGACGAAGGAATAGGAATAAAACCATTTTACGGCACAAAATAAGGCATGGAACGCCTGAAAAAGCTTGGGGAAGAGGAAAGCCTTTTCAGCAACATTGATTCCCTGGATTCAGATTTTGTCCCAAAAATTCTTCCCTTCAGGGAAAGCCACCAAAAAATGGTGGCCGAAGCGGTTGAGCCGCTTGCGCAGGGAAAAAGGGGAAGAAACCTGCTGATTACGGGAAAAAGCGGAATAGGAAAAACGCATGCTGTACGGAGAGTACTGGAGGAATTCAGGGAAGAAAACGATGGAGTGGCTGTAAGCCACGTGAACTGCTGGAAAAAAACTGATTCAAAAAACATCCTCAAATCAGCGCTCAAGGATTTAGGGTACAGCGTAAGCTTTGAAATTGATTCCGCGGCAATGAGCCAAAAGATTTCTGAAAGCGTGAAAAACAGGAACGGACTAGTGTTAGTGTTTGACGAGGTGGACAAGGCGGAAGAATATTCTTTCCTTTATTCTTTGCTCGAGGATTTGGGAAAAAAAAGCGTTATTTTGATTTCAAACAACCGGGACTGGTTTTCTTTCCTGGATGACCGGATTAAAAGCAGGCTTTCCGCAGAAAAAATTGAGTTCGGGCCATACAATGAAAGGGAAACAAAAGAAATCCTGCAGGAACGGAAAAAGTTCGCGTTCTTTGACGGGGTTTGGGGCGGGGAAGCGTTTGAAGTTGTGGCAGAAAAAACATTTGAATTGAAGGACATGCGCGCGGGAATCAATCTGCTGCGGGAAGCTGGAATGAACGCGGAAAAAGACTTAAGCCCAAAGATAGAGGAAAGGCATGCAAGGAAGGCTGTTGAAAAAACAGGTTAATCTTTTAAGGGCCAAAAAAAAAACCCCAAAAACAACCCGGGTTTATGCCTAACTGCTTTATTTTTTTTGGCTTCAATAAGCAGGGCCATGCGGCCCTCATCAATTCATCAATTAATCTGTTTCATCCTGTATTTCGCCAACCAGTTCCTCAATAATGTCTTCAAGGGTAATTAGGCCGGAAACCTTTCCCGGGGCCTTCAATACAAGGGCCATGTGGCGGTGGGTGTCCTGAAAGGTTTCCATTACGTCGTCAATTTTTTCGTTCTGGGAAACAAACAAGGGAGAAACCATCACGTCCCCGACTCTTTTGTCCAGCTTTTTTTCCCGCACAAAACGAAGCAAATCATTTGTGTTCAGTATTCCCGCAAAATTTTCCAGAGAACCGCGGTAGACCGGAAAACGGGTCAACCCGGAGGCAATAATCACGCCCAACGCGTCACGCAATGTTTTGTCGGCGTCCAGGCACATCATGTCCTTTTTCGGCTTCATTATCTCCTTAACGCTTATGTCCCCAAACCTGAACACCTTGTGGACAAGCTCTTTTTCCTCGTGCTCTATCGCGCCCTCCTTTGCGCCCAACTCCACCAAATCCTTTAACTGGTTTTCAGTGAGCTTCCTGTCAGGGTGGCGTTTCCTCAATCCAACCAAAAACATTATCAGAGTAGAAATCCAGTCAAGGAAAAAAATTAAGGGGGAAAGAAGCCTGGAAAGAAAATAAAGGGGCCTTGCAACAAACAAGGAAATCCTTTCAGAATGGCTTGTGGCAACACTTTTGGGAGTAATTTCGCCGAACACCAAAATAATCAGGGTCAACGCAAAAGTCACGATTCCCACCCCCAAAGAGCCAAAAGCCCCGACCGCGAGAACCGCCGCAATTGCGGAGGCGGCAACATTCACCAAATTGTTTCCAATTAAAATCGTTATCAGCATTTTGTGAGGGTCTGCCTTGAGTTTCTTCACGAGAAGCGCGTTTTTCCTGTTTTCGCTTACAAGCTGGCGGAGGCGCAGGCGGTCAAGGGAAACAAGCGCGGTTTCGGACATGGAGAAAAAGCCGGAGAGCACAAGGAGGACTGCAAGGAAAAGCAGGTTAAGGGCGAAATCAAAAAGCATTTCCATATAAAAAGGGAAGAAAAGCATTAATAGTTTTAGTGAAACGGGCATCTGCCAACCCTGTCAAATTTGTTTAAGGCAAGCATAAAATTTTGTTTGCTTTTCTGGACAAAAAAC
>CAYTYC010000020.1:0-27288 GCA_964442255.1 uncultured archaeon | reverse complement strand
GATTTCTTTGGGTTGTTAAGTTCGGCAAAAAGAACAAGCAGCCGCCAAAAACCTGATTTGCCTCTGCAAGGGCACCTGGCTGCAATAAGGCTTAAGCCTAAGCAAAAAAGATAATTTAATAAATGGCTTAGGCTTAACTTATGGCATGAAAAACTGGATTTTGCCCGCGCTGCTGGTTTCATTGACTCTGTTTTTTGGGTGCACTGACGTAGATTTGCCTCCGCTTGAAAAAGGCAGGGTTTGGGTTGAGATTGACCCAATTCAGTGCATGGGAAACCACTGGGAAAGGGCATGGCTTGAAGAAAATGAAGGCAAAGACTATCCGGTAAGCACTGACCCGGACGAACTTGTCTCAAAAGAAGAAGCCAAAATAATAAACGACTACTATCAAAAAAACGAGGGCATAAAAGTATTCAAAGTTGAAGCCCCCGGGCCTGCGAAAGCAACTTGTGCAGCCTGCAGTTGCGCCAAAGGTTACATGCTTTACCTGCAGGTTTCGGAAGACGATTTAAAAAAAATGCTTGAACTCGGGTTCAGGGAAAGCAACGGGCCAGAGGAAGAAAAAGGATGCATTTGCCCAGCTGTAATTGACCCGGTCTGCGGAGAAGACGGAAAAACCTATGACAACTCATGCCTTGCAGGATGCGCGGGAGTTGAAGTGAACTATAAAGGCGAATGCAGAGAAGAAGGCTGCATCTGCATTGCGTTGTATGACCCGGTCTGCGGTGTGGATGGAAAAACTTACAGCAACAGCTGTTACGCTGAATGTGCCGGAGTAAATGTGGCATATGAAGGGAAATGCGAGGAAAAAGTAACGTTAACCACCGATAAAACTGAATACGAAAAAGGCGAAACCGTTACCCTTTCACTGCAAAACGGTTCAGGCGAAAGCGTTTACATTAAGCCCATGGAATTCAACAGGTTTTTCATTGAAATGAAGTCTGCCTCCGGTGAATGGATGGCGCTTGAAGTCCAGCTGAACACGCCCATAGTTGAGTCCCTTGACATACGGGATTACAAAAAAATAGAGCCCGGGGAAAGCTTTGAATTCACCTGGAGCCAGAAGCATTACACCGGCACCGGAACTCCGCGCTATACGGAAGCCAATGAAGGAACTTACCGCGCAAAAATGGAATACTTAACCCACTCAAAAACACAGGAACCCGATTTATGGAACAAAAGCCTGCCCGCAAACCTTCCGGGCCCGGAAGACTTCACAACAGTTTACTCAAACGAGTTTGAAATAAACGGGGCAGAAAAAAAGCCTGAATTTAATCTAACGTGCGAAACACACGACGACTGCATGCTGGTTAACAAAAACTATGAATGCAACTATTGCGAACCATGCAACGAAATAGATTACGCAAGCGAAGAATATACTGCGGTTAACGGCAAAAAACTCGAGGAATGGAAAGAAGAAAACTGCGGTCAAGATGGATGGGGATGCCCTGCCTGCGTGCCGGAAATCCTTAAACCTCACTACGAAGCCCAATGCATCCAGAACACCTGCACCAAAGTTGACGCACAATCCGCCTGATTCAAAAAAGGCTTAAAAACTTTTCCCCGGATTCAGTTCCATTGGAGTGCGGAAATGGTTGACTACGACGAATTCGGGCCCGAAAAAATGGTCACCTCCTACAATCCAAAAGCCGGGCTCAAGGCTTACACCGTAATCGACAACACTGTTTTTGGCCCCGGAAAAGGCGGGGTAAGGATGACGCCCACCGTGACACTGGAGGAAGTGGTGAAATTGGCGAGGACAATGACCTGGAAAAACTCGCTTGCAGGGATTCCTTTCGGGGGAGCAAAATCAGGGATAATCGCGGACACACGCAAAATTTCGGTTGGAAAAAAGCACGAGCTAGTGAAAGCGTTTGCAAAGGCCTTAAAGAATTTGAGTCCCGCGGAATACATTACCGCCCCGGACATCAACATGGGCGAAAAAGAAATGCAAATTTTCGCGGAAGAAAACGGAAACCCAAAGTCCTGCACCGGAAAGCCTGCCTCCATGGGCGGGTTGCCGCACGAGCTGGGAAGCACGGGCTTCGGCGTATACCACGCCACAAAAGTCGCGGCAGAGCACATTGGGCTGGATTTAAATGGCGCAAGGGTTGCGGTTGAAGGCTTCGGAAACGTGGGAAGCTTTGTTTCAAAGTATTTAACTGAAAAAGAGGGCGCAAAGCTTGTCGGGGTTTCCGACATCAGGGGATGCATTCACAACCCGAACGGGCTGGATTACAGCGAATTAATGAAGGCGACAAAAGAAGCGGGCTCGGTCACAAAATACGCGGACGGAAAAAAGCTTTTTGACTCGGATTTGTTTGAACTGGATGTGGACATCATTGTCACCGCGGCAGTGCCAAACGTGATAACCGCGGCAAACATTCACAGGGTGAAGGCAAAGCTGATTGTGGAGGGCTCAAACATTCCAATAAGCCCGGAAATAGAGGACTGGCTGCACAGGAAAAAAATAACTGTTATCCCGGATTTTGTGGCGAACGCGGGAGGAGTGATAAGCTCTTACGTGGAGCACATCGGGGGAACGGAAAAAGAAATGTTTAAAATGGTGGAAGAAAAGATTGTGAAAAACACGAAAGAAGTTTTGGAGGACTGCAAAGAAAAGGACGCTTTTCCAAGGGGCTGTGCGATGGACATCGCAAGAAAAAGAATAAGGAAAAAAGAAAAGCAGTTTTCCATGGAATCAGGCTGACTCCTTCAGCTCTGAATCAAATTTTCCTTTACCCAGTTCTTTAATGAATTCCTGTGCCTTTTTTCCTTCAATGGTTACGCCCATGCTGTTGCAGGTTCCCGCAACCTCTTTTGCGGCGCTTTTGAGTTCGCTTGAAGTCAGGTTTTCCATTTTCATTTTCGCGAGCTTTTTGAGCTGCTGAATTGAAAGGTTCGCGACTTTCTCTGTTTTCGGGTTTGCCGCGCCTTTCTTGAGGTTCAATTCCTTTTTGATTAAAGCGCTCATGGGAGGGGAGCCGACCTTTATTTCAAAGCTTTTGTCTGAGTTAACTGTCACTTTCACAGGAACCTTTGTTCCCGCGTACTCCTTTGTTTTCTCGTTAATCTGCGCAACAATTTCCCCTATGTTCACCCCCAAAGGCCCCAAAGCAGGCCCCAACGGGGCGGCGGCAGTTGCTTTCCCGCCTTCAACCAAAACCGACACTTCCGGCATCATCAATCACTTCCCTTTTTTTCACTCCCTTAAAATCCTTATGTGCTCTGCCCTTATGGTTACCGGGATTTTGACCGCTGCCTCAAGCAATTCAACTGTTACCTCTTCTTTTGTGTCATTAACCCTCAAAACCCTTGCCCTTTCACCTTTAAACGGCCCGGCAATCAATTCCACTTTCTGCCCTTCCTTAATGCTTTTCATTAAGGGCTTGGCTTCCAGCAAGGAGGAAAGCTCGTCAATTTTTACTTCTCCCCCAACTATTCCGCGGCCCTTCACGTGCGGAGTGTTTGCGATTGCCCTCCGCACAGTTAATTCCGTGTCCGCTTCAATCAGCACATACCCTTTCAATCCAGGGATTACGCTCAATGAGTAAACTTCAATCTCGTCTGTCTTTATTTTGTTGCCGAGTATGTCTACAACCAGTGACTCCTGTCCGACCGTTGTCCTTAAAGTGAAAATCATATTCCAGCCCCTAAAGCCCTTTTAAACACAAAAAAAAACCCGAAATCAATTCAAAAAAGTATATACAAAGTGTTCAGGGAACGGTTTTAAAGCTTATGCCCCGATGAAAAGCGGCAGAACAAGCGTGGAAACCGCTTTCACAATAAAGCCGATTACCGCTATGAGAATAATGCCCAAACCGGTTACCTTTGCCATTACCTTGAATTCCTCCCAGTCAGGCTTTTTGCTGACAGTGAAAATCCTTCGGCTTGCGTTCAGGAAAAAAACTATTCTGCCCCTTAAATTCAGTGAAACCATGAAAAAATCTTTCCGTGAAAGCATTTAAATAAGTTGGGTTTAAGGCAGAAAAAATAAAAAATAAAGAAAAAGGGGCTGGAAAAAAAAAGAGTTCACCCCGTGAACTCTATTCCCAAATCAAGGGTGCCGTCCTCTTTCTCCAATTCTTTCAGGCTTCCAAGGTACGGGAATTTTCCGCCCGCAACCACGACCATTGCCTGAATCTGGTTTCTTGGAAGGTTTTCGTCAACCATTGCCCCCCAAATTATGTGGGCGTTTGCATGGATTTTTGCGGAAACGGCTTCAACAATCATTTCGGCCTCACGCAAAGTCATGTCGGTTCCGCCGATGACATTCACCAAAGCCTTTCCTGCCTCGGAAATGTCCACATCCAAAAGCGGAGAGGTTAAGGCGTTTTCCACTGCCTCCAGGGCCCGGGAGTCAGTTGCCTTTTCCGCGTGGCTGTCGCCCAACCCAATCATTGCCGCCCCGCCTCTGTCCAGCACAGTGCGGAGGTCAGCGAAATCCAGGTTAATAAGCCCCGGCTTTGTAACCATTTCAGTTATTCCCTTAACCGAATTTGTTAAAACTTCGTCCGCAACCTTGAATGCCGCCCGCACTGGAAGGTCGGGCGCAATCTCCAAAATCTTGTCGTTTGGAATCACAATCACGGTGTCGGTTTCCTTTTTCAGTTTTGCAAGCCCCTCCAGGGCGTTCTCCATTCTTTTCCTTCCCTCAACAGTGAAAGGCAAAGTCACAACGCCTATTGTGAGAGCCTTCATTTCTTTCGCGATTTCCGACACAATCGGGGAGGCACCTGTTCCAGTTCCTCCACCCAAACCGCATGTGATGAAAATAAGGTCTGTTCCGGACAAAAGCTCGCGCAATTCGTCCACTGATTCCCTTGCCGCGGCTTCCCCGACCTGCGGGTTTGACCCGGAGCCCAGGCCCCGGGTTATTTCCCTGCCAACCAAAAGCTTTCTTTCCGCCTGCACTTTTAAAAGGTCCTGTGCGTCAGTGTTAATCGCGATTGTTTCCGCGCCGGTTATTCCGACTTCACTCATCCTGTCAATCGTGTTTCCGCCGCCTCCGCCTACGCCGACAACCTTGATTGTTGCCTTGCTTGATTCAAGGAGTTCGGCAAGAGCCTCCTCGTCCTTTATTGTTGATTTTTTTTTCGGCTTTTCAGCCCTTGGAGAAGGAGAAACAGCCCTTCTAACGGCTTTGTCCAAAACAGTTTTCAATACAGCTCACCCCAAACATTTTAAATCCAAAACCCCCAATAATAATGGCTTAAAAAATAACTTAAACCAACACCCTTAAAATTGCTACCCCGCAGGGACAAAGGGCTTAAACTCCGCAGAGGCTGAAGGATTTATGCAGAGAAAAGGATTAAAAGGGATTGTGAAAGACATCCGCGAACTCCGGATTCAGGGGGCCTCTTCCGTGAGGAACGCCGCGGTGAAGGCAATCAAGGCTTCAGTGCAGGAGTCAAAAGCCAAAACAATGAGCGAGTTAAGGGAAGAGTTAAGGGAAAACCTTTTGCTGGTTTTAAATGCCCGGCCGACTGAACCGGGGCTGAGGACCGCCATCAGGGTGATAAGCAAGAAGGCACTGGAAAGGGTTGACGCCCTGGATGACCTGAAATGGAACATCACAAACTTATGCAAAAACTACAACAAGGACAGGAAAAAGGCGCTGGAAACAATAGGAAAATACGGGGCAAGAACAATTAAAAAGAATTCAGTTGTTTTCACGCACTGCCATTCGCACACCGTGGAAGAGATTTTGACGCAGGCAAAAAAAAAGGTTGACGCGGTTTACTGCACGGAAACCCGCCCCTTATTTCAGGGCAGGATTACCGCAAAAAGGCTTTCCGGGAAAGGCATTCCCGTGACAATGGTTGTGGACTCCGCCGCATCCGTTTTTTTGCGTGAAGCCGACTATTTTTTCACGGGATGCGACGCGATTTTAAGCGACGGCTCGGTTATAAACAAGATTGGGACAAGGCAGGTTTCAATTGCCGCACAAAAAGAGGACACCCCGCATTTTGTGGCGGGCTCAACCCATAAATTCAATCCCATGAGCTTTTACGGGGAAACAGAGGCAGTGGAACAGCGCCCCCCAAAAGAGGTTTGGGAGTCGCCCCCAAAAGGCACAACAATACTTAACCCCGCGTTTGACCGCACTGAAGCGGAATACCTTGAGGGAATTGTGACGGAGAAAGGAATCTTTGACCCGCACACCTTTTCGCTTTTAATGTACAGGGAACTGAGGCTCAACAAACGCAAACAGGAGTATTTGAACATAATTGACTTGCTGAAGGAATTGAAGTGACGGGAAAAGGGAAAAGAATTTAAATGGTTTTATACACGAATTATTTTTTAATGGAAAAAAAGAAGAAGACCGGAAAAGGCTTCTCCTTAACCGACGTTGTTTCAATAGCCGATTTTTCCAGGAAAGACATTGAATTCATTTTAAGCCGCGCAAAGCAGATTGAGGCGATGCCAAAAAAAAAGAGAATGCTTCTGTTAAAGGGAACAGTGGTTGCGTCGCTTTTCTTTGAGCCCTCAACCAGAACAAGATTGAGCTTTGAGACCGCTGTGCAGGAATTGGGCGGAAAAGTGATTGGCTTTGCGGACACCGGCGTGAGTTCCTCAAAAAAAGGGGAAACGTTTTCGGACACAATCAAAAACATTGAAAACTACGCGGACATAATTGTAACCCGCCACCCCGTAAGCGGCACCGCGCGCAGGGCGGCGGAAATAAGCAGGAAGCCGGTGGTTAACGCCGGAGATGGGGCAAACCAGCATCCCACGCAAACCCTTCTGGATTTGTACACAATCAAAAAAGAGTTTGGAAAAATTTCGGGGCTGAAAATCGGGTTTGTCGGCGACCTCAAATACGGGAGAACTGTCCACAGCCTGGCGTATGCCCTCACGCATTACGGAAACGAACAGTTTTTCATTTCCCCGGAAAGCCTGAAAATGCCTAAATCCTTCACGGAAGAAATCAAAAAACACTGCAAAGTGCGCGAATTCCAAAACCCGGAGGACTGCATTTCAGAACTGGACGTGATGTACGTGACCAGAATCCAGAAGGAACGGTTTCCGGATGAAATTGAATACAATAAGGTGAAGGACGCCTACATAATCGGAAAGGATTCGCTTGAAAACGCGAAAAAGGGGATGAAAATCATGCATCCCCTGCCCAGGGTGAACGAAATAAAGCCGGAAGTGGACGCAACGCCTTTCGCGCTTTACTTCCGGCAGTCCGCGAACGGCATTCCCGTGAGGGAAGCGTTGCTGGATATATTGAACAAGGTGAAAAAATAATGGCCGCGCCAAAAATGCTTAAATACGCGGAGTCACGGGTAAAATGAAGCAAGCCAGGAAAAAAATCCACATTTCCGCAATAGCAAACGGAACTTCAATTGACCACATTCCCGCGGGAAACGCTTTGCGCCTGGTGGAGGTAGTGGACCTGGAAACCGGAGGGGTTGTTACAATCGCGTTGAACGTGGAAAGCAGGAAAATGAAGAAAAAAGACTTAATCTTCATTGAAAACAAGGAACTCGACGAAAAAGAAATAAACAAAATCAAGCTGATTGCAAGGAAGGCGACAGTGAACATGATCAAAAACTACAATATAGTGAAAAAAATGCGCCTCGGGCTGCCGGAAAAAGTGGAGGAAATAATTGAATGCATTAACCCCAACTGCATAACAAACGCGGAAGAAATTTCCACAAAATTTTTCATCACCTCAAAAGAGCCTTTGAAGGCAAAATGCTTTTACTGCGAAACAACAATGGAAGACCGCGAAATAAGGAAGGCAATCAGGTAAAGGAAAGCCTTTAATAAAAGAAATAAAACATATTCCTTAAAGGCAAAAAGGCGGTTAAATGCCAATGGAAACAACTTTTCTGGGAACAAAACTCAAAAACCCGCTGGTTCTCGCCTCCGGCGTCCTGGGAACAAGCCTGGGCTCAATGAAAAGCGCGGCAAAAGGCGGGGCAGGGGCTGTAACCATCAAATCGATTTCCGTTGAGGAAAGAATGGGGCACAAAAACCCGGCAATAATTGCCTCCGAGCACTGGATGATGAATGCTGTAGGATACTCAAACCCGGGAATGGAAAAAGCAAAAGAGCAGTTAAAAGGAATTGAAAAAACCGGCGTTCCTGTAATTGGAAGCGCGACAGGAAAAAACGCGGAAGAATTCGCGCGGGTTGTGAAAGAACTGGATTCCCTTCCATTCATTGCATGGGAGCTTCCCTTAAGCTGCCCGCACACGCCCGGCTTTGGGCTTCTTGCAGGCCAGGGCACGCCGGAATTCACCGCAAAAGTGACTTCCAAAGTGAAAAAATCCACAAAAAAGCCTGTTATCGTAAAGCTTTCCCCAAACGTAACCGGAATTGGGGGAATTGCAAAGGCGGCGGAAAAAGCGGGAGCGGACGCATTGTGCGTTGCAAACTCACTCGGCCCCGGAATGCACATAAACATTGAGGCCGCCTCCCCGGTTTTAGATTTCAAGGCCGGAGGGGTAAGCGGTTACGCATTGCACCCGATTGCAGTGAGATGCGTGTATGACGTGTTTGAATCAGTCAAAATTCCAATAATCGGGTTGGGGGGAGTGGCAAGCGGAAGGGACGCAATTGAAATGCTTATGGCGGGCGCAAGCGCGGTTGGAGTGGGCAGCGCGGTTCACTGGCGCGGGGCAAACGTTTTCAGGGACATCTGCGCGGAGATGCAGGCATGGATGAAGGAAAACGGGTTCAAAAAAATACAGGAGATGAAGGGAATTGCACACAAATGAACTGCCCACAATTTACAGGATAAAGGAAATCAGGCGGGAAACGCCTTCAGTGAAAACCTTTTTCCTGGATTCAGGGGTTGAATGCAGGCCCGGGCAGTTCTTCATGTTCTGGCTTCCCGGAAAAGGGGAAAAGCCGTTTGTTTTGTCTTACACCGGAAACAAAACCGGCTTCAGCGTAAAGAAAGTGGGAAAATTCACGGAAAAAATTTTTTCCCTCAAAAAAGGGGACAAAATCGGGTTGCGCGGCCCCTATGGAAACGGGTTTGAGTTAAGGAAAAATTGTTTGGTTGTCGCCGGCGGAATAGGGGCGGCTGCAGTCGCAAATTTAACTGAAACGCTTTCCTTTCCCACGCTAATTCTCGGGGCGAAAACAAAATCGGAGCTGCTTTTCCTGAAGCGCTTCAAGAACGCTAAAAAAATAATCACAACAGACGACGGAAGCGCTGGAAAAAAATGCGACACCTGCACTGTGCTGGAACAGGAGCTTAAGCGCGAAAAATATTCAATGGTTTGCGCCTGCGGGCCTGAGCCAATGCTGAAAAGGGTGTTTGAAGTCTGTGAACTGCACGGAGTCGAATGCCAGCTCTCGCTGGAAAGGCACATGAAATGCGGTTTCGGGGTGTGCGGGCAGTGCTTTATTGACGAATTCTCGGTTTGCAGGGACGGGCCCGTTTTTCGCTCCAAACAGTTGAGGAAAATGAAGGAATTCGGCAAAACCGCCTACCTTAAAAGCGGAAAAAAGGTTTCCGTGCAGGATTACTCCAAATGGAGAGAAGAATAATGGAACTTGTTTTGGTGAACGGAAAAATTTTTTTTGAAGGAAAACTAATTGAAGCACACATAGGGGTTTCTGAAGGCAAAGTCTTGGAAATAAAGAAAATTCCCCTGAAAGGCGAAAAAAAAATTGACTGCAGGGGAAAAATTGTTTTTCCCGGAATCATAGACGCGCACGTGCATTTCAGGGAGCCGGGGGGAGAAAAAAAAGAGGACTGGAAAACCGGCTCAAAGGCGGCTGCAGCGGGCGGAATCACAACCGTTTTGGACATGCCAAACAATTCCCCGCCAATAACCACAAAAAAACTGCTTGAAGAAAAAATGGAACTTGCACGCAAAAAGAGTGTTGTTAACTTTGGGCTTTTCCTTGGGGCAACCAATGAAAACTTCACTGAAATTGAATCCTGCCCTGCAGCGAGCGGAATAAAGCTTTACATGGGTTCTTCCACCGGGGGAATGCAGGTCAAGGAAAAGGAAGCGCAGGAAAACGTTTTTGGGGCTGCAAAAAAAGCGGGAAAAGTGCTTGCGGTTCACGCGGAAGATGAGGCACGCATCAAGGAAAACGAAAAAAAATTCAGGAACCGGGATTCCCCTGAAATTCACTCAAAAATAAGGGACGAAATTTCGGCGGAAAAAGCCGTCAAGTCCGCGCTTGAAATGCAGAAGCTTTCGCATAACCGGCTTCACGTGTGCCATATTTCCACGGAAAAAGAGCTTTCCCTGCTGAAGAATTCCCCTGCAACCCGTGAGGTGACAGTAAACCACCTGTTCTTCTGCACCGAAGATTACGCATCCAAAAAAAATTTTTTGAAGGTCAACCCCCCTGTGCGAAGCAAAAGGAATGTTGCCGCGCTCTGGAATGCCTTGAATGCGGGCGAAATTGACTTGATTGTGACCGACCACGCCCCGCACCTTCCCGAAGAAAAAGAACAGGATTACTGGTTTGCCCCTTCCGGAATTCCGGGGGTTGAAACTTTGCTTGCAGTGATGCTGGACGCGGCGAACAAAAAAAGGGTTTCCCTGGAAAGGGTCATGGAATGCATGTGCGTTAACCCGGCAAAAGTTTATTCCCTCAATTCAAAGGGCTTAATCCGAAAAGGCTTTGACGCGGATTTAACTGTTGTGGACTTGAAGAAGGAGTGGAAAGTGAAGGGGGAAGGGCTTTTGACGAAATGCGGGTGGAGCCCTTTTGAGGGAATGACGTTAAAGGGAAAGGCCGTTGAAACGGTTGTGGAAGGAAAAACTGTTTTAGATTAGGTCTTCGGATTTTTTTGTTTCCAGTATTTTTCTCTCCATTTCCGCGAAAGTCATTGGAAGAATTTTCCTTATCTGCAACGCATAGGTGTCTGCCGCCTCTTCCCCCGCCTTTTCAATCAGTTTCCTGTATATCTGGAAGAAGAGGTCGTTCAGGCTTTTGGCAAACAAAACCTTTTCTTTTGGCGGCTGTTCCGGCAGCCTTTCCTTTAACGTGTTTTTTTCAACTATTTTTTTGAAGTCTTTAACTGTTGCAAGCTTTTTTCCGTTTACCCTTATGCTTAACTCTCTTGTTGCCGCCCTTGCAACGCCTTTCCAGTTCAGTTCAAAGCCGCTTTCAAGGTCCATGGAATGCCTTTCAAATTCCCTGCCCCAGTCAAATATTTCTTTCAGGGGTTCCGTGTTCTCTTTTCCGCCGGCCAAAGCGATTTCCGCTTCCTGCATGGGCGCATTTTTTTTCCTTGGTTCAGGCACTAAAAAACACCTTTTTTTTGGTTAAAAGCTTTGCACCCTAAACCATTAAAAGTTTTGCGAAAAAAAAGGAAAAAAAGAAAATTTATCTTATTTTGGGGGAAATCCCGGTTTTTGCATTCTTTTCAATTTTCGTCTGACACGCCCTGGAACTCCAAACAAGCGCCCCCAGACCATTCCCCGCCTGCTGTCCATGGCATTCCGCAATTTTCTCATTAGCCCCATAATCTTTCACCAAAATTTAACTCTCTCCAGGTATTTAAGCTTTTCCGAGCGATTGACAGTGTAGAAATGTGAATTTTTGGGATTTGAAACGCGTTTAATTGCCAAATGCTTGCAGTTTATGAGACTAAAAAACTGCCTTTATAAATTATTTCTACAGAGCCCGAGCGATTTTTTCCTTGACCTAAACCCATTTTTGGTGAAAACACGACAGGAATGGCAACGGTTATCGGGATAATCGGAATAGGCCTGATTGCAACAAGCAGGGGCATTACCGCAAGCCCCCCGCGAAACCCTTAAATTCCCTTTCCCCCACTTTCCTTAGAGGCAAAAAAAATGAGTGAACTGGCTGACTACAGGAAAGAATTCATCTCTTTCCTCCTGGAAAACGGCGCGCTTTTGTTTGGAAAATTCAGGCTTAAAAGCGGGAGAGAAAGCCCCTATTTTGTGAACACCGGATTGTTCAAGACAGGGGAAAGCATTTCAAGACTCGGAGGCTTTTACGCAAAGCAAATCCATGAATCATTCGGAAAAGGCGTTGACCTGATTTTCGGCCCCGCCTACAAGGGAATCCCTCTGGCGGTTTCCACTGCGGTAAGCCTTTCAAAGGAATTTGGATTGAATGCCGGCTACGCCTTTGACCGAAAGGAATCCAAGAAACACGGAGACAGGGGTTCAGTGGTTGGGGCAGAGGTAAAAGACGGCTCAAGGGTAGTGATAGTGGATGATGTGTTCACAACAGGAACCACAAAAGAAGAGGCCGTTGAATTATTGAAGTCAATTGCAAAAGTTGAGTTAAAGGGCCTGGTGATTGCTGTTGACAGGGAAGAAAAGGACAGCACAGGAAAAAGTGCAATAAAAGAATTCCAGAAAAAGCACTCCATGCCGGTTAAATCAATTATCTCCATCTCGGAAATCGTTTCCTTCCTGCACAACAAGGAGGTTTCAGGCAAAATCTGGGTGGACGATTCAATGAAAAAAGAAATTAACGCATACCTTGAAAAGTACGGGGCAAAGAAATGAGTGCGCATGAAAAAAGAAAAGACCGCAATAATTTTGGCCATAATTTTTGCCGCACTGCTTATGGCATTCAGCCTGCTTAACCCGCCTGAACCAAAGCCGCCGAAAAAAGGCCTTGAGGAATTTGTGCGCGGAGGGAAGTCCGTGATGTGGATTGGCGCCCACCCGGATGACGAAGGCGTGGCGGGAAGCTTTCTCGTTTACGCGTGCAAAGAGCTTGGAAACATCTGCACAATTGTTTCTCTTTCAAAGGGCAGTTACGGGAAATGCCAGGAAAACGCCCCCTGCCCCTGCCCGGGGAAGGAAACCTTTTGCCCCAAAGAAATGGGCGAGGCGAGGGCAAAAGAAATGCTTGAAGCCTGTTCAGGGCTTAACGCCGAATGCCTGGTTTTTGACGAATTCTCCGACTACAAAAACGAGGGAGATTTGGCTGAAACCGTGAAGGAATTGCTTGAAACCCGCAGGCCGGATGTCGTGATTGCCTTCGGCCCCGGCGGAGGATCAGGCCACAAAGAGCACGTTTTTGCGCACGAAGCCGTAAAAAAGGCCTTCAACGAAATTGATTCCGGGCGCAGGCCTGAACGCCTTTATTACAGCGAACAATTCCTGAACATTCCGGGGGGAAAGGACTCCGGCCCGGTGACGGACGAATTTGACGCCACGCGGTTTTCTGAAGCCCTCGGAAAAACTTACCTGGAAGAATTCCTTTACGCAATGGAGGCATACAAAATACACAAAATCAGCGAAAGGATTTCGGCTTCAGCGCAGTTCTTTGAAAAAAACCTTTTCCGGCTTGCAATGGAAAAATGAACCGGCGGTCCCCTGCCCCGAATGCAAGCGCTTAAGAAAGCCGCCCAACGCCTTTCGGATATTTCTGAAATTAGCCAAAATATTCTTGAAGCACATAAAGAACTAATGGAAAGGCACCACTAACGCAAACCCTTAAATTCCCTTTCGCCCCCCTTTTTTAGGGGCAAAAAAAGATGGATTTCTCCGAGAGAATGGATTCCTGCAAGAATTCCGTTGGAAAACTGTTGTTTAAGCTGATGCAGGAAAAGAAATCCAATTTGTGCCCCGCGGTTGACTTGACTGACCGGGAAGAATTCCTTTCCGTCGTCCGTGAAGTGGGGGAGGAAAGCGTTGCAGTCAAAACGCACGTGGACTTGGTTGAAGGATTTGATTCCAGGCTTGTTGGGGAGCTTAAGGATTTAAGCAAGGATTTGGATTTTTTGATTTTTGAGGACAGAAAGTTTGCGGACATCGGAAACACCGTTAAATTGCAGTATTCTTCCGGAACTTACAAGATTGTTGAATGGGCGCATCTGGTTAACGCGCACTCACTCCCGGGCCCGGGAATAGTGAAGGGCTTGATGGAGGCAGCGGAGCCGTTCACCTCCAAAGGCGTTCCGCGCGGGCTGCTGCTTTTGGCGCAGATGACTCCGGAAGGAAACCTGTTCACGGAAGATTACGCCCGCAGCACAGTGGAAATTGCGAAGCGGTTCCCTGAATTCTGCACCGGATTCATTGGAACAGGCGCGAAGCCAGAGAAACTGAAGCACTTGCGTTCTCTTGCGCCAAAGGAAATGCTGATTTTCACTCCCGGCATTAAAATGAGTGCAGGCGGCGATTCACTGGGCCAGCAGTACAATTCCCCTGAGCTTGCGGTGAAGAACGGCGCGGATGTAATCATTGTTGGCAGGGGAATTTACGGGGACGCAAAGCCAGGGGACTCTGCACGCAAATACCGTAAAGAAGGCTGGAAAGGAATTCAAGGCATGGACTAATTTTTTTGCTTTAACCTTGTTTTTTTTCGTTTGCTTGGGATTGGTTTAAAAGCGTTTGTTGGCTTAATTGTGAGTGATTTTTTATGAAGGTTTCAGAATTAAAGCCAAACACGCAGGTGCCTGAAATTGAGCTGGAAATTGTTTCAAAAGGCGAAACCCGGTCCTGGGCCAAGGCAAACAGTTCGGGAACCGTGTGCAGCTGCGCCGGAAAAGACGAGTCAGGCGAAGTAAGCGTCAGCCTTTGGAACGAGCAGGCAAACCAGGTAAAAGAAGGCGACAAAATCAAAATCTCGAATGGCTGGTGCTCGGAATTCCAGAATGAGAAACAGGTTTCAACAGGCAGGCAAGGAACTTTGGAAGTCCTCAAATAAATAAAACCAATTCAAAGCGAATTAATCAGTAGAGGGCAAAAAGGGAAAAATCCGGGCTTCACAGGAAATCTGCCCTTTGCAAAGAAACTTAATTCTTTCAAAGTTTTTTACTTAAGTCATGGGCACTGAAGCATTTGAAAAGAAAACGCCGCTGGATGAAGGGCTAAAAGACTTCCTGATTTCGAGAACTGAACTCGACAAGAAAACAAGAAGAATTGCCTCATTCTGTGTAATTCAGGTTCACTTCACTGAGGACAGGGCACACGAAATCATCAAGTTTGACTCAGCGCACGGAGAATGCCATGTGCACAAATACTGCCGCGACCTAAACCATAAAGGAGAAAAACTACCTGAAAAAGGAATAAACCCCGAAAGCTTCAAAGAATTCAGAAAAGAAATTGAAAGAAACTGGAAAAAATACCTTAAATGGTACAAAGAAAAATGGCTGAAATAACGAAAGCTTTAATAACGTGAATGTTATATAATATATAAGTTATATAAGACAAGTGGATGGAATGGCAAAAAAAACGTTGACTATTTTGATTGGCGGAAATATGGAAGCCGACTTCAAGGAGCTGTTCTCCAGAAAGCCTTTGAAAGAGATTAGGCAGCCAAAAAACACCCTGTATTTGAACTCATACGAACAGCTGAACAAGCTTCTTTCACCAAAGAGAATGGATTTGCTGCATTATTTGATTGAGTTTCAGTCCGGAAAAAAGCCTAAATCTGTTTCCCGGATTGCAAAGGAACTGAACCGGCACCAGGAAGCAATCAGCCGGGACATCAATTACCTGAAAAACCTTGGATTGGTGTCGCTTAAAAAATTCAGGCAAACCGTTTACGCGCTTCCAATTTACTCCAAAGTAAACATTCAAATCGCGTGACACAAAGACAAGAAAAAGGAGGAGTTGGATTGCCGCAATTAGGGAAGCAAAGGGGAAAAAACAGGGGAAAACAGGGTTTCACGGGAAATCTGGTTACCTAATTGTTTTAAACCATTTTAAGTTAAATCTTTTTCATGGGCTTTGAAGTTGACGTTAGTGGCCCGGATATTTTTGAGAAAGACTACACTGTAATGGTTGCGGAAACAGGCAAAAGCGGAGTTATTTTAGGGCACAAGTTTTCGGACAAAAACCGGAAAATAATTAGGGCAAAACACGGTCAAAGGCAGTACAGGTACGCTGTTTCAAAGAAAGGCAAAGCCAATTTAAGGGTCAGGCTTTACTGCATCACAATTTACTGCATTTTCAGGGAACTCAAAAAAAGGCATGGGCTGAAAAAAGTGAACCTGGATGTTTGCAGGGACTTTTCAGGGAACGAAGCCCAGATTAAAATTAATTTAAACCATTTCACTGGAAAACTATTGAAAATTGATATTCGAATGCAGTTTGTGGCTCTCCCCAAAGAAGCAGCCGCAGACAAATACGCTTTTTTGGTTAGGCATGACAAACTCAACAAACTAGCCAAACTCTGTGTTCCAATAAAACTGGAGGAATTTGAAAGGTTTTTAAAATAATTAAAAAAAAGCGTGTACCGGGCACCTTTCGGTTGAAAACCCTAGTTTGCCCCCAGGACTGGTTACCTGCCGAACGCCCTAGCACCAGCACACAATATTATTTACGGGCAACCAAGTATTTAAAACTAACTCCAACAAACAAAAAAACATTAAAAAAAGCCCCATTTAACCCTTTTCACTCCCTTAAATAATCCCTTCCGCCGGCCAGGCAAAATCTTAAACTAAGCGGTGACGCAAAAAAAAATTTGGGGCAAAAAACTGCTGGAAAAAAGGAAGGAGAGAAGAGAGAAGGCACATTCACCGGAAATCCGGCCCCTGCAAAGGAGTTTAAATGCTTTAAACTTCAGGTTAAAGGGCAAAAAAACAGAAAAGCTTTTAAATAAGTTCAACTAACGTTATATTAGGTGAACTTATATGGGGAAGACTGTTACAATGAATGTAAAGGTAAAGGATTACACCAGCCGCGTTTTGGGTGTGGTGAAGGAAAAATACGGTTTAAAGGATAAAGGCGACGCACTGGACAAATTCACGGAAATGTACGGGGAAGAGTTTGTGGAGCCGGAAGTAAGGGAAAAAGTTGTAAGGGAAGTAATTGAATCCTGTGAAAGGCACATCAAAAAATACGGGTTCAGAAGCAGAACCACCAAAGACCTCAGGAAACTCATTGAGGCGAAATAAGTGCCGTTCAAATACGATTTCAGCGACGAATTAGAGGAAACACTGGAAAAGCTCTTCAAAAAGGACAGAAAAACATTCGAAGCGCTAATGAAAAAAATTGGTGACATTGCCTCAAGAGATGAAACCACAATCGAATTCTACAAAAACTTACGCCATGGAATGAGTGAATACAAGAGAGTCCACATCGCAAAAAGCTTTGTCCTCCTATTCAAAGTATTCAAAAAACAAAAATTCATTCTATTCGACAAATTCAAACACCACGACGACGTCTACAAACGATAAAGACTAACCTTTTCTCCCCGGCGAAGCCCTTCGCAAACAATCAATCAAGGGGGCGGAGGCGAAGAAAAAGGAGTTGGAACGCCGCAAGAAGACAAGCGGAAGGCGAAAGGAAAAAGTTAGCCGGTTTTCGCTTTTTTCAGCAGTTTTTGCGTGATTATTTCCCTGTTTTCTTCCAGTATTTCCCGGATTTCTTTTGCCCTTTTTTTCAGGCAGTCTGCAATGAAGCGCGAGAATTTATGGTATTGCCCGGATAACTGCACCCTTTCAAGCAATAAAATGTAGCTGTCCCTGTTTTCCAGGTTGATTATTGCCCGGGGAAACCCTTCTTTTTGCAGCATAACATTCAGCAATTCCCTTCCTGTTCGCCCGTTTCCGTCCATAAAAGGATGGATTTTTTCAAACCTTGCGTGAAATTCTGAAGCCAACTCAACCGCATGCAGATTTTTTCCCTGTTTTTCAATCCATTCAAAGAGTTTCTTCATTTCCTTTTCCACTTCCGTTGCCTTCATCGGCTTTACTTTGGATGCCTGAATGAACACAGGCCCTTTCCTGTACTCCCCCGGATTTTTCTCCTCAAAGCCGTTCATTACGGCTGCATGAATTTTTTTCACATTTTTTTCATTCAGTTCACACACTTTTTTTGAGGCTTCCGCAGCCTTTTTCATGTTCTCTATTTCCCTTATTTCATCCAATTTTTTTCCGGCAATTGCAGCGCCTTTCCCTAAAACCATTCCGGCTTCCCTTAAAGTCAAAGAATTTCCTTCAACGGAAGCGCTTCCCTGCGCGTACCTTAAAAACTCGTCTTCCCTGAAGGACCTGAATTCCTCAGGAAAAAACTTTTTTAAAGCCCAAAAATCCAGTTTCAGTCTCTCCAAGAAAAGCACGTCACCAAAACCCAGTACACGAGGCTTTCTTTCCTTCATTGTTTCCTTTGCGTTCCCCAACGCCTTTTTTCCCAGCAGCTCGCTAAAGCCTTCCCCAATCTTGCCCCCAACCTGTTCTTTTCCTCCAAGAAAAACGCTCACCCTCTTCCCGTTTATTCTGTCCTCTAAATAAAAGTACTCCTTTCCCTTCACTTTCCGTTTCGAGACAAACATACAAAAAATAGTTAACACCAAAAACCTTAAAAAAGCCATTTATCCCTAAAAAAGGTGATAACCCCCCGCCCTCCTCACAGGCGCAGCCCAAACGCAAGCAAACAGCCAAAGGGGAAAGGCAGAATCCGGGAGCAAAAAGGAAAAGCAAGAATTAAATAGCAGGGGCGTGTTAAGTTTACTATGGCGCCGTTAGTTCATCCAGTAAAGATTGTCAGCAATTTTAGGAGAGGCAGGGGAGCAGACAAGAAAGCCCGCTGGAGAAAGCTCACCACACTTGAACTGGCAAAAAGCGACCCAAAAGAAAACGGCAAAAGAGAACGCCACTACGGAATTATGGAAAGAGTTCAAGAACTGAGTGCCTTAAACCAGAAACAGTTCGGCGAACGTTGGAAAGATGCCCAAAAAACAATTGCTTCCGCGCTGAAAGTAGAACCCGAAGCCGTTGACGTGGAAAGGTATGTTGGGTCATGTATAGACGACTTCCTAGTAGTCAGAGTAAAAGAAGGAAAAGCCCCTCCAACATATTTTAAAATAACAAAGGCGGAACGCGATCACAGACTATTCAAGGTAATAGACTCGCTTGACGGGGACACTGAACGAGCACTAACGGAAGCCAAACGAAAAAGAAAACACTAACCCAACGCAAAACAACAATTCAGGGGAGAGAGTTGAAACGCCGCAATTGTACAGGCGGAGGGCGAAAAACGGGAAAGGCAGAAGGCAAAGGGGGGGCGATATGTTTAAATACTCTAATCATATAAACTTATATGATAGTTATGGAGTCGAGGACAACTGTCCTGCATTACCCCCGCTTAGACACTGTGTTAATGGTGGAGGACGCCATAAAAAACGCGAAAGACTATCCCACAAGAACAGAGCTCTGGAACAAGCTCCCAAAAAAAGTAATGTACCAAACCTACAAAATAGTGATAGACTACCTGATTGAATCAAGAAAAGTAATGCTAACAAAAGACGACAAACTCGTCTGGGTTTTCGCGGACAACAAAAAACTCGAAAAACTGTTAAAAGAAAGTGTTTCCGCAAATGCATGAAATCCGTTACTCCCCTGAATTCAGCAAAGACTTCGTTAAACTCAGGGAAAGGGCAGGCAAAGGAAACACTGAAGCACAACACTTAATTGACTTAATCAGCAAGGCAACAGCCAAACTCGCGGAAAACACGGAAGCCGGCAAAAAAATTCCAAAAAAACTCTGGCCAAAAGACTACATTCAAAAATACGGTTTAAACAATTTATGGAAATTCAATTTGGACCAAAACTGGCGCCTAACCTACACAATAACAGGCAACCAAGTCAACCTATTCCTAATCTACCTCGAATACCCGGACCACAAAAAATACAGCAGAAAATTTGGCTACAAAAACTAAAAACCCCGCGGCGAAAGCCTTTTGCAATCCATCAACCAGGGGCGGAAGGCGGGGAGTTAGAGGGCCGCGATTGTTCAAAGCAAAGGGCAAAAGGGAAAAGTAGAAAAGGGAAGCAAAAAGGAAAGCAAAGGGCAAGGGAAGTCGCCTATTGCACCATTATTTTCATTTCTTTTTCTGATTCCGGAATTATTTGAATTGACTGCCCTTTTTTGAGCCTGTAGAATTCACTTAAATCCGAAGGCAAAGTAATTGCCAGGCTGCCGCCGGTGGAAATGATTTTTCTCTTCAATTTGAATTGTTTCCTTGCTTCCTTTAGAGAATAATCCACTAGCTCTCCAGTAGCAAACTGTTCCCCACATTTACTGCACTCGTAAATTGGGTTGTCCTTCAAAGAAATGACTCCGCCAAAAAACTTTAACGTCTCCTTCGACAACCTTGCTTCCCCTCCGCAAAACGGGCACTTCACTTTTGCTTTGAAAACCATAAATCAACCTCCTTCTTGCCTGATTCCCATAAAGTAATAACCACAACCTTCTTTTCATCCTCGGCTTTCTGGACAGTCAAAAACTTTCCTGCAACCAACCCAATAGTTTCAAATTTCTTGGTTTTAAAACGCTTATCAAAGCCTTTCTTCACCCTGACCTCCTGATGCAAAACCAAATACTCTAACTCCGTACGCGTAAAACCGTAAAGCAACGCTCTCTCCACAAACCTCTCCAACGCATGCGCACTCCAAATTATTTTCACTACAAAACCACTACAAACAATAAGCGCCAAACACCTTAATAAACCTTCCCATTTATAGTGAAACAATAGTGAAAAAAACCACTCCCCACCGTTAGGCTAAAAGCAATTGACAGCCAAGGGAAAAGGGGGGAGTTGGAGCGCCGCGTTTGGAAAGGCGGGGGCAAGGGGATTTTCAATGCAGTCAAACAGAAAGAATTTAAATATGTTTTAGGGAAATATTAAATTAAACGGCGGTAGCAATGAAATTTAAGGTTGTATTAGAAAAGGACGAGGATGGTTATTTTACTGCAACTGTTCCGTCACTGCCTGGATGCATTTCCCAAGGCAAAACCGAAAGAAACGCTTTAGAAAACGTCAAAGAAGCCATTGAATTACATGTTTCTTCGTTGACTGAAGACGGAATCCCTCTTTCCGGCAACCAAAAAGTCAGGGAAGTTGCTGTAAGGTTGTAACATGGCAAAGCTTCCAGTGGTCTCCGGAAAAAAAGTAATCAAAACCCTGTTAAAAAAAGGCTATTACGTGCGAGACCAAAAAGGCAGCCACATTCATTTAAGGCATCCCTTCAAGCAACCCGTTACTGTCCCAAACCACAAAGTGGTTTCAAAAGGGACACTAAAAGAAATACTGAAAGCAACAGGGTTAAAAACCGAAGATTTGCTTTAACCGCGTTTTTTTCCTATTTTTTAAGATCAAAAGCGTTTACTGGCTTGACCTTCAAAAAGCTTTTCCGCCGTTCCCCTACTCGCCAAACACAATTCCTGCCGCGGGAGGCAATCAAAGGGGCGGAGGACGGAAAAAAAGGCGAAGAAAAAGGAGTTGGAACGCCGCAATAGACAGGCGTTGGGCGGAAAAAGGGAAAGGCAGAAGCAAGGGGGAAGCGGGATTAAAATTCATTTATTATGTTATGTGTGGGCATCATTGACGGCCCCGGAGGGGGGTCAATTGTCCAACCAAAAAAAACTGCATAAATTGCCAGCGCTGCAATCAACACAAACAAAACAAGCAGTATTTTCGCCCAATACTTCCAATCCATGCCCAAAAAAAGAGCCAAACCAATATTTAATCATTTCCTTGCAGGCGTCAGCCTCAACGCAACCAACAATCAAGGGGACGGAGGCGAAAGAGGAGTTGGATTGCCGCAATTGAAAAGCGGAGGGCGAAAAAAGGTTTATTTTCTTCTCGTTGTTTTTCTTTTGGTTCTCCGAAAAACAGGCTTTTTGGCTGCCCGTCCCCTTTTCAGCCTTCTTCTCCGCTGTTTCCACCTCTGGAGTGTGGCGTCTTCATCTAAAAGCATTTGATTTTCCCGTGCCCTTTTTCCGGCAGGCTTTATGCCGTATTTTGTTGGCTCAAAAACCCTTGAAACCCCCACATTAAAGCGCCTTTCCAGCAAAGCCTTCATTTTTTGCAGGTTTTGTTTTACGCACCAATGATGGTGTTCGCCTAAGCCAATTAATTTCACTGTTTTTGCAAGCCTTATTTTACTGAAATCAATGCCCTCAAATATTTCCCTGGTTAAATCGCCTTCCCTGGCTTTCAGGAAACGGTTTCCAAGGGCTTTTTCAGCAAACCCGCACAGCCTTTCAAATTGTCCGGCCTTTCCTTGTTTTTCTCCCTGTTTTGCCCTGGTTACCCCGGACTCGATGAAGATTACCGCCTGATTCGGTTTTTTTTCGGCTTCCCTTACAACCAGCCCGTAAATCCCTGCCTTCTGCTTTGCCACAACCCCTTCAACAAGCCCTGAAGAAAAAGGGTACACCACCACAACAAGTTCGTCCACAACAGGTTCAGCCTTTCTTCCCAATAACTCGCTCCCCAAACAAACTAACGCCCTCCAACCTATTTAAACCCCGCCCCCAACTTAATTCAAATCCAGGCCCTGCTGAAAGCCCTAAACAAGGCAAGGACGCGGGAGGGAAAAACGCAGGAAAAAACGATATGTTTAAATTCTGTAATTTACAGAATTAATGCATGGCTGGTTTGTATGCAAAAACGCTTTCAAAGGAAGCAATAATCAATATTAACCAGCAGTTTGAGAGGGGCACAATAAGAAATGAAGCTGAACTCGATTACATTGTCTTCAAGGTTGCAAACACCCGTGGAATTGACAGGAAAGCCGCAACCCTGTTAATGGAGATTTCAAGGAGGCATCCTTTTGCGGATGGAAACAAGCGCACAGCACATGAATCCATGCTGGCTTTCCTGGAATTAAACGGAAAAAAAATGGAAGCAGGACAAAACTCAAGATTCAATGTGGTTGTTTGGTCGGTTAAGCCAAAAACAGATTTAAATGAAATCGTTACATGGATTGCAAACCACACAAGGGGGAACAAAAAATGAAAACCATGAAAATCAGGGGCAAAAGAGAACCCATCACCATGGCAGAATGGAAGGACGTAAAACACATTGTGGAACGGCACCTCAAAGAAAACAAGGAATTCTACGACGAATTGGCGGAACTGTAAAAACAACTCAGGTGACCACAAAACCACAAAACGTGGTCACCCGCCAATTTAACCATTTCCACTCCCTTCAAAACCCGGCCCTGCCGAAGGCTTAAGCAAGGCGGGGATGCAAGAAAAAAAATTGAAGGCCGGGGAAAAACAGGTTTTTTTCACGGGAAATCTGGCCCCACAATTGCTTTATTAATTTTTTTCAGCGCCTCTGTTTTTCCTATTTGCTTTTTTCTTTTCCTTGTATTTGAAGTGTTTTGCTATCGTGGTTATGGCAGTTTTGTAGGTTATCGGCTTGTTTGTGAAGCTGGTTATTTCGTTTTCCCATTTCGAGTAAATTTTGTTGCCGCTTTTGAAAATATTATTAATGTCATATTTTGCGCCGATTTTTTTGAGCTTTTGTTTTACGAGTTTTTCATCAATTTTTTGTTTTGAAGAAATTAGTTGGTGTGCGTCAAAATAATCCCTTGGCTGGTTTCTCTGGAAAAGGGCACAGATTTTTTCTGCAATCAACTCTTTTTGATTTAACAGGGTAATGCTGAAATCTGGAATTTCCCTGTAAAAGTGTTTTACTTGTTTTTGCTCGGGTTTCAAATAAATTTTTGCGTGAGCATTCAAGTCAACGTTAACAAGCTCTTTTTCGCCAAAATAACTGTTGTAATAAACTTGGATTCTGGTAAATTTCTCGTTTTCTTTATCGGTTCCAATCCTTGAAAACAAGTTTGAATTTTCCCTAACAATTTCCTCAATTCTCTTTTTCACTTCACTTATTTTTGCAGTGCAGGTAAAATCCAAGTCCTCGCTTAGCCTTGTATGATTGAAAATAATCTTGTTTAACGCTGTGCCGCCCTTGAAATACAAGCCTTCAAGGTCTTTCATCAAGTAAAGCAGGGCAGTCAGAAAATAGTCTTTTTCCAGGTAAATAAGGTTAAAGCCTTTTTCAGCCGCAATGTTTTGAAGCTTTGCCTTGCTGATTAAATCCATTTTTTGCTCTCCTCTTTGCTGGCAATCAAAAAACTGTGCCCTGCAATCAATCGCTTTACAGAATTGCCAAGCTTTCTGACTCTCTTAAACCTAAACTTTGTTCCAAGAACAGTTTTAGTGCCCTGCCTTGCAGTGGAAAAAACATCAATAACCGCAGGAAGCTGGTCGATAAAACCCCAATAATGCACGGCAGCCTTTCCGCCAACACAGTAATCTTTTCCATTAAACATTTCATCAGCCACAATAAAAGGGTGCTCGGCCCAGCCCTTTTGCGCCTGAATGGGGACAAGATAATACTTGTCCTTGTTTATTCTAACAACCCTGCCTTTTCTCTTGAAAGAAGAAAGATACTTGTACAAATCGCTTTCAGACTTAAAAAAGCCCCGGATATCTTTCTTGGAAAAGAAACGTTTTTCTTCCAACTCCAAAAAAGACACTACTTTAATCTCTTTGTCAGACAGTCCCTTGATGCCGGATTTTTCAGCCATTTTAATGCTACCTCAATCTTACCAGATTAGTAATATTAGTGTAGCAATCTTTTAAAGCTTTTCTGCCCCAAGTGCGTTTAAGTTTTTCCATTAGCAATAGAAAGAAGTTTCCATTGGAAGCAGACACAACACCAAAAACAACACCCCCCAAAAAATTAAGCCAAACCCGGGCCCTGCCGAAGGCTTAAGCAAAGCGGGAACGCAAAAAGAAAAAAAGGGGAAGAGGGAAAGATTAAAACCAGAAAAATGGTTATGTAGAGCTTGAGGTGTTTTAATAAGCTTTTTCAAGGGAGGCACTTATAGGCGAAAGGCTTTATAAAAAGGAAAAATTAAAATACAACAATGCCCCCATGGAATAAAGAAGCCCGAGCTTCTCAGGTCAAAAAATGCCCGAAACCATTACATTAAGCCAGGCGCTTACCCCCTGCAAAACATATGTGGCGCCCGAAGTAAGCAAGGTAACAAAGCAGATAATTTTAGTTAAGGAAAGAGATTCCGAATTCAAAATAGAGATTGAGCACAATCTAGGCAACTTCAACCGTTTGCCTTTGACTTTAAGCGGTTTGGCCAGAGAGTTCAGGGTTACTGCTTTTGACAGCGAATGGCCTGTGGATAAATTCGCGTCTATCTTCCAATTAATGCTTAAAAAGCAATATTTGCAGAAAGAAATTTCAAAGATTAACAAAAAAATACACGCCGCAAGAACATCTAACAAGATAGATTTAAAGAAATACCAGCTATCAAGAATCTATTTATCAAGAATTAAAGAATATCTTGAATTCGGAAACGCCGTCATAAAAAAAATATTCAATACCGTTACAAGATTTAATACAGAAGAAAAGCTGGAGGCTCTTGCGAATATGGCTTGTTTTGAAAAAGAATTCAAAAAACCCGTGTATGACTATGTGATTGATTATTTGACCTTTTTTTCTTTGATTTTTTGCTTGCAAAAGAAAAAGAAAATATTTCAAGAGGGCATTTTTAACAGAGTTCAATTATATGACGCTGATTTAACGAGAAAACACAAAGAATTGATGGAAAAGCTTTTGAGCTGATTTTTCTCATGAAAAAATTTACCGCCATGGATAACAATGTTTACTTGACCTATTTTAAGCAGGAGGAAAAGCCTTGGATTGAAAACATCAACGAGTTTTTCTCCAGGGTAAGGGAGTTGCATTCCGATACCGTAATTAATAAGTCAACTAAAGAATACCTGATAAACTACCTGGTTTCAGTGTCTAATTTGTTAAATGACGATTTTGTTAAAAGAGACCTGAAAGCATATGTATTCAACAAAGACCGCAAAGCCCTCAAAAAAGTCAAACCATTTGTGGGAGCAACTGACCCCAAGCAATTAGAGCAAATTATTTCAGATGCCGCTTACTTGCTTAGGAGGGGGAGGTATAGCCTGAAAGTTTTTGAAGGCCGCTCAGTGGAATTAAGGTCATTAATTGACGAAAACTTAATTCAATTAATGGACTGCGGCATGAAGTCAAGCAAATTCATTTCAAAGCTCTCTGAAATAGACGCAGAAGATTCAGTGGTTTTAAGCGAAATTTACGCGATAAAGCACAAGCATTACTCAAGCGGGTCTTTTTATTCCGAAGACGAACATTTTTTTGAAGTCAAAAAAGAAATAGACCCCCATAAAGACATGGGCTTTTACGTCGAACACGCCAAAGACTTAAATGTTTCCAAAGCCTAACGCAAAAAAAAGCAAAGCCAGGGGCAGGCAGCTATTCCCTGAACACCAGTTCAAGCCGGCTGCCTTTCGGGGGGAAAAGGGGGAAAAAAGAAGGCAGTTAGGCGATAGCAGTAAGGTGAGAAATATATTATTATTTGCGCCTATTTAGCTCATGCAAAATTATGTTTTTGACATTTATGTTGATGTAAGCGGCAGGCCAAAAAGCAGGCAGTATTTTGGCTTAATTGCGGTTAACGCCGATTTTTCACATAATTTTGAAAAAAACTTTGAAGAACAGTTTCCCGAGCTGCTCAAAAGCAAGGCAAAAGGCAAGGATCTTGGAGAAAAAAAGTTAGCTGAAATAATTGATTTTTTTGACGCCAACAGGGCTTATTTTACTTCCAGTTTAATTAAAGCCGAGGAATGGCAAAAATACAGAGAGTCTTGCCCCGGCAAATCATTTTTTCAGGAAAGGGTTTACGGCGCCATATATTATCGTTTGCTTGAGAGAGTAACAAAACAGAACACGTCAATTAAATACACTGCAATTCTATGCGAAGACAATCAACTGGACACAAAAAAAGCCAGAGGATATACCAGAAACCTGTTGGGGGCCCACGACAGGAAAGTTGAGATGTCGTCTGGTTTGTACAGGGACGTTCCACAGCTAAAGTTTGCGGATTTTGTTGCGGCTGCGCACAGAAAGCTTGGTTATGGGCGGCTTAAAAGAATTCCACATTATAAAAGTTGCCCTCCGCCAATTCCCGCACACATATTGAAACGAGTTTTTGAGAGCAGGAGTGCAACCAGAAAATAAGGAAATGCGCAGTGCGCCTCATCCCCTGCAGGCGGGTGTGGACAGCCCACAGCAAGCATCCTGCAAAGTCTGTTTTTTTGTTGGCTTGTTGGCGTGTTTTGGTTGTAAACACCAACTATACTAATACTAGGGTTACTGCCCCTATTTAATGTTTTCCTTAAAAGGAAATACTTAAAAATCGCGTTATTTCCCAAGAATTAACTCTATTCGCTCGTTTTTTGGCTTAAGCTCTATTTCGTCGCCTTCTTTTAGATCCAAGAGTTTTAGCGTGTCTTTTGGGAGGAGAATTCCGAGGCTGTTTCCGAGGTTCAAAAAAGGGGGGCACGGGGGTCATTTTAAATAAATTAGCGGTTTATTTCATATCATGTTTAATGCTAGCATACATAGGGATTCAGAAACCTTAAGGTGCATCCAATTAATTGAATTAGTAATGGCCTCTTTATTTACTTGGTTTACAAATAAGTTTTTTGACTCGATATTGGCTTTAATAAAAAAAAACAGTGCACGTGCCGAAAATTCAGAAACAATATA
>CAYTYC010000019.1:16898-27538 GCA_964442255.1 uncultured archaeon | reverse complement strand
ATTCTTCGATTCTTTTCTCGGCTTTCGCGATGTTTTTGGTTTTGACCCTTCTTAGAAGTTCACTGTCTTCAGGCATTCTTTTTGCTCGCATTAATTCGCCTCGCACTGAACTCAGCTTTTGTCTGAAATTAAAATCCGCGTCCTTAATTGCATTGTTTGTATTTGAGGGGGCTGGGCGTTTAAGGGAATCTGCTTATTCTTAAGCTTGTTGTACATCGTAAGCAATGCTGGAACGAAACGTTTATTTTCTGGGTCTCTTCTAATCCGTTGGGTACGGCCCAAAATATGCCTGAGGACACTGCTTCGCTCACGGTAGTCTCCAGTAGTGTATCTTTCTCTTGGTTTTTTCATTAGGCTGTCATAAGCTTCAAGCATTTCAGGATTTAGTAAATCTTTGGCTCCAACTCGGCGCGTTGCCTTTTTCGCGACTCTGGTTTTTCTTCCCGCCGTAGTTTTTCTTCCCGCCATTTTTACCTCTAAAATATTAAGGCAATGCAAACCCCTTTAATTGTTTTCTTTCTTTTTTCTTTTAAGCAATGGTTTTGAGAATTCTTTTGGCGGGAAAAACGGCCCGCGCGGATTGTGTTGCGGAGGCTTTTTCCAGAAGCCCGCAAAAACCCGAATTGTATTCCTTAATGGACATTGAAAACCCCGGCGTAAAAGCAAAGTCCAGGGAATTCACTGTCCTTGACCTGATGGACTTTGAAAAAGTCAAGGATTACGCGAAAAAAGTCAAGCCGGATTTCGCTTTCCTCGGCCCGGACGACCCGATTGCCGCGGGAATCGCGGACGCGCTTACAGAGGCCGGAGTGCCAAGCGTGGGCCCGAACAAAAACCTTGCAAGAATTGAGTCCAGCAAATCTTTTTGCAGGCAGCTCTTGGAAAAGCACGGCATTGACGCAAACCCCAAGTTCAGGATTTTTCACACAATGAACGGGGTAAAGAATTCAATGGAAGAATTCGGGGAATTTGTGGTAAAGCCGGACGGCTTGACCGGAGGGAAAGGCGTTAAGGTTAAAGGAGACCACTTTCAAACCAATGAAGAGGCAATTTCCTATTGTGAAGATTTGTTTGCACGCGGAGACAAGCGTCTTTTGATTGAGGAAAAGCTTGTGGGAGAGGAATTCAGTTTGCAGTCGCTTTCCGACGGAAAGCATTTAATGCATTTTCCGCCTGTGCAGGACCACAAGCGCGCGTTTGAAGGCGATGAGGGGCCGAACACCGGGGGAATGGGCTCCTACAGTTCGGAGAAAGGATTGCTGCCTTTCATGAAGGAAGAGCATTTGGCTAAAGCAAAGGAATTCAATGAAAAAACAATCAAGGCGTTAAAGGATGAACTTGGCCAGGAGTTTAAGGGAGTTTTGTACGGCGGCTTTATTATCACTTCAAAGGGAGTGAAATTAATTGAATACAATGCCCGTTTTGGCGACCCTGAAATAATGAATGTCTTGCCTTTAATGAAAACGGATTTCGCGGAAGTCTGCAAAAGGGTTTTGGACCGAACAATTGATGAAATTGAAGTGGAGTTTGAGCCTCTTGCAGCGGTTTTGAAATATGTTGCCCCGGAAGGCTATCCTACTGCGCCGGTTAAAGGCGAATCAGTTGACTTAAGCGCCCTTTCGGAGGGTGCCCGCGTTTACTTTGGTGCAGTCGAGGAAACCGCGCCAAACACTTTCAGGATGCTTGGCTCAAGGGCAATCGCCTGCCTTGGAATCGGTGAATCGCTGGAGGAAGCGGAGCGGAAAGCCCAGAAAACAGCGGAAAGCGTGAAAGGAAAAGTGTTTTTCCGCAAGGACATCGGCACAAAAGAATTAATCCAAAAAAAGGTTGAGCACGTGAATTCCCTTTAAAGCAGAACTGCATTTTCAGTCTTTCTGAAATCCTCATCCAGCGTAACAATGCCGGCATTTTTTTCTTTTGCACTCCTGTATATCATGGAGTCAATTGTATGGAGTTTCTTTTGAATGCAGTCTTCAGCGGATTTTTCACAAATTTCTTCAGTTAAATCCACAATAACCGAATTGTTTCGCATGAACTCAAGTGCGGTGTTCATCTCTTTTTTTGTGTAACCGTCCCTTAGAAACTTTTTTTTGACCTCATGGAGTGACAAAACCGAAGAGAAAACCCCGAATTTTCCGGATTCAATGAATTCAACCAGAGTTTTGTGTTTGGTTAAAAAATATTCAACCCATGCAGAAGAATCCAGCAGAAGTCTAGAACCTGTCTCTTTCATCCCTTAGCCCTTCAAGCATTTCTTTCCTGGAGTAATGTTTCTTTCTTGCAAAAAAACCGGCCAGTGATTTTTTTGACCGTTGCTTAAGCAGTTTCATTATTGCTTCGTCATACGAGCCTGACTGGGTCCTTTCCTTTATTTTTTTCAGCAGTTCAGCTGTTGAGTGCTGGACTTGAATTGTTGTAGCCATGTTCTCACTATAGTATTATAGTACTATAGCACTATAAAAACCTTTCGGTGGTTTCCTTCATTTTTACATCGCCTCCGGTGTTAAAACGAAGTTTTTTCCGAGGCGTCTTGCGTTGCTGAGAGGCATTAAACGCTTTAGGCGAGTGCAACGAAGCCGACCCGAAAGGGGAAAGCTTTAAGCCGAAAAGCAGCAAGCCGAAAGGAAAAAACGAGTTAAGCTGGAGGCGCAAAAAAGGAAAAAAGTGCATTGAAATAATAACTTTTCCAACAATAAAACTTAAAGCATGCAAGAAACTGATAATGTCACCAAGATATGTGAGACTTTTTCTCCAATTGCTGAGTATAGTGAGTCATTAAGCGCACTAATTAACGATGCGGTTGCAAAACTTGGCTCCGTAGGGCGACCACAAAAGAACTATTATAACATCACAGACCTTGTTAATCCAGCCCAAAGATTTTGGAAAGAAAAAGTAAAAGTAGATCGCCCAAAGGAATTAACAAGAAAATTTCTCAGAGGGAAGCAGTTGCAGGGATTTGCTAGTCTTTGGATTAGAGAATTGCCTGATTTTTTCGCGGAAGAGGCCACATTAGATGGCGCCTATGTTGGAATTCCCCGGGTTAGAGGCAGGATAGATTACCGTATTGGAGAAACAATCTTAGAATTAAAAACAAAAGAAAAAATTCCGGAAACTCCAGCAGAAATAATCTCGAAATACCCGCAAGACATTGAACAAGTATTATTCTATGCTGCAATACACCCCAACAAGCCAACTGAAAATCATCTTTTGTTTATGCAAAATTCCGAGCCATTTGAACAAAGAATTTTCAAGCTAACCATTAAAGACATTGCCCAAGTAAAACAACTACTCTTGGATCGAATTACAGCACTAGATAACGCGATAAAAACAAATGACCCTTCAAAGCTAGGCCGGTGCAGGTACTATGAAACTCTCTGTGAGTACCGAGAAGCAAAAGCCTGTGATTGTGAAAAACTGCAACCCTTGGACACTAAAAAGATAGAGAAACTCTTCACAATAGGCTATGACGAAAACTTCTCAAAAGAAATAGAAGTAATAAAAGAAGCAAACATAACAAAGCAAAACGACGGCTACTTCATAAGAAACATTCTTGCACCCAGACGAAGCTTTTATGAGGACTCTTGGTCTGGGACAGACGAATACTGGAACTTTATGCCCTGCTTGGATAAAGCAATAAACCAACTAAAGTATTATCCTGCGCAATCGGAAAAAGAAAAGATAAAACAATTAAATCAGACCCGAGTAATAACCCCCTTTAAATGGCTAAAAGTGCTTTCCTCAAAAAAAGAAAACGGCGAAATACTGCCCTATGTGCGAAAGGTGACTTCAGCTCAAAAACTTAGAAAACCACACTCACACTATCTTGCAGAGCTCGGAGTACTTTGCGCAACACACAATCAAAATAAAGGGCTTGTAATTACAATGTATCCAAAAAGAAACAAATTTACAACAGTCTACGAAGTAAGATACAATGAAATAAAAGAGTTCAGACGATTCATAAATGAACAAGTTGAATTGATAGATTCTTTCAAGAAAAATGGAGAAATAAACGCGTTACCAAAATGCCCTGATTTCTACTGTGAAACTTGTGACATCAGCGAATGTGAAGATAAGGCATAAAGTCCAAGAATTGAAATTAAAAAACCCTTATAATTAACAGGGAGTAAAGGTGGCTTTTGCTTGGTTTTTTTCTGCCTTGCTTTGGATTCTTTGGTTTGGCAGCTCTTGGAAAGCCTAGGAATACTGTTTTTTCATGGCTCTTGGAGTTTGAGGCTTTTTATGAGATTTGGGGTTTGATTTGGCTTTATTTTTGCCGGACATTTGCCGGACATTTTTGAGGGGAGCCGGACACGGGCTTTGTAGTGCCTAAAAATTGTTTTGCTGGACACGCTACGGACATTTTTGCTTGGAGCCGGTCAAAGAGGGTAGTGCTTCTGGAAGGCAGTACTGGAGTGAAGTGCTTTTTCCAACAGTTTTCAGGTAGCCTATTTTGATTAGTTTGCTTAAGTCTCTTCTCGCGCTTCTGCCGTTTACTTCAAATTTTTTTGCGTATTCCCGGCTTGTAATGAGTTTGTGTTCTTGCAGGAAACTCAGCACTTTTACCTGTCTTTCATTTAAGCCCAGTTCCCGTAAGTCTGTTTCGTTTGAAGGCTTCACCAGCTTCAGGATTTTGTCTCTTGGCCCGTTGAAGGTGATTTGAAAGTATGCTTTGGTGATGTTGTATTTTGGAATGCTTAAACCGTGCCTCACCATTTCTTCGGTCATTCTTTTCAGCCCTGAACCGGCTTTTTCAATGTAGCCTGCTTTATGGAATAAGCCTGTAATGATTTGGTTTCTGGGAACGCTTTTTCCTTCCACTTCTTTCAGGGTTAAGTTGTTGGGAATGTTTCCCGGGGAAATGACTTCCACGTGGCCGTCAAAAACGTTTACAAAAATGTTGTTTCCCAGTGAATAATCGCGGTGGCAGACCGCGTTAATGATGGCTTCACGGATTGCCGGGTAAGGGTATTCGTCAATGTCCACTCTCTTAAAGCCATCCACTTTAAAGGCCTGGCGCGTGTTTCTTTTCACAAAGGCTTCAGCTTCATCCACCAAGGAAAGCAAATCCCCATACAAGTCTTTCCTGTCCAAAGCCGCAGCCATTGAGTCTCCCTGATAGCGCACGCACGTAATATGGTTTTCCCTCAAAAACTTTTCCGGCTGCCTTGCAAAAAACAATACTCCCGCATAATTAATGGTGAAAACGTTGTCCACAAGCTTGCCGCAACCCCAATCATACAAAACCTGTTCCGGCACGGAATCCAAGTCCAAACCCGTTTTAGCCAAAAAACGCGTAAACCTGGTTTCATCAATAGTCAAACGAAAAATTGAATCTTTTCACGGGTATTTGGTCAAAATTCCGTCTTTCTTCATGCATTTAAACGACTTCTCTGGCCGCGGTTTTTAAAATTTTTTTCTTCGACAATTGCCCATTATGACTTCAACTTATTCAACAGTTTCCCGCAATTCCCCGTAAATTTGCCCTCAAAACCCCTGTTTTACGCCCTTTTTCGGGAAGCTTTATAAAGCTTTTACTTCTGATTCTATAGAATCCGGCTTTAAAAGGCCGAATTACAAGGGATTAAGGAGGATGATTTTTTTATGGCTGAATCATTGGTTGTGAAATCAAAGATTTCGGAATACATTAAAGGAAAAGGAATGATGACTTCTTCGGACACCTCGGACGCCTTAAGCGACATGGTCTCAAAAAACCTGGACATGGCTGTCGCAAGGTGCCAGAAGAACGGCAGAAAAACAGTGAAGCCGTACGACCTTTAAATTTTCCTTTTTCTTTTCTTTTTTTTCTTTTTTCTAATTCACCTAAAAGACGTGTACCAGTGTTCGTATTCTTTGTGGGTTTTAAAGCACCTTAAAATGTAGCAGGTTTCTTCCTTGAAAGTGTAAACAAATCGTGCCTGTTTTGTTACTTTTTCCACGTTTTCCTGAAGCCCGTGTTTGAGGTGTTTTCCCGGGGGCATTTCCCCAACTTTTTCTGCGTGCTTTAGAAACCGTTTTCTGAGTGAGTTATCCATTGCATCCAGTTCTGCTTCAGCTTTTTTAGAGAAACGGACATCCATTCAATCACAGCTTGTATTTTTTCTTGAGCCGGGAAAGGCTCTTGGTTTTCACTTTGTTTTCCTCTATTTCCTGCATCTCCAGCTCAACCCCTTTTTTCACAAGCCTGAGCTCTTCCTCTTCAACCAGCTTGTCGTAAGCCAGCAAGGCCTGGCGAATCACCTCAGTCTGGTTGCCTGCATACCCTTTTTCAATCACCTTATTCACTATTGCTTCATACGGTACGCCAAGGTTAACATTCAAGGACATCACCCCACATAATAAGTGTGCATTAGAGTATATAAATATTGCGTATTAACTGCCCATTAGATGCGCATTTAAGGGGTTAATCTCTTCAGCTCGTAATAGTTTATGTCGTCCTCTGAGTCCACAACAGCCTGCAGAACTACAGTCTTAATGTTTCCGCTCAGCCTCACCATCCTGCTTAACTGCGTCATCGACAATTTGTCCCTTTGCGTTGCCACACTCACTACCCATTTGCTGTGCTCTTCCCCCGGCCTTTTCCCGCGCGGGTAAACCCGTAAATCAAACCCGAATTTAAACCCGGTTTTAACCACAAACCCCCTTTCCCGGAGGTCCGCGTAAACCAGGTACTTGCTGTAAAATTCTTTCTCCTTTTTTTCCCCTAATTTGAAAAGCGTTTCCCTTGAAACCTCTTTCCCCTTTGAGTCCTCCAGGGGAAATTTTCCTTTCTCCAGCAAATAAATGGCTTCCTTTAACTCAACCACCAATTCCCCTGTCGGCTTTTTTTCACCAAAGCCTTTCTGGATGAGCTGGCTTTTCAGCTTGTTTTCCGTGACCAAAACCTTGTCGTTAACCAAAAGAGGCATATTTTATCACTCTAAATTATTGGACCTAAAGCTTTTAAAACAGGTTTTGGCTGCATGGTTCATTCAGGCAGCCGGTAGCGCAATTGCTTTTTAATCCGCAAACGGCAAGGCGCTTTAATGCAAACCAGCCTTTTGGAAACCCTTCCGGGAACCCGCCTATTTCAATTGGCGGATGAATCGGGGGTTTTGCAGGCCGTTTACGGGAACAAAAACTTGGCGGGCTGAAGCCCGCCGCAGTTTAACCAAACAACCCATCAAACGATGGTTTTATATATCATACGATAGTATGATTTATTATGCTGACTGAGTGGAGAAAGTTCAGGGGCTGGAAGGTGCTGGAGTTTTTCCTGCAAAACCCCAATACAAGCATTCACATCAGGGGCCTCGCGCGGACTCTTGAGGTAAGCCCGCAGACGGCACAGCGTTACCTCAAGCTTTACTCTGCGGAAGGGCTTCTCGCAAAAAAGCAGGTTGCAAATTCTTCAAGCTTTTCATTAAACAACGAAGACTTCGCGGTTAAAGGGCTGAAAAAGCTCTGGTTTCTCCTGCTTTTAAGGGGGAAGAAAACAGCGGAAAAAGTTGCTGCAGTGAATGAAGGGCTGAATACGCTGGCCCTGTACGGGGCTTTTGCTTCCGGCGAATACACTGAAGAAAGCGATGTGGACTTTCTTGTTGTATGCCAGGGAAGGGAGTTAAACCTTGCGCCTTTCAAGGCCCTTGAAGCAAAACTAAGGAGAAAAGTTGAAATAACAAAATTCAGTGCAGGGGAGTGGAGAAGCCAAGCCAAAAAGGGATCCGGCTTTGCAAATTCTGTCCTGAAAAACCACGTAATTCTCTTCGGTGCACAGCTATGAACCTGAAGGAATGCTTTGAAAAGGGGCTGCTAAAAAAAACCGCTGTAGACAAAGAAAAAGTAAATAATTCGGTTGAACTGGCTGGGCACTTCCTTGAAAGGGCTGGAGGCAACTTCAAAGAAAAATACTTTGATGTGGCTTTTCTTTTGGCTTACACTTCAATGTTCCATTCTTCCCGTGTGCTATTGTTCCGGAAAGGGTTTAAAGAAAGAAGCCATTATTGTTTAATAGCCCTGTTAAAGGAAAGATTCAGGGAAAACCAAAAAATTTTCAAATACATGGATATATTGGATTCTTACAGGATTTCAAGGCACGCCATACAGTACACGGGGAGCGCATGTTTGGAGATTGACGCAAGGGAAGCGATTGATGACGCAAAAAATTTTTTGGGTGAAGTTAAAAAGTTTTTGAACAAAGAATTGAAGTGATTTTGCATGCAGATTGACCCCTGGGGCTCAACGCTCGTAAAGGACTATGAAAGGCTGATAAAAGAATTTGGGCTGGAGGCGTTTGATGAAAAAACGCTTGCAAAGTTTCCAAAACCGAATTCTTTAATGAAGAGGGGAGTGGTTTTCGCTGGACAAGGGCTGGAGCAAATCGCTTCCGCAATCAGCGCAAAAAAGCCGTTTTACTGCCTCACAGGAATGATGCCCTCAAACGAAAAAGTGCATTTTGGGAACAAGATGATTGTTGAAAACATGAAATACTTTCAGGAGCGCGGAGCAAAAACATATATTCTCATCGCTGATTTGGAGTCCGCAGCCACAAGGGGAATTTCCCTTGAAACCGCGCAAAAGCGGGCAATGGATTTCTTTATTCCTGCTTACATTGCCTTTGGTTTGGACCCAAAGAAGACGCTTTTTTACTTCCAGTCCAAAAATGAAGCGGTAAAAAACCTGGGATTCCTTTTCTCCAAGAAAATCACCTTAAACGAGTTCCGCGCAATTTACGGGCAACCCGAGCCTTCACGGATTTTTGCTGCGCTCACGCAGGCTGGAGACATTCTTTTCCCGCAGCTCAAGGAAAAAATGCCCGGGATTATTCCGGTCGGCATTGACCAGAGCCCGCACATCCGCCTTACAAGGGACATTGCGCGGAGAACGAAAAACGATTACAACTTTTTCCTTCCCTCCGCTTTCTATGTGAAATACACTCCCTCTTTGGACGGCTACTTTAAAATGTCGAAAAGCAAGCCCGAATTCAACATTGACATCCCCGAAGACGCGGAGTCTGCAGCCAAAAAAATCGGGCGCGCGGTTACAGGGGGAAGGGAAACAGCGGAAAAGCAGAAAAAGCTGGGTGGAATTCCGGAAAAATGCATTAAATTTGAACTGGACAAGCAGCACTTCATGAATGATAAGGAATTGGAGGACATTTACTCCAAATGCAGGGCAGGGGAACGGTTGTGCGGGGAATGCAAGGCGCTCACGCAAAAGAAAGTAAAAGAATTCATGAAGGGCTTCAATAAAAAATTCTCCAAAGCAAGGAAGCAGGCAAAGAAAGTCAAGTTCGTCAAATGACTTTCAGCTTTTCCTTCCATTTTTCCCTTAACTTTTTCTCCATTTCCTCAAAGTACTGGTTGTCCTGTTTCCTTAAAACGATTGCGTCCACTTTGTGCAGGGACGCGGTGTGGTCTATTTTCGTGAAGGTTTCCCCCCATTCCGTTATTTCCTCGAATTTCTTTTTTTTCTTGTGCACCAATTCCTTTAAATCCTGCATCAAAGAGTTTCCCTTGTTTATTTCCGAGGCAGCAAACCCAAAGCTTCCGGGCATTGCGTTGGTGTCAATAACAAGCAAGCCGATCACTTCCTTTGCGCCCTTTACGGCGGGCTCAAAAAAGCCTGGGGCAGTTTCATCCTTGCTTAACAGCGGAATCAATGCCTTCATTCAATCCCCCCCAAAAAATTTAATTTCTTCATTCAATCCCCAAACAATTTTCATGCATTCCTTTAATTCACCCAAAAACTTTTTCCTTTATTTCTCCCCAGTTCAGTTTCATTTAATCGCCTGGTACTGCTCCTTTCTTTTCTCTATTAACTCGCCTTCGTCCTTCAAAAGCTCGCACACCCCTTTCACCAGAAACCTGTTCAGGTCCAGTTTCCTTGAAAGCTCTTCGCATTTTTCCGCCCCGCCGTTTCCCAGCGCGCCCAAAACCTTTGGCGCAGCGCTTTCATACAAATCCGATTCAATGATGTAATAAAAGCCGTCAAAGTCCTTTATTCCCCTTACTTCCCGCCTTTTGATTCTTTCCTTTAATTCTTCGCTCAGCCTTTTCGCGCGCAACTCGTTTTTCACCACCATGAAGCCGTTTTTTTCCAGGGAAAATTCACCTATTTCCTGCTCTTTTTCGGTGAAAGAGGAATCCCTTTTCCCCTGCCTTGCTTTTCCTTCCTGCCTTTTTCCTTTCCCCTCTTTTTCCTTGAGCCTGTAAACCGCCTTCTTGTACTTTGGGCTTAACCTGAATTTTACCACGGCGCCTTCCGCAAGCAGTTCCTTCAGCCTTTCCTTTTCTTCCCTGTCCAAAAGCTTTTCAAATTCGCCTTCCACCAGATTTTTCAGCGGCTTTCCGCGGAGATAAGAAAAAATTTTTTCATCGGCAGGGCGTTCCCCGGGCTTTTCTCCCGCAATCATGAAAACCCCTTCTTTTACCTGCACTATTTCAAAGTCCATGGACTCGTCTATTTTCAGCTTTTCCAGCTCTTTTCCTTCAAAGGTCAGGCGGTTTCCATTGCGTGAAGCCTTCATGCACAAAATTAAAGGAAAAAACACTTTAAATAAGGTTTTTCGAGCTTTTCAGGCGCGAAATTTGAGTATTGCAGAAAAAATGATGAACCGGATTTTCAGGCGCGAAATTTGAGTATTGCAGAAAAAATGATGAACC
>CAYTYC010000019.1:0-16798 GCA_964442255.1 uncultured archaeon | reverse complement strand
GATGAACCGGATTTTCAGGCGCGAAATTTGAGTATTGCAGAAAAAATGATGAACCGGATTTTCAGGCGCGAAATTTGAGTATTGCAGAAAAAATGATGAACCAGAAAAGCAGGTCAACAAGCAGGAGTTCCCGGATGAAAACCGGTTGGGGGCCTGAAGAAGAGTAAGGCGGCAAACCATGCGCGCATAATGTGAACGGAAAGCCCACGTTCACCATGCCATTTATGAAAGGGAAGCCCGCCCAAAAACATGGCTGAAGGAAGTGAAAATAGCGAACAAAATTAAAATGCCTTCAATTGGCGGATTCTTGCAGTTTGTGAATTCAAAAAGTTGCCTTTATGAATTATTTTTACAGGGCCTGGAGGCAGTAAAACTTATTAACCCCTTTTTCCTTTACTTTAACCTATGGCAAAAAACCTTTCAGATAAGGCAAAAAAGCAGCCGATAAAAGTTGTCGTGATAGACGTTTTAAAGCCGCACAGGCCGAACATAGTGGAATTGGGGAAAGCGCTGTGCTCCCACCAAAGCGTTTACTCCGCAAACATTTCCGTTTACGCGATTGACGAGAAAACCGAAACCGTGAAGGTTACGCTGGAGGGCGCGGACATTGACTTTGACGCGGTTTCCGGGCTGATTGATTCCTATGGCGCGGTGATTCACTCCGTGGACAAGGTGATTGTCGGAAAGAAAAAGGTAATTGAGGTTCCGTTAATGGAAAAGCCGCAGTGAAAGCGAATGCCTTCCTTAAAGGATTTACTCAAAAAAAACGAAATAATCCGCCGTTACGTTGTAATGAATTCCTTTGACGGCTCGCTCACTGTTTTGGGGATAATAATTGCGCTTTATATTTCGGGGATAACGGAAGCCACGCTAATTATTATCTCCAACATGGGGGCAATAATCGCGACAGGGGTTTCCGGAATCTGGGGGGGTTATGCGGCGGAAAAAGCCGAGCAGACCCGCTCCATAAAAGAGCTTGAAAGGCATTTGATGCGGAAGCTGAAGGAAACCCGGATTGAAAAAATTTCCCGCAAACTAAGCCTGGTCATGGGCCTTGCAAACGGATTGAGCTCAACATTTGTCGGGTTAATAATCATCACGCCCTTCTTTTTCGCAAATTTTGGCGCAATAAGCGTTTTCACTGCATACCTTTTTTCTTTCGGGATAATCGCATTTTCATTGTTTGTGCTTGGAATTTTTGTGGGAAAAATCGCGAAAGAAAACGTTTGGGCGCACGGCGCAACAATGCTTTTGGCAGGGCTTTTGGTGGGTGCGCTGGTTTACGTTCTGGAATTGTTTAAAGTAGTTTAGAAACCCCTTTCCGGGAACCCCGCCCATTTCACTTGGTAAATGAACCGGAATTCCCGCAAGCCGTTTGCGGGAAACAAAAACCGGCGGGTTTTAACCCGCCGTAGTTTAGAAACAATTAACTTTGCTTTAGCACCCTCGCCAAGTCTTTGGACAAATTCTTAAAAACACTTAAGATTTCGAGTTGCACTTCAATCTCTTTTTGACGTTCTCTTATCATTAGTGCCTTGATTTGTCTCTCAGTCATCACTTTTTCTTCTCTTGCTTTAATGGGAAATCCCTTCATTTTTGCTCGTTTAAACTGTTACTTTAACAAGTTCTGATTTGCTTTTGCAGATCTTTTCTCCCCTGCTTTCGATACTCTCCAAGTAGAGTTCAATTGCTTCTTTTATGTTCTTTAATGCCTCTTTTTTTGTTTTCCCGCAGGAAATGCATCCTTTTAGCTCAACGCATTCCGCAGTAAAAAACCCGTCTTCGTCTTTTGAAATTACGACCTTGTATTCCATTTTCTCACTTATTAATTTGGCTCAATAACTTATATGAAAGGCTTCTCAATGAATTTCCTCCTTTCAATTCCTGTTTGCCTTAAAATTGCCCTAAGGGTTTCTTTTGGAATTTCCTTGTATTTTGGTACGGTTATCCTTCGCTTTTGGGCTTCATTTATTAACACCAAATGGCTGCCTTTTTGCCTGTCAACCTTAAACCCTTCTTTCTCCAATGCTTTCACTGGTTTTTTCCAGGAAATTACCGGCAGTTTGTCCATTGCTTAAGTTTATCGCCAGTTCAGAAGCCTTTTAAAAAACTTTTCTTCGTCAAACGCCAAAAACTTTCTTGAAAAAGGTTTACCAAATCAAACTTTTTAATAAAATGTTTGATCAAAAAGACAAAAAAGTCGCCTTCGGCGGTTGGCTAACGCCAGAGCCTTACTTTTTCTCCAGCACAAAAAAAGAGTAAATCTCGAACGGCCACAAGTAATGTGAGGAAATTGTGAGCGGAAATTCTTCCAGCACATTGAAGCGTTTCCGGAAAAAATCGCGCCATTCTTCCCTGCTTTTAATGCTCACATGGCTTTTGTCGTTCCATAAAACCCCGATGCCGAGGCTTGAAATAAGCCTGTGGAAGGGGCCGGGGGACGGGGTCATCACAATGAATATTCCTTTTTCTTTCAGCATTGAATGAATTTTTTCCAGCAAAGCGGTAATATCCGGAATGTGCTCAATGACGTCAAACATCGTGATTGCGTCAAAACTTTTTCCTTTAAACGGGTTTTCTTTTGTTATGTCCCCTTTTTTGAATTCGGCTTTTGGAACCTCTTTTTTTGCCTGCCCAATAGCGTATCCCGACACATCCAAACCAAATTTTTGGTAGTGTTCAGGCAAAAAATGCAGGAAGTAGCCGAATGCGCAGCCAATATCCAGCACGCTGCCGGAGGGCTTGTATTTGCCTAACTTTTCTATCTTGATTTTCCATGCCCCTTCATTTTTCATTTCCCGGTAACCCGAATAACCGCCCCTGAACAGCGTTCCCACAAGGAAACGGTTCCGGTTAAAGTATTCCTTTGAATAGGTTTCAGCGCCTTCCTCTGCCGCCAATTTTCCACCAGAAGCCTTTTAAAGCCCAAAATCTTTATATTTTGATTAATAGAATAATTTAATTGGGTGAACCCGTGGGAAAGGCTGTTTGGATTGTTGTGGTGATGGTTGTAGCCGGTGCATTATTCTATTTCTTTGACCCGCTTGGAGTATTCAAGCCGTCCCTCACCTTTTCGGAGGGCTTTCAGGAGTTGAAAGGCTACTGGGAAAAGCACGGGCTGGATGCAAGGGCTTTGAATGAAATTGAGGCAAAAGACATAAGTGAAGGGCAGCTTGATGCATTGGAAAATGATTTGGAGGCGTTTAAGTCCGGGCTTCAGGGAGTGAATGAAACAGGAAATATAAAGGCTTTGAAGGAATTGGCGGGAATCCAGCTAAACTTTGTCGGGCAGTTAAAGCAGGCAAAGGACGTGGATGAAAGCGTTGCGGAATTCAATTCAGTGCCGGTGACAGATGAAACGGTTTGCGGGAGGCTGGACGAACTGGAATTGATTCAGGCAAAAACGGAATCCCTTTTTGAGGCAATAAAGTTTTTGGGTTTAGAGGTTCAAGGCTTTGTTTCCGAGTACCCTTCCGGGGCCGAGGAGTCAGGCCTGAACAATTATAATTTTGACAATTCCTCTTTGCAGGAGGAAATCTTTAAATCGCAGGAAGCACTTACTGAACTGGAGAAGCTCTGCGCTTAGGTGAAAAAAATGAGGAAAATTGTTGCAGTGATAGTTTTGGTCGTTATAGCTATTGCGGCTGTTTTTGTCACTTACCCCCGAAACGCAGATGAGGAAATAAAAAAATCAAACGCAATATTTGAAAAATACGGCCTGGATACAGAAAGTGAAGACTTCATTTCAGGCCTTTCAGGAAAAAGCGTTTCCTCCTTGAATTCGCTGAAAGCGGAGCTTGCCTCAGCGGAAAACCATTTCTTTTTCCTTAAAAAGCCGCAGAAAGTTGTTGACTTCCTTGAAAAAAACATTTCCATTGTTAACCTGGAACTAAACCTTAGGAAGATTGAAGCATTGAATGCGGAAATAGACAAGCACTTCCCTGACTACTGCGGTGTGCTTGACCTCCTCAGGCAGAGGGATGAACTCAATGCTAACTCCCTGCGGCTGCTGGAAAAAGAAATGGAAAGGGAAAGCGCTCCCCCTGAACTGGAAACCTATGTGCTTTACTTAAGGGAAGAAAACCAAAAAATGGAAGCCAACTACCTTGACCTGCAGGAAATCTGCGGAGGTGAAGGGCAGTGAACCAGAGGGGCGTCATACAAATCATTCTTATCATCGTTCTCATAGTTGTTGCGGTGGTGGGGCTCGGGGTTGTCAGCATACTTCCGGGAGGGAAAGGGGTAACAAGCATCCTTGATTCAATTGGAAAATATTTTAAGGCTCCATTGGCAGTGTTTGACCCTTCTTCTCCGCCTCCCACTGGGGGTGTTTGGAATATTGATTTGGCTAATCTCTCAACACAATGCACGGAAATCGAAGTTGCGGAACTCTGCAACAAGATCAATAAGATTGACGGCACCTTGAAAAGCATGGGGCTTTTGGAGGATTTCATGAATTTCTGTAAAGGAAGCTACGGAAAATATTATTACTGCGTGGTCGGGCCCCATACTGTATCCGGCAACCGTAATGACGACAAGCCAATAGTTTACAGAATAAACAATCATGATTTTATGCATATAAGCGGAAGTGAAGAGAAGGAAAAGAAAAGGCTGAACGTAAAATACGAAATAGGCGAAACATTTCAGTCTTTCGCTTCAGGCGGAAACCGTTCTCTGGAGGTTTGGGACAAGGATAAAGTCAACGAAAAAATAATACACGCCAAACCCCCTAAGCAGGCGGATGCTCTCTTGGAATACGAGAAAAAAAACAGGGCGTATGTGCCGGTTCCATTTACGGGAAAAAAATATGATTTGGGGGTTTATTTCCTTCCGCCGACCAGGCAGGGGGAATTTGAATCCGACCTTTTCGGTAAAACATATTATTACGGCGTGGGGGGCTTTGTGGTGTTCAATGAAGCGACAGCAATTGCCTTGACGCAGAAATTCGGGCAGGGAACTTCCTCCGGCGTCATCAGTGCTGCAAGGGGCATGCTAGGGCCGACCTATGAGCAGCAAAAAAAGAAGCCCGTAAAAGTGGAAATATACTTCCACCCATTTACAACCATGGCTTCTTCATTTACTGTGACAGGGGGGGAATGCAGCAATCCTTCAACACCGTGCCTGTGCTTTAACCTGAAGCCGGAAAAACAGGGGCTTTTCGGGGAAATAAAAAGTTTTGTCAACAGCCAGCCGGATGACGTTAAAAAATACCTTGAAAGCCAGAAAAATAACTGGGGAAAATGCGAAATAAGGCTTCTGGGAGGCTTCCCAAATGACGCCTACACGATAACATTCAACCCGGACCCAAGCAGATATGATGATGTTTCAGTTCAGCTCAGCGGAATGACAGGAAAAGGCGATTACGAGTACGTGTTGGCTGCCTACCTGAAGGACAGCGTCCGTGGCGTGATTGATTTCAGTTACCCGATTGAGGGCACGCCTTTGGGAAACGTGGTTTCATTCAAAAAGCCTTTTTCCGGAACAATTATTCCCCATGAGCTTAAAGGAAACCAGGCTTACTTGAAGGGCTTGGACAGGCTTCAGCAGACAGTTGAAGTTGAATTTGATTTGGATTCAGCCACCCCTGATGAAGTCCTGAGGGTTGAATTAATGGATATAATAACTTTTGGCGAAGGGCCTTCAGGCGGAACCGCTATAGCTCCTGCACAGTCCGCTGTAACGGCAGTGGGAAAACTGTTCGGAATCGGGCTGCAGAATACTTCCGACATCCACGCAGAAAAAAGGCAGTTAATCACTGAATTAAGCGCTTCACCTGCAGTGGGCTTCACTTCCGGCATTCCTCCGACATGGTACAATCTCGTGGTTGCGGCAAAAAAACTCAAGGACGAAGGCTCAACTGAAAGCCTTGCTTTATTGGATTCACTTGCAGACAAGGCAGGCTTAACACCGCAGGAACTGGATGCCTTAACAGGAGGCGGGCAGTTTGAATACCCTTACATTGAAGGGGCAGTGCAAAGCGGTCCGACTGCGCGATTCCACCAGACAGGCAATTTAGGGGGGGTTTCCCTTAACTGGAGCTTTCAGATGAGCATTGACCCAAATATTGCAGGCAACTTCATTGTTGTATTGAATCCATGAGGATGATTGAATGAAAAAAAACAATGTTTCAATGGCTTTTGCTTTAATTCTGGTTATTTTATTTTCCGGAATCGTTTTTGCGCAGGGCGCGCAGGTTCCGCCAAACCAGCAGAACACTTTCAACGTGCTGAATACCGTCCTTCAGCAGTCTCAGCAGCCCGCACCCAGCCAGCCGGCTCAGCCAGGGGGGGCACAGCCTCCCGGTGCAGGAGGAAGCGGGGCTGCGGGAACCATTACCGGAGCAGGAAGCGGGGCTGCGGGAACCATTACCGGAGCAGGAAGCGCGGCTGCAGGAACGGCTTTGGGCGGGGCCGCAGCTGTAAGCTCCGGTACAGCCCTTCTCCCTGAACCGCAAAACGTTAAGGCTGTCTGGTTGAACAGCGGCCAGCAGGTAATGGTTTCATGGGACGCTGTTTCGGGGGCTGACAAGTACGAGGTTTTCTTTAAGACAGATTCTAGTGCTGCAGCCGTATCAGCTTCTTCAGGGCAAATAATCCACCTTAATTTTCTGCATTTGAACGGAGGAAAGGATTACTGGTATAGTGTGACGGCATTTGATTCGTCCACAGGCAGAGGCTCTTCTTCAGCTTATGTAATGGTTGGCGCTGGCTCCACTTCCACAAGCCCTACAACTCCGACCCTGCCTCCGGAAACCCCATTTAAGGACTTGTGGATTGGAAAGCTTTTGGATGAAGAAGCAAAAGAGTACAGCTGCAACATGTTCAACCCGGATGACCCGCTTAACGGAAAAGCCTACGGAGTCTGTTTCCCCGGAACAGCAAAAACAGGCAAAATAAAGTTTCCAATTGAAAACGCGTCAGTTGATTCAGGCGCATCAAATGTTTTTGTCGGAATCTACAAAGGATTCAGTGGAAGAGAACTGCCTTTAGACGCCAAACAAAATGAAGCTTACATTACAAAAAAACTTCAAAATGGAGAATCAATTGAATGGAGCAGGGTAGGCGCAAACGGCTTCGACTTTTTCTTTGAGAAAGGCCAGGAAAGCTTTGAGTTCAGTGTTGAGGGCTGGGATGAAGAAACGCCTTTCAGGGTTTACGTTTGCCAGAACAAGGAAGCAGGAGGAAACCTCTGCGATTACTTCATTAACGAAAAAAGCGAACTTGAATACAGGGTCACCTACGTTGAACCAAACCTGGAGGCAGCTTCGCTTACGGTGACAAAAGACAGGGGCACTGCGCTGGATGAAGGCGCACTTGATACTGGTCCAGTGCTCCCCGAACCAATTGGCCCCACGCCCACCGCGCCTGTTTTGACGCCGTGCACTGAATGCAATTCAATCCAGTCTTGCCTTGCATGCCTTGACGAAGGGTTTGTGAGGAATTTGTTCCAGAAAAGGCTGGAACTGGTTTCAGGATACAAAAATCTTTCCACAGGTGAAATCGTCAGGGTTAAAGAGCCGGAAGAGCTTGACGCATTAAGCGCGAATGCCCCTGTACAGCTGTCCGCAGCGCTTTCCTCTTCAGGTGTTTTGCTTGAATGGGAGGGCGGAACTGGAAAAAGGTTTGAGGTTCTGGTGCACTCCGATTCAAGTGAAGGGCCTGGAACGCCGAATGAGGTTAACGTGCTTTCCCTTCCTTCAACTTTCAGGCTTTACCGCGTTCCCGAAGGGCAGACAAGCTTTTCCCAGGCAGGCGAAAAAAGCAATTACGAATACAGTATTAGGGCAATAGGGGAAGACGGAACCGAATCTGTTTTTTTTGGCCACTGGGTTAAGGCAGGCGAAAAGTGGAGGAAAATTGGGGACGCGTCAGACGAATCCGTTAAAGGGATTGAGTTGCCTTCCCCGGGGGCGGAGCCTATTATTCCGCCTTCCGGAGAGGCTTTGGATGAAAGGGAATACGTTGTTTTGAGTTTCCTTTTGGCTGACGGTGACACAGCGCAAATCCCGGGAACAGAATTTGATTTGAAGGTTGACATTAAATCCGAGTGGACGCGGCTTTGGGATGACTGGGTGAATGTTGAAGTCCTTTCAAGGGGCACAGGCACCATCGTGTGTGGAGTGAATCACTTGCATCGCGTCAGGGGAGACTTTGGGAGAATGAACGAAAAATTCATTGAATGTCCGGACAAGTTTGGAATGATTCTGGAGTACGTTTCCTTTGAGGACAACGAAACAAAGGTAAGGCTGAACGCAATGTACAACAAGGAAAAAGCGGTTCACTCGGAGCAGATTGCTGCAGCCTCGACTGTAAGGGGCTACGAATTTCCCGCCAAAATTGGGGCTTATGTATTTCCAGGAACAAATTACAAGGTTCACGTCATTGACAGCCTGCATAACTCCATAGACGTTGAGTTTCTGGAAAACGACGTTTCCTTTTGCGGGGCCAAAGGGATTAATGACAACAGCATCCTTCTTGGACAGCGCACAAATGTAAAGAAAAAAACTAACTGCAGAACTTTGGGAACGGTTTACTACATTTACTTGGGCTCCACAACTTTTTGGGTTTTCTTTGACTCAAAAGGGTTTTTTTCTTCAACAATAAATGTTGTTTCAGTTAACTTGCTTTACGAAGGCAATGTCGGAATTGCAAGGGTTGAAATCCGTGAAGGAACAGCCGGGGAGAAAAAGGTTTCCTTTGGCATAAAGGATGCCCTTATTGGCTTAATGTTGCGGAGGTCTGCTGAAACTGCGGCAGAGGTTGCAGAAAATGTAACCGGGGAAAGCCTGACTGGAAAGGAAGTTGTTTACTCAATGGATGAGTGGGATGCTTTCATTGCTGAAGGCGGAAGTGCGGGTGCCGCCTTAACCATCGCGGCAATCGGTGCGATAAGGGGGGAAAACCCAAGGCGAGATGTTGCAGTCACGGGCGCAATCGAGCAAAACGGGGAAATTAGGGCAGTTGATGGCATCCCTGAAAAGCTTGAGGCTTGGGCGCTGGAAGGCGGAAAGGTTTTTCTTGTGCCCGCAAGCCAGAAAACCCCTGAACTGGTTGAAAAAGGCAGGATCTTTGGAATGGAAGTGAAAGGGGTTTCCACGATAGAGGAAGCCGTGGAAGAGTTCTTCTGAAATAATTAAGCCTGGAAGCAGAAAAAAAAGCTTTTGTTTTACCAGAAGCCTTTTAAAGCCCAAAATCTTTATATTTTGATTAATAGAATAATTTAATTGGGTGAACCCGTGGGAAAGGCTGTTTGGATTGTTGTGGTGATGGTTGTAGCCGGTGCATTATTCTATTTCTTTGACCCGCTTGGAGTATTCAAGCCGTCCCTCACCTTTTCGGAGGGCTTTCAGGAGTTGAAAGGCTACTGGGAAAAGCACGGGCTGGATGCAAGGGCTTTGAATGAAATTGAGGCAAAAGACATAAGTGAAGGGCAGCTTGATGCATTGGAAAATGATTTGGAGGCGTTTAAGTCCGGGCTTCAGGGAGTGAATGAAACAGGAAATATAAAGGCTTTGAAGGAATTGGCGGGAATCCAGCTAAACTTTGTCGGGCAGTTAAGGCAGGCAAAGGACGTGGACGAAACAAATGCAAGGTTTCAGGAAACGCCTTTAACCGAGGAAAACGCCTGCGAAAGGAAAACAGAGATTGAGGAAATCCACAAGAAAAACAAGGCATTGTTTGAAGTCATTTCGTTTATGGACTCCGAAGTCAAAGACTTTGTTTCAACGTATCCTTTGCAGGCGAAGGAAGCAGGGATATTCAGTTACGATGTTGATTTGCCTTCCCTGGAGCAGCAGCTTCTGGAAGCGCAGGAAGGGGTGGACGAATTAAATGAATTGTGCCAGTGAGGGAAAGCAAATGAAAAACAAAACGCTTTTCACGGCTTTTTTCCTTTTTTTCCTGCTTCTGTTTTCAGGCTTTGCTGCTGCAGTGGAAAAGGTTTACGGGGATGAAGCCGCAGTCCGGGGCCCTGACCCGCTTTATGCCCACATAAAAAAATTCTTGTTTGAGGACCACGCCACTGCCTATTTTGACAAACTTTCCTTTGAGTGGGTTATGCTAAAGAAAGGGGATTACGTGGAGTTTGGCTCAAACCAGATTCAAGTCAAAGAGCTGAGCATTAACAGCGACGACACCGTAAACTTTCAGATTAGGGTCCTAAGACACACTGCAAATGGTTGGGTTGCGTCGAATTGCGGGGGCGGGAACGTAATCTCGTTTGGGGCCAACAATACTTCTGCCAAGTGCGACTACGGAATAGAAATTCATAACAACTGGGCTTTGCCTTCAAACCTTTACGGGTTTTCCCCTTTAATTCTTCCAAACGATAAAAAAGCCCCTTACCTTTTTTTTAAGAAAGATGAGGACCCCGACAAAGGCCTGATATTCCGTTCCGTCCTGCGCATTACCCTTTCAGATGAAGACGAGTTCAGGCCGTTTTTCAAAGACGTTGTTTTGCCGGACCATTCAATTCAGTTTACTTTGCTGGACTCCCAGGGCAAGGAGAAGGCAGACCCTAAAGACTCTGTATCGGGTAATTGGGGCAGTGAAGTGCTTCATGCCCTTGACATGAATCCGGCTGTCGGCGACAAGATGAAAATAGAGATTAAGCCGGGCTACGAAACATACTTCGACAGTGTAAACGGAACCAATGAAACTTTTTTTGGGCCTTCGGATTTCAAAACAGACTTCAGTGTAAGGCTCTATAGGAAGGGACGGTTCCGCACGCTGAAAAAAGAAACCGTCAAATTAGGTGATTCGTTTGTCTGGAAGCCTGACGCGTTCAAGAAAGGGGATGAAGGGGAGTGGCTTGTTGAAGTCGTTTACAATGATGCTGTTGTGGATGAAGGCGGTGTTGAAAAATTCACGTTCACTATCTCAGGAAGCGGTTCAAAGCTTCAGGCAGGCACAAAAGCCACTGCGCCTGGAAGCACCCTCCCAGACACCGCAAAAGGGCAGCCTGGCAGCGCAACTGGGGGTGTGCAAGGTTTACAGCCCCCTGCGAAGGTTTATGTGAAAAGGAATGCTGTTGGCATGGTCGAGGTTTCCTGGACTAAAGTGGAAGGAGCAACAGGATATGAAATTCTGAACTGCCCTGAAACGATTTCAGGAAACCCCAATTCCGTGGGCATAAGCGGATGCGAAAAAACCCCGCACCCGTATTCAGACGATTTTTCCGTGGGCAGCCCCCTGTATTCTATTACTGACAAATTTGCGGTAAAAGCTTTAAGGGAAGAGGAGGAATCCCAATACTCTTATCCTTGGGCTTCGTTTGACGGGACTGGAGAGCCTGGGGGGTTTCGTCCTGAAGTTGACTTAACCCATTTTGTTGACTTGGATAAAGTGAGGACGCATGCGGACATCACTTTTTACGATGAAGGCGGAAAAAAAATAACTGCGGTGTTGAAGGGCACGGCATATGAACTCCAGGGTCTTGAGGAAAAAAACCAAACACTTGCTGTTGAGCTGGACTTCGGGAAAAGCGCCAAAGACGAGGAATCCAGTTTATGGGCACTTGAAGTAACGGACAGGCTAAAGCTTCTTTTGGGTCCCGTGAATGTTGCCCCCATTCAAGACGACTGCTTTGGTTACACTGTTGCGGATACTTCCGATGAGGAAAGAGTTGAAGAGTTGGAGGCACTTGTGGAAAGGATTTTCAGGCTTCCGCGTGAAACAAAGAGAAAAATGGTCACAAGCGTGGATAATGAAATCCGAATTCATTCCCCGGACATGGCGTCTGCCACTTGGTTGGGGGTAATTCTTTCCATGGGAAATGGACCCAAACAGGAGTCAGGAGCAGGGGGGCTTTCAAAAGAAGGAGTGCCGTTTGATTCCTTTAATTCACCAGAGCTTCTTTTAATGGAAAAAGACTTTTCAGGGGAAACACTTCTTTTTAACGGCCCCAACCATGTTGGACGCCTTTTAATGGAGGAAGGCTTTTCAGAGGACGAAGTAAATTTTATATGGTATTGTTGTATGGGGTATTTTAAAGAATCGGTGCTAAACAGGGGCAACGCATATAGGGCTCTTAGCGGGAGTTATGATAATGCTGGGGTTGGAAACCATTCGTCTCTACCGCTGGAGGAAGCACTTAAAGTTTCTTTGCCTTTTGAATTGGTAGTGGATGGAACGGATTAAAGTGAAGGAAACGAGCAAAAAACGGCTTGCATTGGCTTTCCTGGTTTTGCTTACGCTTTTCTGTGCAGCCTTTGCCCTGGCGCAGACCAGCGTTGTGTTTCCAGGCAGCACCAAAAAAGCCCTTGGAGCGCTTTCCTCAATGCTGGCATCTGCCCCCGGGACTTCGCCGCCTCCCGCAACAGGCCTTTCGGACATGTGGATTTACCCGTTGAAGGCGGCTGGCGAAGACTTTGAATGCAATATGTTCAACCCCACAACCGGCGCCGCCTTTGGGGTGTGCTTTCCCCCTGACTTTACCTCCGGAACAACAATAAAGTTCCCTGTTTCTGAAACCTCAATTGAAGCAAAAGCAAGCAGGACATATGTGGGAATTTATAAGGGAACCGGAAAGCAGTTAAGCAGGTCAATTTCTTCACATTCGGGTTTAACGAAAAAAAACGACGGCACAATAATCAAATGGAGTGACATTAGCTCTACTGGAGTGGAGTTTTACTTTGAGAAAGGAAAAAAGGACTATTCTTTTTCGGTTGAAGGCTGGACAGGGGAAAAATTCCAGGTTTACGTCTGCCAGGACAAGACAGGAAACGGAAACTGCGGCGCAAGCTATATTGAGCCGAACCCTGAAACGGCTTCCCTCACAATAACGCAGAGCAGGGTTGATGCAGCCTTGCTTGGGGCAGAAGAAAACCACGGTCCAATTCTGGATGTTTCATGGCCGGAAAAAGTGAAAGTGGGGGAGCAGATTACAATCGACGCATCGGATTCCTATGACGTAGACGCAGGGAATATTCTGGAGTTTTACTGGAAAATAATTGACAGCCCGGATGCAAGCAAAATACTCCATGAAATTGATTACTCTGCCCCAAAGAATACGGGGAAACTGGTTTATCCGGTGACAGGGCTTTTTACTGAAAACGATATGGGGGTTTGGAAAATGCGGGTGACAGTTGACGACCAGCAGGGAACAGGCGTTTCAAAGGCAACAAAAATTATTCAGTTCGAGGTTTACGGCGAGCCAGGAGTAGAGCCTTCAACGGAGTGCGGAAAATGCAATACAATCTTAACCTGCCTTGCGTGCATTGACTCAAGTTTTGTTAAGGGAATCTTCAAAAAGAAACTGGAAAGGACTTCAGGGTACATAATAACCACTGAGGAAGGGGGGGAGGCTTCAACGGAAAAGGTTGAGGTTAAGGAAACGGTTTCTGCTGAAACCGAGCTGGACCCTCCAACAAGCGTTTCCGCTAACCCAATTGAAGGCGGCGGGGTAATTGTTGAGTGGGATACATTGGAAGGGGATTCTTTCGAGGTTTTGGCCCATTCCGCTTACTCTGCTTCGCTTCCCAACCCAAACGAATTTAACTTGGCAAAGCTTCCTTCAACTGTAAGGCTTTACCCGGCGCCAATAGGAAAAAAGCAGTTCATTCACGCTGCAGGAAACGAAAACTTTGGGTACAGCGTAAGGGCGCTAAAGGAAGGCTTTTCCCCCTCGGATTTCTTTCCAGTCTGGATTCCAGTGGGAAGCGAAGTGAAAAAATTCAGTGATGTTTCTTCAACCGCCGTGACCGGGGATACTGCGCCAGGGGCAGACACCACGCTAGGGACCGTTCCAGGCGGAACCCCCGGAACAGGGACCCCCCCTACAACCGGTGTTGCGGGTGCGCTGGATGAAAGAAGCTATGTTGTCGTTAATTTCGCTAATTTCCAGGATAAATCCACCCAACCGGTCCCAGGAACCGATTATCTGGTTAAAGTTGACATTAAGGTACGGTTCTTGGCCGCAGACATGACCGCGGTAAAGGTTTTAGATGCAGGCGGTAGCGAAATTTGCGAAATGCCAAAACTGCACGCCCGTCTTGTGGGGTTCGGAAGATTGGATTTATATTCATATGGATGCGGAAACCTTGGGCTTTTGGTGTTTGAATTTGTTTCATTCGGAAAAGACAGTGCAGGCAACAAAACACTTAACTTCAACTTGATTTTCAATGAATCAAAGGCAACAAAGCCTGGGCAACTTGCAAACTATTCAAGGCTCAAAGGATACGAATTTGCGGCCTCCCCAACAGGCTCAAAGGGAGACCTTCCGGGGACGGCTTACTCAGTTGAAGTTACTGATATCGGCAAAGACAAACTTACTGTTGACCTTAGGCTGTTGGATGGAAGTGTGCCTTTTTGCGAAGTTGAGAAAGTTAATGAAGGTGTGAGAATAGATTCCTGGGATACGTGGTGGAAAACAAAGGCATTCTTGGCAGTGAAAAAAGTGGAGCCCTGCAAGGATTTGAAAAAGGTTTATTACATATACACCGGATTTAAAAACTCCGCCCTCGGCTATGAAACCGTTTGGGTTTTTTACGAAAAATAGTTTTTTTAAACCTCTTTGGAAATTATCCATTCGCGCCAGTTTGCTTCCCTGGGCTCAAGGTTTTTGTCTTGCGGGAAAATCTCCATCTTCCATCCGTTCGGAAGCCAGTCCTTTTTTGGTATTCCTTTAGTGTTTATCCGGGGTTTGCGGTCCTCGAGTTTAATGCTTCTTCTTTTGATTCTCCAGTTCACCCGACCTAAGCCCAAAGCCTTTGCAACTTTTTCCGCTTCACTTAAAATTTTTTGCAGTTCCGCCGCATTTCTCCACCTGATTTTTTCAACATCCAAACTGTTTCTTTTAAGGTCAACCGCCGGAACAAGCCAGCTTTCAAAATGCCTTGCCAGAATTCGCCCAAACCTTAATCTGCCTATCTGCAATCCAACAAAAAAATCTGCGGCTTTTCCTGAAGTTTTAATCCTGTTAGTTTTGAATTTGCCGTGCAGGGGCACGTTGCCTTCCGCTGAAATCTGCCTCATTTCATCCAAAAGCGTCCTCAAGTCAAGCAGATTCTGCCAGCGCACGGCATTAACTTTGATTCGTGGGTTATATCTGCCAATTGTCGCGCCATAGCTATATGTTAGGGCACTCTTTCCTGCTTTCGATTCTTCCCGAAGCCTTCTTTCGAGTTGCCTGCGCGGCACCTCTTCGTCATGTTTTTTTCCGTGCTCAAAAATTAGTATTCCATGTGATGGCTCCACTTTTTGGGGGACAATCCTCTTGCCTGCGTCCCCGATCCATTTGGCTCCCGCCCTTACGGCTCCCCGAAGCCTTCTTCCAGCCGCGTCCCTTATTCCTTTAATGTTAATTACAGGAGGCCTTCTTTTTCTGCCGCGGGTTTTGGATGCAGAGCTTTCTGGCACTTGTGTTATATTATATTTTGCATCTATTTCTCTTTTCAGTATTTCATACGCCATACGTAGTTTTTTTGGGTTGTCGCTTTCGGGATTTTTCTTCCCTGTTCTTTTCCAGGCGTCATTTTTTTTTGGAGGTTTACGCATTTCAACCAATAACTGGATGTTTAAACTTTAATTAAAGCTTTCCGTGGAATGTATAAGCAAGGTTCTGTTTCGTTAAGTGTTGGCGGCTGTATTGAATTTGCCTGTTTTTGAATTTTGCCCCCCAAAACAAAGAGTTTTTTGGAAAATTACGTCCGCCATGCGCGGCAAGAATTTCAAGCCCCAACACAAAAACAAGCAAAAAAGCGCAAGCAAAAACCCTTGCCGCAAAATCCTCCAACAAAAAGTGAAACAGAACCGTAAGCAAAAACATTTAAATACTCCTTTTCCCTTATCCTAGCGTTCAGGTGAACGAGGGAATTTGATGAGGGAAATGCTTTCTCTGCTTAAGCGTGCCGGATTGAATGAATACGAATCCAAAACCTATTACTCTTTGCTTAAACTGAATGAGGCAGGCGCCTCCAGCATCAGCAAAAACGCGGGAATTCCCCGCGCAAGGGTATACGATGTGCTGATGGGGCTGGAAAAGAAAGGGTTTGTTGTGATGAATCCCTCCCGGCCAATAAAGTTCAGGGCATTGGACGTTAAAACCGCTTTAGGAAACCTGGAGAAAGCCAGAAGAAAAGAGTTTGAGGAAAGCATGCGGGAATTAAAGGATTTAAGCGAAAAACTCGGAAAAAGGCTTGAACCAGGCGGCACTCCCCCTGAAAGCGGGGAAAAGGTATGGCTGTTAAGGGGCAAAGACAACATTTATTCCGCGATTGAAAACGAGTTAAACAAAAGCAGGGAAGAGGTCATTATTTCAACTTCCGAAGCCAACGCAGTCAATAAACTGAATGCCTTCAAGCAAAAACTTGATTCACTCGAAAAAAAGGGCGTTAAACTCTCTTTGGGCGTCTTTGGAGGCGGGGAGAAGCTGAAGGAAAGCTTTGGGGAAGTAAGCTACCTCAAGCCTTCACCAAATCCAGCAAGGTATGCGGTGTTCGACAACAGGAACGTGATGCTGTTTTTGAATGAAGGGGGGGAAGAAGACAAGGCGATTTTCCTTGAAAGCCCTTTTGTTGCAAAGTGCCTGAAAAAAATGGGGTAAAATTTTTCCGGGCCGGGGCGGAAGAAATAAATCCAAAGCGGGTGCAGGTTTTTTTTAACTAACCCAAAGAAATCCGCTGCCTTCAGGCAGCGGTCTGCGGATTTCTTCCCAAAAAACTTTTTCCAAAAGTTTTATCAAAACAAACTTTTTTCCAAAAAGTTTGATTAAAAAGGGCCGCCTTCGGCGGATTGCTTCGCCAAAAAACTTTTTTCCAAAAAGTTTGATCAAAAAGGGCCGCCTTCGGCGGAGAAACTTT
>CAYTYC010000018.1:10642-27667 GCA_964442255.1 uncultured archaeon | reverse complement strand
TTATAGTATCGGACATAAGTTTTGGAAACTTTTTGGTTTTTGGAACCTTGTTTTTTTTCCTGCATTTTGGCAAACTAAAGCATTTCCTGACGTACAAAAATTCAAGTATTTATGTCCACGGCTGTTAGGTGGTTTAATGCCTCGCCCTTGATGGCGATTGTTTAACTGACTTTGCCAAATGAAAAACCAGATGCCCCTGCCTTCAGGCAGGGGAACAGCCATTTTATTGGCCCTGTTTTTCCTTCAGCCACGAAATTGTTTTTTCAAGCCCCTGGTCAAGGGAATGCCTTGCCGTGAAACCGAGAACCTCTTTGGAAAGCCTTGTGTCAGCGATTATTTCGTCAATTTCGCCTGCCGCAACCTCCACGTGCTCGGGCTCAACGCTTGTTCCCAGCGATTCATTGATTTTTTCAATCAATTCATTCAAATTTGTCCCGGCCCCTGTTCCAATGTTAAATGATTTTCCGCTTGCATTCCTTCCGGCCTCCATCGCCTTTACCAGGCCGTCCGCAATGTCTTCAACGAAAACAAAGTCCCGGGCCTGGGTTCCGTCCCCGCTTACTTTCGGGCTTTTTCCCTGCAGGATTAAGTCAGCGAAAATTGACAAAACCCGGTTCTGCATTCTTGGGCCGTAGGCATTGAATATCCTCAGGCACACGGTTTCAAGGCCGTGCACTTCAGTGAAAAATTTGCAGTAAAATTCCCCGGCAAGCTTGGTTAAACCATAGGGGGTGTTCGGGTTTAAGGGCTCGGTTTCCGGAATCGGGGTTTTGCCGGTTTTGCCGTAAACAATGCAGCTGCTTGGAAAAACAACCCGTTCCGCGGAATTCTCGTGCGCCGCCTTCAAAACATTCAGGGTTCCGTCAATGTTTTCCCTGTTGTATTTTGCGGGCTCCCTGATTGATTCCCCAACGTAACTGAAAGCCGCCATATGGAAAACCGTTTTCGCCCCGGCAATTGCCTTCACAGTTTCTTGGTAGCTGCAGATGTCGCCTTCAGCCACCTTTACCTTTCCTGAAGCTTTTTCAAGGTTTTTCCTTTTGCCGGTGGAAAAATTGTCGAGAACGGTTATTTCAAAACCCCCTTTCTCCAGCAGGGCCTCAACAAGGGTTGAGCCAATGAATCCGGCTCCGCCAGTGACAACTATTTTTTCCGCCATTGAAAGTAAATCATTTTCTAAATATTTTTAAATGCTTCCCAGCCTCTTTTGATAGGCTTTTTTCAACAGGAGGCGGTTTTTTTGTTCACGGAAGTAAGGCGGTGCAGGATTTGCTCTTCGGGTAAACTGGAAAAATACCTTTCCCTCGGAAACCTTCCTCTCGCAAACAACCTGGTTGATCCCGCGAAGGAAAGCCCTGACCCGGTTTTTCCGCTGGAAGTTCTTTTATGCAAAAACTGTTTCCTCTCCCAGTTAAGCGTGGTGGTAAGCCCCGAACTTCTTTTTTCGGATTACGCCTACCGCACCTCCATTTCAGAGACATTCAGAAAACATTTTGCGGGAATGGCGCGGGAGGCGAAAAAATTTTTTTCCTCCCCCGAACAATGCCTTGCACTTGACATAGCAAGCAACGACGGCTGCATGCTGAAGGAATTCAGTAAAGCCGGCTTCAAAGTTTTGGGGGTTGACCCCGCAAAAAACCTTGCGGAAATCGCGGAACGGGAGGGCGTTCCCACCCTCGTGGAATTCTGGAATGAAGGCGTGGCGGAAAAAATTGCGGAAAAAAAGGGAAAGGCGCATTTTGTTGCCGCCTCAAACGTTTTCGCGCACGTGCACGACGTCCACGGCTTCCTGAAGGCGGTAAAAAAGGTTTTGCACGAAAAAGGCGTTTTTGTTGTTGAGTTCCCTTACGCATTGCATTTGGTTGAAAAAAACGAGTTTGACACAATCTACCACGAACACCTCTCATATTTCCTGGTGAAGCCTCTTCTTAAGCTCTTTGAATGCGAGGGCCTGAAAATATTTGACATAAAGGAAATTGCAATCCACGGGGGAAGCATAAGGGTTTTTGCCGCGCACAAAGAAAACGATTCCATCAAGGCAAGGGAAAAAAACATCGCGGAATTCCCTGAAAAAGAAAGGAAAAAAAGATTGTACGAGCCGCAAACTTACGCGGATTTCGCGGAAAAAACAAGGGAAGTGAAAAAGGCTTTCCTTGAACTGATTTCAAGGCTCAGGGAAGAGAAAAAAATTGTTGCCGGCTATGGCGCCGCGGCAAAGGCTAGCACGCTCCTGCATTACTGCGGAATCGGAAAAGAGGACATCAAGTTCATTGTGGACGACGCGCCCACAAAACAGAACAAGGCGTTTGCAGGAAACCGCATCCCAATCCTTCCGGGAAAAGCGCTTGAAACAGAGAAGCCGGATTACCTTGCGCTGTTTGCCTGGACAATTGCGGGTGAGCTGATCGACAAAACAAAGGATTACAGTGAGGGCGGAGGGCAGTACATTATTCCGCTGCCTTTTCCAAGGATAGTGAAAGGAAAGTCCGGGCTGTGAAAGTGGTTTGATGGGAAAGCTTGTTTCAGTGATTGTCACCACCTGGAATTCCTATGCGCTCACAAAACAGTGCCTTGAATCAATTTCCTCCCGCACCAGTTACTCCCCGCTGGAACTGATTGTGGTTGACAACGGCAGCAGGGACGGCAGCATCCAAAAACTGGAAAAAGAATTCAGGAACGCAAGGTTCATCAAAAACAGGTCAAACAAGGGCTTTCCCTACGCGCTGAACCAGGGTTACAGGGAAGCCAAAGGGCATTACATAGCCTACCTTAACAACGACGCATTTGTCACGGAAGGGTGGCTGGAAAGCCTGATGAAAACCCTGGATTCGGATGAAAGAATAGCGGTTGCAGGGGTTAAGGAGGTTTTCCCTCACCAGTTCAAAAACAGTAAATTCGTCAAGGAAGCCAGGCGCAGGCCAAACAGGGAAAAACTCACCCTTCCGGTTGGATGGATGACAAAAAAAGGCATGATAACTGAGATAGGCTTCCTTGACGCGGAGCACTTTTCCCCGATTTACGGGGAGGAGGCCGACTGGAATTTTAGGGCCCGAAGCAGGGGCTACAAAATAATTGAGTGCAGCGCATGCATTGTGGTGCATTTTTCCTCAAAGGATTCCGGAAAAGCGATAAGCGCAAGGAACCATTACATTCTCCTCAACACCCACCGGCTTAGGTCTTTTTTCTTTAACCTCGGGTTTTTTGACCTCCTGCGCTTTGTTCCCGGCATGGGATTAATTTTCCTGCAAAGCATTAAGGACGGAAGGCTTGGATGGCTTTTGCGCGCGTATTTGAGCAATTTAAGGGAATGGAAAATGATTTTAGGGGAAAGAAGAAAAAGAAAAAAATCGGCCTTCATTCCCTTCAGGGAACCAAAGTTCACCCCGCCATTTAAGCTTGAATGGTGAGCTTTTTTTTTTCGCTTAAGGGCCCATGCGCCGTGCGTATTGGAAAAAACCTTTCAGGAGTAAATCCTTTTCAGCACCTCGTCCGCAATCTTTTCGCTGTAGCCCTGGTTGATTATTGCGGCCTTGACTTCCTCCATTGAAAAATCTTTTGACTTTTCCTTTAAAACCTTTACAAGCTTTTGGATGCTTTCCTCGTCTTCCCCGACTTCCGTTGGCCGGGAAGTTTTTTCTTTTCCGCCTTTTTTTAGCTCCTTCTGCGCTGCCCCAAGCTTTTCCTCTTTCCTGAACTCCCTTGACTTGCTTCTGCCCCTGATTTTGAACACGATTATGACAACAACCACGGCGGAAATTCCGCCGAGAATATAAACCATGTTGTCGGAAATAATTGGGGGAATAAGGGAAACGCTTTCTTCTTCCCCGCCTTCGTCAACTGTGCTTCCCCCGTTATCCTGCCCTCCTCCTGTTGGGGGCCGGGAAGAAGCCGGCGCAAAAGTTATTTCCGCTGTTTCAGGGTCCGGGAAAACGTAAAATCCTTCTGCATCAGGCGAAGTTTCAGGGCTGACTGAGGAAACAGTTCCCGGAACCCTTATTTTGATTGTTTTTTCGCCTATCCCTGAAAGGCTTTCCATTCCGTCAAGCAATGGAAGGTTTCCCGAACCCCTGTAATTCACTGAAATTGTTCCGCCATCTTTTGAAACAAAGGGCCCTGAATCCGCGTAAGAGGAAACCGCCTTCAGCGCAAGATAGTTTTCGTATGAACTTGTGAAAGAAAATTCCAGCAAACCTGTTTCAGGGTTGTATGTGCAGGAGTCTGTTGCATTAATTGCGCTTAACGCATTCATTGCCTTCGCAGTTTCAGCCTTTTTTTCCGCTTTTTCCTCCCCGCTTAACGTGGTGTCGGCGTCTATCTGCCCGAGTTCAAGCTGCTGTGTAGTGATGAGGAGATTAAATGCGATATCAAGGACCCCGCTGCAGTCCCCCCCTTCTTGGGGAAGCCCAACCACGTCCGCGCCGGTTGAAGCGCTGGAAACACTGAAGCCGCCGGCTTCCGTGAAATCATAGGAAATTGTCTGCGTTCCTTCCTGCGCGGACGCTGCCCACGAAAATAGCAAAACAAAAAAAAGCGCAGGAATTTTCCGCATGATTTTCGGATTTAATAGAGTATAAATTGTATTTAAATTTAACTAATCCTATAAACTTAAAATGCTCCGCGATTTTGCTGAAGTGAACTGCCCGAACGCAAAAATTCTGCGCCTGAAGGAAACTGCGTCCTCCGCGCAGGACGCAAGGAGGCTTTCCGGGGCAAGCGGGGAAAGCTTCCTTAAATCCAGGCTGTTTCTGGATGAAAACGGCGCGGGAATATTATGCGTTTTTCAGCTAAACCGGAAAGTTGACCTGGACAGGGTTTCAGGGGCATTGGGCGGAAAAAAAATCAGGGAAGCGGAGTCCGCTGAAACAATTGAAGTCACGGGCTATTCTTCGGAACTGCTTCCGCCGTTAAGCGTTTACGGGGTGAAAACCCTGGTTGACTTTCCGGTGTGGGAGAAACAGGGAGAAGTTTTCTGCTGCACCGGGGAAAGCGATTCGGTGCTGAAAATTCCGGTGAAAGAATTGGTTGAATGCGCGGAAAACGCGGAGCCCGCGGAAATAACCATGCCTTAGCCCAGTGCCGCCAGAATTTTTTTCAGTTCTTCCGCGAAAAGCTTAACCTCTTCTTCCGTGTTGTAGAAATAGAATGAGGCCCTCACAACCCCTTTTTCATCCAGCCTTGAAATAAGGGGCTCAGCGCAGTGCATTCCGCTCCTAACCTCAATGTTTGCCGCCTCATCCAATGCAAGCGCCAGCTCATGCGCGCCCAATGTTTCAGAATTAAACAAAATAACCGGCCCCTGGATTTCCGGGTTAAGTGAATTGAATACTTTCAGCTTTTCCATTCCCTTCAATTCTTCCGCGGCCAGCCCCAAAAGCTTTTTGGCGTGCGCCCTTATGTTTTCCATCCCTGTTTTCTTCAAATACTCCACAGCCTTTCCCAGCCCGATGCAGCCCGCGATGTCTGGTGTGCCGGCCTCAAACCTCCAGGGCAGTCCGGCCCAAGAGCTTTTCTCCCTGCTTACCTCGCCAATCATGCTTCCCCCGTAAATGAACGGGTTCAGTGAATCCATTAAGCCTTTTTTCACGCACAATCCCCCGGTTCCGGTGGGGCCGAGCATTTTATGCCCGGAAAAAGCGAGAAAATCCGCGCCAATGTCGTGGAAGCTGACAGGCATGTGGGGAACGCTTTGCGCTGCGTCCACAAAAAAAAGTGCGCCGGCTTTTTTTGCCTCGGATGCGATCTCTTTCACCGGGTTTATTGTGCCGACAGTGTTTGACGCGTGCGCAACCGAAACAAGCCTTGTTTTGTCGGAAAGCTTTTCCCTGAAGTCATCCATATCCAGCGTGAAGTCTTCATTCAATTCAATGAATTTCAGTGATGCGCCGGATTTTTTTGCGGCAAACTGCCATGGCACCAAATTGGAGTGGTGCTCCATTGCCGTGAGCAAGATTTCATCGCCTTCACTGAAGAAATCACTGCACAAAAGCGAGTACATCACAAGGTTCACGCTTTCCGTTGTGTTGCGGGTGAAAACGAATTCCTCTTTTTTTGCCCCGACAAATTTCGCGATTTTTTCGTGCGCGCCTTCATATTCTTCGGATGCCTTTTCGCTCAATGAATGCACGCCCCTGTGGATGTTTGCATTGAATTCAAAGTAATAGGAGTTCATTGCCTCAACCACCTGGTTTGGGGTTAAGGAGGTGGCAGCATTGTCAAAATAAATGAATGGCCGTCCTTCCCTCTGCTTTTCAAGTATTTTGAAGTCCGCGCGCGTTTCCCCCAGGCCCATTTAATTTACCTCATCCGCTGCTCCGGCACCTGCCTTCAAGGCACCCGCAGTCCGTGCCGCAGGCCGCATAATCGGATGCAGTGCAGTTTTCTGTCCCGAATTCGCAGGTGCAACTTTCAGCCATTTCATCAGAGGAAAGCTCTGCCGCAGGGGAAACGCCGTTTGTTATCACGCACAGCTCCGGGTTTTCGGGGTCACAGGAGCCGTAGACAACCATGTTGTATGCCGAATAAGCGGAGTAAACCAGGCTTGCGAAAAAAATTATCATGAAAATCCAGCTTAATGCCTCAAAATGCCGGAAAACCATTCCGCTCAGCTTCGGGCTTCTTTTCATTATTTTTCCCGTTATCTTCATTTTCATTTTGTTGTCAAAGCCTGTCTGGCACTTTCTGAGCGTAACTCTGCGGAAAACGCAGTTGAATGCCTCTTTTGCCAAAGGCCTGTGCGAGGCGGAAAAAACGGACGCAATTCCCAAAACAATTAAAGCAAGAACGCAGATCATTGCAATTGCCTTATAATAGTTCCAGGAGTAATTAATTTAAATGCACTTTTATTTGCTTTGGTTTCAGGCCGTGAAAAAATGAGGCTGGATTTGCACACCCACAGCGTCCATTCCGCGGATTCAGTGAACCGCGTGGAAACGATTTTCCGGGCAGCGAAATCCCTTGGAATGGGGGTTGCGGTGACAGACCACAACAGCATCGGTGCATGGGGGGAGGCGGAAAAATTGTCCAGGAAAATGCGCGTCCCCTGGATTCGGGGAGAAGAGGTGCAGGTCTTTGACGGCGAGGAAGCAGTGGGAGAGTACATCGCGTTATTCATAAACAAGGAAATCAGGCCAGGCAACTATCTTGAAGTGCTGAATGAAATTCACGCCCAGGGAGGATTAGCGATTGTTGCGCACCCCTTTGACCGTTACAGGAGAAGATTCAAAAGGCTGGAGAAAGTGAAGAAAAAGGTTGACGGAATTGAGGCATTCAATTCGCGCTGCTATTTGAGTTCCTTCAACAAAAAGGCTGAAAAGTTTGCGGAAAAAAACTCTCTCCCGAAGACCGCGGGAAGCGACGGCCACCTTCCAAAAGAAGTGGGAAGGGCTTTCACTGAAGTCAACTGCTCCTCGGTTGAGGAAGCATACAATGAAATAAAGAAAGGCCGGACAAAAATATTTGGGAGAAAGTCCTCCATGCTCATCCACCTTTACACTCCCTTGATTAAAAACGAATTAATTAGCGACAAATGAAGGCATTTCCGTGGGATTGAAAGAAAAATTTTTCCTTTTCACTTTTCCCCTTTCCGTTGCGGCGGCTTACTTTGCGCTTTCCGGCGGGTGGCTGAATTCGGGGCTTGCGGTTCTCGCGATTGCGTTCATTGAATTAAGGCTTCATTCCCCGGAAAAAAAAGACTTGTTTGTGAGGCAGTTTGTTTCCCGCGTTTCCGAGGTAATCTGCTGCATAGGCTTCATTCCCGCGTTCCCGATTCCCGTGATTGCTGCAATAGTTGCATTGATGCTTTACTCGCTTGTTTTTCTTGCCGTGCATTTCACGGGAAAAGGCATGCCTTATGCGGTGCACAGCAAGTTCCGCGCCCTCCGGCTCGGTGTTTTCGGGGTTGCGCTTGTGTTAGGCCCTTTCGTTGCATTTCTTCCGCCTGCGGCCCTTTACTTTTCCGCGCTGGTTTGCGCGGGATTGTTTTTTAAGATGATTCGCTCCCTTGGTTGAAGTGGCGGAAAATGGTTTCATTCAATGACTTCAAAAAGCTTGAGTTCCGTGTCGCGGAAATTTTGGAGGCCGGGGACGTTGAGGGAAAGGACAGGCTCTTCAAATTGAGGGTAAGCCTTGGCGGGGAGGAAAGGCAGCTGGTTGCCGGAATAAAGGGCGCGTATTCCCGGGAAGAGCTGGCCGGAAAGCAGGTTGTTGTTGTGGCAAACCTTGAGCCAGCGAAAATCGCCGGCATTATCTCAAACGGAATGCTTCTCGCCGCAGTGGACGGAAAAAACATTTCCCTGCTTTCACCCGACAAAAAGGTTTCGCCCGGAACAAAAGTTGAATAGTTCCTTTAGGGAAGAAAACGGGCATGCAAACAAAAAAGGTTTGTTGATTTGAGTGAGTATCCAAACGATTACTTTCTTGAGCAGGCAGGGAATCATTCGAGCAGGGAACGAAGCTTTCTGAAAGCATCTTTGTTTTCGGCAATTGAAACCCGTTTTTCCCCTTTTTGCAGTTCAAACAATTCAAAAACGGTTTTTTTGAAATGATTTCTTAACAAGAAAAGGAAAAAAACAGGCAAAGAATAAGCCAGCTTAATCCAGTAATGCGGTTCCCTGAGAGAATCTGTCTTTAACCTGAAACGAAAATTCATCCTCTTTTTTAAAAGCTTGTGTTTTTTCGTCCTTGCGCATTCAAGCAGTTCACCGGAAGCAAAAGAATGGTGAGCGTTCAGGTATGTCCTTGCAAAAATGTGTTTTCTTTCACCCGAATAAAAAAGATTTTTTCCTTTTTTAAAGGGGTTTTCCTTCAACGCCTCTTTTGTTATTGTCGGCCCCAGGTCGGCTAACCCTGCAACTTTTGGGCGGCATTTTGCAGGCATTTTTGGGTGAAAAAAGATTAAAGGCACGTGCAGCACTTCATCACACAAACAACCTCCGTGAATTTTGTGGCCGTGTTCCCAGAACTCTTCGCCGTGGTCCGCAAAGACAACCACCAGGGTTTTTTTCATTACCTTCAAGCCATTCAGAAAATCAAATAATTGGTTGATGCAGCAGTCAATAGTATTTAGTTTTTTATTGTACGCGTCCCAAAGGAGCTCTTTGATTTCTTTTTTTGGGTTTCTCTTGAAAAAGGAGGTGCTCATATTGTACGGAAAGTGGGGGTCAGCGTAATGAACATAAGCAAACCACTTTTTTTTGCTTTCCTTCGCCGCACGCACAAAATTCATCAGCCGCCTGTTTAGCTGTACGCTGTCAACCTGGCTGGAAAAAAATTCGTCAAATCCCCGGAAACCCCAGACCGGGTCGATTTGGTTGATTCCGCTGAAGCAGGCGGTGGCGTAGCCTTTTTCTTTGAAGAACTCCGGCAGTTGTTTTTCTTTCCCTAATTTGCTTTCAATGAATTCTACCCTGTGTTGTTGGGGAAGCAGCCCGGTTAAAACAGTTGCAATGCTTGGCCGTGTCCAAGAGGAATGGGAAAAAGAGTCCGGAAAAAGCTGCCCTTTTTTTTCAGTGTAATTGTAGAGGAAGGGAACTGCTGAATGGTTGAGGCAATCAAACCGCATTGAATCAATACAGAGCATTAGGACGTTCATTTTTTTTTGCCCCGCCTTCACATGTACCCCATTGCCCTCAGCTTCTGCATTGCAAAGGCTTCCTCTTTGTCTTGTGCCCTTCCGTCCCTTTCATGGGATTGATTTTTTTTAAGTTCCTTTATTATCTCCTTGACTGTTGAGGCGTTTGATTTTACCGGTTTTGTGCAGGGCGTGCATCCAAGTGACCTGTGTCTTTTTCCGTTTACAGCGAAATAGAGTTTGTTTACAGGCAATCTTTCTTTTTTTATGTATTCCCACACGTCTGATTCGGTCCAGCCCAGCAGGGGATGGATGCGCATGTGGTTTTTTGTGTGGTTTGAAAGCAGCCCCCATGCCTCGGGCGGCTGTTCCCGGTATTTCCATTCAAAATTTTTGTCCCGCGGGGAAAAAAGCCTTTCCTTGTTTCTGGCCCCGTGTTCGTCTCGCCTTATTCCGACGATGACTGCGTCAAACTTTTTTTCCTTCATCAAACGCCTTAAGGTGTTTGTCTTCAATTCGGTGCAGCACGCAAGTTTTCCGTCTTTTTCAGGGGACATTCTTTTGTCGCTTTTTGCTACCAGCAGTTTGAACCCCCCGTCCTTTGCCAGGCGGTCCCTGAATTTGTACATTTCCTTAAATTTGTATCCTGTGTCCAGGTGAACTACTGGAAACGGAATTTTTCCAAAAAAAGCCTTCTTGCAGAGATACAGGCAGAGCGTGCTGTCTTTTCCCGTGCTCCACAAAACGCAGAGATTGTTAAATACCGCTTTTGCTTCCCGCAGTAAGTTAATGCTTTCCTGTTCAAGTTCCCTTAAGCCCATGCGCACGACACCGTTTATTTATTTCGTAAAACTTAGTTGTGTTACATCTTTTAAGTCTTGTTTTATTTATCTCGCCCGTTTAAAGTCTTTTTGGGGGTTGGCTGAAAGAGCCTTCCCCGGGAAATCGGAAGGGATCAAAACAACAGCGCAACAATGTACGGCAGCGCAATCACCGTCCCAATCACGGAGCCCACGTTCGCGTACGCCGTAACCAAAAGGATTTTTGTGACCTTGTTTTTTCCGAAATCCCTGAAGGAGTTCAGTTCGCCCAGGGCCTCAAAGTCTTTCACTTTCGGCTGGCTGAACTTTGCCTCAACCATTCCCGCAAACCATCCCGCCGCAATGGCCGGGTGAAGGGAAGTGAAGGGCGCGGCAAGGAAGGCCGCAAGGACTGAAAAAGGGTGCGCCCGCGCAATTGCCGCGCCCAGCGCGGAAAGAGAGCCGTTAATCAAAAACCACAACGCAAAAACCTGTATTCCCAGGGCAAAACCCTTCACAAAAAACGCGTAGGCAATCACCGCGGCGAAAGCCCCGGGCACCAAATACTTAACGTACTTCAGCGTGCTCCGCTTTTTTGGGACTGAAAGAAGGCAGGAAATGTTTTTCCTTTCCGCCAAATGCCTTTTTATTCCCTCAACGTGCCCCGCGCCCACAACCGCAAGGATTTTTTTTCCGGGGCTTCTGAGAATTTGCTGCGCAATGAACTCATCCCTTTCGTCCACCAAAACCTTTTTTATTGTGGGCGCCTTTTCGCTTAATTCCTCCATCAGCTTTCCCATCAAGTCCTTTCCTTTCATCTCCTCAATCAGTTCCTTTGTGACAGGCTCCTTTTCCCCGAAGAAGCCGGAAATTATTTCCAGGCCGGTGCGTATTTTTTCCCCCAACCCCATTAGCCGGAATGCCCTCCTCATCGTGACCTGCACGTCCCTGTCAAGCAGCACGGCGGGAATTGAATGCTTTTCCGCAAGGCGGATTGCGGCAAGCATTTCCGCCCCGGGCTTAACCCCCACGCTTGCCCCGATTTTTCTCTGCATGCCTGCAAGCAAAAGGTTGAGGAGAAAAAGATAGGTTTTCCCGCTCCTGATTATTTCCCCGACATTTGTTTCGCTCCACCTTCTCCCGTACTTGAGCTGGTGGAAACGGGAAACGTCCAGTTCCACGCCCACAACGTCAGGCTTTTCGGATTCAAGAACCAATTCAACCTCTTTAACCGACTCCTCGCTGATGTGCGCGGTGCCGACCAGAAGAATTTCCCTTTCGCCTGCCCAAACCCTTTCCATTAAACCACTTTCAGGAGATAAGGGCGGAAAAGGATTTAAAACAGCGTGGAGGCACACAGGCGTGCCGGCGCACGGGGGCGCAGTTGAAGGGAATAAAAAACCAAAAACCAATTTTTATATAAATTTTATATTATATAAATGTTATATAAAAACGGAAGGTTTAAATAGGGGGTCTGCGATATATTAAGAGCATGCCTTTCGGAATCAGGTTCAAGGGGCGCCCGGGCGGAATCCGCGAGGAAAAGCCCGCAAAAGGAAAGCCAAAGGAAAAGCCGGTTCAGGCGGAAGCTGAAAGCCTTGAGGTCCCGAAAGGGGTTTCGGTGAAAAAATGGGAACCCGAAAAAGGCAGGAAAAAAGAGAAAGAAGTAAGGTTTGTCCCCATAAGGGTAAGCAAGTTTGATGATTTGGTTGAAAGAAGGGGAGTTGAAAGGGGCACAACCCTTCTTGTTTCCGGTGGCTGCGGAACAGGAAAAAGCACGTTTTGCATGCAGTCTATTTACAACGGAATAATGAACGGGGAGAAGGCGGTTTACATTGTGTTTGAGGAATCTCCCGTAAAGCTGAAAAGGCATATGCAGCGGAATTTCGGCTGGGATTTGGACAAGCTGGAAAGGGAAGGAAAACTAGCAATACTGAAAATAAATCCCTTCAAGATAGCGCGCAGCGTTGAAGCCTCCTTGATTAAGCAGAGGCGCGCCCTGCTTGTGCAGGTGGAACAGCTTGAGCTTCCATTTATTCCTGACAGGATTGTGGTTGACTCTTTGTCCGCTCTTTCGGTTGCGTTCATGGGCAACAACGAAAACTACCGTTACTACATCAAGCACATGTTTGACTCGCTTGACCAGTACGATTCCGTCAACTTTGTTATCTCCGAAACAGAGCAGGATCCCGGCGTTTACAGCAGGACAGGGATTGAGGAATTCCTTGCGGACGGCGTTGTTGTGCTGTACAACATCAAGGTCGGGAGAAGCAGGGAACGCGGGCTGGAAATCCTCAAATTAAGGTGTTCCAACCACGAAAAGAGGCTGGTCCCCTACCAGATAACCAAAACAGGGATTGAAATCCTCTCGGAAAAGGCGTTAAAGGACAAAGGCTTTAAATTAAAGTGAAAGGAGTTTTAGTTGATGGAACCCGAATGGAACGAAAGTTGGCGGATGGGCTGAAGCCAGGTGAAATGAAATGAACCCCAAACTGAAGGTTTTGGTTTTTGCTTTGCTTTTTTTTTCGTTTGCCGGCATTCCGGAAGACGTTTCCGCCCAGGCCTGCAACAACAACGGCACCTGCGAAACCAATGAGGACAGGTGCAGCTGCCCCAATGACTGCGGCTCCTGCGGCGGGGACGTGCCAGGGGTTTTGTGCCAGTATTACACCTGCCTTACAGGGACATGCCGCGCAACCTCCAAGCCAAACTGCTGCGGAAACGATTTGTGTGAGGCCGGGGAGGACTACGCGAACTGCTCCAGGGACTGCCCGCCGGAAGAGGTCAGGGTTGAGGTTTTGAAGCCGGACGCAAACGCGGTTTTCATGCGCGGGGACTTCCTTTTGTTCAGGGCAAGGGTGAAGGGCGACGGCGCGGTCGCAAAAAACGCGAATGTCAGGGCAGACACGTTTGTAGGAACCGTGCACCTTTACGACGACGGAAACCACCAGGATGTGCTTGCGAATGACGGAATTTATGCCGGCGGCTTCACAATTCCTGAATACACGGAAAAAAACGACTACACTGTCCCAATAATTGCGGACGTTGCAGGGGTGAGCGACGAAAACGTTTTGGTTGTGAAGGTAGACCCGTCCCTTGACTTTTTGGTTGAGCTTGACTCCGAATCATATTCCATGGGGGACGTGGTTTATGCGGAGGGAAACCTTTCAAAGCGCGGAACCCCTCTTTCAAGGGAGGCTGAATTCAAGATTTTTTCGGAATCAGGTGAACTGATTTACGGGAAACAGCTTTTCACTGACTCAAACGGAAACTTTTCCCTGGACTACCATTCCAGCCTGATTCAGCCCCCCGGAACCTGGACGCTTTCCTTTGAGGCCTTTGACAGGGAAAAAAACCTTGGCAAAGCGGAGTTTGAAGTGCCGTTTTCGGTTGAAGGCCTGACACGGTTTTTGGACCTCGGCGTTTTAAGCCCCCGGGAAAAGGTGTTTGAAAGGGCCGAGGAAGTGAAGCTCCTTGTTTCCCTTGACTTTGAGGGAAAGCCGGTGAAGGACGCCGAAGTAAGGGCAATTCTTCCGGACAAAAAAATCCTTGAATTAAGGGAGGGCCGGGAAGGAAAATACAGCCTTTCCTTCAACATTCCTGTCGGCTTTCCGTTGGGCGACCAAAACATTTTTCTTCTCGCGAAAAAGGACTTCAACGCCGTGACATACAGCGGCTCTGCGCCTGTTGAATTGATTGTGGAAAAGGCACAGATAAGAAGCGAAGTAATTGAGCCGAGCAGAAGCTTTTACGCTTTAGGGGAGGAAATTAAGGCAAGGGTTAAGCTGACTTATTCCTCCGGCCAGCCGGCGGCAAATGCTGAAACATTTTTTTACCTAAATGACGAGCGCCTGCAGGTCAGGGAACTCGGAGGGGGGGTTTACGCCGCAAGCTATCCCCTCACCGGGGAAGAAATTTCTGAATCTTCGCTTGAGCTTGCAATGGAATTCAGTGACCTTTACGGAAACTCCGGGGCCGAAAGCATTTCCCTTGAAATCAACCGCGATGTTTCCTTCCTTTACTTCTTGAGAAGGCAGCCCCTCCTTGCCGCGTCATTTTTTGTGGTGCTTTCCGCCGTTGTCCTGGTTTTGCTTGTTGTCAGGAGAAGAAGGGGAAAATTGGGCTCGCTGAAGAAAAGGGCGGAAGAGCTCAAAAAAATCAAGTCAGAGCTGCAGGACAGGTACTTCAACAGGGGGGCAATCACAAGCGAGGAATACTACAGCCTTTTGAACCAGTACAGTTCGGAGTTGAGGGACATTGAGGCGACAATCGCCTCCCTTAAAAGAAAGGAAAAAGGCATGGAAGGCGAGGAAGCGAAAAGGATTGAGGATGAAATGGAAAAGCAGGACACGATTGTTGATTCCCCCGGGCAAAAGGTTTCCCTTTTCAGGCTCGGCAAAAAGGGAAGCCGTCCGCAGGGGGAAAGCGAAAAAGGCGGGCTTTTCACTGTAAAGAAAAAAACCGAAAAAAAGAAAAGCGGGAAACGGTTATAAATAACTTTTCCTTAATATAAGGGGTTTGGATGAAAAAGTTTTTGGCGCTGGTTTTCCTGCTTTGCGCGCTGCCCGCGGTTTTTTCCCTTTCAGTTGACGTTAACGGCGGCTCCTTCACGAAAGGCGACGAAATAATTGTTTCAGGCAATGGAACAAATTTCGTCAGCCTGAAAATATTTTCGGTTGAAGGAAAAAAAGAGATAGAGGAAAAAACAGTGAGGGTTGAGTCAGACAGGAGTTTTTCCTTCACTTACACGACTTCATGCTCCGACCCCGCAGGGGAATGGATTGTTTTGGCTGAAGAGCGCGGGGAAACAGCGCAAAAAAGTTTCAGGGTTTTCCCGCCCCTTGAATGCGGCTATTATTCCATTGGATTCAATTCCCCCAGCCCGGCGGTTTACCACCGAACCTCGACAATGAATGTCAGCGTGGTGGTGAAAGACAACAGGGTTCCCGTAAAGGACGCGAAAGTCTTTTTGTGGGGCACTTCAGGCAGGAGGGAGGAAATGATTCACCGCGGAAACGGCCTTTACCTCTTCCAAAACCTTTCAATTCCCGCTGACGCGGAGCTGGGAAGGTGGGAGTTGGTTGTTACTGCGGGAAAAAAAACCCTTGAAGGAATTTTTGGGGGCGAGGGAAAGGTTTCCATCACCGTTGACGGGGCGCCGATTTCCTTTGAAAGGCTAAGCCCCAAGGCAAAGGAATTCCAGTTCGGGGAAAAGCTTGCGGTAAGGGTAAGGCCCCTTTACCTCAACAGCCGGCCGGCGGAAGGGGCAAGGGTTTTCGTTTCCGTTGCGGGAAACAGGGTGCAGGCGGAGGAAATTGATGCAGGGGTTTTCCAGGCAGTTTTTCCAACCGCGGACCTGAACAACGAACTCCTGCACGTGGTGCTTGAAGCCGACGACCCCCACGGAAACAGCGGCGAGGAAAGGTTTTACCTCCAGCCCTCCGGCTACTACACTTACCTTCTCAAGGAAAACGCGGTTTTCTGGATTGTGCCTGTGCTGATTCTTTCCTACATTTTTTTCCTTGCATTCCGTGAAGCCAGGGTTTTCTTTATGCGGGTAAGGCTTAAAAGGCGCAAAAAAAGGCTCCTGCTTTTGATTAAGCAATTGCAGGACGACTACTTCAACAAGCAGCTCATATCCTACAAGGTTTTCTCGGAGCAGTCTGAAAACTATGACTCCGAGCTTGACCAAATAAAGGAAAGGATTTCCCAGCTGGAAAAAAAACAGAAACTGGACTGATTCAGGTGAAATTCAGCAAAGGCTTTTCCTCGCTTTTCACCAGGTTCCTTTTCTTTTACTTTGGGCTGGTTTTCCTTTTATTCCTTGTAACGCTTGCGCACGGAAAAGTCATTTACTCTCTTTACCCTTTCGCTGTTCCGCTTGAGCTTGCATTGTTTTTTTTCCTTGTCTCCAGGCACGGGCTTCTGCGGTTTGCCCCGGAAAAAGACTGCCTCCTTCCAGCCGCAATTGCGTTCTCCTTTTTCCTTTTGTTCCTTTTTCTTCGCGTCCTTTTCCTTGAAGCGGAACTCATTTTCCGGGAAACGCTCACTGTGCTGTCCGCATTTTTTCTTGCGTTAAGCCTTTTCGGGCCTGCAAACTGCCTGAAAATTTTAAGGGAATACGGGAAAGAGGTTTTGCTTTCGCTTGCATTTTTTTTCGTTTTGCACCTTGTTTTCTTTTTGGTGCATTTCTTTTGGCTTGAACTCTCCCTTCCCGGCTTATACCTGGCGAAGGGAATGCTGGAGTTCTCATTCGGCTCCGCAATCCTTAAGCCCGATGCAATTCCCGTGCTGGGAACGCAGGAATTCAGCGTAAAAATAGTCCAGTACTGTGCGGGAATTGAGTCGCTGATATTGTTTGTGTTCCTTTTCTTTGCGGGCTGGCTTACCGACTTCTTTTCCCTGCACAGAAAAAAAATGCTTTTCGCCTTGCTGTTTGGCTCCGCGCTTATTTACCTTCTTTCAGTTCTAAGGCTCTACATCATAGTCGCATCCGGGCACCTCATTTCAACAGGCTTTGCAGTCAAATTCGTCCACCCAATAAGCGCCCTGTTTTTGTTCATCGCGTTTTTCCTTGCGTACTGGCTTTTGGTTTTTAGGTGGGCAAAAATCAGGTAAATTTCTTCAAGTCCACTGCATAAGTCGTTGAAAATTCGT
>CAYTYC010000018.1:2921-10542 GCA_964442255.1 uncultured archaeon | reverse complement strand
AGGTAAATTTCTTCAAGTCCACTGCATAAGTCGTTGAAAATTCGTTTTCGTAAATGGCAAAAATCAGGTAAATTTCTTCAAGTCCACTGCATAAGTCGTTGAAAATTCGTTTTCGTAAATAATTCTTTCCCTGCTTGCGTTCAATCCGTTCACAAAAGGCTTTCCTTCTTTTGTGCAGCCCAGCACAACCTCCCCGTGGTCAGGGAAATAAAGCTTTGCGTCAAAGTATTTTCCCTTTGAGCAGCTCAATGCAATGAACGCGTTTCCGTCCCCCAAATGCCCGGTTATTTCCTGGTGGCCTTTTATCGGGTAGTATGAAGTAAGCCTGCCCTCAAATTCCGCTAGCCCCCTGAATTCATTGTTCAGTTCCCCCTGTGCCTGCTGAAACTGGTTTTCGGAATAATGGACGGGCATTACATTAAAACAGAGCATGAACAAAACCAGCGGCACAAGAAGGTACTCGCGTTTGGCCAGAATAATGATGATGGAGAGAAGGAACACTATGTTCAGCGTCCACAGGGTTGCGTGAACCCCCTGCTGGAATCCGATGAGAATCAAAAAGAAAATCAGCACAATGAATCCCAGCGCATAGTAGCCCAAATCCTCGCGGTTCATTTTCCTGGAAACAATTAAAACCATCAGCACGACCAGCGCGTAATAGTAAACGTATGTTATGAGGTGCAGGAGGCTGAACGCGTTCACATAACCCAGCACAAAATTTTTTACCCTCAAGAACGCGTATGAAACAGGGTCTTCGGCGGGCAGGGACTTAATCTGCCCACCTTCCGCTTCCCCCCCAAAAGCAGAGGGGTCAAAGCCTTCCTCAACCGGCGTCAGGAAGCTCGGCACGGCGCTGAAAATATCTATGTTCACCGAATAAAAGTATCCCGCCGTGAGGAGAATGAAGAGCGCCAGCACCGCAAAATCCGTGAAGTAAAGGAATTTTTTCCTAAGGCTTTTCACGAAATAAATTCCGGCAAGCGCCGCGAAAACCGACAAGGAAATGTAAAGTGTTGTTAAGTTGACGTACACAATGCTTACAATCAGCAGCAATAAAATTATGCGGGAACGCAGGGAGTGGAAGAATTTCAGGTACGTGTAAATGAACACGTTCAGCAGAAAAAGCCTTCCCAGAATCTGCGGAGCCAAATGCAGGCTTGCCACCGGAAAAAACGCAAGCAGCGCGGCAAGAATGCCGAATTTTGTGTTTGAAAAATGCCTTCCAATCAGGAAAAAGGAGAGAAAAATCAGGGCGGAAACAACCAGCTTCATCGCAAAAAACATTTCGCTAAGCCCCGTGCCGGTTATTTTTGCGATTGAAACAAAAAAGTAATAGTAAAGCGGGCTTATGTTCAGGTAATTTGACTCGCCCAGTGCTTCTGGCGTTATGTCCCGGGAATGCAACTGGTGGAGGATGAAGAAATGAGCGCCGTCGTCCCCGGTCCTTATTTGTGGGGACAAAACAGCGGGCGAAAGCAGGAAAAAAAACGCCGCCAAAAGCAGTGCAAACTCCCTGAACTTTTTTTTCTGCACCACTGCCATGAAGGAAGCCATAAAAATGGAGAAACCCACGAAATACGGGAGGGCGTAGTGGATGTGCTCCTCAAACCTTTGCCCGAAAAACGAAAACGCAATCAGTGCGGACGCAAAAACCGCGAAAGGGAAAACGTATTTCACTTTCCTTTGCACAAGGTAAAAAGCCAGGGCCATCCCGAAAACAAGGAGAAACTGGAAAAGGCTTGCTTGAATGTCTTCCCTTATGAAAAGGAAAAGCGCCTGCGAAGCCATAACTGCCGCAAAGAACAGCGCGAATTTTGCTTCACCCTTTAATTGCACGTTTTTTCCTGAAAACATTGAGTTCAACTCCTATGAGGGCCGCAAGCAAAACAGCGGGCCCGATTATGCCGAGCAGGCTGTAATCCCTTTGCACCGCAAAAGACGTGTACAAGGGCTTTCTTTCGCCCAAGAATTCAACCTTAACCAAATAGTTTCCCGTTCTTTCCTTTCCCACCTTAACCCCGTACTCCCCGGGCGCCTTTCCTTTTTCCTCCAGTTCCCCGTTTTCAAACACGGGGCACAGTTCTTTTGTGCAGGGAACGAATTCCACAAGGGAATAATAATGGGTTATTGAAACCCTTTCCACCCCTTTTTCTTCAATGAAAAGGCTTACCGTTTCCCCGGGAAAGGCGGAGAAAGGCTCTGCGCGGATTGAGCCAACCAAAAGAAACGAAAACACCAGGGCGGAAAACAGAAGGAATTTTTTCACACAAACGCCTCCGAAAGATATCTCCTTAAAAGGAACAAAGCCAGGAAAAGTGTTGAGCTGAGGATTGCGGCCTGTGCAACAGTTTCCCTTGTGAAAGAAAAACCCAGCCCTGTTTGCAGGAGCAGGATGCTGAACACAATCAGCCCCATGCTTAACGCAAAACCGTACACAATGCTTTCCACGAAATCCAGTTCCCCGAGAATAAGGTATGCAAGCACGTATCCGGGAAAAAAGTATGCCAGGAAGGCAACGAAAACAAAGCTTCCCGGAAAATCCTGGAAAACCGATATTCCTGCCCCCGGAAGGCAGATTATTGCCGCAACCAAAAGCTTTTCCCTTTTAACCCTTTCCAGTTCCATGCCTTTTCAGCCACTTTAAATATATGAGAACTTATATAAATTAGTTTAGCCCTACTAATTCTCCATGAAACTCTCCCGCAGGGATTCTTTTCTCCTGTTTTTTCTTTTGCTCCTGCTCAGCATTTATGCGGTCGGCTCAATTCACTTCAATTACTTTCTTCCCTTCCATTCCGAGGAATTCGACCACATTGCGCTCACAAACGAGCTTACAGCCGGGAAAAACCTTTCAGGAAACAAACTTTTAATTGGAAACAACTGGGAGATTGGATTTCACGCCTGGCTCAAATCCCTTTCCCTTGCCTCCGGTATTGACCCTCTCTGGTTTCCCCTGTTCCTGCCCTCTTTCGTTGCGCTTGTGCTCTCGCTTTCAGCCTTTGTTTTGCTCCGCCGCCTCTTTAAGGAAACCGTTCCCGCACTGTTTAGCGCAATCCTTGTCCTGCTGACAGCATCAAACACCACTGTCCTTGGGCTTTGGTTTTTGGTTCCAATGGCGCTTGGGCTAATGTTCCTGCCAATGCTCCTGTATTTTTTTGTCAGGGCTTTGGAGAGCAGGAAGCACGCCTTCCTTTTCATCTTTTTGTTTGCTTCAGCCACGCTTTTCCACCCAGCCTACACCATTTCCCTTATTCCCGGTTTTGTGCTTTTCCTTGCCCTTAACCCGCGCAAGTTTGCATCAAACCAGATGCGGCTTGCGTTCGGCGCAATCGTCCTTGTGTTGATTCTTCCGTTTTTTGCTTTCCAGCTCGGATTTTTTGGCGGAGGATTCTCGTTTTCAATTGAATCATTTAAAGCGCTTTCAGCAAACCTTCTCTCAAAACTCACGTTTTCCTCCATTTACAGCTGGAATCCGCTTTTTTATTTCATTGACTTCCTTCAGCCAATGCTTTTTTTCCTCGGCTTTTTTGGGTTCGGATTTGTTTTGTCTTTGTGGGCGCTTCCAAAAATTTTCCGCAAAAAGTCCGGGCTGTTTGGGGACGAGTTTTTTTTCCGCAACCAAGGCATTCTTCTTGTAACAGTGTTTGCGGCAATGCTTGTTCTTTACGTGCAGTTCCATTTGTTTGGCGTTTCTTTTTTGGCTCCTTACGCCAGGCTTTTCATGTCGGAATTGGCGCTTCTCCTGATGTTTGCCGGAATCGGCTTCTATGTTTTGCTGTACGCTTTCAGGGGTTTTTCTTCTGCAGAGGGGGGAAGGGAAGAAAAGCTGGTGAAGTTTTCCGCTCTTGCAATTGCCGCCCTGTTTTTTTCTTCCCAGCTTGTTTTGGTTCCGTTCGCGTTTGAAAGCCATTTGTACCAGGATTTGGAGCATGAAGGCATTCCCGCCCTGGATTTCCTTATGGCAAACTCCCCTGAAAATGCAAGGGTTTTTGCTTTGCCCTGGTATTCTCTGGTGATTCGCGCTTACGCTGAAAGGAAAATTTTTGCCACGCCTTTAACGCGTGCCGGCTCCGGGATTGCGGAGGATTCAATGGTTTTTTTCCTTGAGCAGAGGTGCGAAAGGAAAGAGCTTCACCTCCAGGAATTCCGTCCGGATTTCATTTTTTCGGAGAAGGAATTCAAGTGCGGGTTTGCGGACAGGCTTTACTCTAACGGCTTTTTCTTTGTTTACGGCGTGGCTGAAGGCTGATTGCACAGCAGATTTTTTAATTCTTTCAGGTTCCATGCAAAAAAATCCGGCCTGCAGGTTTCAAGCGCTTCCCTTGAATGCATCCCATGCAATACTGCAATTGTTTTCATTCCAGCTTTTTTTCCTGCTTCAATGTCTTCAGCCATGTCCCCCGCATAGACGCAGTTTTCCGGCTTCTCATTCAAGAGTTTTATGGCGTACAACAACCCGATTGGATGCGGTTTTGGCTCTGGAATTTCCTCCGCCGTTACTACGGCGTTAAAGAATTTCCTTGAATTTGTCTGCTTCAGCTCTTGCTCTACTCTAAGCTTTTTTCCGCTTGAAACCAGTGCGGTTTTAATTCCGGAATCCTTTAAAGCAGTTAACAATTCTCTTGCCCCTTTGCAGAGCTTTATTTCCTTTTGCCTTTTCCCGTAAACCTCTTTCCACGCCCTGTCCGCCTTGCTTTTTTCCTTTGGCGTGAGTTTCATGAAACTGTAGAGCCTTTCATGTTCCCTGCTGAAGAGTTTTTTGAAGTCTTCAAAGCTAAGTCCGCGTTTTTTCAGTTTTCTGAAAACTTCTTTGTAGATTTTAAATGTTAAAGGAATAGTGTCGGCGAGTGTTCCGTCCCAGTCAAAGATAACTGCTTTTGCCAGCATAAGCGAATTCAGTGAGCGACTACAGCTTTAGTGTGCGCTTTTTCCTTTTTCTTCCCAGCACCATGTAATGGTACACGAAAATTATTATCAGTTCCGCCACCACCACAATGAATGCCAGCCTGAAGCCGTAGAACCGGTTCACTGCCAAGGGCAATGCGAAGAAAACCAATGCAAGCACGGCCTTCACAAACCCTTCCGCGTTTCTTTTGCCTGCCGGAACAACCTCTTTTTTCGTGTAATACCCCAGCCTTAAGTATGCTATCACCGCAGCCACAAAAGACAAAATCAGAAGAATGGGCAGAATGTTTGCGCCTTCCCCTGTTGTGCCTGAGCCAAAAATTATTGAAACGGCTTCCTCCATTGAGGCAACAATGGACTGGCTCCTGTATCCTGTTTCAAACCTTGATTCAATTGCGTATCCCTGAATGTTTGCTTTTGCCGTGTAAATCCCTACCTGGGTTGCGTCCACAAAGCATTCCCCGTTTTCGTTTGTGACGCATTCGCTTACCGTTCCGTCCGGTGCAGTGATTTCAACGCTCACTCCCGGCCCGAGGTTTCCTAAGTCCTTGTGCTCCAGCACCAGCCTTACCTTGTCTCCGACCGAAAACTCTGTTTCCTCTGAATCCGAGTTTTCTTTGGTGGGCTTTACCTTGTATGCTTCTTTAATCACTTCTTCCGGAATTTCTTCCGGTTCACGGCTTTCCGGGCACCCTTCATCCACCAGCCCGTCCAGGTCGTTGTCTATTCCGTCCCCGCAAATCTCTTTTGCTTCCCCGCAGTCCTCGTCAACGTATCCATCCCAGTCATTGTCTTTTCCGTCGCCGCATATTTCCTTTGGCCTTGCGTATATTTCACAGCCTTCGTCTATTAATCCATCCAAATCGTCGTCTATTCCGTTTCCGCATATTTCTTCAAACGGAATGCATCCTTCATCTATTTCGCCGTCCCCGTCGTCGTCTGTTCCGTTTCCGCAGATTTCAGCGCAGCCTTCATCCACCAGCCCGTCCCAGTCGTCGTCTGTTCCGTTTCCGCAGGTTTCTGTCCTTATTTCTTCCGGGACAGGAAAGCCGTATTCGTTGTCTTCGTTTGCTTCTTCAACATTGTTTTCGGAGTCAAGCAGCAAAAGAACTTTGTCCGAGTCCTTTAGCTCTTCTTCAGGAATGCTGATAATTATTTCTTCCTCGTCATTCGGCTCAAGGTCTTTTGAGGCCTCAATTTCCTGCATTTCCTGCCTTACCTCCACTATTTCCCCGCCTTCTTCTTCGCCTTCAGCGAACAGAATTGCGCGGCCGCTTGCTTCCTGTGCCCGGATTCCGCCTGCCCGGGGTCTTGTGGTTTCTTTCCCATTCTCTGGCAATTCATCAATTATTGTAGTAAGTTTTTGGGTGCGTTTCCAGTATGTCCTGAAGGCGCTTACCTTGAATTTTTGCGCGGTGTCCGCCCCAATGTTTTTGACTTTTGCCTTTACCCTGAGGAATCTGCCGCTGTCAGCTTCATCCACTATAATGGCGTCCACGCTCACGTAATTCAGGTTTGGCTTGCTTGTAATTGTTATGGGCAGAATTATGCAGTTGTCGTTTTCATTGTATTCGTAAAACGCGTTTTCGGGGTCAAGGCATGCCTCAAATTCCATGTTTCCCTCGTATCCGGGAAGCTCAAGGTTTCCCTGTATTCTCCTGAAGTTTTCTGCCGTGGTGAAAGTGCTTTCGTTTTCTTTGATTCCTGTTGAGGAAACTGCTGTTTTGGTTACTGCCGCTTCCCCAAAGAAGGCTGTTTCAATGCTTTCCGCGCCGTATGTGGCGCTTTCCCCGCCTGTCCAGTTGCTGAAGTCAGCGCAAACCCTTCCAATTGAGTCAAGCATTAATTTAGTGCGGTTGTCGGATGCGTCAAGCTTGTTGTATTCGTTGACTTCATATATTGGCGCGCAGGTTCTTGCCGTGCAGTCAATTTCAGCTATTCCCGTGGTTGTTCCGTTTTTTTCGGCTGTAATGAAGCATTTTCCTGTGGGTTCCCTTTCAAAGTCAACCCTGCTGATTGAATACTCTGCTGCACTGGTTCCGGTTTCACTGAATATCCTGAATTCGTCAACCACTCCGCTTAATTCTGCGGGAATCGGTGCAGCCGATGAATAATTGCTTAACCCGCATTCCGGTATTGCGGCGCCGGGCGTTCCCCCGTAATCCAGCTGCATTGATTCAATTTTTTCTTTTTCCCCTTCTTTTATGATGCTTAAGGCCAGTTCCGCGCTTTGGGCTTCCCCGAGCCCGGCGTTTTTCGTTAAAAGGTCAAATGAAATGTTTTCCCCTGGCTTGAATACTGCGGGGCTGCGGCCAAATTCAAGGCCGTCTGTTTTAAGGTCAGGGTATGGGTTTAATGCCGTGATTGTGCTTCGGCTTGTGTTGTTTTGCGTTAACCCTAATCTTGTAACCTGGTCATTGTCTGTATTGTCCCTTTTTTGGTCGTTTACTTCCGGGAACCCGTCATCCGGGTCAAGGGAATAGTAAATAATGCCCGGGGTTCCGGTAAGCGAGTAATCCGCGTAAAATTTTATTTCATGGGATTGGCCTGGCTCAAGCGCCGGAACATCAAAGTAACGCTTTTTCATTATATTCTGCCCATGCGTTGCAAGGCTTACTTCAGGGGAAGGCATTGTTCCCGTGTTTTTCACCATTACAGTTATTTCCTGCGGGCACATTTTGTCTATTGTGCCCTGCGCATATTCAACTGATTCAAT
>CAYTYC010000018.1:0-2821 GCA_964442255.1 uncultured archaeon | reverse complement strand
GTCAGCAGCGGCTTTAAAGGAACTCCCATTGCCGTCGTGAAACCCAAACTTAATTCAGCCTGGTTGTTTGTTTCACTGCTTTCCGCCACTACACCCCCTGAGTCTGCCCCTGCGGTGAAAGTTTTTTCCGGGCCCCAGTCCAATGAAGCGGTTGCGGTAAAGGTTACTGTTCCTGTCTCCCCGACTCCCAACCCGCTTAAGCTCGTGCTTTTCATTGGGGAAGTGTCAACTGAAACATAAAAGCTTCCTGCGGCTGCCTTGCCCTGGTTTAAGACAACCACCGTGAATTCAATTTCTTCTCCCACAGCGTAAGTTAATTTGTCTGAAGAAAAGCTTTGAATAACCAAGTCAGGGCTGTCATCTTCGGAGGCCGCAACGTAAACCCCTGCCCTTTTGTTGTTGTCTGTTTCATTTTGTTCCTCTATTGAGTTTCCGGGGTCAACTTCAACTTTAATGGTGTAATTGTCTGGCTCCATGCCTTCAGTGTTCCAGGTGAAGGTTAGGGTTGAGCTTGTTCCAACCGCGAGAGAGGCAACACTTTTTGATTCAAAGGAAGTTAACGCAATGCTGGAAGAAGTGTAATAAGCTGTAACAGTCACGTTTGATGCGTCCCTTGCTCCGTCGTTTGAAACAACCGCGGTTGCTGTGACTGTGCCGCCTTCATTGACTTCCGTTGCGCTCAATGAAACGGAGTCCACCTTCAAATTAGCTTCAGTTGCTTCAACTATTACGGAGGAAGGCATGGTGGCGCTTGTGCCAACATTTCCATAGCGGTCAAACAGGGTAATCTTGGATGTGTAGCTTCCGCCCGGGGTGCTTGTTGAAAGCCCGCACACGTCGCTTATGGTGTGGCTGTCGGAATCATCCACACAGGAAACAGGCTGACCGTAACTGTAGTAAACGGTCCACCCAAGGTCTGTCACATACTTTGAGCAAATCAGGTTGCCGATGTCGTTGTCGGCGTAAACCTCAATTCCGTAGGCAGTGGGGCAGGTGTAATTGTAGGTGAAGCCAAGGTTAACCGATTCCCCTTCGCTTTTGGTTACAGGCGAAGAAGTTGTCGGAGAGGTTATGGTTAACGGCTCGGAACCTCCTCCTCCGCCTCCATCGTCAATTATCGCCGAAATCTTGGCTACTGAAGCCCCGGAAAAAACAAGCAAAAACGCCGTTAAAATAACAATATTCAGCCCATTAAGAGTTTTCATGTTCACCTTTTTTTTCACCGCCAAAACAACTTGCATAACTAATAGTAATACTCTTATATTTAATTATTGCGGAAACCCAATCCCCTGTTTTTTTTTAACCTGAAACCCGAATTTCAAACCCATAATTTCCCGGGTTCGTCAAAAAACGAAAAAAGCCTGAAAAGTTATGTTTAAATATACTTTAATAAGAGATATATTAGCTTTACCCAATTCCTGAGGTGGCTCCCAAGCATGAATTTTTTGAAGCTGGTTCCTTTAATGGTGTTGCTGTTGGTTCCGTTTGGTTTAGCGGAAACGCAGGAGAATTACACGAAGGCGTTTGTTGTTTTGGATTGTGATGTTAAAGAGTGCATGCACAAAGCTGTGGATGAATTGGAGGTCATGGGGGTTGATGTTGATCTTGTTTTGGGGGTTGAGGCTGTTTTTGCGGGAGTGCCTGGTTCTGTGGTTAAAGATGTCAGGAAGTCTTTTTTTGTTGAAAGGGTTTTTACTTCTTCTATTCAAAAACCGGAGACATTGAAGAGGTTTGGTTTGCATGCTTATGCGGGTGCCTTAACTTGGAATAAGCAGTTTGGGGAAAAGCCGGTTTATTCTGTTGAACCTGAAGCCCTTGCCGGTGACGTGGTTTACCCTGAAAAAGGGTTGCGTAGGGAAATTGCTTCCGATATTCGGCTTCCTTTTGGGGCAACGTGGGAGGACACTTCAGAGTTTATGGTGGGGACGGTTGCGGTTGCAGTTATTTTCCCGGAATGCAGTGGGACCTGTGATGAAGGCAGCTGGACTTCTGATGAAATAGTTACTGTTTCGTCTGAGATATGGGATGCATTTTATTGGTGGGGGAATGGCGCCTATAATGCCGAGTTTTCTGGTGGGAATGCAGTGTACCCGCCTTTTGATTTGCAGATTTATTCGGAGTGCATCAACTGCCAGAAGGAGTTATGGGAGGAGGAATGGGAGGTTGACCCTGCTACTTTTATTTCGGTTGAAGCAATTGATTACCCTAAAGAAAATGAGTGTGACTGGATTGATCCGTTAATGGATAATATTGAAGCAAATTACGATTTTCCTTTGACTTCTGGTGATTGCAAGGACAGGGTGAGGCATGCGGCTGATTTTTGGAGAAAGGATTCCGGTTATGGCGGCGACGAGTGGCCGTGGGGTTTTGTGATTTTTCCGGTGGATAATTCTGTGAGCGGTGATGGTTTTGGTTCTCCAACCGGACCGGAGGCTTATGCGCATTTGGGGGGCCCGCATTTTGCGGTGACAAATTCTTCTCCTGTTGGAATGTTTTCTGCTCATGAAACCGGGCACATTTTTTATGCTTTGGATCAGGGGGCTTCAAGCGATTGCACTTGTACAGAGACGTCCGGTTATTTGGGAATTGCGAACAAGAATTGTGACATGGCTGTTCCGGTGGAATGCGATGCAACCATTGTTGATTCTATAATGGCTGAAGGCACTTCAATGCAGAATTCTTGGAATGGCGGAACTTTTAATGGGGTTCTTGACGCTTGGTCTAAGGCTCAGTTGGGGTGGAATACTGAGAGCAGTGAGTGGGAGGATTGGCCGGATGTTTTGGAGGCAGACCCTGTTGTTGAAATGTTTGACTTGAACCA
>CAYTYC010000017.1:23209-27888 GCA_964442255.1 uncultured archaeon | reverse complement strand
TTTGCCGGCTGCTCGCGGCAGCAGAGAGTGCCATGCTTTGCATGGCAGTTGCTCGCGCTAACGCGCTCGCATTTTGCCGGCTGCTCGCGGCAGCAGAGAGTGCCATGCTTTGCATGGCAAATGCTCCGCATGGAACCTGTTTGCTTCGCTTGCAGTGCCCTTCGCCAGGCATCAACAAAATACGTCAGCCCATTCCTTGGCGTAAGCCAATTTTAATCAACCGTTTTTCAAAAGGTTGCCGGAATGGGTTATAAATATGGAAAACCGTCTTTTCCCGCAGTAGGATTTTAATGCCTTTTGGCTGTTTTTTCTAACATGGTTAAGGTTGCCCCGTCAATTCTTTCAGCCGATTTCTCCAGGTTAGGGAAGGAAGTGAAAAGAATACAGGAATGCGGCGCCGACCTCCTTCACATGGACGTAATGGACGGCTGTTATGTGCCAAACATTTCAATAGGCTTTCCCGTGCTGCAGGCTGCAGGAAAAATTGCCTCCATTCCAATGGACATCCATTTAATGATTAAGGAAGCGGACAAGCTCTTTGAAAAATTCCTGGAGCTTAAGCCGGAAATGATTTGCTTTCATCTTCCCAACACAAAAAACCCGGAAAAACTCTTCCAAAAGGCAAACGAAAAAGGGGTGAAAGCAGGGCTTGCGTTTAATTTGAATGAATCCATTGAGCCAGGGCTGAAGTTTCTGGATAAAGTTGACTTTGTTTTGGTGTTAAGCGTTAACGCGGGGTTTTCCGGGCAGGAATTCACGCCCTCTGCTTTGGAAAAAGTGCGCGCGCTTAAAAAGTTTCGTGAAGAAAATGGACTGAAGTTTGAAATTGAATTGGACGGCGGGGTGAATGAAGAAAACGCCCCCCTGGCGGTTGAAGCCGGGGCGGACATCCTTGTATCCGGCTCCACGGTTTTTAATTCGAAAGACGCGAAAAAAACAATTGAATTCTTTAAGTCTCTTTAAGCTTCGTTCCAGCCCCTGCACACGAGGTTAAGGTTTGCGTCCACTATTTCATCGCAAACGCTGTCGTCATCCGTTTCCACGAAATAATCGTAATAGCATTTGTCTTTCAGGCTCTGGCTTAAAATTAGCTCGCAGATTTCCGTGTCAGCCGTTCCAAGGGCGTAATAATAGTAGCAGTCGTCGCGGGCAATGTTTTTTTCCTGGAAAAACTTTTTTGTGACGTTTTCGCAGATTCCCGTGTCTTGGAGTTCACGCGCGATATCGGAATAGCATTCAATGTACAGGTCCCGGGAACCTATTTTGTCGCAGCCCTCCATTTCATAAGAGCTGACCGCCACTTCCTTGAAGCACTCGTTTTGCTTCATTTTCATGTCAAACCTGATTTTTTCGCAGACTTCCGTGTCATTGGTTGCCGTGGCAATCATCCAAAGGCAGCCGGTTTGAAGGTCGCGGTCCGTTATTTCCATGCAGGCGTTGACGTCCATTTGGCTTGTTCCAATGTCGTAAAGGCAGTTGTTTCTTTCAATGTGGCTGAATATCTGCAGGCAGGTTTCAATGCTTGTGGCGCTTGACTCCGCAACCAAAATCAGGCATTTTTGCTGCAGGGCTTTACCAGGAATTTCCATGCAGGCATCAGGGTCTGCGGTAACTGCCGCGACATTTGAAATGCATTCAAACCTGTTTTCATCCGCTTCAATGCCGCCGCAAACCCCAAAATCCTTTAATTCTTCGGCCATTTCATGGAGGCATTTCATCTCTTTTTCTTGTTCCAAGAAACGCCCGCAAATTTCCAGGTCCTTCTTTTTTTCAAGTATTTCCGAGTAGCAGAGGTCCCTGAGGTAGTTTCCTGCCACCAGGGTTTTTGAAACGCTTCCGCAAAGGAAATAAGATTCAAGCTTTACCGCAATTTCCTTGAAGCACTCGTCTCTTGTTAATTGGTCTTCAATGAGTTCGCATGCAGCCGTATTGGATTGTAAAACCGCAAGCTCCTTCAGGCAGTCGTTTCTTTCCGTTGAGCCCGCCTCAATGTCCATGCATTCGGTTATTTTTTCGCGGTTCAACACAGTTTCTTTCTGGCAGTTGTTTTTTTTCACGGAATCCATTATGTCGGCGCAATAGTCGGCCTTGTTTGCGTTTAAAGCCAAATCATAAAGGCAGTCGTCAATTGAAAGGGTGGTAATTTTTTTGCACATTAGCGGGTCTTCCGTCGCAACAGCCAAATTCTTTAGGCACAAGTCAACCTTTAATTCGTTTTTTTCCTGGTCGCAGACTGTTCCGGTCGCGTTCGGTTCGCGTTCTCCCCCGGTTTTGAATGGAACCGCTATTATTTCCCCTGATTTTGGCCCTTCTCCGGCTGAGTTAACTGCGCTGACCGCGTAAAAGTAGGCTGTGCCGTTTGCGAGCCCTGCGTCAGAATAATTTGTTCCTGTTACTGGCTCGGAATTCAATGCAATGAAATCGGTTTTTACTCCCCCAGTGGAAAGCGCCCTGTAAATTTTGTATCCCTGCGCGCCTTCAACCGCGTTCCAGTGCAGTTCAACTTTTCCGTTTCCCGGAATTCCGTATTCCCCTAAAACCTGTTCAGGGATGTTGCCTGCAGCGGGAGAGGGTTCGGGGCCGTTTTCCTGGGTGCATCCGCTGAACAGCAAACCCAAACAGGCAAAAGCAATTACCAGCAAACTTTTGTTCATTCGTATTAATGTTTTTCTTTTCCTTATTAAATGTTTTCGGTTCAATCATTCCAACCTTTTTTCCAACTTATGTAGACTTTCGCGGGGAAAAACGTTTTTAAAAAGTTCTGCACATTCATTAAAGCGTATTGGGAGTTAAGGAGGCATGCCATACTGCAGTGCAGATCCCTGGTATGCCTTCATTTTTATCTTTTTTCTATTCTTTTCCCTGATGAACAGCTTTTTTAAGGTTAAACGCACCCTTTAATACTGTGCAATGCAGCGGTGGCGGAGTGGTTAAACGCGCCAGCCTTGAGTCAAACTTTTTGGAAAAAAGTTTGATCAAAAAAAACCGGTTTCGCCGGAAAAGCTTTTTCCAGAAGATGTCAAGAGAGCTGGTGTCCGAAAGGGCACGTGAGTTCGAATCTCACCCGCTGCGTGACAGGGGCTGAAAGCCCCTGACCCTGTGTGAGATTCATGTTTTGATGAAACTTTTTTGAAAAGTTTCTTCGAATCTCACCCGCTGCGATGCATTCTAATTCCAGAACGCACTTATATAAAAGTTGAGAAGAAGATTTTTCCGCATAGAACGATAAGCTAATCTTGTCTATTTTACCGTAAGAAACAATATTTAAGAGTTTTTACTCTCGTTATGAATAATTTTAAGTGAAATTGAAGGTTGAATTATGTTTGATTTTCCTAACCAATACGACCAAAAACGGAGGAAAAAAAGAAGAAAAAAAAGAAGACGCCCAAAGATCAGACGTACAAGACAGCCAGGTGTTGTTGATGAGCTGATTGTTAAAGGTTCTGTTGCTTTTGGAAAGGGAGCTTTGGTTGCAGGAAAAGGATTGTTTAAGGGATCCAAAGGGTTGGCTAAATGGGTAAACAAAAAGAGAGTGGAAAGGAAAGGAGGACATCTTCCTATTTTGGAGGAAATTGAAAACATCATTAAAAACTTCAAACCCTTTAGGGAACATCATTGGGAGTATGCGTATCAAATTGATTTAGCTAGGGAACTGAAAAAAGACTTTCCAAATACGGTAATTGAAGCGCAATTCGGGAGATCAAGACCAGACATAGTGGTTGAAAAAAACGGAGAAAGAATTGCAATTGAGATTAAAGGCCCAACGGGGAACAGTGAACTGGCTACTATTGCAGATAAGATGATGCGGTACGGTATTCACTTTAATCACTTTGTAGCGGTTCTATTTGAGTTGAAAGCAAACTCCCAACTCTTTAAGGAATGGGAAGAAGGTATTAAGAGGCATTTTCCTGATGCTAAAATCATAATAATGAAATAAGCTTTCTTAAGATATCACATCAACCTGAAAAAACATCAGCTCTTTTTGTTTTTATTATTCTTTTGTGCCCCAGTTTCGCTTATCTTCCGCCCTTTCCAGATAGAAATTGATTTGCCGGTGAATGCCGGCAATTACTTCCGCGGCTTCGGTTTCAGAGACAAAGCCCGGCGCGTCCACTGTCACAGAGTAAAGCCCTTCCAAGATTTCAAACTCTGCAAACCCCGCATCAATTGCTTTTGTTTCGGTTACCGGCCCGCGCACTGTAACCGTTCCATCCAACACCCAAAACTCGTCCTCCAGTTTCAAAACCTTTACAGTCAGGTTTCCGTCCGTGGATTCAGGCAAAGTCGGCTGGCCGCCGTTTGAAGGCGGGCCGTTTTGCTGCGGGCAGCCAAAAACCAGCACCAGCCCTAAAAAAAGCGCCACGAAAACAATTTTTTTCTTCATCCTTTAAACACTGGAATTTATTCAATTTAAACCTTTCGCATCAGAAACCCTTATGCTTTTGCGGGGTTGCGGGAGCGGTCAAACCGGCAAGGTTGAGGGCCTTGTGGCTTAGTGCCTACGGGGGTTCGAATCCTCCACCCCGCAAACTTTCACGCGAAGTTTACACGCGAATACGTCAAGGGGTTTCCCTTTGGTCAACCCCTTCTAAATATGCTGTTCCGATGCCTTCCTTGCGGAGGGTTCGTGTTTTTGGTATTTTTGATGAACCTTTTTTCTAAAAAGGTTCTTCGAATCC
>CAYTYC010000017.1:3368-23109 GCA_964442255.1 uncultured archaeon | reverse complement strand
AACCTTTTTTCTAAAAAGGTTCTTCGAATCCTCCACCCCGCAAACTTTCACGCGAAGTTTACACGCGAATACGTCAAGGGGTTTCCCTTTGGTCAACCCCTTCTAAATATGCTGTTCCGATGCCTTCCTTGCGGAGGGTTCTTGTTTTTTTACATGCGGATACGTCAAGGTATTTCGCTTCGCTCAATACCTCATAAATATGCTGTTCCGATGCCTTCCTTGCGGAGGATTCGTGTTTTTGGTATTTTTGATGAACCTTTTTTCTAAAAAGGTTCTTCGAATCCTCCACCCCGCAAACTTTCACGCGACAAAAAGGCGGTTAGCCGCCATTTTTTTGGTTTGCTTCTCCGCCTAACTGGTTAGGCGCATATATTTAAATAGTTTTATCCGCCTAACTATTGCATGGTTTTGAGAAAAAAGAAAATTAAAGGAAAAAATTACTATTATCTGGAGCTAAGCTATTTTGTAGTAAGCAAGTCAAAGAAGTTCAGCAAATACTTTGGGCCAAAAAAGCCAACGAAAAAAGCAGTTCAGAAAACCACTGAAGCCTTTAAGGACGAAATTGTAAAGAGGATTTCAGGAAAAGAGTACGATGCTGAAAACATTTCAAAAGATGAAGTAATAAAAACACTGCTTTTCAAAGAAGCGTTTAACAGAAAACTTGAGTCGCTGAGCCCGGCAAAAAAAAGGAAATTTGAGGTTGACCAAACAATTCTTTTTACTCTCACCACTTTAACCACTGAAGATGTTGATGTCAGCTTAAAAGACGTGGAGAGAGCATACGGGAAAGATTTAAATCTTTCCTTAAGAGAACAGATTGGCAAAAGCATGCTCAAAGCGGTTGAGTCCATTAAGGGCGGAAGAGAACTAAGCAAGCAATATTTGCTTGGCTTGCATAAAACAATAATGGCAAACTTTGAAACAAAAAAACCCGGAAAGCTAAGGCAAGGACAGGTTTACCTGCATAAAAGAGATGAAGAAAACCCGCTCAGCATTGAAATCGCTTACAGGCCGCCCGGGCACCGGGAAGTTCCTTCATTGCTGAAGCAGTTTATTGAATGGCATAAAAAAAGCAGCTTAAACCCTGTTGAAAAAGCAGCTTTAACCCATTACCGAATTTATGCACTTCATCCTTTTTTGGACGGAAACAAAAGAATCTGCAGGCTATTATTTAACAAGACACTTTTGGATGCGGGGTTTCCTTTAATAAACATCTCCGAAAAAAGAGAAACCTACTTCAAAGCACTCATTGATTCAGTCGAAAAGAAAAAGCCACGCTTGCTTGTTGAATTTTGTTTAAAGGAATACTTAAGGCAGGCCAAAACATTTGTAAAAGGAAAATAGAAGGAACAGAAGCAAAAGGAAAATAGAAGGAACAGAAGCAAAAGAAGGGGGTAAATGAAATGAAGGCATTACAAAAAATTGAAACCGCAAACCACCCGGGCAATAGGTTTAAATCCGGGTTCAGGCACTATTATTTTAGGTGAAGTTTATGGGAAAAAAGGCTTTTACGGTTGTAATTGAGCGCGATGAGGCCGGCTGGCTTGTGGCTGATGTTCCGGAACTGCAGGGCTGCCACACCCAGGCAAAGTCCATGGACGAACTGATTAAAAGAGTCAAGGAAGTAATTGGATTGTGCTCGGAAGAGCGGACAGAAAAATCCTCCAACCACTTTGTAGGCATTCAAATGGTTGAGGTGTAATTCTTTGGCAAAGCAGGTTAAGCCCAAAAAACTGCTTGCCGCGTTGGAAAAACCGGGCTTCAAGAAAAGCCGTGTGACTGGAAGCCACCACCGCTTTGCTCACCCGGACAGAAGAAAAACCAGTTCACCAAATCCTGACTGCCGGTGGCAATATAGCCTATCACCGCTTTGCTCACCCGGACGGAAGAAAAACCAGTGTGCCGGTTCACGGCACTGAACCAATTGGGCCGGGCCTGCTGAACAAAATCATTAAGCAGGACCTGAAAATGAAGAAAAAAGATTTCATCAAGCTTCTTGATTAACTGTTTTCTTTGAGGTAATATTGTAATTAGTCACTTGCGCAGCAGCATCTCCACCTTGGCTCAACTCCCAGCGTGTCGCCGATGTGTTCACAGTCAGTCTGCCCCCTGCCTTCCAATCCAGTCCTGCAGGTGCTTGAATTAAACCATGCCTCAGCGCCCCAATTCTTCAGCCCGGTGCGGGTAGTGCAGGTGTTGGAGCAGGTTAAGCCTTTCTGGGAACAAATTTCAGCGCAGGTTTTTCCTTTCTTTTCAATGCACTCGGTCCAGTCCCCAATCGGGTTATTTTCAGGGAGGTAATTCTGTTCAGGCTTTTCTGTCACTGCATCATGAAAAGCCGATATGCGGCTAATGCATTCCCCCACCAAATCGCTTGTTGGAGGAGTTGCCTCGTATTCCGGGTTGATTTTACTGCAGATTTCCGGGTTCTGCTGGAAAAATGCAATTTGAGAAATGCAGAAATTATAATACTGCAATGCGTTTGGGTTACTTAAAAGTGCTCAATTCCCCTGTTTTCCTCAAAAAAATAGGCGGAAGTCAAATCAAATTTCATGAAATCAGCGGGGTTAATGCACCCAGCCAAAGCAGTCAGCCAAATCAAGCCGGCCAGTGAAAGGAACTTGTAATTCATTCAGTTATTCAGATGCATTTTCTGATATTTAATGCTTTTCCCGCAGTTATTTCTTGTACGAGTATTTCGCCCAGAGTTCCTTGAAGTAGGGGAGGGTGAGGGTGGAGATGACGAATGCAAGCGCGGGCACAAAAGAATTCAAAAAAGGGTCGGGAAGGCCAACTGCTGAGAAGTAAACCGTGATTGCCGCATAAGTCAAAAGGAAAATAACTATTTTTCTCGCCCAGCTGGTTTCCCAGGCCTTGTCTGCCTCCACGTTTTTGTTGCGTTCTTTAAGTTTCCCTAAGTCTTTCTCAAGTTCCTGAAGTGAAGCCATAAGCAAAACAGCTATTTTTTCAGCAAATCAGTGAAATTGATTTTTCTTTTTTTGGCCGGAGGGCGGCGCAAAACTTCTTTTCCTTCCGTTCCAGGCGCCCGTTCATTCAGTGCCTCTTCCCCGTAACTCCATTTACCTTTTCCCACAGGTTTTGCTGCCTTTTCAGCGGAAAAGCCTTCCCTTGCCTTAAACAACTGCTTTCCCCTTCCGCTTAAGCCTAAGTCACGGAATCCGCTGAAACCATTGAAGCCTCCGCTGAAACGGTAAGCGCCTAACACAATCAAAGCAATTCCAATAATCAACGCAATAAGCTGCCTGCTGCCCGCAGGCAAGGAAACCAGTCCGGAAGGGGGCAGCGCATTGTGAGAAGGGGTTTCAGTTAACGCAAGCGCCGGGCTTAAGGCATTCACCCTTTGGTTCAGCTTCACCAAATCCTGCGTCAGGTTCTGGATTTCAGTTTCCTCCGCAAACAGGTCCAGTGACTCTTTCACTCCCCGCAAATCGCCTTTCAATTCATCCAGCAACTGTTTTGCCGCGGCAATTTCATCGCTGTTTTCGCCTGCCTTTGAGGAGCTTTCATCCAGCAGCAAGGAAACTTCCTTCACTTTTTCCTCAATTCCGGAAACCTTGGAGTCAAGGGAATTCTTTTGCTCTTCCAGGCCGTTCACGCGGGAAGTGATTTGCTCTTCAAAGCTTTTTTGGGAAAACTGGGTTGCAGTAATGCCCCGGGTTTCTGTTTGCGTTAAGTTTCCCTGGTGAAAGGATTCAACCCGTAGTGTGTGGCTTCCCCCTGTTAAGCCGATAAATGAAACGTAAAGCGTCAATCCGCCCAAGCTTTCAGGGTCTTCATCCGTCACAAACGCGCTGGAAACTTTTTTGCTTTTCGTTAAAATGTCTCCGCTGGGCTTGACTGAAACGGTTTCCTCCCCGTCCAAAATTAAAATTGTTTCCGTGAAGGCGTTTGTTGCATCCAGTTTAACCCAAACGCTCCAGTTGCTTCCGGGCATGATTTCCGAAGGCGCAGAAACCTCAAATGCGCTTGCGCCCTGCGCCAAAATCAGGGCAAAAAGCAGGATAAAGGCGTTCCTCATTTTAAATCCATTAAATTAAATGCTTTGAGGTATTTAAGCCTTGCGCTCCTGAAAGCTTTTTATTTCCGTTCAATGAATAATTTGTGGGGAAAAAAAAATGAGGGTGCTGATAAGCTATTACTCGCACACAGGCAACACTGAGGCGGTGGCTGAAGCAATTGCCTCGGTTTTCAGGGAAAAAAAGGCGGAAGTGACGATGCAGAGGCTGAAAACCTTGAGGCAGTCCAGGTTCAGGAGAAAAAGGCTTTCATTGAACAACACCATCACAAACTTTAATTACTTTGATTTGGTGTTTTTGGGAACCCCGACGCGGAACCTCCGCCCAAGCAGGGCAATAAGGGAATACCTGAAGGAATGCTCGCTTGAAGGAAAAGAGGTGGCGCTGTTTGTGACTGGAATGGGTTTTCCGGGAAAAACCGTGAAAAAGCTTTCCTCGCACATTTCCTCGCGCGGGGGAACTGTTCTCGGTTCACGAGTATTCAAAAGCATTTTAAGCCTGAGCGAAAAAAGGCTTGTTTCAGCGCATGAATTCGCGGAAGAAATAAGCAAAAAAAAGGGTTTGGGTTAAAAAAATAATGGGAATAAATTGAATTGGTGAAGGAATGCTTAAGGAAATAATAATTGGCATTGTGGTCGTGTTTATTTTGGTTGCGGTTTACTTTCTTTTAAGGAATCCCGCCTACCAGCCGAAATCCGGGAAAACGGAAAACGAATTTCCGGAAAAAAGCTTGAAGAAAAAGGGGGCAAAAAAATGAAAATTTTCATTGACTCCGCGAACATTGGGGAAATAAGGGAAGCAGTTTCATGGGGAATAATTGACGGCGTAACCACTAATCCTTCGCTTATGGCGAAAGAGGAGGGAAAATCTTTCAAGGAAATGGCTGAAGAAATTCTTTCGCTGGTGGACGGACCCATTTCATTGGAGGCCGTTTCAGTGGACGCCGAAGGAATGATTAAAGAGGCAAATGAGTTGGCGAAAATCCACAAAAACGTTGCGGTAAAAATTCCGATGACAACAGAGGGATTGAAGGCGGTAAAGCAATTGAATTCAGGGGGAATAAAAACAAATGTGACGCTTGTGTTCACCGCAAACCAGGCGCTTTTGGCGGCAAAAGCCGGTGCAACATTTGTAAGCCCTTTTGTGGGCAGGCTGGACGACATCAATGAAGACGGAATGAAACTGGTGGAAGAAACAATGGAAATTTTTTCCCGTTACCCCTTCAAAACAGAGGTAATAGTTGCAAGCGTGCGGAATACGGGGCATGTTTTGCGTGCCGCGAAATGCGGGGCGCACATCGCAACAGCCCCGTTCAAGGTTTTGAAGGAGCTCGCGAAACATGAATTGACGGACAAGGGAATAAAAAAATTTTTAGAGGACTGGGAAAAAGTCAAAAAAAGGTGAAATTAATTTCCGCTTCCGGTGAAAGCAAAACAGTTTTAATGCACCTTCACACCCTGCACGAGCTTCACAGGCAGCACATGCGAAAGCAGCTGAAAATTCTTCGCATCTGCCCGGAAAAAGACGTTTTGCTTGAAAACTCTTCCGTGTATTGCAACGGAAAAAAAGGGAAATTCGATTTTTTGGTGGCGCTTGCGGGGGGAAAGTTCATGGGAATGGAGGTTTTAAGCAGGCCCTCAAAGGGAAAGCTCAAGGAAAAGCTTTTGTACGCCGACCAGGTGGACGAGTTTGTTTTCGTTTTGCCGCACAACTGCCTTGAATTTTACAGGAAACCAAAGAAAAAGGTTTTCCACAAGAACAGCAGGCCAAAATTCTTTGAAAAAACATTTAACAGAAAAAACCTTTTTGTCTGGCTGCTTGACGTGAAGGCAGGAAGGTTTGGGGAAAAATCCCTTTTCGCTAAAGCCTTTAACGTGGAAAAATAGGCGGAAACTGTGTCCGCAAAAATATTAAATATGAAGTGCGCCTAAATTCTATTCCATTGGACCCGTAGCCTAGTGGATAAGGCATCAGCCTTCTAACGCGGTTTTGCCCGCGTGCGGCGAGATACGTCAAGGGGTTTTTTTTTGGTTAACCCCTTATAAATATTTGTTGCGCGTTTTTTTTTAATGCGCTGGAGGAAAGCTGAGGATCGAGGGTTCGAATCCCTCCGGGTCCGTTAAAAAGGAAAGGGATTCGGCATTTTGGCCAGCTTTTTTTTTAAAAGGCTGTTCGAATACTTTCGGGTCCGTTAAAAAGGAAAGGGATTCGGCATTTTGGCCAGCTTTTTTTTTAAAAGGCTGTTCGAATACTTTCGGGTCCGTTAAATAAGGGATTCGGTGGGTTTTTGAGGTTTTTTGGTCAAAACTTTTATGCAAGATTTGAATTGGCTGAGAAAAAATGAAGGAAAAAATTGCGGTGCTGTTGAATGAAGCCATTTCTGAAAAGGATTTGCCTAAAGAAAAGATTCAATCAATGATTGAGGTTCCCCCCGACTCCAGGCTTGGGGACTACGCTTTTCCCTGCCACCTTCTTGCCGGAAAATGGAAAAAAAACCCGAACGAAATAGCGCAAAAGCTCAGCGGAAAAATTTTGGCGCCGGAACTGATTGAAAAAGCCTCTGCAGTTGGGCCTTACCTGAACTTTCGCCTAAATTATTCCCGGATTGCTTCACGGCTTTTGCCGAAAATACTGAAAGAAAAAGAAAAATTCGGGCAAAACAGGGAAGGAAAAAAAAGCAAGGTAATGGTGGAATACTCGGCCCCCAACACAAACAAGCCCCTGCACCTGGGGCATTTGAGGAATGATTCAATCGGAATGGCTTTATCCAATTTGTTTGAGGCAAACGGCGTTAGTGTAGTGCGGGCAAACCTTTACTCAAACCGCGGAATCCACATTTCAAAGTCCATGCTTGCCTACCTGCTTTGGGGGAAAGGAAAAAAGCCGAAAGGAAAGCCAGACCACTTTGTGGGCGATTTTTACGTGAAATTCAATGAAAAATCCAAAGAAGACCCTTCCCTTGAAATCCAGGCGCAAAGGCTTCTCGCGCTTTGGGAAAAAGGCGACAAAAAAACCCTTGCTTTGTGGAAAAAAATGGATTCATGGGCAATAAAGGGTTTCAGGGAAACCTATAAACGGTTTGGCTCAAGGTTTGACGTTGAATTCAGGGAATCGGATTTTTACGGGAAATCAGAGCCAATAATAAGGGAGGCACTCAAAAAAAAGGTTTTCAATAAAACTTCCAGTGGGGCGATTGTCGCGGACCTGGAAAAAGAGGGCCTGGGAAAAAAAGTGGTTGTCAGGGAAGACGGGACATCCATTTACATCACAAACGATTTGGCCCTGACTCTGGAAAAATTCAAAAGATTCAAATTGAATAAAGCGGTTTGGGTTGTGGGCAGTGAACAAAAATTTTATTTCAAGCAGTTGTTCAAAATCTTTGACTTGCTTGGATACAATTGGGCGGAAAACTGCGAACACCTTTCATACGGGATGGTCAACCTTCCGGAAGGAAAAATGAAGTCAAGGGAGGGAAAAGTGGTGGAGGCCGATGAATTGATGGATGAAACCATTGAGTTGGCAAAAAAGGAAATACTGGAAAGGCACAAAAAAATCCCGAAAAAAGAGCTGCAAAAGCGCGCGGAACTGATAGGACTTGGGGCAATAAAGTTCCAGCTCCTTAAGGTTGACCCGTTCAAGGACATTCAATTCAATCCCATGGAATCGGTTTCATTTGACGGCGAAACCGCTCCCCACGTGCAGTACTCTTTTGCAAGGGCGGCCAGCATTTTAAGGAAGTCAAAGAAAAAGCAAAAAAAGCCGGATTTTTCTGCCCTTAACCATGAAACCGAGAAAAGGCTGCTTTCACTTATGGTGCGCTACCCAAAGGAGGTGGAGGAAAGCCTTTCTTCACGCAGCCTTCACAGGCTTGTGCACTTTTCATTGGAGCTTGCTTCGGCTTTCAACGCCTTTTACAGGGACGTTCCGGTTTTAAACGCGGAAGAGGAAGCGGCAAGGGCAAGAATTGAGCTGGTTAAGGCATTTAAAACGGTGATGGGCAACTGCCTTGGGCTCCTGAATATCGGGGCGCCTGAGCGAATGTAAATCCTTTTAGCCTGAGCGAATGTAAATCCTTTTAGCCTGAGCGAATGTAAATCCTTTTAGCCTGAGCGAATGTAAATCCTTTTATTTCTTTTTGGGTTCTATATACGAATATGGGGGTTCGGTTCAACAAAAAGAAGGCATTAAAGGCGCTTCTCAGGGAAATAAAAAAATTCGGCCCAAAAAGGGACACTTCGCTGGTTGAAAAGGCGTTCGAGTTCTCTTTTAAAGCCCACGAAGACCAGTTCAGGAAAAGCGGTGAAAAATTTTTTGTCCACCCTTACAGTGCCGCAATGTATCTCGCGAAATTTGGGTTGGGTTCGCCGACAATTTCAGCCGCGCTTTTGCATGACGTTTTGGAAGACACGCAGCTTGAGCCAAAGGTTTTGAGGAAAGAATTCGGGAAAGAGGTTTCCGAAATAGTGAAAAGCCTTACAAGGCTCGACCAAATGGTGGGGGAATCAGGGGCGGGGACAAAATCGGAAGCCCTTCAGAGAATGCTGTTGGCTTCCTCAAAAGACATCCGGGTTATTCTCATAAAGCTTTCAGACACCCTCCACAACATTAAAACCCTGAAGGCGCTTTCAAAAAAAAAGCAAATGGAGAACGCAAGGGAGGCTCTTGAAATTTACGTCCCCATAGCGCACCATTTGGGGATAAAATCCCTTGAGCGAACCTTGAAGGAGTTTTGTTTTCCTTTTGCGTTTCCGGCTGAAGCAAAAAGATGGCGCCCAAAAATTGACGAGGAAAGAAGAAAAAAGCATGAAGAGCTCGTCGCACTGAAAAAAACCCTTCTCAAAGCCCTTTCAAAGAAAAGGAAAAAAGTTGAATTCATTATCCGCGAAAAAACTTATTACACCATTTTTTACAAGCTTTCAAGGGAACTGAAGACACCGGATGAAATTTATGATTACAAAATAATGATAATTTTGACGGAAAACATGGCGGAATGCTATGGGGTTCTCGGTGAAATCCACAACCTTTTCACGCCCATTCCCCTGAAGCTTAAGGACTACATTGCTGCCCCTTACCCCAATTTTTACCAGTCAATCCACACAAGCGTAATGGGCCCCAAAGGAAAGGCACTGAAGATTTACATTCGCTCAAAAAAAATGCATGAGCTGGCTGAAAACGGGGTGCTTGCGCTTCTTTCCAGGGAAAGCAGGGACAAGCGGTTGAAAATTTCCCTTTTAAACCAGATTCTTTCGGCACAGCGCAAGCCGCTTAAAACAGAGGAATTTGTCCGCGTGCTCAGGGAGGATTTCTTGAAGGAACAAATTTACGTTTTCACCCTGAAAGGAAAAATGTATGAACTGCCGCGGGAATCAACGCCCATAGACCTTGCATTTGAGATTTCGGAGGCAATGGGCGAAAAGCTTGCAAAAGCGGTTGTCAACGGAAAATCCGTTCCATTAAACCATGCCATGAAGTCCGGCGACATAGTGGAATTGATTCCATTAAAAAAGCGCACCGTGGAACCGGATTGGCTGAAGCACGCCAAAAGCTATGAGGCGATTTCCGGGATAAAAAAGGCGCTTGGGAAAAAGGAGTCCCCAAAAGTAAGCGAAGGCGGGCTGGTTAACCTTTCGGTTTTAATGAAAAACAGGATTGGAATGCTCAGGGACATCACAAAGGTGCTTGCAAAGCACAACTTCAACATTCATTCAGTTGACGTGAAGCCCCCAACCCCAAACAGGTTAGTGAAAGCAGTATTGGTGGTTGACGGCCATTCGTCCGCAGAGCTGGACAAAATGGTTAAAGACCTGAAAAAAGTGGCGGATGTTTCAGAGGCAAACGCGAATTACATTTAATCCAAAAGGTTTTTCAGCGCTTCCGTGTTCTTCACTTTTCCCCTTGCAAGCCTTTCCTTTCCGCCGCCTACCCCGCCGCATTTCCTCAAAATTTCGTCCAGGATGTGTTGCGCGTTTTTGCCTGAATCTTTTCCGCTCACAACAACAATTTCCTCTCCCGAACCGAGCACAGCGCAAAGGCCGTGGTTTTTGCAAAGCAGCCTGTTTCCAAGCTCAATCAACTCGTTTCCATCCATTCCCTCAATGAATGCCTTGATTTTTCCGCCCCGCTCTTTTTCCGTGAGCTTTTCCGAATAAAAAGAAATAAGTTCCCTCTGCTTTTGCTTGAGCTGTTTTCTTAAGCTCTTCCATTCGTTGAAGAAACGCTGCGTTGATTCAGTGAGCTGCGCCTCGGGAACACATAAAATTCCTGCGCTGTCCCTCAGCACCTGTTCAGTTTTCTGGGCAAGCTGCAGCGCATGCACGCCTGTCTTGAAGTAAATCCGTTCCACCCCGTCCTTTACGCTTTCCCTTTTCACTATCTTGAAGAAGCCTGTTTCCCCCGTGCTTTTGAGGTGCGTTCCCCCGCAGGCCTGCACGTCAACTCCTTTGACTTCAATTATCCTGAGCTCTTTTCCGGGGACAAAGCCGCCCTGGTAAATCCTGAAACCGAATTTTTGCTCGGCTTTGCCCCTGTCCATAAAAAAGCCCCTTACCCCTAGATTGTCCTGAATCATTTTGTTTACCAGCAGTTCAAGCTTTTCAATTTCTTGGCCTGAAATTCTTTTGAAGTGCGTCAAGTCAATGTGGGCCGAGTCAGGCCTTTTTTCCGCCCCCGCCTGCCACACATGGTTTCCGAACAATTCCCTTGCAGCCGCATTCAACAAATGCGTGGCGGTATGGTGGCGCATCAAATCATGCCTCCTGACCCAGTCAATTTTCCCGAAAACCTTCAATCCTTTCCTGAATTTTCTTGGCGCCTTCACTTCGTGGAGAACAACTCCACCGGCTTTTTCCACGTCAACAACTTCCACTCCGTTCAATTGCCCCAAGTCAGGCATTTGCCCGCCGCTTTCCGCATAGAAAAGCGTCCTGTCCAGGACAACGGAGTTTCCTTCAACGCCCAAAACCTTTGCAGTGAATTCGTCCACGTAAGGCATTTCATGGAACAGTGCCTTTGTTTGCGGGTAGGGCTTTTTCAAAACCTTTAATTTTGCCTCTTTTACCTCGTTTTTCTTCGCAATATTTGCGTAAAAGTTTTCCGGAATTTCAACCTTTACGCCCTTTTTTTCCGCGATTTCTTTCACTGTTTCGGCGGGAATTCCGTCCGACTCATACAATACTCTCAATTCTTTCGCCCCAATCCTTTCTTTCCCTGCCATTGCATCAACCTTTTTCTTTCCCCTTTCCAGGCTGGAGCGGAACTTTTTCTTTTCTTCTCCAAGAATCTCGTTTGCTGTGCCAACGCTTTCCCCAAGCAGGGAGTCCAGCCTTTTCAGGCTTCGTGCATGGGTTTCATTCACGGAACGCAAATCAAGTTTCCATCCGAATTCCTCTTCAAACCCAAAAACCCTGCGCAAAATCATCCTTAAATTATAGCCGCCAGCGGAGTTTGAGGGAAGCATTCCGTCTGTCACGGCGTACAAAACGGTTTTCAGGTGGTCTGCGGCTGCGTACAAAGCCTGCATCGGCGCAAGCTGTTTTTGCAGTTCATCCCATTCCACTCCAAGCTTTTTTGAGATAATCTGTTTTTCTTTTCCAAGGCTTTTCACTTCATCCAGATTCATTCCGCCGGCAAGCCTTGCGTATTCCGTGAACAGTTTCTGTTCAACCTTTACGCCGGTGTCTTTCTTGAGTTTTCCAAGAACTTCCCTGAAAGTGATGTCGTAGGATGTGGGGGTTCCGTTCGTGTACCAAGCTAACCTTTCTAAACCCGCGCCCATGTCTATTACCTTTGTTTTCAGTTCCCTGTGCCTGCCTTTTTCAAGCTCCTCAAACTGCATGAACACGCAGTTTCCCAGCTCAAGCCCCTTGGATAAATACTCTAAACTCGGGCCAAAGCTTCCGCCGCCTGCCCAAACATCTTCCAGAAAAACCAAGTCCTCTTTCTTCACCCCAATCACTTTGGTTAAATAATTAAAATCATGCTCTAATGCCTCGTTTTTCCAGTAAAAGTTTCCGGTTTTCCTGGAGTTGAATGCGTGCTGGCCGAACATTATGAAGGAAGTGTAATGCGCTCCCGTCACCCCGACATTTCCTATGTCCCCAAACCTTATGCATGCCTGCGGAACAATCAGCGGGTTTGCGGGAGGTTCCACCTCGCCGTTAACCACGTATGGCTGGAAGTCGATAATGGAGGCATTTGTAAAGTATAAATCATCCCTCCACCTGCACACAGTCGGATAGCGTTTTATTGAGCCGTGCCCTGTGCGCTTAAAGTATTTTTCAATTTCCTCCCATGTGCTTACGTAATCCAGTTTTTTCGTGCTTTTCCCGATGAATTCGTATCCCACGCAACCTGAATCCGCGCACTTTTTTCTTTCGGAATCCAGTGCCCAGAAGAATTTTCCGCAGCTCGCGCACTTTTTCCTTGTAAAGCCTTTTTTCACCAGAAACTCGGTTTTGTAGTGCTTTTTCCAGTCCCCGGAAAAGCGTTTCCGAAGCAGGTTTTTGTCTGCCATAAGCGTATTTATAAGAAAATAGAAATAGTTAAATGTTGCGGTCTGGCTTACCTGTAAATGTTGTCGTGGTGGTCATAGTCTTCCAGTATCACGGTTTTTTCCAGTTCTCTAACCGAGTAGACAAGCACAAACGGCCCGAATGTGTGCACTCTTCTTTTGCCTTCCAGTGGTTTCCTTAAGGGCTTGAACCGGTAAGGGTCTTCAAGGATTTGCCTTATTTTTTTCTTTACGGCTTTTTCCTGTGCAGGGTCTTTTTTCGCTATTTTTTCAAATATTTTTTCCACGTGCTTCCTTACTTCCAGTCTGTAAGCCAAGAGAATCATCTCTTCTTGAGCCTTTCAAAGTATTCGTCTATGTCCCTGACTTTGACGGTTTTCTCTTTCCCGGTTTGCCTCATTTTCTCTATGAACTCAGGCCTGAGCTCGGGTTCAAGCAATTCGTGTTCGTATTCTTCAGCCATCCGGTTAATCGCCTGGCTTTTATCACGCAAACCATATTTTGCCTTAATTATGTTCAGCACACGGTTGGCTTCTTCATCCAGTTTAACTATTGCAGTGGGCACATTATCACCACATTAATAAAGTATTAATATCCTGTTATAAAGCCTTTTGGTTCAAGAAATAGTTCAAAAACAGGGGCAGCGGGCAATAAGCCGTCTTTTGTACTGCGGCAGCATTCGCCTAAGCGCCTTTCGGCTTGCACCCTCCCCCTCCTTGCGGAGGGGTTTTTGCCTTTGAGCCGTTTCACCTGCTTCCCAAGGAAACTCAACTTCAATCATCGTGTTGCTTGGGGCAGTAGCGTTTCTGATCCCAAAGGCGCCCTTTCGGACAGCCCTTCGAGTTAATGGGTGGACGGACTTTCCTCAGTTTTTCCTTGCGGAAAAACCGTTGGCTGCCTGCCCGCTACTCCTGTAATAATAGCCCAGGAAGAAGAATAAAAAGGTTTGCAGAGACTATTTTTTCGCTTTTTTTACGGTGAAAACGATTAAACAGGACAAAAGGTAGCTGTAGATAATGTCAACCGAAAAGAAAACGTAATTGAAGAAGGCGGTTTGCCCAAAAAACGAGGCAGCAACCAGGCCAGGCCATTCAAAAACCAGCCCAATAAAGCTGAGCCAGTTGGTACAATGAGAAGGCTCCAAAGTTGGGGGGCAATTCAAATAAAGGGAATGCAGCGCAATTGAGGCCAAAAACAGAATCACAAAGCCGATAGCCTTCTCTTTATTTGGCTTAAGGAATTCCTTCCAGTTCACGGGGTAACTAAGGGGAAAACCGGTATAAAAGGCTTCTGGTATAAAAGGCTTTGTTCCTGCAAAGAAACAAATAAATAGGGCGGGAACGCTAGGTTTAGTGTGCCCTCAAAATTGGTTGTGAAGCTGGCTAAAGGCCTTGTTTCAAGGCTTTCCGACAGGCCGGAGCACGGCGAGCTGGAGACAGCGGAATACATTTTCTCTTATCTGAAGGATTTGGGCCTGAATCCGCGGAGGCAGTTTGTGGACAGGGAAAAAAAGCTCTACAATATTTTTGTTTACGGGGGCAAGGAAGCGGATTTGCTCATAAACGGGCACATGGACGTTGTTCCGTTTACCCAAAAGGAATGGAAGTACAATCCACTGGGGCAGATTTCCGGAGGCAGACTGTACGGAAGGGGGGCGGCGGACACAAAAGGAAACATTGCCTGCGTTTTGGCTGCAATGAAAGAACAGTTCAACGAAAACATTGTCTATTTGTTTAACACCCACGAGGAAACCACCTGGAAAGGCATCAGCAAGGCAATGAAACTGAGGAAAACAAAACTGAAGAACATCAAATACTCCATTTCACTTGAGCCGACCGGCGGAAAAATCGCGATTGGAAACCGCGGGCAATACCTTTTGGAGGCAACAGCGAAAGGAAAATCCGCGCACGCAAGTTCCCCGCAAAAAGGGGAAAACGCGATTTACAAGATTGCGGGGCTTGTGCACAAAATAGAGAAAAGAAACAAGGATTTAAGCAAAAAAACATATCCTCTCTTTGGAAACGCTTCCATAAGCGTGAGATGGATTGAGGGAGGCAGGACAACAAGCAGTGTCCCGGACAGGGCAACAATCCACGTTGACAGAAGAGTTCTGCCCAATGAAGACCCGAAGGCAGAGGCAAGGGACTTTATTGCGTTTTTTTCGGACTTTGACTGCAGGCTTTTAAAGTTGGTGGATCCCTGTGAAACCCCGAAAAACTCTAAAATAGTGGAGGAAATGCAGGCAGCCCTGCGGAAACTGAAAATGAACCCCGCTTTAACAGGCTTCACCGCGGCTTCAGAGTGCTCGGAAATGGCTTTTCATGGAATTCAGGGAATAATTTACGGGCAGGCAAAGTTAAGGCAGGCGCACAGGGCAGACGAGCACATCACATTAAAGGAGCTGGAGAAAGGGGAAAAAGTTTTCAGCGAACTTTTCAGGAAATGGAAATAGCTATTCTATCGTAAGTTTATTTATTCTTACTTGCAAAAAGCTTAAAGAGTATTATGGTAGTTATGGTGGAACTAATCTATGATAAGATGTAGAAAGTTGGGACACGGGAAAAGGCGAAAGGGGCAGACAAGGGGAAGTGAAGGTGAATCCTCCTTTAAATATGATCAGGGAGTAAGAGTTTTTACAAGGCGTGGTTTTGCTATTTTGTCGCAGTTACCTGAAACCTTTAGGCAGGGGGTGCGGGGAAAAAAATGCCATCTTGCCTTTTTTGGTTTCTGGAAAGAATGCAAGACTCACCTTTATTGGGGAACTGCATCGCAGCGGGGTAGGCGAACCGGCAGTTTACAAAGTTGAATATTATCAACCAATGAAAAAATTTACCTCTGCCATAACTGTTTTTTATGGCTCAAGTGGGAAGCCTTTGTGGGTTAATACTGTGCAGAAAGAACACATACCCTTTTCTGAATACCGTTGATGTAACATGATTTACGATTATGAAAATAAAGTTAAGTTTCTAAAATAGTTTAAGGATTATAAAAAAATTAGCATCATTCGGTTGTAAACTTCATCCGCGCCTTGTAAACGTAATAATGCTTTTTTCCGCAGACAGAGCAGGTTGCCAGAAATGCAGGCCTTTTGGTTTGCTTTTTCACTTTTCCCACAAACTCGTACTGTCCGCCATACCCACTACGACCGCGGGTTTTCACGCGGTTTCCTTTCGCGTCCTTGCGCATTCCCCCAAACCCGACAGTCTTGTATTGTTTGAGTTTATGCTTTTTGTGCGCCTTGCATTTTGGGCAGTACGTGTTTACTTCCTTTGGAATCTTCATTTAAATTCACTTTTTAGTGTGCACGTTTTGAAAGCGTTGATTCAGAGGCATGAAGCCCATGCAAAGAGTTCCCTTGAGCGTTTAGTACTGGTGGGCTGAACAAATCGCCGAAGCTTTTTGCTTACACCTCCAGCCTATCAAACCGGTGTTCTACCGGAGCTCTTGTCCCTATCTCCCCTGTTCCGCAGAACAAGGGCCTTCAGGAATGATTGCTTATTTTCGGGAGGGGCTTCGAGCTTAGATGCTTTCAGCTCTTATCCCTGTGCGGCGTAGCTACCCAGCAGTGCCTTGTCAGACAACTGGCACACCAGAGGCCACGACCCGACGTTCCTCTCGTACTCATCGGATCTTACCCTCAAGCAATCCACATCCCCAATAGATAGTATCCAAACTGGCTCGCACCGTTCTTAACCCAACTAACGTAAGGCTTTAATGAGTTAACACCTCCACCCTTGGCCGCTTATGCACGGCCAGGATGCCTTGAGACGACGGCGAGGTCGCAAACAGCGGGGTCGATATGTACTCTCACCCGCTACCACTCAATTACCCCCAGGATAAGTTCACTGTAAGTCCAGGCCCCCATTAAAAGGGCACTGACGTTCGCTAGACCCTTCTTTCGAATCCGCGTTCATTGCTTTGCTGAACACGGTCAAGCTTGCTTTTGGTCTTGCCCTCTACGGCGAATTTCTGACTCGCCTGAGCAAACCTTTGGGCGCCCCTGATATCTTTTCAGGGGCGTACCACCCCAGTCCAACTACCCATCAAATGTTGTTCCCTTGCGGGTTAGAAGTGCGGTTTTTATGGGATGGTGTTACATTGGCGGCTCCACAATTCCTGACGAAACTGCTTCGAAGCCTGCCATCTACGCTGTACAACAAAAACCACACCCCAGCATCAGACTGTAGTAAACCTCCGTGGGGTCTTCTCTTCCCATTGGGAATCCGTGGCATATTCACCACGCAGTGAGTTCATCAGGTCTAAACCAGGGACAGTAGGAATCTCGTTGCTTCATTGGTGCAAGCCGGCATTAAACCGGCAAGGTATTACGCTACCGTGAGAGCCTCAGAGTTAGGCCCGCTCTTCACCAGCGCTTAGCTCCCTTGAACGAGAGTTTGACGTACTGGCAGTGAGCAGAAGTCAGCCCCTATTCACACCATTGCTGGCTGGCAGGGACCTGTGTTTTTGGTAAACAGTCGGACTCCTTTTGTCATTGCAACCTGCAATTTACGCAATTGCAGGCACCCCTTATACCAAAGATACGGGGCCATTTTGCCGAATTCCCTTGGTTTAGTTATCCTGTTACGCCTAGGCCTTTTCAGCCAGGGGCACCTTTCCCGGTTCTTGGTACGGACGCGCGAAATCCTTGCGGAAAACCTTTTCAAGGACTCCAGGCCTCAGCAAAAGCTTGCGCCTGTTCCCGGATTTAATCTCTTTCTCACCATTACAGTTCTCCAGAGACTTATTCCGGTTAAGCATTCAGACAAGAATGCTTTGCCTAGCCCAAAGTGTCAGCTTTCCGCCAATCGTTGCCGAAAACGTATTCACGCGGTACAGGAATATGAACCTGTTTCCCTTTCATGCGGCTCCCGGTTAGGGGCGCATTTAGGACCGACTAACCCTTAGCTGACGATCAGCGCTAAGGAACCCTAGCCCTTTCGGCGGAAGGGATTCTCACCCTTCTTGGTTATTACTGGCGCAAGGATCCATTTTTCCGGAGGATCCACAGGTCCTCTCGCACCTGCTTCTGCTCCACCGGAACACCTTCCTACTGAATCTTTCTCCTCGGAGAAATCCCCGGGGTATCGGCAGCTGGTTTGAGCCCAGTTTATTTTCAAGGCCTTCAACCTAGGCGGGTGAGCTGTTACGCTTTCTTTAAAGGATGGCTGCTTCTAAGCCAACCTCCCCGCTGTTTTAGGGTGAAGACTCTTTTCCATTTACACTTGACCAGCATTTATGGGCCTTAACCTCGGTTTGGGTTGTTCCCCTCTTGGATTAAGGGCTTACCCCTTAACCCCTACTCCTGCCTTCAATGAGGGCAACGGATTTGGAGTTTGACAAGAAAGCTGGAAGTTTCCAACCAGTACTTTCTAATCAGTATCTCTACCCCGTTGCCGCTCTCCGGCAAGGCTAGCCTGAGGGCTAATTCGGAAGGAGCCCGCTATCGCCAGGTTCGGATGGCATATTACTCCTACTCCCAGGTCACCCAAGCAGATAGACTAGCACTGGTAGCAGGCTTCCGCCATTCGGTTGAATGGCTTCACCTTGCCCAGGAGTAGATCACCTGGCTTCGGGTCTTGCACGTGTGACTCAAGCGTTATTCGCACTCTCCACCTCAACCTTTCGGAATGCGTGGACTCGGTTTCCCTTTGGCTTAACCGCTGAACGGCCTAACCTTGCCACACACGCAAACTCCCTTGCTCGTGATTCAAGACGAACGGCACGACCCCGATCAGTTTTCCTCGTACAACACCCTTGCGAGTGCTTCCTTCAAAAAACGTCTCCTCTTTCAGGCCGTGCCTTACTGTAACCAGCTAGTTTCAAGTGCTTTTCAACCCCTGTTAAGGGTGCTTTTCAACTTTCCTTCACAGTACTAGTGTGCTATCGGACTTAAGACGTATTTAGGGTTGGGACCTAATACTCCCATATTCCCACGCAATACCCAATGCATGGTACTCATGGACTCCGGAAATTATCCCTCCGGCTTTCACCTACGGGGCTTTCACCCCCTGCGGCGCTCTGTTCCAAGAGACTTCGGTTTAGCTTTCAGGACATTAACCGGGCCGCACCACATCTCCCCTTCATTGCTGAAGGGGATTCAGTTTGCCCTGTGCCGTGTTCCCTCGACGGTAATAACGGCATCGCAATTGCTTTCTTTTCCTGCAGGTACTAAGATACTTCAATTCCCTGCGTCGCCATTCCTTTCGGAACAATTAAGGAATCCTTGGCTCAACGGCTGCATGCGCCTCGCCAAAGCTTTTCGCAGCTTGCCACGCCCTTCTTCGACGCTTAAGCCTAGTTATCCACTAGCTGGCTTACGGAACTCTTTACATGATAGACTTGCCTCTGCACCACAACTGTCACGGTCAGTTGACACCCGTGTCCTACCTCCTTCGCTTACGCTTCGGAGGTAGATCTTCCTCGCTAACGCTCGGAAACCCCTTTCGGTTGACACAGTACCACCTCACTTGCGTTCGGTAGTAGATCTGCTCGCACTTGCGTGCTCGCAGGAATGTCTTCTTCCGCAATTCAATTGTGCTTCCCCCGCAAAAAAACTTGCGACGTGCTTTGCCGCTTTCGTGCGGCAGTAACGAATCACTACCTCCTTCGGAGGTAGAAATGCTCACCCTAAAGGGTTCGCAAAAAAAACCCTCAACATATGGAGGGAAATAAAGGTAAGAAATTAAGGCAAAAATAGAATTGGACCCAACGGGATTCGAACCCGTGGCCTCCCGGTTGCAAACCGGACGCTCTACCAGCTGAGCTATGGGCCCGAGCTGCCGTTGTCAGCTCGCACCAGTGCCCTACCCCCTTCACTCCATTCCGGGGGTAAGCCTGCCTCACTTTCGTTCGGCAGAAAGCGGACCGCCCTAAAGGGCTCGCTACCACGGGAATTAATTGCCCGTTAGATTTTTTACCTTAACTTAGCGGCTTGATTCTTTCCCTAAAAGTTTTTCCGCCGGAGGCGGCCCTTTTTGCTAAAGCTTCCTTGCAAACCTTAAGGTTTGCGGGGCCTCGTAACGTTGGAAACCTGCAGGTTTCCGACGCGTCAAAAAACCGAAAGGTTTTTTAACGACGCAAAGCATTTACAAGGTTTTCCAAAAAGCTTTCTTGGCGTAAGCCTCCTTTTTGCTAAAGCTTTTTTCCAAAAAGCTTTCTTGGCGTAAGCCTCCTTTTTGCTAAAGCTTTTTTCCAA
>CAYTYC010000017.1:0-3268 GCA_964442255.1 uncultured archaeon | reverse complement strand
AAAGCTTTCTTGGCTGATTAAAGGCCTGGAGTTGAATTCCCTGTTTTTCCAAAAAGGGCGTGGCGTAAGCCACACTTTTTTGGTAAACCTTTTTTCTAAAAAGGTTTTTTTGAAGGAGGTGATCCGTCCGCAGGTTCCCCTACGGACACCTTGTTACAACTTAGCCCGTCTTGCAGAACTCAGAATCGTTGCATTCTTGTAAATGAAACTCATCCAAACTCTACTCAACTGGCTTGATGGGCGGTGTGTGCAAGGCGCAGGGACTGATTCACCGCGAGATCGTGACTCGCGATTACTGGGGATTCCAGTTTCATGGGGCCGAGTTACAGGCCTCAATCCGAACTGAGGCTGAGTTTAGGAGATTACCTAGCCCTTTCGGGTTCGGAACCCATTGTCTCAGCCATTGTATGCCGCGTGTTGCCCAGGAGATTCGGGCCATACAGATCTACCGTTGCCCACTCCTTCCTCCAAGTTGCCTCGGCAGTCCCCTTAGAGTGCTCCCCAAAAAATTTTTGGAAATAGCAACTAAGGGCATGGGTCTCGCCCGTTGCCTGAGTTGACAGGACGCTTCATAGTACGAGCTGACGATGACCATACAACACCTCTCAGCGCGTCAGGAAACCCCTTCAGAGTGTCCATCATTCTGCTGTCGCCCCTGGTAAGTTATCGGGCGTTGAATCCAATTAAACCGCAGCATCCACCCCTTGTAGTGCGCCCCCGCCAATTCCATTAAGTTTCACCCTTGCGGGTGTACTCCCCAGGCAGTGGACTTAACAGCTTCCCTTCGGCACCGCTGTACCCTAAAGGTATTACGACACCTGGTCCACATCGTTTACGGCTGGGACTAACCGGGTTTTTAGTGGAAAGAAGAAAGAGAACAGCCAAAAGAGAAAAAAATTAAATTTTGCCTTTTTCCTTGGCACCAATTATTTTCCTTAACATCGCACTGGCTGCGATTTCCCTTATGCTTATTTCACCTCGGTCAGCTCGCTTCATTCTTTCTATTTAATTCTTTTGGTGTCTCTTTCCTCAATTCCATATCTAATCCGGGTCGCTCCCCCAGCTTTCGTTCCTCACCGTCAGAGCCGTTCTGGTCAAGCGCCTTCGCTACGGGTGGTCTTTTCAGGATTACAACATTTCACCGCTACCCCGAAAATTCCCTTGACCTCTCCCGGTCCCGAGTCCAACAGTATCTTAGGCGCTTCAATGGGTTAAGCCCACTGCTTTCACCAAAGACTTATTGAACCGGCTACGAACTTTTTAGGCCCAATATTAGTGGACACCACTAGTGGAGTACGTGTTACCGCGGCGGCTGGCACGTATCTTGCCCCCCACTTATTCACGGAGCGATTTAAACTCCGTAAAAGCCGGCATTGCCGGCACTTGAAGTTCCCTTATCACGCTTGCGCGCATTGTAAAGGTTTCGCGACTGCTGCACCCCGTGGGGCTAGGGACCTTATCTCAGTTCCCTTCTCCGGGCCACTTCTTTCAAAGCCCGTACGGATCTTCGGCTTGGTGGGCAGTTACCCCGCCAACAACCTAATCCGCCGCAAGCCCATCCTTGAGCGCTTGCACAGCATGAAGTGCTTGCGTTTCAGTGAAGGCACCTTCCAGTTGCCTTCGCCTATGGAGCATTATGCCCAGTTTCCCGGGTTTGGCTCCGCTCAAGGGTAGGTTACCTACGTGTTACTGAGCCGTTCGCCAAAAGCAATCATGGCTTTGCCTTTGGGACTTGCATGTCTAAATCGAACTTCAATAGCAGTATCCTCCAGCAGGATCAGCTGGAATCAGTTTGGAATACTTAATGAAATTGGATGGGAAATTCAACTCCAGATTTCCTTTCAGCCAAACTTTTTTGGAAAAAAAGTTTGATCAAAAAACCCGGCTTCGCCGGACAAGCTTTTAAGAAAAGCTTGAGCAAAAGAAACTTTTCAAAAAAGTTTCATCAAAAAAAGGCTCCGCCAAAAGAAACTTTTCAAAAAAGTTTCATCAAAACCGGCTTTGCCAATTCGGCTTCGCCGACAAACTTTTTGAAAAAAAAGATTCTGCAAAACCTGGCTTAGCCTGCAAACTTTTCCCAAAACCTGAAAAGGAAATGGAAATGAATCAAACCACTTAGATTCAAAAAAGCTTGAATCCCTTTCTGGGTGCGGGAGGCACGCCAGAGGCCTGCTTCTTTGCACCCATAAAAATGGATGGAGGCAATTAAGCATTAACTGCTTATTTTCGAAACCCGGTTCAGGGCTTCTGGAAATGAGAATTTCTATAATATATATTAATATGCGGATTTATAAAGCTTTCTGTGGGATCTCTGTACCAATACACTTCTTAACCCCTTATTTTTCTCTTAGGAAAGACCACTTTCCCTGTTTTATGGTTGAAACTGAATCCGCTTGCCCCAAGTTCTTTTCTTTTTCTCTGTGTACTTGCAAGAACCCTTGAAATTTTTCCTTTGCCCAAGCCAAGCTGCCCGTGGCTGAAGCCTTCTGAATGCGCCCTTTTTGCAAGCTCCACGGTCAGAGCCCTGGATAACCCTTTTCCCTGGTGTTCTGGGGAAACATAAACCATAAACCCTTTCATTATTCCTGATTCTTTGTCCTTGTTCACCGCCCAAAAGCCTGCAAACTTTTTTCCGTCGAGCGCAAGCAGGCAATCATAGGAATGCCTTTCAAGGTAATCGATTATTTTTTCTTCATTCCAGTTTCCTTCGCGGCCCTTTCCCGCTTCCGCCAAATCCTTGACCAGATTTTGGAAGCCCTGAGAGCCTCTTTTTACTTCCGATAGCCATCTGAATTCCATGTAAAACACAGAATATTTGGTTTAATAGTATCGGACATAAGTTTTGGAAACTTTTTGGTTTTTGGAACCTTGTTTTTTGCCTGCATTTTGGCAAACTAAAGCATTTCCTAATGTACAAAAGTTCAATTATTTATGTCCATGGCTATAACTCTATTTAATTCTTTTTGTTGGCGTGCTTCAGCGCATGCATTCCCGCGTCGGCGGCAGTTAAGCAGGAGGAAGAACACGAGCACAACGGTTCCGCCCACTCCTGACGCAAGGAAAATTCCCCCAAAAATTATTGTCAGATGCATCGGGATAATTCTTGCGTAAGGCGCCAAAAAAATTGATTTTAACAACCCAAAGAAATCCGCTGCCTTCAGGCAGCGGTTTGCGGATTGCTTCGCCAAAAAACTTTTTTCCAAAAGTTTTATCAAAACAAACTTTTTTCCAAAAAGTTTGATTAAAAAGGGCCGCCTTCGGCGGAGAA
>CAYTYC010000016.1:25983-28320 GCA_964442255.1 uncultured archaeon | reverse complement strand
GCAAACCTGTGAAATTCCGGTTCAGGCTTACTCTGAAAGCGCGGGAAAACTGGTTATAGACAATTTGAGTGTCGTGTTTGAGCCCGGGGAAAAGCCTGTGAAGCCAAAGCCTTTAATGAAGCCTGTTTTGGGTTGAAAAAGGGTTTTTGCGGGATAGCCTTTTTTTTTGCCGCCATTTTTTTAGTTAACTGGGTTGTTTTGTTGTTTCGTTTGTTGTGTAGTATGCTCCGCGGTATTTTCCAATTTTTTTAAGCATTTTTTTCTTTTCTAGTTCATGGAGGTCTTTGATTGCTGTTGGAATTGATATTTTGTTTATTTTGGCGTATTCTTTGGAACTTATTTTTTTGCGTGATTTAATGTGTTTCAGTGCTTTAGCTTGTCTTTTGTTGAGTGCGGGTTTTTCAATTGTTTTTTTTGTTGCCATTTCAAAAATTATTCTGAAAAATTCTTTTGAAATCAGGAATGTTGGTTCTTTGAGGTTTTTTTCTTTCATTGTTCTGATGATTTTTGAGATTCCTGAGCCAATTCCTTCCATGTAGCCGTGGTCTTTCAGGAGTTGGTAAATGACTGGGTTTCTTTGTATTGAAAGCATCCCTAAAAGTTCTTTGGTCATTCCTTCTGGCAGGCCTCCTGGGTTGGTTATTTCCAGGCGGTCGTCGAAAATGCTTAGTTGTGTTTCGTTTTTGTTGAAGTAGTCTCTGTGTGCAACTGCGTTTATTATGGCTTCCCTGACGGCTTCTTCGGGTAGTGCAGGTATTTCTGTTCTTTTTGTGCCAGTTATTACGAATTCTTTTGGAGTGAATCTTCCTGCAAAGTTCATCGTGTGTTCTATTATTTGTGGCAAATTGCCTTTTGCGTCTTCATATGCGAGTACTTTTATTGGTTGGTTGCCGTCAAAGCGAACGAGTTTTATTTGGGTGTGGGGGTAGAATTGTTGTGGGTCTTTGGCAAAGAATAATATTGCTGCGCTCTTGATTTTTAAGTCTGGCTGGAATGAAGCCAGTTTTTTGCTTGCAAGAAAATCTTTTAACGAGTGGTTGTTTAAGTAGTCTTGCTGGCTTCTTTTTTTGAGGTATTCTGTTACTTTTGCGGCATCAATGTCCTTTGTTTTTGCCGTGGGTTCTATTGATTCTTCAAATAGCAGAATTTGGCGGTTTCTTAAAAACTCTAAAATGCTTTGGCCTTCAAGCTTTTGGATGGTGCTGCCTATCCGTACATGAATAACTCCTTCTACTGAGTGGAAAACCGTGGAATCTGCTTTGTGGACTGCAATTACGACGACTTTTTTCTTGTCAATTGCATGGATGTCCACATTTATTGTTGGTGAAGGGTGGATTGTTGCGTTGGAGTTTGCGATTTTTTGTTGTATTAAGTCAGGGTTCTCTTTTATTCCTTCTATTGTGCCTTTGTCGCTGACTCCCAAAACCACTAGGCCGCCTTGCGTGTTGGCGAAAGCAGAGATTATCTTTGCAATCTCTTGGATGCCGTGAAAAGACTGTTTTAACTCAATCTCTGCGTTTTCACCTTCGGCAATTATTCGTTTCAGGTTTTCAATATCCATGCAACCAACTTACTTTAAATTTAAATAAAACGGTATTTAAAGTAATCTTAAAGTAAGTTTAAGTATTTCTTAAGAGCCTATCCCAATAGGCCTGTTGTTCTCCACGTGATGACTTGTCTTATCACTGCGATTGCCCGGAATGCGGTTATGTTGGGCAAACCTGTGAAATTCCGGTTCAGGCTTACTCTGAAAGCGCGGGAAAACTGGTTATAGACAATTTGAGTGTCGTGTTTGAGCCCGGGGAAAAGCCTGTGAAGCCAAAGCCTTTAATTAAGGTGAAGGCAGTTTAATTGTTTTCAGGTTCTTTTATTGTTTCGCTGAAGAGTTTTTTTGAATCCTGTTTTTTCAAGCAATTCATTCAATTTTTTTTCGTTGATTTCCAGTTTTAACAGTTCTTGAATGTCTTGCTTGTCTTTTCCTGTTTTTGCGCATGGTTATCACAACGGACATATTTTCAGAGTCTTTGGCCGTTGAAAGGGACAAAATTTTTCGGGGCCCAACCAGTAATAATGTGCAAATTTTTCGGGTTGTATCCGGAGATAATTTTGGGGCTTTTGGGGGCGGCTGCGCGCTTTCAGCATTAGCCGAAAAATTCAGAATATGCGTGGTATTCCTGATTGGCTTGTTTCCTGTTCGGGAAACTGTTCACTGTTCAGGAAGCCTTTTCCGGGGCATTGGCAAAAACCGGTGTTGCCAATAAAGACCGGCATCGTGTGAGTTTCGCTTTTCAGCGAACAGAAACACTTAAATGCTTTCCATGTTGGGAATCCAATTAA
>CAYTYC010000016.1:0-25883 GCA_964442255.1 uncultured archaeon | reverse complement strand
ACCAACGCATATTAATAGATGTCAGGAATCCAATTAAACCAACGCATATTAATAGATGTCAGGAATCCAATTAAACCAACGCATATTAATAGGTTTCAGGGGCAATAATATGGGGGCGTGCGCGCAGTAAAAGCTGTTTACTGCCATGGGATTTTAAGGGGAGCTGGTTTTGGTGAAAGGGGCAAAACTGTTTTTTTTTGGCGCTGCACTTGTTCTTTTTCTGAATTCGGCTGCCGCTGAATCAATTGAAGTAATTGGGGAAGGAGGAGGCGGAGCGGTTGAAAAGGAACCACTTTACAGCTTTCGCCTTGAGCCAGCCAGCCCGGTTGAAGGAAAAGAGGTGACCGTTGTTTTTGAAATCAGTTCACGGCTTTTTTCCAGGGGCCTGAAGAAAACAAGTGAAGCGGCTGTAAACGGAAACATGATTCAGGCGGAAATTGAGTCAATTGGCACAGGAAAACACTGTGCAACAACAGCGGAGTACAGGGCGCCTTACACTGAAACACTGCGGTTTAACGTCGGCGCACTCAAAGGGCAGGGCTACTCTTTCCGGGTATTGCACAAGCTGGTTAAAAACAACTGCGATGAAGCCCGCACAAAGACAGTGGAGGAAAACCTTTACGAATTTGATTTCATTGTTGAAAGAAAAATCACTTCAACTGCGGCTGTCGGGGAAGTTAAGGTGTCCGGAGGGGAAAATTCAACTGGATTCACTTCCGTTGAAAGCGGAACGGAAGGTTCAGAGCAGCAGGGGAAAGCTTCAGGCGGGGGGTTCGTGGCTTCTGTAAGTAAAGCGTGGGGCGGGAAGGTGAGCGTATTGCTTCCGGCTGGAAAGCCCGCCATTAGCGGAGTTGGCTGGGGCGGAAGCGGCGTGGCTGCAGGAGGCGGGGGCAAGCCTTTGCCTGTTGAAGAGGTAAGGAAAAAAGTTATTGCAAGCGCAAAACACATAACCGTTACAGAGTACTGCAGTTACGGGGACGTTTTCTGCAAAAAATTTCATTCAACCACTTTCAATGAATTAATGCAGGAATACGGCGACTTATTCGAGTACATGTTTGTGTTCTTCCCTTTAAAGGAAACGGAAAGCGATTACCTTGCGGCACAGGCTGCGGAGTGCGCGAAACAACAGGAAAAATTCCCTGAAATGCAGGAAAAGCTTTTTGCTTCAGGGCAGGCAATTGGCTCCGCATTGGCGAAAAGTTTTGCGGAAGAACTTGGGTTGGATTCAACGCGGTTTGCTTTATGCCTGGATTCAGGAAACCATTTGGAGGCGCTGAAAGCCGGCCGCGATAAAGTCTTTGAGTTGCAGCTCATTGCAGGGACTCCGACTTTTTTCGTAAACGATTACAGGATTGCGGGAAACGCGCCGGTCGGCAAGTTTGCGGAAGCCTTTGCTGCGATTGCTTCAGGCGAAGAACAGCCTGTTCCCGAAAACGGGGCCCCCCAAAGGAGGGAAAATTTTTCCTTTAAAATGTGCACTGAGGCAAGCGGCGGGGGAATGGAGTGCGCGGCGGTTACAAGCATTGCAGTGAACCCTGCTGCGGGGGAAAAAGAAGGCGGTGAGGAAGCCGCTCCGGCTGCAGTTAAGCCGATTGAAGTCGAGTTGCCTTTGGGAGGGGGAAAGGAGAAAATAAAGATTTCAAAAAAAAGCGCTGAATCCATTGAACTTGAGGACAGCAAAGGAAAAAGGGCTGAAGTGAGCGATGAAATCCTGATAGATGAAGAAGGCTTTAAAGTAAAAAATAAGCCAGTCGGCCTCCTTCCAAACACTGCAATGAATGCAGTTGAAAAAGTCTTTGGGGCGGTGGAAGAAAAAAACATTAGATTAAAAGTCCTGGAAGAAAAACCGGTTTACGAGATAAGCGCGGTAAAGAATGCGGTTTTCCTTTGGGTGTTTCCGCTTCAAATGGAAATCAAGGCGGAAGTGAACGCGCAGACAGGGGGAGTGAAAAGAATTGAAAAGCCGTGGTGGAGCTTTCTGGTGGGGTGAATGAAACGGGAAAATAAAACCTTTGCGGGTTTGGTTTTTCTTTTAGTTTTCTTAAACTTTTTTTCACTAGGTTCCTTCGCAACTGGAGGAGGGCACAGGGTTGAAGGCGGGAAAGACATCGAAAAAAATGCTTGTCTGATTTCAGAGAACACTTGCAACCGCAATCCCCAAATAAATTAAGCCAAACGCGTAACAGAACTTTGAGAAACTGATTCTCTTTGCGGCCTTCAAAAGCAAGTCAATGGAAAGCAGCCCAAACGCAAACGCAAATGCCAGCGCAACAAGCGAATTGAATTCAAAAGAAAAGCCCTCCAAAAAGCCGAAAGAAATTTCGGCGAGAAAAACCGAGGGAATGCTTAACAAAAAACTCAAGCGAAACGCCTTTTCAGGAGAAAAGCCCCTTAACAGGAGAGCGGAGGAAGTGATTCCGCTCCTGCTGACCCCGGGAAGGACTGAAAAGCCCTGCGCAAGGCCGAGGAGAACTGAATTCTTCCTGTTTAACTCCCCATTGATTCCTTTGGGCTTAATTCTTTGAATGAAGCCTGTGAAAAGAAGAAGCAAGCCAATTAAAACAAGGAGGGCAAAAGAGCTGAACAAAAAGCTTTTCAAAAGCAGGTAGCTTGGAAGGGCCGTAACGGCTGTGGCAGGGACCGCGACGAAAATAAAGTTCCGGGTTTCTGAGAGCTGCCCGCTGATTATTTGGATGATTTCTTTCCTGAAATAAATTGCTGCCGCAAGCAGAGTTCCCGCATGCAGGAAAACCGCGTGCTTTAATGCTTCAGCTGAACTGATTCCAAAAAACCCTACAGCGATTCCGATTGTCTGCCCCTGGCTGCTGACGGGAAGCCATTCAAACACGCCCTGCAAAACCCCCAAAACAACTGCCTGCAAAAAGTCCATTCCATTCCAAAATACCCGTGAAAATCCTTTTAAATTAGGTTAAGCATTTTCATTAATACATGGCTCCCGGAAAAAGAATCTGCATGATAGGCACCCAATTCACCGGAGTGCCCGCGCAAAAAGGCGGGGCACTTGAATGGCTTTCATTCGAGCTCGCGAAAAAATTCGCGGAAAAGGGAAACAAGGTTGTTTACTATTCTGTTAAAGTGGAAGGGGACGGGCAAAAAGTTCTCCGCAAACACGAAAAGGGAAACAAGGTTGTTTACTATTCTGTTAAAGGCCCAAGGCATGAAACAGAAAACCTTGAAATAAAACGCTATCCCTCGCAAAAAACTTCCGGAGTGAACTTCAATGCTTTTGTTTTCCTGAACTCGTTAAGGAAAAAATTTGACTTAATTTACCTGACCGGATGCTCGCTTTTGCCCGCGGCTTATGCCCTCGCAAAAATCAAAAAAATTCCGCTTGTTTACCATGAATTCAACCACCTCCCCTGGATAAGGGAAAGGGATTTCCTGAACAGCAGGCTTTCCATTCAGTCCGTGAAAAAAGCGGATTTGGTTTTTTGCCCTTCACAGGGAATAAAGAAAAAGATTATTGAAGGTGCTGGCGTCATGGAAGAAAAAGTCAGGGTGATCCCGAATTTCGTGAACCTTGAAGAGCACCCAAAACAGTTTCCGGAAAAAAAGAACCAAATGCTTTTCGTGGGCAGGATGCAAAAAGAAAAGGGCTTAAGCGAATTAAGCGTGTTCGCGGACCTGCTTGAGAAAAAGCTGCCTGATTGGACTCTGAGGATTGCGGGCGCGGGGGAAGGAAAACTCTTTTTGCGTTCAGGAAAAAACGTGGAATTCCTGGGCCGGCTGGAAAGGGAAGAGCTGCTGAAAGAGTTCAGGGAATCCTCGCTCTTCATTTTTCCTTCAACCGAGGAAGCGTTTGGCCTGGTTTTGGCGGAGGCAATGGCTTCCTTCACTCCGCCAATTGCGTTGAATGTTCTGGGAGTGAACGAGGTTGTCTCGCACGGCGAAACCGGCTGGCTTTTGCAGAAAGGAAACGTGAAGGCTTTGGCGGAAAAAGCCACGGAATTAGCGGAAAACGAAAGGAAAAGAAAAGAATTCGCGTTAAACGGAAGGCAAAGGGTTGAGGAAAAGTTTGAATTGGGCAAAAGCTTTGCATTAATTGAAAAGGAACTTGAAGAGCCGGGAGCCGGCGCACGGATAAAGGAAGAAGGAAAAGATGAAAAGGAAAAAGGCTTTGGATTAAGTGAAAAAAGCCTTGCGGAGCCCAAAAAATGAACTGCCTGTTTGCAATGGAAAGAATAAATTTTGACCGCCTGCAGGGGGACTCAGTAAACGGAAAAAGGCTTGTTGAAGCCCTCGCACAACTTGGAAACGAGGTGAGCGCGGTTGCGCACGGGAAAGCGCAGGGAGTGGAAGTAGTTTCCCCCTGGAAATTCAGCATATATTCAAATGCCCGCAGCAGGCGTTATGCGGACAGGCTTGCGCTTGAGGCAGTTGAATCCGCATTAAGGAAGAAAAGGTTTGACTGCCTGGTTTCCAAGCTTTTCCTGCACTTTCCTTCCGGCAGCCTCTGGGACAAGCTGCCGGCCCTGTGGAAAAAGAGCAGGGAACCCTTTGAAGAAAAAGTGCTTGAAAAGGCCAGTTACAACGGAATTCCCTATATATCCCTTCTGGACGGAATAACCGAAAAAAATTCTTTTCCCTCCTTTTTCATGGGAAACACAAGGGAAGCGCATTTGGAGCTGCTGAAAAAGGCCGGCGGAATAATCGCGTTAAGCGACGCGCAAATAAAAATTTTAAGGAACGAGGGCATTGGAGGGGAGGCAACAACCTGGCCTTCGCCTGTTGACACCTCGCTTTTTTTCCCGGCGCAAAACAGGGAAAAGCTGAGGAAAAAATTCGGGCTAAATGAGGCGACTGTTTTGTATTCTTCCCCTTATTCAGGGAAAAGGGAACTGCTGGAATTGTTTGAATGCCTGCCGGATGAGTTTAATGTCGCTGTCACAGGAAATGCGGATAACCGAACAAGAAAATTTCTTGCAAGGAAAGGTTTTCTGGAGAGAACAAAGTTTTTCGGCTTTCTTCCGTTAAGGCAGTACATTGAATTAATTAACGCATGCGACGCAGGCGCTTACCTGAAAAGGTTTGGCTATCCCTTGGGTGACGCGTCCTACATGATGAAGATTTCAGAGTGCCTTGCAAGCGGAAGGCCGGTGATTGTTCCTGACATGGCCGGCCCGAAACAGCAGGCAGGCGAAGCGGGAATTGAGTTAAGGAAAGGAATGCAGTTAAGTGAAGGCAAACTGGAAAAACTTGGAAGAATTGCAAGAAAAAAAGCCGTAAAGGAACTGGACCTGAAAAAAAACGCGGAAAAAATTGAATCCTTTTTGAGGGCGCTTGCGGAGGAAAAAAAAAATCCGGAAAGGTTTTGAAAGGTGCTGGCGGATGAAAAAAGGGTTTGAGGAAGAGTACTTCAGGAACTATGGCTTAAGGAACGGAAAGCGTGTTTCCTATGCGGAAAACTTTTTTCCGGGCAATGGGGGAAACAGGAGGCTGAAGGAGGTCAGGGAAAAAATTCTGAAGCACAGGAAAGGCGGAAAATTTCTGGATGTGGGCTGCGCGTACGGCCATTACCTGAAGGCAATGGAAAAAGAGTTTGAGGTTTACGGAATTGATGTGAGCACGCATGCCGTGAAAGAGGCAGGAAAAAAGGGTTTGAGGAATGTGTTTGCATTGGATGCGGCAAAAAAATGGCCGTTTAAGGAAAAATTTTTTGACGTGATTTTAATGGAGCATTCATTGGAGCATTTTCGGGAGCCGAAAAAAAGCCTGGAACAGGCCGCGCGGTGTTTGAAGGACGGCGGCCTGCTGTTCGTGGATCTTCCCACGAAACTGTTCCAGTTTCCCCGTTTTTTGAACTGGGAAAGGGAAAGGATTGAGTCACTTAACAGGAAACTTTTTAACCTCAGGATAGGCGAATTCAGGGTTCAGTTCAATCCTGACAGGACGCATTGCTCCGTGCCCTGGCCCTGGGAAGTGGGTTTTGGCGGTTTCTTCAGGCCGCATTTCAGGGTTAAGGAGTCAAAGCCAAAAGACTTTTTGCACAAATTCATTTCCGCGGGATACGAGCTGGTGCTGGAAAAAAGCTTTTTGGAAAAAGGCTTTACTAAAAAGGCCCGCATTACGGCGGAAAAAGGTGAAGGGAAATGAACATTGCTTACCTTATACGCGAATCAAAGGAGCAGGTTGTCAGCCCGTGCTACTTTGAACTGGCTGAACAGCTGGAAAAGGACGGGCACAGCCTAACGGTTTTCAATGAAACCGGAAGCTTCGGGAAAATGGGCTGTGAAAAGGTTGAAACAAGGAAAACAGCGGACTATCCCACAGGCGCATTCAACAGGTTCAGGTACAGCCGGGCTGTCGCGGAATCACTTAAAGGAAAGAATTTTGACTTAATTTTCTCGTCTTTGCCTGAAGGCATTTACCATCTGGATTCAGTGAAGGCGCCGAAGGCTGTGATGGTGCAGGACGACTTTTACCGGAGAATGAAGCACACCCCGCTTGCTGCGGGCTTTAAGCGCTCGCCTTTGGGTTTGCCTTTTCCCATGCAGACAAAGTTCGGGGTAATGCTGGACCTGCGCGCGCAAAGAAAGTCTTTGCGCAAGGCCGACGGGGTGGTGTTTCACAACAAGCAAGAATTCAATAAGCGCGGAAAAAAACTCAAGGCAAAAACCGCGTTCATTCCCAACGGAATAAGCCCTGAAAAGATTTCCTTCAGCCCCCGTGCGGTAAAAGAGTTAAGGGATTTTTACGGAAAGCCGATTGCTCTTTTCATGTCAAGGATTGAGCTGCAGAAAAACCCCTTCTTTGCGCTGGAGGTTGCGGAAAAGCTTGTGCAAAAACAGGACAGCGTTTTTCTTTTCGCCGGCGCGGGAAACCTCGGGGAAAGGCTGGAGAAAAGAATTGAAAAAAAAGGGCTGCAAAAAAACGTCAGGGTTTTGGGGTGGCTTGAGGGAAAAGAAAGGCTCAACCTTTTGAAGGCTTCGGACGTTTACCTTTTGCCTTCGCTGTTTGAGTCCTCGCCCGTTTCCCTGCTTGAGGCAATGGTGATGGAAAAAGCCTGCGTTGTCTCCGATGTCCCGGGAAACCGGGACTTGGTTGAAGGGAACGCGGGAATCGCCTTAAAGGGAGTTGACTCAGGGAAATGGGCTGAAACGGTTTCCGGGTTGATTGAGGGGGGCGCAAAAAGAAAAGAGATAGAGAAAAACGCGAAAAAAAAGGTTTTTGGAAGCCTTACATGGGAAAAAATCGCGTCACGTTACACTGAATTTTTTGGGGAACTGGTGAAAAAATGAGTTCACGGCTTGAATTTCAGTCCGCGAGATACCGGGAAGTTGACCCAAACAAACAGGGAAACGAGAGGCTCAAAAAAATGTTTGAATTGGCTGAATCAGCTGGAGGGGGAAGGCTGCTGGATGCCGGCTGTTTGGACGGAAGCTTTGCGGAACTGTTCATTCCAAAGGGATTCGGGGTTTACGGAGTTGACGCAAGCCCGGAGTTAAGGAAAGCCGAAAAAAAAGGAATAAAGTGCGTTAAAGCCGACCTGGAGAAAGGCATTCCCTTCCGAAATGAATTCTTTGATGTGGTGGTTGCAGGGGAAATAATTGAGCACCTGTTTGACACCGGAAAATTTGTTTCCGAGTGCCGGCGCGTGCTAAAGGAAGGCGGAAAACTAATTGTTTCCACCCCGAATACCGCGGCAATCGGAAACAGGTTCAGGATGCTGGCGGGAAAAAAGCCGTTCAACCTGGATTACGATAAAGGCGGAGGCCACATCCGCGCTTACACATTGCAGCTGCTTTGCTCTCAGCTGAGGGAAAACGGTTTTACCATTAAAACAAAGAAAGCAGATTTGCTCCGCTTAACCGACAAATTTGAGCCAAAAATTTTGAAGAAGCTGGCGGAGGCGTTCGCAGACTTTTTTCCCTCGCTTTCATTGAACCTGATTGTGGAAGCGGAAAAAGCCGGGGCAGGCGGGTTTGCCGGAAAAAGGGGGAAAAAATGAAGCCAGCCGTTTTTTTGGGGCAGCTGAAAAAGGGGACGGAAAAATGAGGCCGGAAACTTTTTCCCGGCTTTCAGGTGCGGGGGCAGAAAAATGAGGATTGCATTGATTGCAGACCGCTTTCCCCCGGAGCACGGCGGGGGAGGCACAACATATGCGGTGAACCTTGCAAAAGGCTTAAGCAAAAACCATGATGTGAAGGTTTTTGCGATGGACTTTGGTTCAGGGGAAACCAATGCAAAAGGATTCGGGGTTGAAAGGCTTTCCTTTGGCCTGAATCCCGGAACTTCGCGGGGATTTTACCGTTTTGTGAAAAACATTCCGAAAAAGGTTTCCGCGGAAGGCTTTGATGTAATGCACTGCTGTTCGCCTTCACTTGCGGCATTTATGCCGGGGAAAGACTTTGTTGTCACGGCGCACGGCACTTCCTTCGGCGAATTGAAGGCGGTTTTTTTTGAGGGCTCTTTAACAATCCGTAGCCTTTCCCGCATAATTAACTCATATTTTCTGGAACTTTTTTCCCTTCACAGGGCAGGAAAGGTGATAACGACAAGCAGGTTTCTCACAGAGGAGGCAAAAAAAACCTATCTCCTGAAAAAAGCGCCTTCCACGATTTACTACAGCGTTGACACAGAAGTTTTCAAACCATCAAAGCAAAGCACTGAAGACTTTATCCTGTTTTCCGGAAGGCTGAGCCAAAGGAAAGGAATTCCAACCCTGCTTAAGGCACTGAAAGGCCTTGATTTGAAGGTGAAGTTCGCAGGGGAAGGGGAAATGAAAAACCTGGTAAAGAAAAAATCCGAAAACAGGAATTTCCGTGCAGAAGTTGAATTGTCTGGATGGCTTTCCCCGGAAGAACTGGCTGAGCAATTCCGGCAGTGCGCGTTTGCGGTTGTGCCGTCAAATTATGAAATATTCGGGATGGTGAACATTGAGGCAATGGCGTGCGGAAAGCCGGTGGTTGCGTCAAATACCGGGGGGATTCCTGAAATAGTGGAAAACGGCCACAACGGCCTGCTGTTTGAGCCCGGGAACGCGGAAGACCTGCAGGAAAAAATCCGTTTCATGTGGCAAAACCCTTTGGACAGGAAAGAGCTTGCCCATAACGCGCTTGCAAGCGTGCAAAGGTTTGGAATGCGGAAATTCATTTCAGAGCACGAAAAGGTTTACGCGGGTGAAGCGGATGGAAAATGAAAAAACCCGGGTTTTACATGGAAAAACAGCGGCAGGTGAAAGGGAATGAAGATATTGATGGTTTCGCCCGTGTACCCGCCTTCAATCGGCGGAATAGAGCAGCACGTGAAGTTTTTGTCTGAACAGCTCCGCAAAGACGGCCACAAAGCAAGGGTTTTAACCACCAAAATTGAAGCAAAAAAACCAAAAAAAGAGGAAAACGTTTCAAGGCTTGAAGTGGGAATAAAAAATTACCCGGAGCTCGCAACAAAAGGAAGAAAAATGGTTCCAAAAATGGCAATGGAAATCCTTTCAATGCAAAGAAAAGAAAAATTCGATTTAATCCATTCCCACTGCCCTTTCACCCTGCTTGCGTCCATTCCAGCAAAGGTTTTGTTTGGGGCAAAGCTTGCGGTGACAATCCACGGAAACTGGGTGAACTGCATTAAGGGAAGGAGATACTTCAACGGAAAAATCTGCAATACTTACGCGCCGGAAAAATGCGCAAAATGCCTGGGAAAAAGCCGGACAGAAGTGAAGGCAAAACAATTTGCGCTTGAGAATTCCCTGAAGTTTGCGGACGGCATTATTTCCGTGAGCAGGGACGTGAAAAAGTCGCTTAAAACGGGGTCAAAAGCAAGGCAGGTTGTTCTCCCGAATGTTTCCGGCTACACGAAAGTGAAAAATTCCAGAACCGCGGCAAGAAAAAAACTCAAAACGGCGTCAAACAAAAAAATTGCCTTGTTTGTTGGCGGAATGTTTGAGGAAAAAGGGCCGCACATTTTGCTTAAAGCATTTGCAGAGGCAAGCAAAAAAATTTCAAACACGGAATTATGGCTTTTGTACGCAAACTCCGGGAAAGAATTTGAGAAAGCTTTCCGCAAAGAAGTTCAGGGCCTTGGCTTAAGAAAAAAGGTTTTCTTTTTTGAAAAAATTCCGCACAAAAAAGTAATGGAAGAATTCCTTCCGGCGGCGGATGCGGCTGTCCTGCCTTCCCTCTGGCCAGAGCCCTGCTCCTCGATTGCGACAGAGGCAATGGTTGCCGGCACAGCCCTGATTGCCTCCAGAACAGGCGGATTCCCTGATTTGGTGAAGGACGGAGAAACCGGGTTGCTTTTCCCTGCGGGCGACAGCTCCTTACTGGGAAAGCTTTTGGTGAAGGTTCTCTCAAAGCCTGCCTTAAGGAAAAGGCTTGAGGCAAACGCCGCAAAAGCTGTCCGGGAAGAGCTTAACTGGAGGACAGTTGGAAAGAAAACCGAAGACTTTTACGGGGAGCTGATTCCGTGAAGGTATTGCACCTTTTCAAGGACTGCTCTGTGCGGGGGGGAATTGAATCGGTTGCGGAAACACTTTCAGGGCAGCTTAATGAAAGCGGAATTCAGTCCAGTGCAGAAGGGTTTTCATTCAATTTTCTGCCGTTAATTCCTGTAATAAGGAAAGCGGATGCAGTGCATTTGCATGGCTTCAGGCTGCAAACCCCTTTTCTCGCCATTCTTGCAAAACTTTTCGGCTCAGGGGTTGTTGTTACCCCGCACTTTGACTTTGAGCTTAATTCTTTCCGGGAAAACGCGGTTTTTCTGCTGAACCGATTCACTCCCTGCGACGCGTTAACCGTTTTAACCGAAAGGGAAAAAAACTTTCTCTCAAAAAAAGGCTTCAAAAAGCTTGGGCTGATTCCAAACTTTGTTGACCTGCGGCGCTTCTCCCCGGAAGGCGTTGACCGAAAAAAATTCCGTTCCTCGCTTGGCTTCAGTGAAAAGGATTTTCTTGTGCTGTTTGTCGGAAGGTTTGCGGCAAACAAGGGCTTGGGGGTTTTGATGGACGCATTCAAGGAAATTGAAAACCCTTCAGTAAAGCTTGCGATAGTTGGAAGAGAGGACACAAGATTTGAAGATTGCACAAAAGAATTCCTTGAAAAAAAGGTGAAGGACAAAGGCCTGCGGGAAAAAATTGCCGTTGCAGGGGAAAGGCAGGGAAAAGAACTGCTTGAAGCATATGCCTCCGCTGACCTTTTTGTTTTGCCTTCCACTTCCACAGAGGCTTTTGGCCTGGTTTTGCTTGAGGCAATGGCTTTCTCAAAGCCTGTTGTGTCCACAACAGTCGGCGGAATTCCCTCATTCATTGAAAGCGGCGTGAACGGTCTGCTGGTTGAGCCCCGCGATTCAGGGGCGCTTGCAAAAGCAATTGAAAGAGTGAATTCAGATTCTTTGCTTAGGAAAAAACTTTCATCACAAGGAAAGAAGACATCCGAAAAATTCAGTTCCGGAAAAATTTTTCCGCTTTACCTTGAACTTTATGCTTCTCTTTTTCAGAAAAAGAAAAAGTTAAGGTAATCCTTTTCCAGTTTTTTCCAGGAAAACCTTTCCTCAACTCTTTTCCCTGCATTCCTTCCAAGCGACCCTGCCTTTTCCGGATTTGAGAGAAGGAACAGCATTCGTTCCGCGAGCTCCGCACTGTTTTCAGGCTTCACCAGAAAACCGGTTTTTCCGTTTTCAATGACTTCATTGAATGCGCCCAGTTTTGTCGCCAGGACAGCCTTTCCGCACGCCATTTCTTCCACGGCGCTGAGGCAAAAGGATTCCTCCGCAACACTGGGCTGGACCGCGAATTCCGCCAGGTTAAAGTATTCCGGCAGGTTTTCCCTTGGAACAGCCCCGAGGAAAACAACTTTTTCCGCCAATCCGGGTTCAAGGGCTTTTCTCTTGAGCTCTTTTTCAAATTCCCCGCTTCCAAGGACGAGGAGAACAGCGTCAGGAAACTTCTCAAGCACTTTTGGGAATGCCTCAATCGCGTACTGAATGCCTTTCCATGCGGTCAGGCGCGAGGCAGTCAGAATTATTCTTTTGTTTTTCAGCCCGAGCTTTTCTGCCAGCGCGCGGTTTTTTGTTTTGGGCCTGAAGAAGGCCGTGTCAACCGTGTCATGCAAAACCTCCGCCTTCAAATTAAAATTTTTTTCCAAATGCCTTTTTGCGGTTTCGCTTACGCAGACAATCCTGTCAGTTTTCCGCATCGCCTTTTCCGTTTTTGCGGTTGGAAAGCCGTGCACAGTCAAAACTGTCCTGAATCCTGAAAGCCTTTTCAGGGGATTCAGGAAAAAGGCGTCGGAGGGCTGGTGGAAGTGGACGACATCGTATTTGTTCCTCAAAAAATGCGTCCATGCGCCCAGCCAAAATGAAAATTCTTCAACCTGGAAAGGCGTAACCCAGCTTGGGGAAATTCTGTCAAGGAGCCTGTTTAGGGCGGTGAATCTCTTAAGGTAAGGGAACTGCCTGACTTTCAACCCCGCGGGAATTTTGTTTTTTGTTTTTCCGCAAAGCACGGTCAGTTCCACGTTTTTGCCCGAAAATTTTTCCAGAAAATTCAGCAAAAATGTTTCGATTCCGCCCATTTCATTGAAGAGCGGAGGGTAAACCTCGCACACCCTGATTTTTTCCGTCAAACAATCACTTTCCCGAATTTAAGCGAACCGCGCCAGACCCAGAACCATGTCGCAAGGAAAACAAGCTGGTTAAGGAAAATTAACGCAAGCCTTGTTGAAGGTTTTGCGTTCCCTGTTTTCCGCAGGTAAAGCGCCCCGCCAAAAACGCCTGCAAGGTAATACGCGCCTGCAAAGTATGCCGCAAAAAAAGGGTTAACCAGAAAAGAAACTGCGGTTCCCGCAAAAAAGAAATTAACCAGCCTGTGCCTGTTCACCTGATGCAGCTCAAAGCCCCTGCCCTGCAGCTCGGTTTCCCTGTATTTCTGCGGGTGCTTTTTGAAGAGAAGCGGGTCATTCATGTAGCGCTTCTGGAATTTCACTATCCCCCAAAAACCCCTTTCCCTTGAGGGGTGCAAAACTTTTGCTTCGGGGTTGAAGCCGAATTTTTTTCCCGCTTTCCCGAGCCTGTGCCTGAAGTCAATGTCCTCCCTGAAACGGTTAAACCTTTCATCAAATCCCCCCAATTCCTCCAAAACTGTTTTTTTCACCGCAAGGTTGGAGGTCTGGCATCCCGGCCCAGGGCCAAGGATTTCATTGAAATGCGTGAAAACGCCCCTTTCAGGGCTTAAAACCATGCCCTGCACTGCGCCGTCCCCGAAAAAGCCTTTCACTGACTCCTTCACCCAGTTTTTTTCGGGAACGCAGTCCGAATCCGTAAACAAAACAACGCTTCCCTTTGATTTTTTCCACCCGATGTTCCGTGAAGCGGAGCTTCCAAGAGTTTTGGAATTCCGCACAACTGTGAGCTCTTTCCATCCGGAAAACTTTTCCAGAGCCTTTTGCGTTGCGTCAGTGGAAGAGTCATCCACCAAAACAACATCAAAATTTTTTGCAGTCTGTGCGCGCAGTGCGCTCAAACATTCCTCCAGCGTTTCCGCGGAATTAAATGAAGGGATAACAACGCTTGCTTTCACTTTTTCACCCCCACAAGTATTTGCGTCCTCCCAAAACCGCGGGAGGCAAGGAAAGAATTCAGTTTTCCGTAAACGGAATTATTGAATTTGAAGTAAGGGGTTGTGAAATGCATTTCAACCAAAAAATCTTTTTCCACCAGTTTTCTCAGCCCGCGCCCGGAGAACAGCCTGCCATGCCCGCACCTGTCAATTTTTCCTTTCGCCAAAAACTGCCATCCCCATGAAAGCCGCTCCCCAAAGCTGTTCGGGGTTGAAAAAACCAGCCTTCCCCCGGGCTTAAGGACGCGCGCGCATTCGCCCAGCATTTTTTCCGGCAAAAAACTGTGCTCCAGCACCTCGGAGCAAAGCACCAAATCAAATGATTCTTTTTTGAAAGGCAAGCTTTCCCCTTCCGCCTGCACCATAAAGCTTTTTTTCTTTGAGTTCAGGGAATTGTCCATCAGCACTGCGGAAGAAAGGTCAAAGGAAAAAACTGTGTTTGAACTGTGAAGGGCTTCAACGTACTCCGGGTTTTTCGGGCCGCAGCCGGCATTCAGGATGCTTGCGTTCTCCGGATTCAATTCATTCAAAATTCCGCTTATCGCTTTCCGTGTTTCCTTCAAAGACCAGTAGTTGTTCACCATTTAAAAACCGCCCCCGCAAGGAAAGCCCCGGCTTTCAGAAAAGCAAACAAGGAGACCGCAAAAAACGCGTAAGCCGCCACCGCAAAAACATTGTTCCTGAATTTCAGGTGCTTGCTTTCCTTAAATGCCTTAAATGCCCCCGCCGCCCCCGGCGCAAGGAAAAGGAAAAGAAAAACAGGCGAAACCAGGAAGCTTCCGAGCGCAAGCAATGTGTAGGACAGAAAGGAAACCGAGTAAAACGCGATTGAATACTTCAGTATCCCGGAGTTGCTGCAGGAAATTTTTCCGAGGTTTTGGAGAATGGGAAAAAAGTTTTTCCTGAAAAAAAATCCGTCAAAAAAGGAGTAACGCAGGTTGCGCTTAAGCCTTTCCGCAAGCCCTTCCGCCCTGTGCACAGACCCTGCCCCGGAAAACCCGAGTTTTTTGCCTGCCTCAACCGCTTTAAGGCTTAAATCCGCTTCCTCTGCGCCGTAAGGAAAGCCTTCATTAAATCCCCCCAATTCAAGGAACTCTTTTCTCCTGAACGCGGAATTGTATGCCTGAAAGCTTGAGGAAGAGACAGTCAAGGCAAAAAAGTCCGAGGAAAGCGAGCCATCCTTCTGCGAGGAAAGCCTTCCGCTTGCCCCAAAGAGTGCGGGGTTTGATTCAAATTCTTCCAGGATTTTTTTTGCCCATTTCCCTTCAACAGCAACATCCGAATCCAGGAAAGCGACAATTTTCCCTGAAGCCTTTCTTGCCCCACGGTTTCTGGCTGCAGAGGCGCCGAGCTTTTCCTGCCTGAAATACTTCACCTTCGGAAAGGATTTGGCGATAAGGGGGGTTTTGTCCGTGGACGCGTCGTCCACCAGAATCACTTCCATTCCCTTCAAGGACTGCTTTGAAAGCGATTCAAGCGTGCGGCGCAAAGTTTTTTCCGCATTGAATGCGGGAACAACAACCGAAAGCCTTTTCACCTTAAGGCCTCCTGAAGAATTGATTCAACTTCTTTTGCAAGGTTTTTCCATTCAAAAACCGAAAAATCCGCTGAACTCTTTTTCTTCCCTGAAAAAGACTGAATAATCGCTTCGGCAAACTCTCCGCTGTTTTTTGGGTTAACTTTCCTAACGGCTTCGCCCAAAAATTCCGTTGCCCCCACATTATGCGAGCACACGACAGGCTTTCCCATTGCCGCGGCCTCCAATGAAATTATCCCGAAAGGCTCGTAAGTGCTGGGGCACAGCACAACATCCGCGGAATCAATGTATTTGGCAATTTCTTCCTGTTCCTTGTATCCCGCGAAAACAATTTTTTCGCTTAAATTGAGCCTCTGCGCCCCTGCCTTCAGTTTTTTTTCCCAGCCCCCCCCTCCGAGCACAAGCAGTTCGGCTTCCGGAAACTTTTCCAGCACTTTCGGGAAGGCCTCAACCGCAAAGTGCAGGCCTTTCTGCGGAACAATCCTTCCCGCAAACAAAACCCTTTTGCCTGCAGTTTTTTTTCCGGTTTTTTTGAGGTCTGTGCCGTCGGGGAGAACCAAAATTTTTTCATCCGGAATCCCGTAAAAGCGCGTAATCTCGTTTTTCACTTTTGTGCTGTCCGCGATGATTTTTCCTGCATTGGAACTGCATTTCCTGTCAAGCTTTTCCCATAACGGAAAAAACAGGTTTCTTGAAAAAAATCCTTTGTGGAAGGAGATTCCTTTCGCGGTTCCGCGCGCATGGTAAACAAAAGGCGTTTCATTTTTCACCAGCCCAAATTCAGGTGAATGCGCGTAAAGCAAGTCAAAATCCTTTTCCTTCAGGGCATTGTTCAGCTTCAAGCCAAATTCAAGGAACTCCAGTCCCCTCACACCCGATGAGGAAAGGTAATTCAGTTTCAGGTTTTTTTGCTTTGAGTTTCCGTACTCCCGGGAAGAGTGAAAAACCTCCACACCGTGGCCGGCTTTTGCCAGCTCCTCTGAAAGCCTTTTCACGCAAAGGCCCTGCCCGTAGCCTGAACCGTAGTAAAAGGAAGTCACGCCTATTTTCATTTGCTCAACCCTGCAAGAAACCCCAGCGCATAGCCGAGAAGCCATGCGCAAAGCATTGCAAAGAATTTATGCAGGAAAACCATTTTAGTTTTAGAGGCTAAATAAATGGAAAAAACCAGCATTCCAGTCAATACGGCCAAAAATGACCCGGCAAAGGCAAGCCAGTAAAGGGGCTCAAAAAAGCCAAGCAACAGGAAAGCGGCAAACCATATTACCGCAAGGCTTGGGAGAATGCGGAAAAATTCCAGCATTTTCGGGTGAATCCTGGTTATTTGCGCCCTGCCTTTCCCGAACCAGTAAGCCTGCCGGAAAAACCCTTTAACTGTGTCACGGCGGTAATGCCACACAACCGCTTTTGGGTTGAACCGCAGGAGAAGGCCTTTTCGTGTCAGCCTGTAATCCAGTTCCGGGTCCTCGTTGCTTGCAATCCCTTCATTGAATCCGCCAGCGCTTTCCAATGCGGTTTTCCTGTAGGCTGAATTGCAGCTCGCGATGTGGGAAACAAATTCAGGCGAGGAAGGCTTTTTGATGTACAGTGAGCCCGCCCCACTCAGGCTTTCCAAAACTTTTCCCGCAATCTTCCCGTTTTCGTTTTGCTTTTTTGGGGTGAGGTTCACGCCCCCGACTCCCGCTATTTTTTCCTCCCCAAATCCCTTCAGCAGTTCGCTTAAACAGTTTTTTTCCGCAACGCAGTCCGAGTCAATGAAGACAACAAACTCTCCTTTCGCGTTTTTTATTCCAGTGTTTCTTGCCTTTCCTATTGAAACGCATTCTTTTAACCTAATGTATTTCATTTTCGGGTTGCTGGAAAATTTTTCCATTATTTGCGGGGTTGAGTCAGTTGAACAGTCGTCCACAACAATTAACTCAAAGTCTTTAAACTCCTGCACAAGAACTGAGTCCACGCACTCCTTCAGGGTTTTTTCCGCGTTCCTTGCGCACACAATCACACTGGCTTCAGCCATTTTTTTCCGCCTTAACTCCAACAAATCTTCCGGGCTTTTTAAGTTTTTGTTTATTGCTTCAGTCTTTTTTTCCCCGCCCTGGGGCAGTCTTTTTTCCCGTTCTTTTCCATTCTGGCTTAATGCCCCAAAAAAAATCTAATTTTAATATCCCTGAATGCCTTTCTTTTTCCAGGTTCTCCTGAAGAAAAGCATCCCGATTATCGGCATTGCCATCGCAAAGCCAAGCAGGTAAATGAATGAATTCCAGTAAAGCATGTTGCTTATCCAGGCCTCCCTTATGAAAAACAGTCCCTGGTAAACAGGGTTAACCAGAACAAGCGGTTTGAACCAGTCAGGGAAAATCCCGACAGGGTAAAAGAAGCAGCTCGCAAAAGTCCATGCCATGAAAAAATACTCTAAAACCGGCAGATAGTTTTCATTGCTTATTGCAAGCGCCCCATTGAATAATCCCACACCCAAACACAGCAAAAACACGAGATACAATGCAATTAGCGCCAGAATAAATGCCCCGGCGGAAGGCAGGATAAAGTAGGATGCAATAAGCATAAACAACACAAGCGCGGGAACCAGCCTCACGGTTTCACTCAGGCTAAAGCCCAGCACAATTGAAATGTGCTTTACAGGCGAGGCAAACAATCCCTCCAGTGTTTTCCAGTACTTTTCCTCGAAAAACTTTTTCTTGAACACATGCAGGCCCACATTGTAGAAAGCGTAGACAGTCATTCCAAGCACAAGGAAATTAATGTAATTGTCCAGGCCGATTCCGGCAAAGCTTTGTGCAGGCGAAAAATGGAGAAAACCGTAGTAAACAAGGAAAAAAGGAAAGGTTGTAAGCACCGGCCCGATCAAGGAGTTCAAAAAATAGGATACCTTAAACCTCAGCTCCAGGCGGATTTCCTTTAACGCTACAGCCAGAATCTGTTGTTTTAGGTTCACGGTTTCACCATTGCAAGAAATTCTTCCTCGATTTCTTTTTTTGAGGGCCTTTCAAACACTTTTGCAATCCTTCCTTTGTCCATTACCGCAATCCTGTCGCATAATTCAATTGCTTCCTCCAGGTAATGCGTGGTAAGGAAAACTGTTTTGTCCAGCGACTTAATGTACTTTCTTACCTGCAGTGACGCAACCGGGTCAAGGCCGAGTGTCGGCTCATCCAGAAAAACAATTTTGGGGTCATTAACCAAGGCTCTCGCCAAAGCAAGCCGGGACTTCATTCCCAGTGAATAATCCTCCACAAAATCATTCATTCTTTCCTTTAAGCCGAACTCCTCCAAAAGGGAAACGGCCCTTTCTTCGGCGTTTTTCGAGCCGTAAAGGCTTGCATAGTATTCAAGGTTTGCCTTTCCTGAAAGCCTGTAGTAAATGAGGTCGTTGCCCATCATCAGCCCCAAATCCTGCTTGCCCTGCTCCGGGCTTTTCCCGAAAACCCCGGTTTTTCCGGAGGAAGGCTCCAGCAAACCCGTCAAAAGCCGTATAAGGGTGGTTTTTCCTGCTGCATTCGGCCCAAGCAAGCCGAAGCATTCGCCTTCCTGAATCCCAATGCTTACGTCCTTTACAGCCAAAAATTTTTCTGTGCCGGGAAAGAAAAAGTCCCTGAACCTGTTTCCAGTGAACCGCTTTTTCTTGTATTCCTTTGAAAGCCCTTCAGCCTCCAGTGCAAAAGCCATTTCAAACCGCTTAAAATAACCGTTTAATTGTTTAAAAGCTTATCAGCCCATATTTTTTGCAGGCGAAACCGTGAAATTAAGCGTTGTCATCCCGGTTTACAACGAGGAAAACAGCATTGCCTCAACCCTGCAGGAAACCTTCCGCGCAAGGGATGAACTTCTTGCAGCCCGCCTGATATCAGGCTTTGAGGTAATCGCGGTAAACGACGCCTCCACGGACTCTTCCCTGAATGAAATGAAAAAATTTTTGGAGCAGGGCCTGAAAATTCTGGACCTGAAATCCAACCACGGTTACGGGGGGGCATTAAAGAAAGGCTTTGAGTCCGCGAAAGGGGAATTGATTGCATTCTATGACGCGGACGGCACCTACCCTGTTGCGCAGCTGCCTGAGCTGGTGGAAGAACTGGTGAAAGGCAAAAATGATTTGGTGATTGGCGCAAGGGCCAGCACCAGGGAAAGCATGCAAAGGAAAAGGCTTTACGCCAACCGTGCGCTCAACATTTTTCTTTCCTCCTTAACGAAAAGCACTGTAAGTGACTCTGCCTCCGGAATGAGGGTTTTCCGTTCGCACTTAACCCCAAAACTCTTTCACCTTCCCTCCGGGCTGGAGTTCACTCCCGCGATGACGGCAATGGCGGTGGAGGAAGGCCATCCCGTTAAGGAGGTGCCGGTGAATTATTTTGCCCGCGTTGGAACATCCAAACTCAATTATTTCCGCCACGGCCCAAGGTTTTTTTTTTCTGTGGTGGATCAGGTGAAATTATACAATCCCCTGAAGTTGTTTGGTTTTGCGGGGGCATTCCTTTTTTTGTGCGGGCTGTTCAACCAGTTTTTGGTTTCCGGAAACTATTTTCTTACCCTTGCCTTCCTTCTCTCCGGATTAAACCTCTTCTTTTTTGGCTTTCTCGCAAATTTTGCGGTAAAGCTCTTCTACAATGCATTGGATGAATCCTTTTTTTACCGCTGGGCATTCAACCGCTATCTTCTCGCCTACTTCAATCTGGCAGGGCTTTTCCTGATGATTGTGGGGGGAATTATCAGCCTTTTCTCTTATCCCGCAGAGCACTGGATTTCTTCGTTTGCAGGCCTGCTTCTGGTTTTAATCGGAGTCCAGCTTTTGCTTTCCTCTCTCCTTGTTAAAATCATCAAGGAATTGTATGACAAGCGCGTTAATGCAAGGGGCTGAGCATGAAATGAAAAACAGTTGCAGCGGCTGCAATTCTTTTGCCCCTGCTTTTGCTTGCCTGGGCCCCTTGGATTAACGACCAAGCACTACACGACAAGATCCTGCAAGAGAAAGGCAGAAAGGACGGCACAATAGTTTCCAAGGACAGAATAATTGGAAACGAGGAAGCCTTGCGGCAGATGGAAGAAGCTAGCAGAAGGCTGGGAATAACCGACGGCATCCTAATTTGCGATTACAAAGTGCACTGGCTGCCTTTCGGGAGATACGTCGCAAGCTGTGAAGGCGGCTACTTTGTGGCATTCTGGGGCCAGATGCTTTAAAGCACCCCCAAAACCATTAATTTTAGCACATAATCCCTACACCTTTCTGTTGGCAATGATGAGGTGAAAACCAATATTGGAAGGTGTTAACGACGCAACCCGAAGTTAAGACCCTCTTTACTGATTTTTTGGAATAAGTTTCACCGGAAAGGCGCTCTCAAAAAAGCTTTAAAAGGTTTGAAGATAAAATATAAAAATAGCGAATAAATTAGGTGAAAAAATGAGTGAGGAAAATGCTTTGATTGTGTTTCAGGGCAGAAAAATCAGGCGAACTTGGCATAATGAAGAATGGTGGTTTTCAGTATTGGATATTGTAAGCGTTTTAACAGACAGTACAGACCCGAAACAATATGTTAAGAAAATGAGGCAAAGGGATGAACCGCTTAATTCCAACTGGGGTACAATTTGTACCCTTCTTGAAATGACTGCTTTAGACGGCAAAAAAAGGAAAGTAAACAGCGTTAACACTGCCGGAGCATTCAGGATAATTCAATCCATTCCCTCCCCAAAAGCAGAGCCCTTCAAGTTATGGCTTTCAAAAGTGGGTTATGAAAGAGTGCAGGAAATAGAAAACCCAGAATTAGCTCAAGCAAGAATGAAAGAATTATACAAAGCAAAAGGCTACTCTAATAGCTGGGTTGAGAAAAGAGTTAGAGGAATTGCAGTAAGGCAGGAATTAACTGATGAATGGCAAAACAGAGGAATCAAGCAAGAAAAAGAGTACGCTATTTTAACGAATGAAATAAGCGAGGCAACGTTTGGCAAAACAGTGGAAGAATACAAGAACTTCAAGAAACTGAAAAGACAAAACCTGCGCGACCATATGACTGACTTGGAGCTAATTTTTACAATGCTTGGGGAAGCCTCGACAACCAAAATAGCCAGAAGCAAAGACGCGCAAGGATTCACTCAAAACAAGAAAGCCGCAAGATTAGGCGGAAAAATTGCCGGAGACGCAAGAAAAAAACTGGAAATAGAATCAGGCGAAAAAATAGCAACACAAGAAAACTATTTGCAGGAACCAGAACAAACGAAAAGGAAAAAACTGGCAGGCGATAAAAATAATTTATGAGTTGATATAATTGTTCCATTTAATTAAAAGTTATCTCTGACTTTTGCGACCGTATTCTTGGATTAATTTATTATTATTGGCAACCCTTGCAGTTCATTTTGCAGTTTCGGGTTCACTCGCATTAGGGCTTGCATTAGGTTTAATTCTCTGGTTTTTGCTTATTCTTATTTTGGAGTATGTGCATAAGGACGAAGGCAGGCCGCGAATCCCAATTTTATTTCCCGTTATATTGTTAGTTGTATCTGCTTTTGTGATTTCGGATAATTTAATGGCATTGCTATTGCTTGTTTCTTTTGTGCTAGTTTCAATTGCATATGCCCAGAAAAAGAAGCGGTATTTTGGGCTGATTTCATTCATTATTCGTGGAATGCAGCAAGTGCTGTTATTTTTAACAGTGTTCTTTTTTGCGGGTGAAAAATTAGAGTCTGTGCCAATTTTGTTTATTGGGATAGTTTTTTCATTTACTGCAGCACGCAATTTAATTGCTGATTTCCGCGACATTAATGTGGACAAAGTAACTTTGCCGATAGTTGCCGGAATGACCTTTTCAAAAATCATTGCGGCTACCTTGTTAATTGCTGCAGGGTATCTTTCTTTTTTACACATTCCACAAATAGCCTTGTTGGTTCCACTGGTTTTGCTTATTTTTTTGCTCTTTTTCTATAACTCTGTTAAACTTCACAGAATTGCTGTTATTCTGACAACGGCTTATTTTTCTGCGTATTTAGCATTCGTGACAAATAATTTATGGTGGCTTTTGTTGATTGGAGTTGATATAATAACTTCAATACTTTTTTATAAAAAAATATATCGACCCACTAATATCCTGCTGTAAGGCCTAGATAGCGTATTATTTTTTAATTGCCGAAGGCATTTTTTGATAAAACTTTTTCTAAAAGTTTTTGTCATTAACACCCACTCATAACGGCAATGATGGGGTTATTGCCCGAAAAAGCGTGGCGATAACCGGGTTTTTAAGCTTGCTAAGTCCCTGTTGTGAAGAAAATTCAACCGAAAGATAAGCTTAAATACATTTGTATATCATTTGATATATAGTGGTTATTGTGCAAAAAGAGATGCAAATTTTCAAAAATGAGGTTTTGCGTTTTCCAAGGCTTGATACTGTGCTGATGATTGAAAAGGCGCTAATGGATGCCGGCGGCGACTACTCTGTGAGAGCGCTTTGGAAAAAGCTGCCGAAACAGGTAATGTGGCAAACATACATGGCAACATTGGATTACCTGGAGTATAGCGGCAAGATTCTTATTGACAATGAGAAGCACCCGATTTGGATTTGGGCGCCAAAAGAAATTGAAAAGCTTAAGAAGAAGGGGCTTGTGGTTAAATGAGCCAAAAAGAGCGAATCAAAGGCATTGCCTTTATTGAACCTTCTTTGAAGAAAGCCTTTGAAGAACTCAAAAGCGGTAAATATGAAGACCGACAGCTTGCCAAGTATTTGAACAGGGCCATGGAAGACCTCAAGCAAAACCCATTATGCGGAATCAGGGTGCCATCCAAACAATGGCCAAAAGAATACATCCAAAAATACCGCATAACCAACCTTCGCAAGTACGATTTGCCAAACGGCTGGCGGCTACTTTACACAATTAGAGGAAATGAAATTGAAATAATTTCCATCCTGATTGAATGGATTTCGCACAAGGATTACGAAAGAAAATTAGGATACAAAAGAAGCTGATTTGCGTTATTCAGGCAAAGGAGAGGCAAGTGATGGAGGCCCCGGAATGAAGATCGCGCTTGTAAGCAACTGTTCGCCGAATGATGTTCTTCCGCCTTCGCAGGGCGCGGTGGAGCAGCTGGTGTGGGATTTGCATAACGCCCTGGCTGCGCGCGGAAACCAGGTGCAGGTTTTCTGTTCCCGCGCAAAAATTCCAAACGCAGTGGAAATCGGCCTGGAAAAACTTAAGCCCCCGCAACTCCAGTCCTTTGCCTCAATGCTGAAATGCTTTCCTGCAAGCAAAAAACTGGATGCAGAGGTGGTGCACTGCCACCACCCGCTTTCCGCGCTTCCCTTCCTTGGAAAAGCCCCGCTTGTTTACACCGAGCACAACTGGTACAACCTTCCCGGAATGGACTTTCACCGCACTCCATTCACGCGCGTGTTTGACTTGGCGCAGAAAAAGGTTTACGCAAAAGCCGACGCAGTGATAGCCCTGAGCAGCGAAATGAAAAAAGTAATGGAAAAAAAAGTTGCAAAAGAAAAAATCCATTTAATTCCGAACTATGTGGATACATCAACATTCAAACCCGGGAAAAAAAATTCCAAAAGGATTCTTTTCGCGGCACGTCTGGACAAGGAAAAAAACCCTTTAATGCTTTTGCAGGCGCTTGAAGGAATGAAGGATTTCGGGCTGAAGGTTGCCGGCTCCGGGCCGTTGGAAAAACAACTCAAAACATTTGCGGAAGAAAAAAAACTGAACGCAAAATTCCTTGGGGCAGTGAAGCATTCCGAGCTGGCAAAGGAATTCTCTGCAGCAGGAATATTCGTTCTTCCCTCAAAATTTGAGGTAATGCCCCTTGCAGTTTTGGAGGCAATGAGCTCAGGCTGCGCTGTGATTGCGGGAAACGCTTTCGGGATAAAAGACCAGTTGGATGAAGGCGTGAACGGGTTTGTGCTCAAGGAAAACAGCGCGGAAAATTTAAGGGAAAAAATTTCCCTGCTTCTCTCCGATTCAAAACTGCAGAAAAAGCTTGGTTCCAGTGCGCGCAAGAAGGTTTTAAAGGAATTTGATGTTAATGTTGTCAGCAAAAAGCTGGAGAACCTTTACCGTTCTCTTGCGGAAGGTGTTTGAATGGCTGAAGAACTCTCAAAAGAGCTTTTGGAAGTTTTGGCGTGCCCTGCATGCAAATCGGACGTGAAGTACCTGAAAAAAGAAAACATGCTTGTCTGCATTAAATGCAAAAAAGAGTACAAAGTGGAAGGCGGCATTCCCGTAATGCTGGCGGACTGAATTCAAAAAGGGAAAGTTTTTTTTGCCCAATTGCTTTTCATAAACTGGCTGATTAACTTTTTAGCTTCGTTTTCCTTATACATGTTCCCAAAATATTCAATTGCAAATTCCAGTGCTTCCCTCTTGCCGGAAATCAAGCCGATTTCCTTGCATTTTTCCATAAACTTCCTTATTTCTGCCACGAATGCATGCCTTTTGTCCCTTTCCCTCCATTTGCCAATATTTTGAATCGTTTCAGGGTCAAGCGTTATGGGCTTAAGCCTCCTTCGCTCGTAAATTAACTCCGTTTCAGGGACAATGAAATTCCAAGGGTGCACGTCGCCGTGGACCCTGCCAGATTTGTGAAAGTCAGACATCCATTTTCCCAGGTCCCCGACTATCTTTGTTTTTCTTTTTTCCGGAAACATCACCCATATTATGTCACCAAGCAAAGAGCCTTCCGCAAATTTTGTTATCGCGTAAATCTGCCCGGCTTTCATCAGTTCAGCCGCTTTCTTTCTTTTTCTTGGCTGCAGGCCTCCGCAAAAAACAATCAACCCAAGCGGCTCCTCTACTTTAACCCTTTTCTTTAATTCAAGCAGGTCTTCCAACTGGGCGGCCTCTTTAACTGGCTTAAGGAAAAAGCCGAAAACCTTTTTCCCTGTTTTTTTGGTGAAGCCCCTGACAGCCTGCGGCACGCTTTCAACAGGCACCGGTTCTGCGGGCGCAAGGCTCTTGAAGTTCCAGTTGCCTGGGATAAAGCGTTTTGCTTCCGCAGTGCTTACAACCATTTCGTATGCCTTTGCCCTGAACCAGGAAAATCCTTCCGGAAGCCTTTTCAGCCCCAAATACCTTTCCCTTTTATTTTTTGCTGCAGGCTTTGGCTTTTTAATTTTGCCAGGCATAAATAAGCATTAGGGTAACCAATAATTAAATTATATGCACGCCTTCAAAAAGCCAAGAAAGCACGGATTGGTTTAAGGGGCTTTCTTCCTTATTTGGCTTATTTTGGGGGTTTTTTCGTTTTTTGCCTTACCAGAAAGCTTTAAAAATGATGAAACATATAATAGTCTTTATTGCAGCCCCGCGGTTGCTTCGGCAAACCCGGGCTCATTTTCATCATGAAAAAAAAAGCTACTTGTTTATTGACGGTTCAAACCTTTACCATGGGTTGAAGCAAAACAAAATATTTGGTTGTTTTGAATACGGCTGGTTTTATTCAGAACTGTCAAAAAAGTTTAACATTCAAAGGTCTTTCTTCTATGACGCGATTAAAAGTCTTAAAATAGAGCCGGAACAGTATGCGGGCCAGCAAAAATTCCATGAAAAACTAAAGAAACAGATTCCTGGGTTAGTGATTAGGCACAGAAAACTCAAATACGTCAAAGTGGACAAAAGAGTGGAAGACGCGAAAAAATCTGCAGGTTTTTGTGGTTCCTGTGTTGGAAAAGTAGACGGCTTCCTTAAGGGGGAAACTTTTTGGGAAAAAGTTTCATCAAAACAAACTTTTTTCAAAAAAGTTTGATCAAAAAGGGTCGCCTTCGGCGGAGAAACTTTTCAAAA
>CAYTYC010000015.1:22764-28579 GCA_964442255.1 uncultured archaeon | reverse complement strand
TTTTTTCCAAAAAGTTTTACTGCCGAAGGCAGAATTTTTTTGATAAAACTTTTTTTCCAAAAAAGTTTTGGCGGGAGGAGGATTCGAACCCCCGAAGGCACTAAGCCATCAGATCTCTCCAAACAATTCATCAAAAGTTTTTCTCCGCGTAAGCGGAGGTTTTTGCTAAAGCTTTTTCTCAAAAAGCTTTTTTTGATTAAACTTTTTTTCTAAAAAAGTTCACTTGAGTCTGACCCGTTTGGCCACTTCGGTATCCCGCCGTGCCTGTTCTTAGTTGGGCAAGAAAAAGTTATTAAGCTTTGGCAACCGCCTTTTTGGGCAGCATTGCCTTGAGCATTTCCAGGGCGGTTTCGCTTGCATCCAGTATCTCGATTTCCACGGGCCTGTTTTCCTTGTTGTAGTGGGTGATTACATTGCCTGTCTGTTCCCCGAAATCAGGCTTTTCGTCCCTCAGCTTAATGGTTAAGATGTCGGATTCCTTGTCGTACTCATATTTCATACCTTTCCCTCTTTGCTTTGTAGGCCGTGATAACTGTTTTGGTTTCCCCGTTTTTTTCATATATAACCCTTAATATGTAAGTATTTAACCTTTTTTGGGCGATCTTTCTTTTTTGTTTTCCCTCCGACAATATGTCCGGGTTTTGCAGGGTTTCTTTGATTTGTTCTTCGGTTATGCCGTATTCATGCATTCTTTCTCTCGCGTGTTTTATTATCCTCAAGCCCATTTTTTTCCACTTTGCGCCTTCCGCAACAATCTGTACTCAAGGTTTGGTTTTTATGTTTTATCCTTCGTCAATAGGCCGTATCTTGCTTGGCGGCCTAACCGGTTGATGATTTTTAGTGGACCAAAGGGCATTCATTGCAGCTCTAATCTCGTTTTTTCTGCGAGCAATCTCGTGAATATTTTTGCGGTGTTCATCTATTGCATGCCCTCCCCTCCCGAATCCGGCTCTTTGCAGATACCCGTCTGAAAAAATCTTTTGCATGTCTTCCCAAAACGATTCATGTATTTTTTGCGTTTTCCAATCTAATTCTCTAAGCTTTATCAAATCAGACTTTTTCAAAGGTTCAGGGTTGCTAGCAGTTCTCAGTAAGTATGATAAAACGCCTGTAAGGGTATTTGCTACCTGCTCTGCCTTCCTGTGGTTTTTTGCCAGCATTCCAGAGCGTTCTCGCAGGCTTTTTACGAAAAACGCCGGATTAAAGTCTTTTTTGTTGGCTTGAAAGTAGTCTTCCCCAAACTTTGGGGCGGGTTTTCTTCGTTTGGTTTTGTGGAAAGCCGGCATAAACGCAGGGGGCGAGATTCGAACTCGCGCGCCCATAAGGGCAACAGCTTTCTGCCTTGCAACAAAAAACATATTTATAAGGGGTTGACCAAAGGGAAACCCCTTGACGTATCTCGTCGCACGCGGGCGAAACCGCGTTAGCAGGCTGCCGCGTTAAACCACTCCGCCACCCCTGCAGTTTATATGGAATTATTCAAACAAACTTAATAAACCTTTTCAGGCGCCTTTTTTGCAGAGGGCGGGAAAGGAAAAGCTTTTTATACGGTGAAAGCCATTTAATTGTGCAATGCCTTTAAGTGACGCGGAAGAAGAGCTTTTGGAAGACTTGTTGAAGAAACAGAAGCAGGAGAAAAAAAAGTCCGCGGTGGAGGCTTTGGTGGCTGTGAAGAGGCCTTTGGGCGTGTCCTTTATCGGCCTGATGATGGTTTTGATTTCAGTTGTTTACCTTATTGCTTCAGCCTTGTTTTTGTTTCCCCAGTTTTTCGGGGTTGACTCTTCTTTTTTCTTTTTTTCAATCGGCGAAACGCCTTTCCAGTTTTATTTTTTGTACGGAATTTTTGCAATGGTTTTGGGTGCGGTTTACCTGGTTTCAGGGATAGCGTTTTTTAAGGGAAAGGTTTTGGGCGGCCTTTTAGGGATAGTGGTAACATTGCTGGGGATAGTGATTGCAATTATTTCCGTTTACTTCAGGGAAATTGACGCATTCAGCCTGATAGTTAATTCTTTAATGTTCTGGCTGGCGTACAGTCATTTGGGAAAGCTCGGGGACTGAAGAAGATTCAATGCTTTCCGGTTAATTCTTTGGGTTTTTTAATCTTTCCAGAGCCGCAATATCCTGCCGGTTTTTTCTTTTATGGCATTTTCTGCACAAGGTCCTCAAATTGGATTTATTGAACAGGCTTCCGCCCATTTTAACCGGAATAATGTGGTCCACGTCCAATTCTTTTTTCCTGAACCGTTGGTTGCAGCTGCTGCACCTGTACCTGTCCCTCTTCAAAACGTCCATTCTCACGTAATGCCAGGTGTTGTTGCGGAAGAATTCGTCCATGCATTTTTCCGAGCAATAATGCTGCCTTCCCTTTGCAACCAAATTGTCGCAGTTCCTGCAAAGCCTGTTTCCCTCTGAATCAACCCTGTCAGGGGTGCCGGAAATATTGGGGTAACGGGGCATTTCAGATAAGAGTAAGTTTTTGAATTATTTAATTTTTTGCAGAAGGGCAAACCTGAACGCAAAGTAACATTCAACGGCTTTCCACGGATTTGAGTGTGGATTTGGGTGATTTTTAAGGCCAGAGTTTAGGGGCAAACGTAAAAAGGTGGTCGCCTGAAAAATCCCTTAAAACATGGGCGGTCTTATTGTTAGTCCTAAATAGGGCTAAACTTCCATAAAATATGGAATTTGTATCCTTAATAGGAACGTTTTTATGGTTTTTGGCTTATATTTTGGTACATGGTTTCAAAATATGACTTGCTTTACTCTGTTTTTCTTAATGGGGGATTGACTGCTTCGCAACTGGTCAAAAAATTGGGCAAGACGCAGCTTGAGTATGGCAAGTTTTACAAGCACCTGAAACAGCTGGAAGAAGATGGCCTGATTGAAGCCAGGCAAAAGAAGTTCTTTCTTAGAGAAACTGATGAGGCAAAAAAATTCGTTGGAACAATTGACTTCTGTTTCAGAAACCGCATTTCGTACAATGAATTGTTCATGGAGAAAACAGTAGAATTCATTGAATTGGGCTTGAAAAATAAGCTTTTAACTGGTTTACCTTTTGACAACAAAACAATTTCAAGGATTGCAGCTTTTTTGTCAAAACACGGCTTTATTTTAATTGAATCCAAAAAGCCTTTCACTGCAAGAATCGTTTATTCCTCTTTTCTGGAGAACGTGGTGGAATTATTCAAACCAAAAGTGAAGTTGGGATGCGGCAAAATCTTTGAGGAAGTCAACGAAGAAAAGCTGAATTCACTGGTTGAAAAGGAATTTTCTGTCTTTAAAAAGTCGTCAAAGCAGGTTAGCATTGATGATGAAGTCAGGTTTATTCACAGGAGCCTTTCACTTGAAGGAAACACTTTAACTTTGCCTGAAACAGAGCGCCTGATTAAAGAAAACATTCCCCCGAAAACGGCTACATTCAGGGAACTGCAGGAAACAATGGATTACAAGAAGGCCTTGGACAGCTTAATTGCCGACAAAACTGCCTTGGATTTGAAAATAGTTTTGCTGTTCCATGGAATTGCAATGAATTCCCTTAAAAAAGGGGCCGGAACAATAAGAAAACAAAACGTGAAAATAAAGGGAAACCCTGACTTTAAGACAGCTGACTGGAGAGAAGTTCCAGCAAAACTGAATGACTTGTTTACCTTTTATTCGGAAAACATTTCCAAAAAATTGAAATCATTTGAAGCAATCGAACTGGCTTCCTATTTGCACAGCGAATTCCAGAGAATCCACCCCTTTGTTGACGGAAACTCAAGAACCGCAAGAGCAACCTTTGCGCACACCCTGATAGCGAAAGGTCTTCCTTTAATAGCTTTTCCCGCGGGCTTCATTGAACAATACATGGGCTTAACCAAGCTTTCAAAGAAAAGAAACGACAAACACTTCGAATTATTCATGAAACAACTGGCACTGCATTCACTAAAGCAAACAAACCAAAAACTGAAATACGCTTAAAACCGCCAAAAAAAACCACGCAACTATTTCGTCCCAGTTAGGCTGATAAAAACAAGCCAACATACTGTGACAATGGAACATTGGTTTCAGACTGCCAGGCATGCGGCTGTCCAACCGGAATGAGCTGTCAAACTAACGGCACATGCAAATCAAAGCCAACAGAACCAGTCAAACCAGTTATTGGTTAATAGCTCCAAGTAACTCCCCGATTCGCAGTATCTTTTAGCAACACAGTTTCCTAAGTGAACTGATCGCCCCGGAACGAACCTGAATGCAAAGTAACATTCAACGGCTTTCAACGGTTTTAAGGCGGAATTCTTGGCTTAATTTTTCAGGTTTTTTTGAAGCAGGGCTAATTTTTGCTGCTAAACTCCCTGCTAACTTCGACGAAATGTTAATATTCAAGCAAATGCTTAATTCTTTTGATGCCTGGAAAAAGGAAAGCCATTAAGAGGAAAAGGACCGGAGGGCTTCCGCCTGAAGTCAGGTTTGTTGTTTACAGTGAACTAGCGGGTTCAAGGGATTCTAAGTCAAAGATTTCAAGGCTTACTGGAGTCAGCTGCCCCGCCATAACCAGGATAGTAAGAGAAACAGGCGCCAGAACCAAAAAAGAAGAAGCCGCAATCGCCAAAGAGGCAATTAAGGCAGAGGCGCAAAGGAGGGGGGCACCAAAAGAAATAGTGGCACTGGTTGACTCTGTTCTCAAGGAAAGGGGGAGAAAACTCCTTCCAACAAATGCACAAATCGCTGAAAGACTCTCAGCACAAGGCCACAACGTAAGCCCTCATGTAGTGAGCAAAAGATACAATGAGTTGTTTAAGGGGCACAGCAGAAAGGGAGTTGTCAGGGGAAAACTTTCAAGGCTCCCAATCAAAGTACGCACCAGGGCTTTGGATTTGTTGAGAAAAAGCCTCTTGAATTTTGAGGAAATTCGGAAAACTGTTGGGATAGGTTACCAAACAGTTTTTGAGTTAAATGCTAAACAAGGGTGCAGAACCAAAGAACGGAACCAAGCGATTAGGATAATTTCATCGATATATTCCGTTGAAGAAAGGAACTCTCTGATCAGACTGCTAAAAAAAAGAAAGCATGAGTTCAGGGACAGGAGGGCACTTTACCTTCAAATCTCCAGGGAAGTGAACGGCAGATTCACGCACATTAAATTCATTGACGAATTCTTGGATGTTAGCGGAAAAAAGGTGGCTGAAGAAAACCGAAAACAAGGAATTCAAGGAATTCACACAGCCGAAGAAAAACGCAGACTTTTAATAGACAACATTGGGGCACTTAGGGACGTAACAAAAAGCTATGCAAAAAACTATTTGAAATCTTTTCCAGAACTTGATTTAAGGGACATACACCAGACGGCATACGGTTTATGTTTTAAGGCCTTAGACGATTTTGACCCACGACGAGGGAAAATAACCACATTTATTTACGCTGCAGTAAAGGGGGGGTTGAGAAGTGAAATACGCAGGGAAATCACAAGAATCCGAAGGGAAAAATCAGTTGAAGTACCGAAAACTGGAAGAAGCGTTTCAAAGCGAATTGCCGCTCAAGAAACTCTCAAAACTGACGCATCACTAGGACTTAATAGAATAATTTCTGCATTGGAAACCGCAGGGGTTTCAAAAAGAGACCAACTAATAATCCGCTTGATTGCAGAAGGGAAAAGCATCAAGGAAGTTTCAGAACACGCAGGTGTAAGGCTATCGCAACAAGGAACAAGAAACACTGCAAGGAGTGCCCTGAAAAAAGCAGGGATAACTGCAGAAGACCTGAAATAGATATCTTTCAGCAACTTGGTTTCTTAAGTGAATCGATCGCCCCAGAGCGGATTTGAACCGCTGACCTG
>CAYTYC010000015.1:0-22664 GCA_964442255.1 uncultured archaeon | reverse complement strand
CTGCTCTACCGCTAAGCTACCGGGGCTTAATGCAGTAAGAAATTCATGCGGTAAAACTTTTTAAAGGCTCCATGCATAAAATTAGATGGTTTAAGTGAAGGCAATAACCTGCAAAAGGAAGACAAGGCCGGGAACAAGGCAGGGGGAATCGCAAAGAAGCAAAATAATCCGGGAAAAAGAGCCCTTGGAATTATCCGGGAAAACAAGGATTGCCTCTTTAAATGCCAGGCCAGGCAGACGGGTCAGGTCTTCACGGAACCCAACCATTGAAGTAAAACTTGCGATTCTAAGAAGAGAAGGGCATCTGCAAGCAGTGCAGGAGTTAAGAACCTTGCTTGAAATCAGCGTAAAAACAATCAGCGGAACTAAAGTAAAACCGGAGAATGCCAAACTATTTTTGACTCATGTGATAGAAGGTCAGCGCAGCTTGCCGGAGAAAAACTTAGCAGAGACACGATCATTCAGCGCCGTTGTGGGAGGGCTAAACGAAGTAGTCAGAAAGGGGGCTAAAAACAAAGGATTCAAAGATGCACGTTTCCCTTTTTGCACAATTAAAGTGCCTGAACTTGTTGGCTGGATACTGGAACAAGCAGGAAAAAACGAAAAACCGCGCGGAAAAGCTTAGAAATTTCAGCTTCTACATAATTTAGGAACCCATAAAAACAAAGAATATTGCCCCTAATTAATTTAAAACGAATAAAAGTTGGTTAAAGCCAAAAAAAAGGCATAACTACGGTTTTTTTCTTTTTAATGCCCGTGTTAAGGAAAAACCAGTGCCTGAAAAAAACCTTTTTAGGCCAAACAAGGGGTTAATCTGGCCAATGGTAGCGTTTTAAAGAAAAAACACAAAACCTATACATAACATTTAATCCGTTTTTTAAGCCCCTTTTTCCAATAAAAGCGTTTAATTGGGTTTATTTTTTAAACCAAACCTATATTAAGGAAGTCTGCACCAATATTACTGATTTTTATCTTTAAAAAGGGGTGATATTTTTTGATAAAATCAATTGTAGAAGACGCGATGGAGAAAACCACCCGCGTTGAAGACAAATTAGAGGAATTCGGAACCCCGAAAATAATGGTTATCGGGGCAGGAGGGGCAGGATGCAATGCAGTAAACAGGCTTGCCTCAATGGGGGTTTCAGGAGCACAATTGGTCGGGGTAAACACTGACAAACAGCACCTCGCGCTGATAAACGATGAGTTGACAAAGATTTTGGTCGGAAAAAGCGTTACCCGCGGGCTTGGAGCAGGCGGATACCCTGAAATTGGCGCAAAAGCCGCCGAAGTTTCGCGCTCTGCCCTGGAGGAAGTTTTAAGCGGAGTTGACATGCTCTTCATTTCCGCGGGAATGGGCGGAGGAACAGGGACAGGAGCAAGCCCGATAATCGCGGAAATAGCCAAAGAACAGGGAGCAATTGTGATTGGAATTGTCACATACCCGTTTGCACTGGAAAAGGCCCGCCTCATAAAAGCCGAAGAAGGAATTGAGGAACTAAGGAAGCACACCGACACGGTTGTTGTGATTGACAACAACAGATTGGTGGAGTTAGTCCCAAACCTTCCAATCCAGGACGCATTCAAGGTCGCGGACGAAGTGATTGCAAGAACAGTGCGCGGAATAACGGAAACAATCACCCAGCCCTCCTTAATCAACCTGGATTACGCGGACGTTCGCGCGGTAATGAGCACCCACGGATTAAGCGTTATAGCCGTGGGCGAAAGCAAGTCAGTGGACAAAGTGAACGAGGTAGTGGAGGACACATTAAAGAATGCCTTGCTTGACGTGGACATTTCAGGGGCAAGCGGAGCCTTAATTCACATCACAGGAGGCCCGGAACTGACGTTGGGGGAAGCAAACGCAGTGGGCGAGCTCCTCACTGAAAGAATTGACCCGAAAGCGCAGGTAATCTGGGGCTCAAGGGTTGACCCGACCTTTGAAAACAAAATTGAAGTGATAACCATTTTCACGGGAGTCCACAGCCCCTACATACGGGGGCCGGCCTACGAGGAAGCCAAGCTCACAAACAAATCTTATTCCTCCAAAAGAGGCGACCTCGGAATAGACGAATTAAAGTAAATTTCCCAAAAAAAAAGGCGGTTTTTTGCCGCCTTCCCTTTTTTATTTTTTCTTTCCATTTAAAGTACTATGAAGCCCGTGGTGTTTGTTTCACTTATTGTGATTCTATTGGCTGTGGCGGTTTTCTTCTGGGAAAAGCCAGAATGGAACAACTTTTTCTTCCTTATGATGCTGGCAGTTCTCCTCGTGTACGTGGTGAACCTTGGAATGGCTCCGGAAAAAGGCGAAGAAAGCAATGGCGAAAAATCAGAAAAATAAGGGCAACGCATTAATGATTACAAGAATTAAAATGAAGTAAACAAAGATTCTGCCCACAATTTTTTCCTTTCTTTTTGCCGGCGCATTCCAGAAGCCAAGGTAGGAGGGAAAAATTATTTTCGCGATTTTTCCGCCGTCAAAGGGCTCAACCGGAAGAAAATTGATTAACGCAATCAACAAACTCAAAATAATCAGCCACCCAAAAAAGCTGTCAAGGAATGCCGCAGTTTCCTCAAAGAAAACAAATTCCCGGGGTTTGGCGTAATCGGGGTTGGGTATTTTTGACGCCGTGAACCCATGCCACCCGATTTCCGTGGGCGCAACCGTTTTTTCGGTTATTTCCCCTGAAGGAGATTCAAGCCTCAGCGTAAGGGGGTCGCCGCGGTTGAAAATTATTTGCCTTTCAAAATCCGAAAGCGTTGAAATTTCCGCGCCATTCACCGCAAGGATCCGCGAATTCGCGTCCAATACCCCGTAAGAAGGGCTTTCATAGAATTCCCCGCAAAAGGAAAAATTCTGGTCCACGCGCACAATCTTCACTCCGCTGTAAGCCTGTTTTTCAATCGCAGTCGCCCACGGCGCAACAAAGGGAATAAAAAAGAAAAAATACCCGAACAATATAAGCAGAAAAAAGAAAGCCATTGAAAAAATGTTTGCGGCGGGCCCCGCACTGTAAACCTTGAGCTGTTTTTTTGGCCCGGATTTTTTAAGCCCAATTTCATTGGGTTCAACAAAGGCGCCAATCGGCAGGAAGCCGAACAAAAGCAGGCCGGAGGATTTGAGCCTGATTTTTTCCTTTAAGGCAGTTATCCCGTGGAAGCCTTCATGCACCACAAGAATGATGAGGATTGAAACCCACGCATGAACCGGAATGAAAATGGGGACATTCGGCACCTGAACCCCGGGAATGACGGGCGCAACACCCGGGCAGGGCCTTATTCCCTGCGAAAATTTAATGATAATGTCAGCGGCCTGCATTAAAAGCGAGGAAACAACGAATCCCGCGGAACCAGTGAACGCGAAAACGATTCCAAACCACACAGCCAAATCCCTGGAAAGCGGGTTGTTTGCCATCAATCCCCCAAAAAAAATGCTGAAAAAAGCGTACAACAATGCGGCGGAAAAAAAGAAAAGCATCAGCCTTTTGCCCCTTGAAAGGCTTTTCCCGAAGTAATAGTCCACTGCAATTGCGCCAAAACCGATAATCAGCCCGGCAACCGAAACAAAGGAAATGATTTTTTTGTGCCTGGAAAATTTTTTGAACAAGTTGTTTGCTTTTTTGGTTTTCACCATTGAGGCAACATAAAATGTTTTCGCGTTGAAGGCTTTTTTCAGCGCGTAAGTCACCACCGCGCTCAACGCAAGGAAAAGCAGCAGAATTGCGGCCCAGTTGTTCAGCAGGCCGCCCAAAATTGTTCCGTCCATTTAACCAGAGAAATTGAAAACCAAAGCATTTAATAAGGATATTTTTTTGTGAGCCTCAGCCCTGCTCAAACAGCCTGATGGAAAAAAATTTTTCAAGTTTGCGCGCAAGCCTTTCATCGGGAAATGTTCTCTGGTTTTCCACCCGGTTAAGGGTGGACTCCTTTTCGTAGAGCTTCATTCCCAGTTCCTTTAAAGTCAGGCCTTTAGCTTCCCTTGCCTTGCGTATAATTGTTCCGTACTCGTCCACAAAATCGTAGTTTTCAAGAGAAGGCTCCCTGAAGGATTTTTTTGGGGCAGGCCTTTCCATGCGCACTGCCTTTGGAATCTCGTCCCTCTGCTTCTGCTCAAGGCCCCTGCATCCCCGGCACACCCTGTACTCAACTCCGTTGATCAGGATTATGTTCAGTTTTGCGGTCTGCCGGCCGCAGACTTCGCACTCCATGAAAAAACTTACTTTAAAAATGGTTTTAAAGGGTATTTTTTTCCGCAGCGGATTGAAAGCAGATTTTAAGCCAAAAAAAGGAATTAGGAGAAGGAAAGGAATCCTTTCCTTCCGCCAAAGAGTTGGTCGAACTTAGAAGAGAATTGGGATAGGCTCACCTTTGCTAAGTTCGGTTATTGACGTATATATTGTTGCTTATGTTCTATTTAAATGTTTCCCTGCCGAGTTTTTTTAATTCCTTTGAACCAAATTTTTTGGGGGAAAAAAATGGGCACGGCGATAGGCAAACTGGTTGAAAAAGAGGCCATTCCACTTGACGCCTTAACCGCAAAAAAAGTGGGCGTGGATTCATTCAACATCCTTTACCAGTTCCTTTCCTCAATCCGCGGGCAGGACGGAACGCCGTTAACTGACTCCCGGGGAAGGATTACCTCACATTTAACCGGGTTATTCTACCGCACAATAAATTTAATCCAAAAAGACGTCAAAACGGTTTTCGTTTTTGACGGAAAGCCAAGCAAACTCAAGGAAGAAACCCGGGCGGAAAGGAAAAGAATAAGGACTGACGCAAAAGAAAAATTCGAGAAAGCAAAAAAAGAGGGAAAAGATGCGGAGGCAAAAAAGTTTGCGCAGCAGGCATCCGTGCTCACGGAGGAAATGATAAAGGAGGCGCAGGAACTCGCAAAGCACATGGGTTTGCCTGTAGTCAATGCGCCCGGGGAAGGCGAAGCGCAGATAGCGAAAATGGTTGAAAAAGGAGACTTGTACGGGTGCGTGAGCCAGGATTTTGACGCGCTTTTGTTTGGCACGCCAATTCTTTTGCGGAACATCACAGTAAGCGGAAAAAGAAAGGTTCCCGGAAAAGACTTTTACGTTGACGTTGAGCCCGAAAGAATTGAACTCAAAAAAACCCTGGAAAAACTGGAAATCGACAGGAAAAAACTGGTATGGCTCGGAATTTTAATCGGAACGGACTTCAACAAAAAGTTTCCGAAAGTCGGGCCGAAAACCGCGCTCAACCTGGTGAAGTCACATGACTCCTTTGAGGAAATTGTGAAGGAAACCCGGCATGAGCCGGAATTCGATTACCGCAAAATAGAGGAAATCTTTTTGAACCCTTCTTTTGATAAGGATTACAGAATGGATTTTTCTTCCGTTGACAGGGAAAAAGTCAGGGAATTTTTGTGCGAAGAGCACGACTTTTCCGCTGAACGCGTGGAAAACGCGTTAAACAGGCTCCAAAAAAAACTGGACGAAAAAGGGGAGCAGTCAACGCTTGGGAGGTGGACTTGAATGAAGAAAAAGGTTTTGATTATGGGAGCGGCAGGCAGGGACTTCCACGACTTCAACACATACTACAGAAACAATGAAAACTATGAGGTGGTCGCGTTCACTGCGACGCAGATTCCGTGGATTGAAGGAAGACCGTATCCACCGGAACTTTCGGGAAAGCTTTACCCTGAAGGAATCCCGATTCACGGGGAAAAAAAACTGGAGGAGTTAATTAAAGAGCACAGCGTTGATGAGGTTGTATTCTCTTACTCCGACGTTTCACACGAATACCTGATGCACAAGGCGTCGCAGGTTTTGGCTTTGGGCGCGGACTTCAAGCTGCTTGGGCCAAAATTCATGCAGTTAAAGTCCTCAAAGCCAGTTGTTTCAATCTGCGCTGTCCGAACGGGCTCCGGAAAAAGCCAGACAACGAGGAGGGTTGCGGAAATACTGAAATCAAAGGGAAAAAAGGTCGCAGTCATCAGGCACCCCATGCCTTACGGGGATTTGGCGAAGCAGGCTGTGCAGAGGTTTGAAAAATACGATGACATGAAAAAGCACAACTGCACGATTGAGGAAATGGAGGAATACGAACTGCACATCGAGGCAGGCACAATCCTTTACGCGGGGGTTGACTTTGAAGCCATTCTGCGGGAAGCGGAAAAAGAAGCCGACGTAATCCTCTGGGACGGCGGCAACAATGACGTCAGCTTTTACAAAAGCGATTTGCACATTGTTGTTGCTGACCCGCACAGGGTGGGGCACGAAAGCCGCTACCATCCCGGGGAAACAAATGTCAGGATGGCGGATGTTGTGGTAATAAACAAAATGAATACCGCGGAACCGCAGAACATTGAAAAACTCAAGGAAAACATCAAAAAAATGAATTCCGGCGCAAAAATAGTGGAAGCAAACTCTCCGCTAAAGGTTGAGGAGCCGGAGGAAATCAGGGGCAAAAAGGTTTTGGTTATAGAGGACGGCCCCACACTCACGCACGGCGAAATGAAGTACGGCGCGGCCTTCCTTGCGGCGGAGCAAAACGGGGTGGAAAGCGTGATTGACCCAAGGCCTTTTGCGGCGGGAACAATAAAGGAAACTTACGCAAAATACCCGCACCTTGAAAAAATTTTGCCGGCAATGGGTTACAGCGACCAGCAGCTAAAGGATTTGGAAGAAACAATAAACAAATCAGACGCAGACCTTGTTTTGAGCGGCACGCCAATTGACTTAACCAAATTAATTAACCCGAACAAAAAGGTTGTCAGGGTAAGGTATGATTTGGAGGAAATCGGTGAATTAAGCCTTGAAAAGGTTTTGAACGGCGTAATGGGGGGAAAACAATGAGGCACTTTTTGACTCTCGGGGACCTGAAGCCTGAAGAACTGGAACTCCTTATAGACAAATCAATTGAAGTGAAGAAAAGCCCTGAAAGGTTTTCCGACGCACTGAAGGACAAAACCCTTTTGATGGTTTTCGCCAAGCCCTCCCTGCGCACAAGGGTAAGCTTTGAAACAGGCATGACGCAGCTCGGCGGGCACGGAATATACTACGATGTTTCAACATCTCCAATGGGAAAAAAGGAATCCGTTGCCGACACCGCGAAAACGGTTTCCCGCTACGTTGACGTTGTCATGGCAAGGCTCTTTGAACACCCGCAGATAGAGGAGTTTGCGGCCAATTCTTCCGTTCCGGTAATCAACGCCCTGACGGACTCCTTTCACCCGTGCCAGGTGGTCGCTGACCTGCAGTCGGTGAAGGAAAAATTCGGAAAGCTTGCGGGATTGAAGCTCGCGTTCCTCGGGGACGGGCACACAAACATGCCTAACTCGCTTTTGCTTGGGTGCACGCTTGCGGGAATAAGCATTTCAATCGGCTGCCCGCAGGGAGAAAAATTTGAGCCTTTCCCGGAAACCGTGGAGAAAGCGAAAAAATCTGCTTCAGAAAACAATTCAAGTGTTGAAGTTCTGCACAAAGCGGAGGAAGCGGTGAAGGACGCGGACATTGTCTGCACTGACTCCTGGATGAGCTACAACATTCCGGAAAACGAAAAAGAGGAAAGGGTTAAGGCCTTCAGGCCTTTCCAGGTGAACGCCGAACTAATGGGAAAAGCAAAGCCTTCCGCAGTCTTCATGCACTGCCTTCCCGCCCAAAGGGGAATGGAAGTGACCAATGAAGTGATTGACGGAAAGCAAAGCATTGTGTTCGATGAAGCGGAAAACCGCCTGCACTCGCAGAAGGCAATAATGCTGTGGCTGTTGGGAAAAATATGAGCAAATTCTTTGGCTGGCTGAGGGGAAAAAAGAAGAAGCCAAAGGCTGAAAAGCCTTCTGAAGAGACCCTCCGCCGAATTGAAGAAAAAAAAAGTGTTGGCAGGAAATACTTTGGGCTTCCCGCCAAAAGGGGCATCATCAAGAGATTTATTGAAGATTTTGAAAAACAAAAGGTTGACGCTGCCTTGGAAGAGATTGAGGGGCTAAGGGGCAAAATGAAAAGCAGATTTAAAAAAATAAGTCAGCGTCATCAAAATCCAGGAAACAATGTTTGAAAAGGGGCAAAATGAAAAGCAGATTTAAAAAAATAAGCCCTCAAGAAAGAAAACGCCTAAGGGAACTGGAATTGGTTGAATCCCTTCTTAAAAAAACCCACGCGGAAAGATTTTTGTGGCTTAAAAAAAGCGAAGAAAGGCTTAAAGGGCTTGGGCTGCGGCTTTAAGGCATCTCCAGTTTCAACGGAACAAACCTGAACATGCTTTGAAGATAGGGCTTTTTCAGGGGCTTTCCCTTCACTTTGCGGACTGAAACCATTTGCTGCGTGAAGCTGTCTCCAATTGGCGCAACCGCAGTTCCGCCTTCCTCCAATTGGTCAAACAACGGCTTCGGCAGGAAAGGGCAGGCCGCGCTAACCAAAACCCTGTCAAAAGGGCTTTTTTCCGACAATCCCCGGGAGCCGTCGCCTTCCACAACCTCAACATTCGTGCAGCCCTGCAGCTCAAGATTGCGCCTGCTTTTTTCCATAAGCCCATGCAATAATTCCGTCCCGAAAACCCAGCCATTTTCCCCAACCAATTCGGAAAGCAATGCAAGCCCATAACCGCATCCCGAGCCAACCTCCAAAACATTCATTCCCTCTTTTGCCTGAAGCATTTCCAGCATCACCGCAATAGTTGAAGGCTGTGAAATCGTCTGCCCCAAGCCGATGGGAAACGCGTCATCAGCGTACGCAAACTCAACCGACTGATGCGGAAAAAAAAGTTCCCTTTTCACATTCAAAAAAGCCCTTTCAGCTTCCGGGCTCCTCAAAACCCCTGAAGACTTCATGAATTCAACCAGCTGTTTTCTCTTCAATTCAAAATCAATTACTTCCATTCTTTTTCCCCCTTTCCTGCTTCAACGATTGCCTTCCCTTCAATTCAAAACCTACTTCCATTCTTTTTCCCCCTTTCCTGCTTCAAACCCTTTTTATTTTTCCCTTTTTTTCACTTCCCTTAACAGGTCTTTTCCTTTGGAAAAAGAGTCCAGTTCCTCTTCCCTTATGACCGGAATGAACCCGATTTTTTCGTGGCCAAACCTTTTTGCCACAAGCATTGAATGCGGCCCAAGCATTTCCCTTGATTTTTGCAGGCTTTCCGCTTTCCGGTTTAACTCGCTTTTTTCCCGTCCCCTTCCAATCAAAAGCATTTCCTCTGAATCCGAAAACGCACGGAAAGGGGCGTGCTTGAAAACCGATACCCGTAAGCCAAGTTCGTGGATTTTCTCCAGCGCTGAATCCGAGAACTCAGGGAATTCGTCAAGCGCAAACCCGTAATCCTTTTCAAAGTCCCCAAAAAAGTCCCTCAAAGAGGAATCGCTTTTAATCAGGTTCTCCTTCAAAACCTTTTCCAGTTTTTTTGCTGTTTCCAAAGAAGCGGAGTGCCCGTGCTCGTACCTGTACAGGGTTTCCCTGGATGAATGTATTTTGTCGGCAACTTCCTCCAAACTCAGTGAAAGCCTTTGCCTCGCTTTCCTTAAGCCCTCTGAATCCAGCTCCACAACCGCTTTTCCCTTGAAGTATTTTACTTCCGGAAAGGAGTCATCCAAAAGCTTTCCGAATGTTTCAACCGAAACAACCGGAAGGGAGTAGCGCTCGTAAACCGTGTTCGGCCTTAATTCAAATGCCTTGGTTTTTTCCCCCAACACAAGGGAATGGGCGTTGAATGCGCTGCTCAAATGCATTAACTCCCTTGCCTGGTCCTCCCTTAAGGCGTCAATGTTTTCAAACACCTTCAGCAAAAAAATTGTTTTTCCCCGCTTTGCAAGCAAATCAAAGCACGAGTTTGTGTGAAGGAAAGAACTTACGCCAAACCCTTTACTTTGGAGAACCGCAAAGGCTTTCGCCAAAACGTGTTCGCGCATGAACAAGTATTGTCCTTCAAGGTTAATTTAAATTAAACCCAATAGGAACGCAGTCAGCCCCAAAAACATTCCTGCCTTGGAAGAAATTTGGCTTTTGTGGAGGGAATTTTTAAGCAGCAAAATAAAAGAATAAATAAAGGCAAGAATTGAAAGCGAAACCAGTGAAAGGTAAAATACGTTGGAGAAAATCCCCAGGAAAAGCGGAATCAACGCAGCCACTATTGTCATGGAATAAAGAGAGGCTACAACCGCCTTAACCGTTTTCCGGGAAACCATTTGCGGAAGGGTTTTCTTTTTTCCCTTGTCGCCGCTTAAGTCCTCCGAATCCTTTATGATTTCCCTTGCCGCGTTCGCAAACAGCGCGGCAAACGCCAGCACCAGAGGAAGAAAAAACGCCTCCGCCGCAGGCCTCCCCAAAAGAATTGTTCCCTTTGGAAGAAAAAAATAAAAGAAATAATTTCTTGCAACCGCTGAACCAAAAACCAGGGTGAAGGCTGTTCCGGAGGCAACAACCCAGTTTCCGATGAATTTGTATTTTCCAAGGAAAGCCGAGTAAGCGTACAAAAGGAAGCTGAACACCACGGCTATCGCCAGCGCGGTGTAATTAATGAACGCAGACAAAATTATTCCAAGCACAAACAGTGCCACAGCAAAATAATAGGCGTTTTCCGGTTTCATTCTTCCGGCTGCAAGCGGCCTTTGGGGCTTTATTTTCCTGTCAATTTGCAGGTCAAAGTAGTCGTTTATTGCCTGTCCTGCGCCGCAAATAATGAAAACGGTTGCCATTCCAAGCCCGATCAGGGGATTGAAGGCCATTATTCCGTGAGTCAGGCAGTAGCCTATGAACGCGCCGAAAGACGCGATTGCACAGTTTTTTGGGCGCAGAATTTTCCAGTAATCAATTAAGGGCATTACTTTGCCTTCTTTGAAGCCTTTCTTTTCAGCCTCAGGTTTTTGCCGTGGCATTTTCTGCACCTTTCCGGCTTTTTTCCAGGCGTGCTCCTGTTCTTTGCGTTGCATTTCATGCAGACCCATACGTTCGCGAAAAGCCTTTTCTCTGCCTGCTCAAACTTTGCCATCTCTTTTTCCCCAAAAAAAATCGTGCTTTAATTCAATAATTTTAAAGGCAACAGATTTAAAAACCTTGCAAAGCACTCTTCAATAACAGCCAAACCATGTGCTCCGATAGTGTAGTCCGGTTAAGCACATTGGCCTTTCAAACCCGGTTTCGGTCGGGTGTGCCGAGATACGTGGGATATCTCGCTTACGCTTGATATCCCGATAATATTTCTCAGGCGCTTTGAGGAAAGCCAATAACCCGGGTTCGAATCCCGGTCGGAGCAATTTTTTACGGGGAAAGGAATGGAAAAAACAAACATTTTCGAGAAACTGAACGAGGCGGAAATAGACCCAAAAGTAAAAATCATCCGAATCAAGCTTTTTGAAAGCACCGGCTTTGAATACCATGCAGCGGAAATAGCCGAAAAAGTGCAGTCCCACGTGCACTTTAAAGGAGACGAAATTTACCACATCATTCAGGGGCACGGAAAAATGCTTCAGGGAAAAGTCAACAAAAAAGGCAAAGAATACCTAACGGAATGGGAGGAGCCCTTTGAAGTCAAGGAAGGCGATGTGTTCAGGATTCCGGCTGGACACGCGCACTGCCTGGAAAACACAGGGGACAGCCCGATGGTCATTGTTTTCGTCTGCCCAAGAGGCCTGCTGGAAAACGACAGAATTGTGGTAAACAATGCCCCGGAAGCGGCAGTAAAGCATTAAATATTTCTTCGGGTTGTTAACAATAAGTCTTGTGGTTGTAATGAAAATTTCCCGGGCAAATGAAAAAGGCTTTTTTACCGCGGTTGACTCAAGCAAAATAATTGAATTAATCGGAATCCCTTCCACCGGCACAAAAGAGGTGAGCCTTGCGCTCGCAAAAGTTTTCCCGGGGAAAAAAACAGAAGAACACACCCACCATTTCACGGAAATTTATCTGGTGAAAAAAGGAAAAGGAAAAATGCACATCAATGAAGAAACCGAAGAAATAATCGAAGGAGAAGCTGTCCTTATCCCAAAAGAAAGCAGGCACTTCATTGAAAACACTGGTGAAGAGGGGTTAGAGTTTTATTGCATATGCGTGCCGGCATTCACCGTTGAGGGCACGGAAATGAAAAACAAGCCCTAAAACTTTTTGATTAGTTTTTCGTGCTCTCTTTTTCCAATGTTTTTCTTTTCTCTTAAAAAATTTATTATCCTGTTGCTTCTCTCTGGACTTATTTTCTTCCACTTAAAGAACAAGAAAACCAACTGTGCCAAGGGAATTACCTTAAATTTTCTTATTTTAGCAAAGGTCCTCATTTCCGGGTCTTCGCTCACAACAATTGCATCTTGAATGGCAGCATACTCCAACAAGGAGGAATCAGCTTCATCAAAACCAAGGGACAGAAATTCTTTGAATTTGGCCCCTTGGGGCAAAAGAGGGTAGTTTTTAATGAAAGTTTTTAGTCCGGGAAAAAAATGGGCCAGCTCTTCGTGAAGGGGGTAAGTGAAAAATAGATTCAGGCCGCTCTTCTTAAAGAAGGCAATTAAATCTTCGCCGAGCTCTTTTTCAATAAGTTTAATCTTAAACCAGGAGCAGGTGTCAACCGCAAGCATAACCTATAGATTATAGGATAAACTTATAAATATTTCTCTATAAATTATAGGGTATGGGAAAACAATTGAATATGTTGCTCCAAGCTGAAAAGGTTGATGCCCTGGAGTTTTTTGCAAAAGAGGAGCATTTGCCGCACACTACCTTGGCTAAGAAAATCTTCTTGGAGGCAATGGAAAAATTCTTGGTTAATGAGTCAATCAACTTGTATGCAAAAGGCAGGATAGGCCTGAAGAAGGCGTGGAAGCTTAGTGGGCTGAGTTTTTTTGGGTTTCTGAAAGAATTGGAGAAAAGGAAAATAGAGCCTCCTTTGAGTGCTTCTGTGCAAGAGTTTGGGGAAAAGGTAGCGAAGAAAATCAAGAGAGAGGAAATCTTCAGCCAGTAAGGGGATCACGCGAGCAGAAAACAAATAAAAGCTTTTTCCGGAAAAGATTGTTTGGTTGGAATGGCTGGAGAATGCATTTTTTGCAGGATAGTGAAGGGCGAAATCCCTTCCGCAAGGCTCGCCGAAACCAAAAATGCAATCGCGTTTCTGGATATTCAGCCCGCAAACAAGGGCCATGCTTTGGTGATTCCAAAAAAGCATTACGAACGGCTTCCCAATGTTCCGGAAGACGAGCTGAAAGAAGTGATTGTGCTGGCGCAGAGGGTTTCCGTTGCCGTGGAAAAAGCCACTTCAGCGCACGGCGTAAGCGTCATCCAGCTGAACGGAAAGGCGGCCGGGCAGGAGGTTCCGCACCTGCATTTTCACGTGATTCCGCGGTTTGACCATGACGCGCATGAAACAAAGTGGAAAAGGGAAGAATACAAAAAGGAAACAAAGGAAATGGATGAAATGAAGGAAAAAATCAGGTCATTTTTGTAGCGCCAATTGACGTAAGGAAAGATTTTTATACCCCGGCAACGCTATTTCATAGGTGAAAGAAATGGATTTAGATATTGTATTGGAAAAGCAAAAAGAAGGCGGATTTACTGCCTATGTTCCAGCGTTGCCTGGGTGCATTTCTGAAGGTGAAACAAAATCAGAGGCAAGGAAAAACATTAGGGAAGCAATTTTGTTGTATCTTGAGGAAACAAGAAAAACAAAACTTAAACAACTCCTCAAAACTGTTTCAATAGAGAAAGCGCATGTGAAGGCTTATGCCTAAGCTGCCTGCTGTTTCCTCAAAGAAAGTGATTAAAGTCGCGGAAACTCTTGGCTACCGTTTTGTAAGGCAGAAGGGAAGCCATGTAATACTTAAAAATAGGGAAGAACAGATCCTTGTAATCCCTGAAAAAAGGCCTCTCAAAAAAGGAACCCTGATTCAATAATCAAGTCAATGGGATTAACAAAAGAAGAATCCAGGAAACTGCTTTAGCCCCAGGGCGAAACAAGCCAGCTCAAAGTAAGGAAGATTGAAATCAGTACCGCAAACGACCACTTGTTCAGCCTTGTTCCGGCAAGGAAAATTGTCACAAGAAACACTATTACAGCCCATTCGCCCAAATGATTCTGGCTGAAAAAAGTCAACCCGCTTAAACCAAGAAAAGAAACAACCCCCCACATGACCAAAACCCACGGGATAAAAGCGGGAAACAATGGCTTGCCGTCCTCAAAATAGTGCCACATTGCGGGCAGGGCAAAAACAAACATTATGTTCAGGCCTAAGAAAGCCATCCACCAGCCTAAATCCAGTGCAAGGAAATGCCAGAATGCCTCCATTAAAACCATCGCTGAACCCTTGTATATATTGCTGCTTTCCCCCTTTATAAGCTTTTCACCTTGTCACGATAAAGGGTTAATATTAAATACTCTCCAGTTTATACATAATATATGGTCTTTTTTGAGGTAGTCCGGGCTGTGCTCAGCCTGGATTTGGGCTGGCTGCTTGAATTCGTGGAACTCAACATATTTGGGCTTTTTATTGCAGCCGCAGCCGGATACTACTTTACAGGAGGAAAAAAGGCCTTCCTTTTTTTCTGGCTTATTTGCTTCATTATCTGGGCCAACCTGGACTGGGCAATGATGACCGGGTGGGTAATACTGGGCGCAGGCTTTTTGGGGCTGCACTATGTCACAAGGGTGTTTGCGGCGGTGATGGCGGAAGAATACCCCGCACTCAGGGAAAGAATGCCGTTGGTTTTGAATACGCAGTTCTGGATAGTGTTCATTGGATTCAATGTCTGGCTTATACTCACTGCCACCGGGTGAAAGAATGAGACTAATAAAGGACATGTACTGGGCGCTGCTTCTCACGGTTTTTGTTTACGCGCTGGCAAACATTCTGGTAATGGGCGGAGTGCAGCTTTTTCCGCAGGTTTTTTACACAACAAAAGGAATGGCTTTCACTTTTGTCATGCTTTTGGCAAGCGTGTTCATGCGCACAAGGTAGGAATTTAAAGGTTTCCCAATACTTTTAGTTAACTGTTTTAAGGCAAAAAAGATGAGCACAAAAAGCAAGGATTCCAGCAGGTTCAAGAAAACCAAGGCCAGGCAGCGCTGGAAATGGAAAAAAAAGAAAATGCGCAAAAAGCGCAGAAAGAAAAAATACCTCAAAAAGAGGGCAAAAAGCTGATTAAAACGCCAGTTTTACCGTTTTTTCCAGGCAAGTTTCCCAAATACTGCTTTATTCACAGTTATCGTTTCGTCACACACCTGGTTTAGGTGGAAGGACTTGGTTTTAGGAAAGCAAACATTTATCACTTTTTTGCCGAAATCCTGGACCGCTTCAATGGCAGGGACAAAATCAGAGTCCCCTGAAACCAAAACAGCGACATCAAAGATGTTTGAATACGCGTGCGTCACAATATCTACTGCCATCCAAACATCAACTCCTTTCTCCACAGGAGGCGCACCAGGCCTTTTTTCAAGCCGCCCAAGCTTGACTTCAAACCGCGGAATCCTTCGCAACGCTGAAAAAAACTTTTGCTGCCTTTTATACTCTTCCGGTTTATCGTTTCTGTTAACCGGAACATTGCAGTAGTATGTTTTAACCAGCTTATTTTTAGCGACAAGAAAAGAAATAAAAGCGCCAAAATCAATATTTGCGCTTCCAAAGTTTTCCAACAAACCGCGGTATAAGTTGCTGCCGTCAACAAAAACAATGGTTTTCTTTTTCCTAAAAAACATCCTAAAACCAGAAAAATGCCTGCCGTTGCCGAAGCAATGGCAGGGAGATAATACAAAAAACTATTGCACAAACCCATATTTAAACATACCGCAAACGATTAAAATAAAATAAAAAGGGCTGCGAAAAGCACAATAAACGCAATATTGTGCCAGTAAATCGTTTTATGCATTTTCTTGAGGTCCATGTTTTTGGGGTCCCTGGCCGCGCGGCAGTATAATGGCGCCAGAAGCGCGCTGAAAACAATTATCCACGCAAACCTTAAAGGCAGCCACCCCAAAAACTTAAGTGAAGGAACAAAAACCGGAATCAAAACCATCAGCAAAAAGCCCAATCCCCCGATTCCGCCAACAACGTAAGCAAGGTGCCTTAAATTCCTTTCCCCGAATTCCACAGCCGAACTCCTGAACTCAAGCTCCTTTTCATGGTCTTTTGCGCTAAGCCTGTAAAGGGTGAAGCCCGCAAACTGAATCCCCAAAACAAACAAAAGCAAAAGAACCGGCGCATTGAATGCGGGAACAAACAAAACCCATCCAGCGTAAAACCTGAAAAAAGGGTTAACAAGCGAGCCTGAAACCAAATCCCAGCCCTTCCTTTTCTTCAGGTGAATGGAGGGATGCGTGTACAGGAGCTGGTTTACAAGCATCGCAACCAAACACAGAAAAAAAAGCCATCCAACAAAAAATCCGAGCAGCAAAGAAGAGAAAATCAACAGCAAAGCAAAAGCCAGGGCAAGTTTGGGCGAAAGCTTTTCCGAAGCCAGCGGGCGATGCCTTTTGGCATGGTGCAGCCTGTCCTTGTGCCTGTCCGTGTAATCATTCAGGGCGTACAACCCGCCCCAAAGCATTGGGCCGACAACAATGAAAGCCAAGGCAAACAATTCAAGTTTCTCAAAAAAAATTTCCCCCAAAGCGAGAACAATAAATGACGCGTAAAGCGCCGCTATGAGCATGTTGTTCAGGCTTTTGCTCCATTCAAGCGGCCTGGCAAGGGAAACCAGTGCAACCGCCCTGTTGAGAACCATTTCACACCATCTTTTCCATTACCCTTTTAACCTGCGGAATTTCAACCAAAACCTGTTCCGCGCTCTTCAAAGCCATTTCAGCCGCGGCATCCTTTGGAAGGGAATCCTTTTTGGAGTAACCCATTTTTTTGGCGCGCCTAATCAGGATATCGGAAACCGTTTTCTTTCTCCTGAACAAGTACTCTACCCTCCTCAAAGCCGTGCGGTCTTTTTTCTTCATGCAGCCCCTCGCAAACTTGAAGAAATGCTTGCAGTAATGGTAAACCTCTTTGCTTTCAAAACCCTTGCAAGCGGAAAGCATCTGCAGTTTTTGCTTTACCTCAGTGCGGGGGGCAATGTACAACGTTTTTCCCTCTTTTTTGAACGGGTCCTTTATTCCAATATCCGAGGGCTTTACATTCCAGTACTCTTCCTGGTTGTGCTTAAGGACTGAACTCAAAAGAAGGGTTGAGCCGATAATGTATTTTGGGTGGTTCATGTCCATTCCCCTCTGCTCAAGCGTTCCAAGCTTGTTCACCCTCAAAGGATTCCACGCAGTATCCAAAGAACTTTTGTAGCGCCGTATCATGCTTTCCTTCAGCCCCGCTTCAACCATTATTTCCTTCCATTTCCGGAAGTTTCCCCTGTAGCGGTTGATTAGGTCAGCCCCGGTTTGAATGTAAACCGGCAGGCCCCCCATTCTTGGAAACTTGGAGTAAAGGGCTTTCGGGTTTTTGAGTGCGGGGTCGCCGCGGTACCAAATCGCCCTTGAATCTTTTCCGTAAAATTTTCCCTGGTAAAAGGGAGAGGACTGCATTAAAGTTGAAACAACGGGGTCCATTGCAAGCATCAAATTATAAGAATTAATCAGGGACTCTTTTTCCTTGGATTTCGTCAAGGGCCTGAGCATAAGCTTTTTTCTGTCCAGCACCCCGAACGGAACGCGGTAATGGAAATGAAACCCGGTGCACCTTCCAGCAATCCTCCATCTTCTTGGCCCAAAAATCTTTTCTTTAACCGCGTACTGCCCTGTGCTTCTCATCTGCGGGTCAAATTCCCCCGGGTAAGTGCCGTGAGGAAACAAATGCAAATCCATTTCGCGCGCGACTTCCGCGGTTTTCCCCAAGCCGTCCAATAAATTCAGCGCCGTTCGGGAAACCTCGTGGTGCGGCAGTACGCGGAGTTCAAACATGTGCCTTCCGGCTTCCTTTGTTGCGTCAACTTCCGGAAACTTTTTTTTCAGCTTTTTTTTCAGTTCATCCGCTTTGGAAACAACGTGCCCTGAGTTGTTTAAAAGCATCATCTCCACTTCCATTCCAATAGTGAAAATGACTTTCTTCTTTTTTTTGCCGTTGTTTGCCAACCTTTTCACCACTCAAACTAGTACTGTATTAACAGCTTTCCTTTCTTCATTATCATTTTTTCGTCAACCCATATGGTTGGATCGTGGAACACTCCATCAAGATGCGAGGAAACCTTTACTTTTCCTCCGAAGGAAGTGCTGTCACCCAATGCAAGGTGCGCGGTTCCAAGGACTTTTTCGTCCTCCAAAACAATTCCATGCACTTCAGCCTTGTCATTTGTTCCAATTCCGAATTCGCCGACATTGTACGCGGCCTTCGGCTTTCCCTGCAAAAGCCTCTTCAGTTTTTTGGCGTCCTTTTTTCCCTCAATCTTTGTCGCATGGCCTTTTTCCACGGTAATCGTGATTGGCGAACGAACCCTTCCAATCACGCCCATGGAAGCGTCAACAACAAACACCCCCTCGCTTGTTCCCTCCACAGGCGCAACATGGGTTTCCCCTGCGGGAATGTTTCCGCGGACTCCTTTCCTGTGATACCATCCGCTTAAAATCGGGCCGTGTTCCCTGCCTTCAATGCTCATTGAAATGTTTGTTCCCGCGTCTGTCCGGATTCTCGCGCTTTTTCCCCTGTCAATGTACTCCGCAATCGCCTTCGTCCTTTTCCTTATTTTCCGGTAGTCCGCGTAATAATTTCTTTCAAGCATTTCCTCGTTCACGTTGGGCATTGAAGCAATCCTTGCGCCCTTTTTGTTTGCGTCCCTCCTGGCCTTGGTGTGGGTCAAAGAAGTCCGGGTAACCATTGCAATCACGTCCGCCTTTTTCATTGCCTCTGCAACCATTTTGGGCGGCTCTTCCCCGTTTGTTTTTCCGGGCGGCATTTCACTGTAAACCGCGACGTTTCCCATGGACCTCGCTGCCTTAAAAAAAGCCTTTCCGATTACGCGCAGCTTTTCATCAGTCACAACCAGGACGGTTTCGCCTTCCTTTAACCCAAGGGAATTAATGAGAATCCTTTTCGCGTATTTGGGGTGAAGCATGCAAGAAAAAGAAAACCAAAATCCTTAATAAGCTTGCAAGGCTTTTCAGCACATCTTCTCTATAACGCGCTTTACCTGCCGAATTTCAACCAAAACCTGTTCCGCGCTCTTTAACGCCATTTCAGCCGCCACTTCATTCGGCAGAACTTCCTTCACTCCGTAACCCTTTCTTTTCGCCCTTCTGATGACAATATCTGAAACGGTTTTCTTTCTCCTGAACAGGTATTCCAGCCTGCGCAGCGCAGTGCGGTCTTTCTTGCAGACTGTTTTCCTTGCAAAAGAAAAAAACCTTTTGCAGTAATGGTAAACTTCCCCACTTTCAAATCCCTTTGTTGCGGAAAGCAGCTGAAGCTTTTTCCTCAGCGGGGTCCTTGGGGGGAGGTAAATGGTTTTTCCCTCTTTCTTAAAAGGCTCTTTTATTCCGATATCGGATGGCTTAACTTCCCAATACTGCTCCTGGTTTTTTTTAAGCACAGAGCTAAGCAAGACAGTCGCACCAATAAGGTACTTGGGGTGGTTCATGTCCATTCCCCTCTGCTCAAGCGTATCCAAATCATTCACCCTTACAGGATTCCAGGAGGTGTCGGAAACATCCCTGTAATGCCTGAGTGTTTTAACATCCATTCCCAGGCCCAAAACAGCTTCGCTCCATTTCCTGAAATTCAGGTCATACCTGTCAATAAGGTCTGTCACAGTGTAAATGTAAAGCGGCAGCCCGCCAAGTTGAGGGAGTTTGGCGTAAAGGGATTTCCTGTTCCGGAATACCGGATCCCCGCGGTACCAGATTGCACGGGAGTCTTTTCCGTAAAATTTTCCCCTGTAAAAGGGAGAGGACTGCATTAAAGTTGAAACAACGGGGTCCATTGCAAGCATCAAATTATAGGAATTAATCATTGCGTCTTTTTCCTTTGAGTCAGCCAAAGGCCTGATTTTCCTTGTCCTGCTGTCCAGCACCCCAAAAGGCAAACGGTAATGGAAGTGAAAGCCCGTGCAGCGCCCGGCAATGTTCCACCTTCTCGGCCCGAAGACCTTTACCTGTGCAGCGTACTTTCCCTTCAAGCGCATTGGAGGGTCAAAGTCTCCGGGATAGGTGCCGTGCGGAAACAAATGCAAATCCATCTCCCTTGCAACCTCTGAGGTTTTTTCAAGGCCTTCCACCATATTCAACGAGGTTCTGGCCACGTCCTCAAAAGGCTTTACCCTTAATTCAATCATGTGCCTTCCGCATTCCTTTACCGCGTCAACTTCCGGATGCTTTTCATTGATTCTTTTAAGCAGTTCGTCCGCTTTTCCAACAACATGCCCTGAGCTGTTCAAAAGCATCATTTCAATTTCCATTCCAATTGTGAAAATCTTTTTCCTTTTTTTTCCGTTTTTCTTTCCGTTTTTCACCGGAAAAAAACCTCCAAGTTAATCGAAAACCAAAAGCTTTCCCTTGTCCATAACCATTTTTTCGTCCACCCAAATGGTTGGATCCATGAAAACCCCGTCCAGGTGCGTGGAAGTCTTCACTTTTCCTCCGAAGGAAGTGCTGTCACCCAATGCAAGGTGCGCGGTTCCAAGGACTTTTTCGTCCTCCAAAACCCTTCCGGATATTTCCGCCTTGTCATTTGTCCCTATCCCGAGTTCACCGATGTTGTACGCGGCCTTTGGCTTTCCCTGCAGCATTCTTTTCAGTTTTTCGGCGTCCTTTTTTCCCTCAATCTTTGTCGCATAGCCTTTTTCCACGGTTATGGTGATGGGGGAACGCACTTTCCCTATTCCCGCCATGGACGCGTCAACAACAAAAACGCCTTCAGCGGTTTTTTCAACCGGCGCAAGCCTCGCCTCCCCCGCGGGAACGTTTCCGCGGATTCCTTTTCTCCGGTAAAGCCCGCTGAAAATGTTTCCGTGCCCCCTTCCCTCCAGGCTCATTGAAATGTTTGTTCCCGCGTCTGTTTGAATGCGCACGTTTTTTGCGTTGTTCAAATACTGGGCTATTGCCTTTGTGCGTTTCCTTATTTTCCTGTAGTCCGCGTAATAGTTTCTTTCAAGCATTCCTTCAGTCACGCCCGGCATGGATGCAATCCTTGCGCCCTTTTTGTTTGCGTCCCTCCTGGCCTTGGTGTGAGAAAGCGACCGCCTCGTGACCAAAACAATCACGTCCGCTTTTTTCATCGCATCCGAAATAATTTTTGGCGGCTCTTCCCCGTCAATTGAACGGGAAACCATTTCCGCGTAAACCGCTTCGTTCCCCAGTTCCCTTGCAGCCTTAAAGAAAGCCCTGCCTATTTTCCGCATTTTTTCGTCAGTTATAATCAGGACAGTCTCGTATTCCTTCAAACCAAGTGAATTCCTGTAAACCCTTTTCGCGTACTTTGGGTGCAGCAAAATAAAACCTTCTCCCTGTGCAAAAAGAATCAGGGGAAAACCTTTAATAGTTGTGCAAAAGCAAACTGAAAAGATTATTTTATTTTTTCCATCCAGTAATCAAGCAAGTCCCGCAAGGTTTTTTCAGTCTTTATTTCAGGTTTCCAGTTGGTAAGAGCCCTGCATTTTCCTGAATTGCATACCTGCACCGGAATGTCAATAGGCCTGACCAGCCTTTTGTCGAGCTTTAGCTCCACTTTTTCCTTCAGGTCGCTTAATTCAAGCATTTTATCCAAAAAGTCCCGCATTGAGTGCAGGCCGTCTCCCCCAACATTGTATGCTTCCCCCGGGGAAAACTTTTGCATTAAAAGATAGTAAGCTTTAACGCAGTCCCTCACATCCATTACCACACGCTTGCTTGAAAGGGTTCCAACATTGATTTCCTTTTTCTGCATTCCCTTCAAAATTCTTGCAATCTGATAGGCGTCAGAAGAGATTGAAAAAATTTTTCCTCTTCTTGGCCCTGTGTGCGAGAAGGCACGCGTGACAAAAAAATTTAAACCCAAAGATTTGGCTCTTTCCCTCACATGCAAGTCTGCTGCAGCCTTGCTTACCCCGTAAGGATTTATTGGGGCGATGGGAAAGGTTTCATCAATCGGGCCTTTCTCTTCCGGCACCGCACCGTAAACCTCTGAAGTTGAGCAGAACATCATTTTACAGTCTTTCTGGTGCTTTTCAATTGCCTTTGCAAGGTTAATTGTGCCAAGTGCATTGATTTTAAATGTTTCAACAGGCATTTCAAAGCTTGTTGGGGGATGGCTTTGCGCAGCCAGGTGGAAGACGCCGTCAAATTCTTGTTTTTTGAATAGTTTTTCCATTCCGTCGCTGCTTGTGATGTCGCCATAAAAAAAATTAATTTTAGAGAAAACTTTATCCCGCACAACGTCCCTGATATCTGTCTCTGTTCCATTGGTTTCCCTCACCAGCCCTGAAACTTTGTGCCCTTCTTCGTGCAAAAGGTTTGCCAAATGCGGGCCCACAAAACCGCTTATTCCTGTAATCAGATAATTCATGCTTCTTACCTAAGTCAAATAAACCTCATTAACAATTTAAATCAAAACCTTTAATAATTGTGCAAGCCTTTTCCATTTGAGGGAATACCATTGAATGACGTCCTCCCCGCACTGAAGTGCGGGGTTTCCCAAACATGGACGTCAATTCCCGTCAACGGCGAAACCGCATGGCGTAAGCCACTTGCCGAAGGCAATTTTTTAATCAAACTTTTTGGAAAAAAGTTTGTTTTGATGAAACTTTTTTGAAAAGTTTCTCCGCCGAAGGCGGCCC
>CAYTYC010000014.1:24574-29187 GCA_964442255.1 uncultured archaeon | reverse complement strand
TTTTTTTCTTCCTTTTAATATTCATTAACTGTCCAGAATTCCCCTGTCAAGTATTTTTTCCATTCCTCGTTAACCTGTTTCTGTATTTCCGCGAATTCCTCTTTCTCCAGGTGCCTGTACCGTCCCTGCATTTTCAGCGCCTTTTCCACCGGATTCATGTTGGGCTTGTATGAAAGCGAAAACTTCCCGTTTTCCACCTCGTAAAGCGGCCAAAGCCCTGCTTCCACCATTTCCTTTGCGGCCTTCATTCCCTGGTCCGCGCCAATCATCCAACCCGGAATGCAGGGGCTTAACAATTCAATGTACTTCAATCCCTGAATTGTTGCCGCCTTCTGCACCTTTTTCATGAAGTCAACAGGAAAGGCGGTGGAGGCGGTCGCAACATAAGGGGAATCGTGCGCAACCATTATTTTTGTCATGTGCTTCCTTGGAAAAGGGTTTCCTTCAATCAGCCTCCAGGGCGGGGTTGTTGAAGTTCTGGCAAACTTCGGTGATCCCGAGCTTTTCTGGAAACCGGTGTTTGCAAATGATTCATTATTGTAGCAGACGTGAATGAAGTTGTCCTGCCTTTCCGCGGCCCCGCTCAAAGCCTGGAAACCTATGTCGTATGTTGCGCCGTCCCCGGCGTAGACAACCACGGTGACCTTTTTGTCCATTTTTTTTCTTTTCAGCCCCGACACTATTCCTGCGGCGGTTGAATCCGCGTTCTCTATTGCGTTGTGCACCCACGGCACCTTGTAGGGGGTGAAAGGATAGGTTGCAGTCAAGGTCATGCACCCGCTTGGGTTGACCATGATGGTGTTTTTTCCCAAAGCCTTCAAAACATATTTTATCCCCAAAACCGCCTGGCATCCCGCGCAGGCAAAAGTCCCTCCCCCTATAAATTCCTCCCTTGGGACGTCCTTCACTGCGGAAATGAATTTTTTTGCCTTTACACCAGCCATTTTCTCGCTTCCTTTTTTCCTTTCAGCAAATCCTCAAACACCTGCCCAAAATCTTCAACCGAAACCATTTTTCCTCCCAAGCCGAACACATAGCTTGAAACAATTTTTTTCTCTCCAGCCAGTGCAGCCTTTACCTCCGGGTACAGTATTCCCCCCAAACCCGGGGCAATGTTCTGGTCCGCAACCCCCACGGACTTCGCGCCCTTAAGCGCTTTTTTCAGCCATTTTTCCGGGAAAGGCCTTATCACCCGCAATTTCACCAAACCGACTTTTTTTCCTTTTTTCCGCATCCTTTTGACCGCCGCCTTTGCAATGCTTGTGTTTGCGCCCATCATAACCAGCACGGCCTTTGCGCCTTTTGTGTTCACTTCCTCCAGAAAACCGTACTTTCTTCCGGTAAGCCTTGCCCATTCCTTGTGCGCCTTTTCAATTTCTTTCACCGCGTTCTGCTGTGCCCTGTGCATTTGCGCCTTGAATTCCATGTACTCATGCAAAACCGGGGTCCCCAATGTCATCGGCTTTTTCACGTCCAGTTTTGTTTCCAGCCTGAGCCTTGGAAGGAATTTGTCCACCAAGCTTTGCTTTGGCGCCTTGACTTCTTCCCTTGTGTATGATAAAATGTATCCGTCCATTCCAACCAGGCTGGGCAGCAAAACTTTTTTGTTTTCCGAAACCCTGAATGCAATTATTATTGAGTCCAATAGCTCCTGGTTGGTTTCCGCCATGAACATCAGCCAGCCGGAGTCCCGCATCGCCAGAAAGTCGTTGTGGTCGGGCCACAGCGCAATCGGCGCGCTCACTGCCCTTGAGCCGTTCACCATCACCATCGGCATCCTTGTGCCCGCAACTATGGGCAAAACCTCGTGCATCAGCATTATTCCCTGTGAGGATGTTGCCGTAAAAGTCCTTGCGCCAGTCATTTCGCTTCCCAAAGCCGAGCTTATGACTGAATGCTCTGACTCCAGCTGTGTAAACTCTATGTCAATTTTTTTTCTCACAACCCATTTCGCAAGCTCTTCCATCATTTCAGTTTGCGGCGTTATTGGAAAGGCTGGCACGCATTCCACCCTGCACAATTTCACGCCCCACGCTGCAGCCAAATTTCCGTCCAAAAGCTCAACATTTTTTTTGCCTGAATCCTTTCCCACTTTTTTTTCCCTTTTCGCCTTCTCTTTCATCTTTTACCACTTTTGATTCAGTTTTTTTTGCTCTTAACCATTTTAATGCACTTCACGGGGCAGACTTCCGCGCAGGTTCCGCAGCCCTTGCACAGGCCGTAGTCAACCGCAACCCTTCCTTCCTTGATTATCTTAATTGCGTTGTCCGGGCACTGCAGCCAGCACAAATGGCATTTAATGCATTTGCCGTGGTCAATCCTTGGCTCGAAAACTTTCCAGCTTCCGGTGTCGGGGTGTTTTGCCCCGAACTCTGTTGCCGGAATCCCTTTCCTTCCCAGGTACTTTATTTTTGTTTCTTCCACAAGCTTTCCCTTCATTTTTTCGCCGCCTCAAAGCCTTTCCTTGCCGCGTTAACGTTTTTTTCCTTGATTTTTTCAGGGTACTTTTCCAATTCAATTCGGATCGCCTTTTCAAGGCTTTTGAACGGAATTTTTCCGGACACCTTAACGAATGCGCCAAGCATTGGAACGTTTGCAATTGCTTTCCCTGTTTCCTTTAAGGAAATATCTGTTGCGTCCACCTTGATTATGCCTTTCTCCTTTTTTTTGCCCCCTGAATTAATCAGGCCAATTGTCTCCTTTTTTCTTCCAGCCAGCGTCTTTTTTCTTTTGATTGAGTCATCCAATACAATAATGTAGTCGGGCTCAAAAACGTATCCCCTTAAGTCCACGTTTTTTTTGTCCATGCGCACAAAGCTTGTGACAGGCGCGCCCTGCCTTTCCGCGCCGTAAACCGCGAAATCCTGTGTTTTGAATCCGCTTAAGTGCGCGGCTCTTGCCAGAATCTGTGCGGCCTTTTTGACTCCCTGCCCTCCGCGTCCGTGAACCCTTATTTCAATCATGGCGAGCCCTACAAAATAGGGGAAACGAGTATAAAAGATTTTAGTTTTCTTGCGGAAAATCATAGCCTGCGGAGTCAATTACTGCCAAATCCTCGGATTCCTCAATCAAAACGTCTTCCCCCAAAAGCTTTCTTTGCTTTTCCCTTTCCGCCTCGGCCAAAAGCTGCTGCTGTGCGGTTGTTTCGACTTTCACAAACCTTTTCATCACAACGCATGCCGCCAGATCTCCTGTGACATTTATGGCTGTGCGGCACATGTCCAGAATCCTGTCCACCCCAATAATCAATGCAAGCGCCGCCACGGGAATTCCAACCGAGCCCAAAACCATTGCCAGCACTATTATCCCGACTCCGGGTGTTGCGGGCGTGCCTATTGAGGAGCCCACTATCACGGCAACCAAAAAAAGCAGCGCAGTCAAAACCAAATCCACCCCAAAAACCTGCGCAAGGAAAACGGTTGCAACCCCCTGGTATAACGCCGTGCCGCTCATGTTGACTGTTGCCCCAAGGGGAACAACAAACTGCGAAACCGAAGGCCGTACATCCAGTTTTTCTTCCGCGGTTTTAATTGTCAAAGGCATTACCGCCGCGGAACTTGATGTGGAGAAAGCCAGCAGCAAAACGTCCTTCACTTTCCTTAAAAAGTCCAGCGGCCCCTTCCTTGTGAAAACATAGATTACCGCAAGGTAAAACGCCAGCATTGACGCAAGCCCCAGCAATACTACTCCAACGTAAACGCTCATTCCAAGCAGTGCGTCAACCCCAAGCCTGCTTGTAAGCCTTGCCATCAAGCCGAATACGGCGAGGGGAGCGAAAAACATCGCCCACTTCACTATCATCATGCAGACCTCCTGCAGTGAACCCAAAAGCTCCAGCAAGGGCTTTGAATTCTTTGTCCGCATATTAACCAGGGCTATCCCGAAAATCAGCGCAAAAATAACCACCTGCAGCATTTCCCCGTGGATAACCGAATTGAAGATGTTGTTTGGCAGTATGCCTGTCAGAATTGACGGAATTTCCGCCCATTTCGGTGCCTCAACCCCTGTTCCTTCCCCTGCCTCAACATTCTGCCCCATTCCTTTTTCTATTTCCGTCTGGCTGACGTATTTTCCGGGTTCAATGGAGGAAGCCAAAAAAACACCGATGACTATCGCCAGCACGGTTGTTGCAATGAAGAAGGCGGCAACCGTTAGCCCTGTTTTTTTGAGCTGCTCAATGTTTTCGCTTGACGCGATTCCGCGGATGATTGAAGCAAACACCAAAGGAATCACTATCATCTGCAGGACTGCAAGGAAAATCGTTCCCGGGAGGGCGAGCCATTCCCCGACCGCGTATGCTGTGCTTGAATCCACGAAGCCAGCGCTCGGGCCGAAAGCCAGCCCGACGATTATTCCCAAAACCATTCCAATTAATACCTTGAGCCAAAGCCGCCCTTCCACCAAATCATGCAGTTTTACGCTCAAGAATTTCAGTGAGCGGGGATAAACCCGTCCTATTTCTCCGGCAATCGCCTTTTTGTCCCGCATTCTGTTCCCTAAAATTAAGGGAAAGGAATATAAAAGAATTTACTTTGGCTGGGGGGCACGGCTTTTAGAAACCCTTTTCGGGAACCCCGCCTGTTTCAATGGGCGGAAGTTTACAGGTGGAAAGA
>CAYTYC010000014.1:15498-24474 GCA_964442255.1 uncultured archaeon | reverse complement strand
CAATGTAGAAGCGTTTGGTGCCTTTTCGGGAACCCCGCCTGTTTCAATGGGCGGAAGTTTACAGGTGGAAAGACAATGTAGAAGCGTTTGGTGCCTTTTCGGGAACCCCGCCTGTTTCAATGGGCGGATGAATCGGGGTTTTTGCAGGTCGTTTGCGGGAACAAAAATTCGGCGAATTTTTAACCCGCCGTAGTTTAAGTGGTGGGTCTTTATAAACCCCGTTGGCAGTTACGTTTTACGTCTTTCAGGGAACCCATTTACTGGAAAAACCTCACCATCAGAAAATCGTCAAAGTATTCGCCGTTTCTTTCCGTGTGCTTTTTCAAAACGGCCTCTATTTCAAACCCCTGTTTTTTGAAGAAATTTACTGCCCTTGTGTTGTCCGAGTTAACCTCCAGCTCAAGCCTTTTGAACCTGCTTGAATACTTCAGTTTTTTGAGGAGAAATTCCATCATTTCCTTTCCTATGCCTTCACTGTCCCTGTCCGGTTTCACGACTATTGGCCCAATGTGTGCGACGTGCCATTCCTGGCCTATTGCCCTTACGCAGGAAATAAAGCCCACAACCTCCCCTTTTCTCACGCAAACAAAGTTGTATTTCCTTCTCAGCATGTCGTTCCAGTCTCTTTTGAAGGTTTTCCTGTTTATTGGGTCATAATAAAGAAAACGGTTGGAGCTTTCGCTGAAATACATTTCCTCCACTTCTTTGAGGTCCTTTCCTTCCGCCCTTCTAATCAATTAAACTACCGCCAAAGCAGTATTTTTCCTGCCATTTTAATGTAACGGCTGACGTCTTATAAATTTAACCTGCGGGTTGCCGGATTTAATGTGTCCGGCTTTCCTTTTCGATACAATAGCCCCTTTTATTGGTTTTCGCATACCTTCAATGGCAAATGCCGCACGAACATTTGCATGCAGGGCATGTGCCGGAAAAGGAAGGAAAAAAGGCCTGCCCGCACTGTGCAGTGAAAACCAAGAAATGGTACCGTGAAAGGCTTTTTATTGTCAGCTTATTCACCGGATTAGTGCTCATCGCAGGCCTGTTCATTCCTTTCCTTAACCCAATCCTCAGCGCATTCGTTGACTACGTTTACCTGATTTGGTGGGCGCTGCTTTTGGGCTTTTTGGTTGGAGGCGCAATTGACTACCTTGTCCCCAACGAATACATCCGGAAATTCCTTTCCCGGCACCGCAAGCGCACAATCCTTTATTCCGTTGTGTTCGGTTTCCTGATGTCGGCCTGCTCCCATGGAATCCTTGCAATCGCAATGGAGTTATACAAAAAAGGCGCCTCCACCCCAAGCGTAATCGCCTTTCTTTTGGCAAGCCCGTGGGCAAACCTTCCCATAACTTTCCTGCTTTTCGGTTTTTTCGGCGCAAAGGCCTTTTTGCTGATTGTTTCCGCGATAATAATCGCGATAATAACCGGACTAATCTACCAGGTTCTTGACAGGAAATGCATTGTTGAATGCAACAAGCCCGTGGAGGAAAAGGTTTACTCTTTTTCAGTCAGGGAGGACGCCAAAAAGCGCCTCAAAAATTACGGCTACACTTTTCCCAACATTTTGGATTCCTTTAAAGGCGTTTTGAAGGGAAGCTGGAGCCTGACGAAAATGGTTTTGTGGTGGATTTTAATCGGCATATTCCTCGCAAGCCTTGCGCGGGCCTTCATAACCCATGAACTGTTCATGGCTTTTTTGGGTCCGACGCTTTTAGGTCTCCTAATCACTTTAATTCTTGCCACAATTATTGAGGTCTGCAGCGAGGGCTCTGCGCCCCTTTCCTTTGAAATTTTCCGCCAGACCGGCGCTTTCGGAAACAGCTTCACTTTCCTTATGGCTGGCGTTGCAACCGACTACACTGAAATAGGTTTGATTTGGAGCAACATCGGAAAAAGGGCTGCAATTCTTCTTCCGGTCATTACGGTTCCGCAGATTCTGGTTTTGGGTTACCTGTTCAATGTTTTCTTTTGAAACTTAAGGGAGGCATCGGAGAAACTTTTGATAAAAGTTTCATCAAAACCCGCTTCGCGGAACCGCAGGTTCTGATGTTCACAGGAAATCTGCCCCCTCCAAACGCTCTAATGCCTTTGCTTCCTTTTTCTTGATGCCAAAGAAATTCTATTTGGATACTGCAATCTGGAGGGACTACTTTGAGGACAGGGGCAATGGGATTAGGCCTTTGGGGGAGTTTGCCTTCCAGTTTTTGGCGAAATGCAGGAAGGAAAAATCAGTTATTGTTGTTTCAGGTGTTGTTGTTAAAGAGCTTAGGCTCGCCTATCTGCGTTCTTTCACTTTTTTCAGCGCCGTTTCCGCGATTTCAGCAGCCAAATCAATTTCCCTTTTTGTCACATCCAAGGGCGGAAGGATTCTCACACTCTTGTATCCGCATCCCCCCAAAAGCAGGCCGTTCTTTAGCGCGAGTGCCTTGAACTGGTCACGCATTTTTTTGCTTTTGAATTCAAATGCGTCCATCAGCCCTATGCCCCGCACATTCGTTATTTTCCTTTTGTGCCTGTCTAACTCCAAAAACCTTTTCCTCAAATATTTTCCCGTCGAATCCGCATTCCTGAGCAAATGCTTTTTTTCAATGATTTCAATCGTCTTGCACCCGACCGCGGACGCAATTGCGTTGCCTTCCGCCCATGTCCCTGAAATTCGGGCGTTTTCATTTGGAAACATTTTCTTTTTTCCGATTGTTGCCGCAACACGCAAAGCCTTTCCCGCGGTCATTATGTCCGGCTTAAGCCCGAAATGCTCGGAAGCCCACCATTTCCCTGTCCTTCCCATCCCTGACTGGATTTCATCCACAATAAATGGAATATTGTATTTTGAGATTGTCTCCTGCGTTTCCTTCATGAATTCCTTTGTAGGGATATTGTAGCCGCCTTCGCCCTGAATCGGCTCCAGGATAATGAATGCAGCCTCTTTTTTGTCTATTTCCCCTATCTCCGGGTCAAGCATTGACTCCAGTGCCGTCATCTGCCCCTTGTGCGTGTAAACTTTGTCACCGCAGCAGACGTTGCCTTCAAGCCAGCAGAAAGGCAGGGAAACTATTTTTGGGATTTGGGGATAGTATTTGCGGTGCATTGTTTTGCTTCTGTTTAAAGACAACGCGCCTAAAGTCCTTCCGTGGAATGCGCCGTCAAAACAAAAACCATAACCCTGGTTTTTTTTGTTGTCATAGCAGATTTTAATCGCGTTTTCCACCGCCTCGGCGCCGGAGTTGGACAAAAAAACCTGCCCGAACTTGAATTTTTTTGTTATCTTCAGGAGCTTTTCCTGCAAATGCGAGGGCGTTGGAATCGGGCTTTGCCTTGGGCTTGCGCCGTAGCCCGCAACCAAATCCGCGCCCGCGTAACGGTCAGGGTCAATGACCTGCATTTCAACCATTAACTGCTGTATTTCGGGGTTGTTGTAGCCCAATGGAGCGGATGCAACGTGCGAAAAAAAGTCCAGCACCACATTTCCGTCCACGTCCGTCGCGAAAGGCCCTGTTGCATCCCTGCCCCGGTCCCAAATGAATTCCCATTCGTAGGTGCTTTTTGCCGCAAACCTTTCATGGAATTTCCTCCACCTTCTTGCATTCGGCCCCGGAATTTTTTTAACCTTTGGAACTGCCTCTTCGCGGATCATTTCATTAAACAATACGCGGCGGGAAAATAAAAAGGTAGCGGTTGCATTCGGGAAACGCCCGGCCATGGCGCTGAAAACGGATGGCCTGGCCTGCAGCGCAGGCTGAAAGCGGCAAAGGCCTGGTTCAAGGAAAACCTTTAAATGCCTGGAAGGCGTTGTTTTTTTCATGTGGATCGCGAAAATGAAGTTCTGGCACGAAAATTCCATGGCGATTCCCCGCGCCCAGAAACACAACGTCACAATCCTCGCGTTTTTGATGAACACCTACAAGGAAGGAAGCAAAATGCGCCTCACTTCAGGGCACTTTATTCTGGGGGAGGAAAAAAACGTGCAGGATTACATGAAATCCATCCGCAAAGACAAGAGGCTGAAAAACATTGAAATAGAGGGAAACTTTCTTGCATATTCCCTTGAAGCCCCCGCAAAAGAAACCCACCTCCAGATGTATGTTTCCCCGGAAATAATGTTCATCAAGCCCGTCATCGTGAAGCCGGACGGATTTGAATACCTTGAATGCGCTTCCTGGGACAAAAAGCACCTCTCAGAGTTTTTGAAAAAATGCAGGAAATGGCTGAAGGTTGAATCCATTTCAATAAAGAAACAAAAGATTTCCGATGTCTTCATTCCCCACCTGATGCCCAAACTCACGGAAAAACAAAAAAAAGCACTGCTATTGGCGTACCAGCACGGCTACTACGATTACCCCAAGAAAGCCAACATAGGCAAGCTCGCAAAGGCAATGAAATGCTCCGCCTCAACTTTTCAGGAGCACTTGAGGAGGGCGGAGGAAAAGGCAATGCCTTTTTTGCTTGAAAACATAGCCGAAAAGCGCCAGTTATAGCCCCGTTATATATCGGGTAAATTTCTTTTAATTCCCGAAGCGCTAATTGTATTAACAGGTTAACTATTGGGAGTTAATAAGCCTTTTTGGGAAACCCCTGCAAAAGAAACTTTTGAGGGGCCCCGCAAACCTTTGGTTTGCAGGGAGGCTTGCGAAAAAACAGGATGCCCTTTGTGGGGAAGGGCAAAAAAATTTGGTGAACGGCAAACGGTGAAAAAAAAATGCAAAACCTGAAGCTTGTTGAAGGGCAAAACATTGAGGTAACTGTAGACCCGCGCAAACTGCCATACGACTCAAGGAAAGCGGTTGGAAGGCAGTACTTCCGCTGGATTACGTTAGTTGAAAGCCTGAAATTAAAGTACTACGCCTTTATGGCGGTGGACTTTGTTGTTTTTTTGGCCGGGCTGCTGGCAAGCCCTTTTTTCTTTGTGCTTTTGCTTCCATTGATTCCGCTTACGCTTAAGGCGCAGTTTGTTTACGGGGACAAACTGGACGACAAGGAAATGTGGGAAAGCAAGTTTGTCACAAGGGTGGACTGCATTTCCGGGCCGAATAACGATTAGGCGAAAAAAATAGAATTGTGAAAAAAGGAAAAGGTAAAAAAACAAACTCTTTGGAAAAAAAGCTTGCCAAAAGGAAAGGTGAAAAAAAAAATGAGCCTGAAAATGGTGCAGGGGCATTCCCATGATATTAACTTTGACCCAAAGCGCATGGAAAGGTGGAAGCGTGACGCTGTCGGAAGGGAATACGCTTCCCTGAAAGCAAAGGAAATTTACCGCCTTGCAATTTTTTGGGCGGTGTTAGGCCTCGCGCTTTTGTCGCTTTTGCTTGCCTTTTTTGACGCACTGTACTTTATTCCGGCGGTTTTGCTTTTCTTTTTCGCGATTCACTGCCACTTCAATTACCTTAAGGCGTGGAGCAAATGGAACAAGTACTCCAGAAAAACTCTGGTGAGAATGGACCTCCCGAAACAGGATTCAGTGATTGTCGGCCCGAAGGTTCCGTGGGTCGGCCTTAAGGGAGTGAGAAAAGGGCTTTAAGCGGAGGTTTTTTTAACCTCCGGTTCATTTATTCTGGTGCATGAAGATGGGATGGGAAGACATTGAAACCGAGCCGGAAATCCACTATTATCCCATAGTGCTGCACTGGATTGCGGTGGACAGGTCAGCGAAACGGTTTGGCTCAAATTTCGGCGACTATTCCCTGCTGCGGAAAGAGGACAGCATGACCTATTACGCAAAGCCCGCAACCTTTACCTCCGCAGGCGAACACCTTTTAAAAAAGATAATTAAAAGCCCTGAAATAATGAAGCGGATTGAACGCGAACTGCTTAAAAGCGGAAAGCAGGCTGTTTCCTTCGCGAAAAAAGCCAGCCGCATGCCCCTCTCCAAAAAAACCAACAAACAGCTCCTGCAGCTCTACGAAAGTTTCAATAAAAAGGCCTCTCTTGCGCTTGAATGGGGCACAACCTGTTCATTGCTTGAAATGCAGAGGCCAATTTTTTCCTCTTACCTCAAAAACCGTTTTAACAGCCTTCCGCAGGTTCCGGAAGGCAAGAGCGCGGAATACTTTAACCTTTTGTCCACCCCAACACGCAAAACCCATATGCGCATGGAGGAGCTTGCGTTGATTGAAATCGCCTTAAATGTTTTGAAGAACAGGAAAGCGGTTGAGCTCTTCAAAAAAAAGAGCCCCCAAAAAATTCAATCCCTTTTGCCGAGAACCGCGCCAAAAATCGACTACCTGTTTTCCCTGCACGCAAAAAGGTTTCCCTGGATTGTGTACGTTTACGAGGGCCCTGTTGTGGGAAAAGCGCACTTCATTGAATCCCTGAAGCATTTGCTCCAAAAAACCTGTTTCCGAAAAAAACTGCTTTTAAAGGAAAAAAACCGCTACACCGAAATAAAAACAAGGCAAAGAAAACTCCTTAAAAAACTCAAAATGGGAAAAGAAATGGAAAGGCTTTTTTCCGACCTGCGGATGGTGGCTTTTTTGAAGGTTTTCCGCAAGGAGCTGATGTCCCGCTCTTATTACCACGTTGACTCGCTTTTGGATGAAATCTCCAAAAGGCTTTACCTGAGCGTAAACCAAACAAGGATGGTTGCGCCCTGGGAAATGGAGTCCTTTCTTGTGAAAAGAAAAATTACCCCGACGCTTTTAAATGAAAGAATGAAGTTAAGCATGGCGCTTAAAAAGGGAAAAAGCCTCAAGATTGTCGGAGGGGATGAAACAAGGAAGTGGATGAAGGAGGTTGAGGCAATGCAGGAAGAACTTTCACACATTAACGAGTTTTCCGGGGACTGCGCTTTTCCGGGAAAAGCCAAGGGAACGGTTAAAATACTCAATTCCTCAAAGGATTTGGCTAAAATGAGGAAAGGAAACATTTTGGTGAGCAGCGCCACAAACCCTTTTCTGGTTTCGGCAATGAAAAAGGCCTCCGCAATCGTAACAGACGCGGGCGGAATCACCTCCCACGCTGCCATAATCTCCCGCGAGCTTAAAATTCCGTGCGTAATCGGCACGAGAGTCGCAACAAAAGCCCTTGAAGACAACCTGCTGGTTGAGGTTGACGCAACAAAAGGAACCGTGAAGAGGCTTTCAAAATGAAGATGAAAATTCTTTCCGAATTCAAGAAATTCCACTGGGACAGGTATGCAGTCCGACAGTTTTCCCTGTTTTACTGGAGCATGATTTTGGGCGGATACTGGAACTACCAAAAATTCGTTAAAAGCCACTTCAAACACTTGATGGTGAAATACAGCCGCACGGAAAGGGTTTACTTCCGCCCGCAGGAACCAAGGAACAAGATGCTGGAATACGTTGAAAAAAACATTCCGGATCCGGCTTTCGCGGAAAAACAATTCAAAAGCGCATGGAACTCTTACACCCAATCCCTTAAGGGAAACCAAAAATTCAGGAACAAAAAACTTTCAGGGCTTTCAGACAAAAAGCTTGCAAAAGAATTCAAAAAATACCGGGGGCCACAGGAAACCTTCATCGGCGCGACCAGCACCACAATAATGTTCATTGACAAAACCTCCGCGTTCATTCAGGAAAAAATCCTGCTTCCCAGACTCCGCCTGGAGGGAAGGGAAAACGAACTCAACTCGCTTATGGGGGAAATCTCAACCCCAAACAAACTAATCCACTACCTTCAGGAGGAACTGGATTTGATTGAAGTGGCGGAATCACATGGAAAAGACTTTGAAAGGCTCCTCAAAAAGCATGAAAAAAAATACTTTGCAATCCCCTTCTTCAACACACACAGGGCATGGACAAGGGAAGATTTCCTGAAAAGGATAAAGGAACTCAAGAAAAAAGGACTGTCAAAAGAAAAAGAGCGAATTGAATCCAATTTCAGAAAGCAGAATAAGGCGGCAAAAAAAATCTGCAAAGAGCTTAAGCTCTCAAAAAAGCAAAAACGCCATGTCAATGCGTTGAGGGGCCTTCTCTATTTGCGCGCCTACGAGGAACTGCTTTTAAGCTACATTGAATTCTGTTTCCACAAAACATTCAGGGAAGTTTCGTTACGCAGGCCTGTTTCATTGAACCAGCTCAGGTTTTTTGTTTTGCCTGAATTCTATGATTTGCTTAACGGAAAGCCCGTGGATTTAAATGAAGTGAACAAACGCGAAGAATACTCCCTTTTAATTTATTTCAGGGGAAACCAAACCGTTTTAACCGGAAGGGAAGCAGAAGCTTTCCTGAAAAAGCTGGTGAAGGAGGACGCCCCCAAAAGGTTTTCCGGTTTGCTTAAGGGGCAGCCCGCAATGAAAGGCAAGGCAAAAGGCAGGGTGAAGGTAATCCTTCACATAACCCACCTGCGGAACTTCAAAAAAGGCGATGTTTTGGTTGCGCCAAACACCGACCCCTCCTGCGTGGTTGCGATGCGCAAGGCCTCCGCAATTGTGACAGATGAAGGCGGCGTAACATGCCATGCGGCAATTGTTTCCCGCGAACTGAAAAAGCCCTGCGTGATCGGCACAAAATACGCCACAGCATTTTTAAAGGACAACGATTTGGTGGAAGTGAACGCAACGGAAGGAACAGTGAAAAAGGTGAAGAAATGAGGGACTGGTTTATTTTTGAGGAAATTCCGCGCGCCCAATACCATCTGTTTGAAAGCGTCTTCAGGTACTGGGGGAAAGGAATGAAAAAGGACGCGGGAAACGCGGTTGACATTCTGGCTGTTTTCCGTGAAGGCGACATGTTCTTTTGTTTCACCAGAAAAGGCTACCAAAAAGCGGGCAAGAGGGTGCTGGAAAAGGCCCTTAAAAACCCGGAATGGCTGTTGGAAAGGAGCAATTTAACCATAACCCTTTCAAACCGCCTGATAAAGGAATCCAAAAAACTCCAGAAAAAAGATTTCAGCAAACTAAGCGACAAAGAACTGGAAAAAACTTTCTCCAGCCACATGAACCTCCACCTCCGCTGCCATGAAGCCGGAATGCTTTCGCTTGTTTTAGAGTTTGAGCATGAAATGCTTTCAGATTACCTGAAA
>CAYTYC010000014.1:0-15398 GCA_964442255.1 uncultured archaeon | reverse complement strand
AATGCTTTCGCTTGTTTTAGAGTTTGAGCATGAAATGCTTTCAGATTACCTGAAAAAAAGGATTCAGGAAAAAAATCCGGACTTGAAGGTGGGGGAAACTTTCAGCCTGCTTACAATCCCGCGCCATGAAACATTCCAGGCAAAACAGGAACGCGAAATAGTGGGGCTGGCGCAAAAAATACTCAAAATCCCTTCAGCCAGAAAGCTTTTTCGCAAAAAAACCGTTTCACAGGTAATTGAGGCGCTTCCTTCCGTTAACCCAAAATTAAACAAAGAAATTGAAAAGCATTTTTTGCGGTACAGGTGGCTGCCTTACATGTACGTTGGCCCAGCGTGGGACAAGGATTACTTCATTGAACAGCTTAAGGGGCTGGTGAAGGATGAAAAAGAGGTTCCAGGCATCCTGAAGAAAATGCGCTCCAGGATTCCCGGGGCAAAAGAAAATCAGAGAAAATTGCTGAAGCTGCTCAAGCCGGACAAAAAGCGCCGCCTTCTCCTCCGCGCAGCCCAAAGAATTGTTTACGAGAAGGCGATCAGAAAGGACGCAATGTACTGCTCTTTTTTTTCCTATGAACCGCTTTTGAGGGAAATAGGGAAACGGCTTGGCCTCTCCTTAAACCAGCTGCGCTTCATGTGGCCAGGCGAATTCAAAAAAGCAATCCTGAAGCACGACTTTGACTCAAATGAACTGAATGAAAGATTCAAATTCAGCGTTTACCTTTCAGTTAACGGAAAAGAGCAAACCCTTACCGGAAAAAAGGCAAGGCAAATCAATGAAAAAGAGGCGCCAAAACCGAAAGAATACAGGATAACCGAACTGGAGGGCTCCACTGCCGTGCCGGGGCTGGTGAAAGGCATCGCGAAGCTAATTAACCTTCCGGAGGAAATGAATAAAATGAAGCTGGGAAATGTGATGGTGTCGCACGCCACTAACCCCAATATCGTCCCTGCAATGAAGAAGGCAGCAGCAATTGTAACGGATTTGGGGGGAATCACCTGCCATGCCGCAATTGTTTCCCGCGAACTAAACATTCCGTGCGTTGTGGGAACAAAGTTTGCCACAAAAGTCTTCAAAGACGGCGACTTAATCCACGTGAACGCCAACCACGGGATAATCAAGAAACTGAAAGAATAATAAGGAAGTTGCGATAATTTTTATCTGGTGTGAGGATGCGCAGGCTTGAGACAGCGATATGGGAATACGACTGCCCCCTGCTGCCTTTCTGCCTTAACCAGGCAGTGGTGGCAAGCAAAAACTACTGGAAGTTGGCGGGAGGGCGTGTTTCGGTTGATGCAACCGAAATGAAGGAAGGAAAAGCCCGCTGGGCGATAGATATGGGGGAATGGAAGGCTCTGGGCAAAAAATGCTTTCAAAAATTCTCCGAAGACAAAAAATTCATCGCCAAAGTGAGGAAAAACACTCTGGAGCCGTCAAAAGAACTCCAAAAAATCCATTCAAAAATCGAGGGAAACAAAATAAAAAGTCTGAGCAATGCGCGGCTCAAAAAAACCTTTGACCGCCTGCTGGAATTGGACCTGAAAATGTGCGACTACGGCTTCACTATTGTTGCGGTTGAAACCGTTGCAGGAATGCTGACAAAAAGGCTTGAAGAAATACTGCGCAAAAAAGAAAAACAAAAAAAGCTTAAAAGAAAAAAAAACGATTATTTCACCATTTTCACTGCCCCGCCGGAATTAACGCTTTCCGGAAAAGAAAGACTAGAGTTCCTTAAGCTCGCCAAAAAAGCAAAAACCTTTTCCCCCCAAAAAATTGACTCCGCCTTATTTAAGCACTCCAAAAAATACCCCTGGCTGACTTTTGGCTGGCGCGGCCCGGCTCTCACAAAAGACTTTTTCCATGAGGAATTAATGGACCTGAAGCAGAAAAACATTGAAAAAATGCTGGAAAACGCGTTAAACGAAAAAAAGAACCTCAAAAAAGAGCTGCGCAGGGCGGAAAAAGAGCTGCAGTTAACTCCGGATGAAAAATACTGGGTTGAATTCGCGGGAAAAACGGTTTTCCTTAAGGGCTACAGGAAAGAGGCAATGATTTTATCCTATTACCTTGTGGACTTGATTGCAAAAGAAGCCTCGCGCAGAACATTTGTTCCGCTAAACGATTTGTGGTTTTTTACGGCGGAAGAATTTTCGGCTTTCCTGAAAACAGGGAAACGCCTCTTGAAAGTGGAAACAAAGAAAAGGCAGCACTACCTTGTTTTTCTTTCCGGGAAAGGAAAAAAATCCGTTTTGACTGGAAAAAAAGCAAAAAACTTCTGGATCAAAAACGTGAAGCAGGAGAAAAACTCAAAAGGCGTAAGGCAATTAGTGGGGCAGATTGCTTCCCCGGGCCTTGCAACAGGAGCAGTGAAAATAGTGAACAAGGCTTCCGAAATGGGCAAAGTGGAGAAAGGCGATATTTTGGTGAGCAGTGCAACCTACCCCGAACTTATGCCCGCAATCATGAAATGCGCCGCAATCATAACAGACCAGGGCGGATTGACATGCCATGCCGCAATTGTGAGCAGGGAACTGAATGTTCCGTGTGTTGTGGGCACAAAAAACGCGACTTCCATCCTGAAAGACGGCGATTTGGTGCAGGTTGACGCAAGCCACGGAAAAGTAATCAAGTTAAAGGGAGGGAAAAGAAAATGAGCTTTGTTTTGCCCTTCAAAAAGCTTTCCGGGAAAAGCGTGAAAATTGCCGGGGGCAAGGGCGCACAGTTAGGGGAAATGCTTAATGCTGGAATTCCGGTTCCCAACGGCTTCGTGGTTTTAACGGATTCCTTTGACTTGTTTTTGAAGGAAAACTCGCTGGACAAAAAAATCGGGGCAGAGCTGAAAAAAGCCAACCCAAAGAAAACGGCGTCAGTTGACAACGCGTCCAAAAACATCCGTTCACTAATCGCAAAGGGAAAAACGCCAAAAGAAGTGGAAACCGCCGTATTGAAAGAATTTTTTTCCCTTAAGGCAGAGTATGTGGCTGTAAGGAGCAGCGCAACCGCGGAGGACGCCGCCGACGCCTCATGGGCCGGAGAGCTGGAAAGCTACACAAACGTCACAAAAAGCGGGCTTCTTGACGCGGTCAAAAAGTGCTGGAGTTCGCTGTTCACTCCGCGCGCAATTTTTTACAGGATTGAAAAAAAGTTAAGCAAAAAGGCGGTGGGGGTTGCGGTTGTCGTGCAAAAAATGGTCAACTCCGGTGTTGCGGGCGTGGCATTCACAGTAAACCCAATCACCGAAAACAAAAACGAAATGGTGATTGAAGCAGGGCTTGGATTGGGTGAAAGCGTTGTCGCGGGAAAAATTACCCCCGACAAATATGTGGTGAACAAAGAGGAAGGGTTCATTGAAAACATTGAGGTAAACGCGCAGGAAAAAATGCTTTCAAGAATTAAAGGCAAAACAAAAGAAGTCAGTGTCCCAAAAAACATCAGGGAAACCCAGAAGCTTACGGGAAGGCAAATAATGGAACTGGCTGAAGTGTGCAGAAAAATTGAAAACCACTACAAATTCCCGCAGGACATTGAATTTGCGTTGGAAAAAGCGAAAATATTCATTGTCCAGACCCGCCCAATCACTACACTAAAGAAAGCCTGATTTCTTGAGTTCTTCCCTTACCTGCTGGACGGACTGAAAATGGATTCCCTTCATTCCCAGCTTTTTGGGCTGCTCAAGGTTTTCCGCCATATCGTCAATAAACACGCAGTTTTCCGGCTTAACCCCTGCCCTTTTAAGCAAAATTTTGTAAATCTCTGGACTGGGTTTTCTTACTCCTTCAACCCCTGAAACAACCTGAACGTCAAACCTTTCATCCAGTTTGAATTTTTTTTCAAAAACCTTATGCGCGTCGCTGTTCTGGTTGGAAAGCAATGCAACAATATGCCTGTGCTTCAGCCCTGAAACCAGTTCCCGCATTCCCGGCCTTTCACTGGTTTTTTCCGTCAAATAGTCTCCGGTGCTGTACACCCCGCCCAAGTCAAATGCAACACAGCTTCCCCTGAACCAGAGCTTGAATTTTCCGTATGAAAGAAACAAAATGTACGCCAAAAAATAGGAGCCGATTACTGCCCCCGCCACCTGCAGGTTGTCCCCTGCATCAAACCATTCCCTCCAGTAAAAAAACAGCGCCAGAAGGATGGTTAAGAGAACCCTCTTTAAATCGAATTTGAACAGCTTTACACTCATTTTTGCCCGATTAAAATTAGTGCCTGCAGGGTATTTTAACTTTTGCCCGTTTTTAAGGCAGGAAATCCCTGGATTTAATCTTTTGCGGCAAATACTTTTCGGTTATAAACCTAATCCCTTTTTTGGACAGGGCTTCCAGTTCCAGCTTGATTGCGCGGTCCTTCATTCTCTTGAATTCTTCCTGCCACTCCTTTTTCTTGAACCACTCGTAGTTCTTCATTTCATGAATCCTTTTAACATCCAGTTTATTCAATTTGATTGTGACTTCCTTTGGAATCTTGAATGTGTCCACATCCTTCACTGTAAGCCCAATGTACTTTGTTTTCGGCGTGGCCAGCTTTTCCTCCGAATAACTCAATGAAATGGAGCCCTGCTTTATCACGGAGTAAATGTACATTCCCCACGGGTCTGCATCCATTAAAGCGTACACCGGCAGTTTTTGCTCCCTATGCAGCCGCTGCACCAGCCTTCTTTCCGCCCGGGATGGTTGCCCCCGTCCAGTAATTATGATGCACTTGTTTTTCTTCCAGAACCTGTCTTCGTTGAACCTCTTCCACACGGCGTCCTTTTCAATGAACAAAATGTAGTCGGCGTGAACGTCCTTGAACTGCACCCTTTCCGGCTCCACATTGCTTGGCACCCCCCATCCTCCTGAGCCCATTCTCGTCAAATCAATTGTGTCCTTTCCGTCCTTTATTTTCATGTTTCCTGCAATAACTCCCTTGGAGGATGCAGACAAATGAAGCTCTTCCCTCAGAAGCCCCAATGAAGCCTCAATGTCCTCAATTATCGGGTCTGATTCGCTTTGTTCCTCGAAAGTGTTTTCATTTGTCCCCTCAATGGTGTGCTTCAGCGCATAATACAGGTCACGGATGCTGACCGTTGCCTTTTCATCAATAATCTTCTTTACTTCCGATGCAACAAGCATTGTCTGCATGAACTTCCTTGTGTGCGCGATATTCAAAAACTGCCTTTCGCTTTTCTTGCCCCCCAGTTTAATTGTCTGGCTTTTTTGGTCAAAGTAAATGTTTCCCAGGCTCCTCACCGGAAGCTCGTAAGTGGGGTTTTGGCCCTTCATTATCTGCGAGTAAACCTCTTTTCCCGCGCCCTTAAGCCTTTTCACTACCTGTTCGTCATTCATTTAACTTTCCCTTCCTCTTTTTTGGCTTCTTTTTTTCCCCGGCTTTTTCCTCTTTCTTGTGCTTTTTTTCAATCTCTTTTTCAACCTCTTCATCCGACTTCTTGTTCATTTTTTCGTCTTCTTTTTCTTCAAGCTTCAATCTCTTTAAAACAGTGTTCAAAAGCCTTTTTTCAATCTCCTTTTTCGGCTTTTTTGTGAGTTCGCTTACAGCGTAAGCCACTTCCACCGCGTACTTCATGTAAAGCTTTTTTTTTGCCTGCTTCTCTATTTCCCTGAGCTTCCCGATTATATACCGCGCGGTTTTCCTGCCTGAATCCATCAAGGAAAGCCTTAATTCCTCCATGACTTCATCTTCGTCCGCAATCGCCTGCTTTCCCGCGGAAGTGTAGGGGATGTGCACGGAAATGAAGTTCACGAGAACCGTAAGCGGGGCGGAGTCAACGTCTTTTATCCCGTACCTTTTCCAGTCAATTGACTGCACCGCCTTTGTGATTGCGCAGCCTCCGCCGTCAAAAAGCAGGGGAGAGCGGTTCGCGAAGCGCATTATTTCAATTTTTCTTTCCTCAACGCCTTCCGCATTTTTTGCGCCGTTGCTGTAAGCCCTTCCCGCGTTTCCCCCGTAGGCAATCGCAACCTCCACCTGAAAGGGAAAGCCGCCCTTGTATACCTGCGGCTTTCTTGTGATTACATTGGAGTACTCGGGCTGCACGATTGACTCCAGCGACTTCCTGATCCTTTCCTCTCCAATCGGCCTCAATGCGTCTGTGCGGGGGGCAATGAAAGCCATTCCCTTAAAGCATTTCACTATCTCCTCCGCATCATTCCACCCTAATTTCCTTGGATCTGTGTTCAGGTCAAAGGAAACCTTTTTCGCTATTTCCCTTACCGCCTTGTCCCCCATTCTTTCAAACGCGGTTTTCAGGAATGAATTGACTTTTCTTGCATCTGTTTCCTTTGCAAGCGTAAGCAGTTCATCCACTGTCGCGCCCTTTGGATGCGGTTTAACTTCTGCAGGCGGCTTTGGAATCTCATTCAAGCTTCTCTTGAAAATTGTTTTGTTTCCTCCCGGGTCCGTGAAATGTATTTCCGCGTGCGGGTTTGCGATCGCCGTCCTCCTCAAATACTCCAATGCGCCCTGTTCGCTTTCCCTGTACAAGACGTCCTTGAATTTTGCTTCAATCGCCAGGCCCCGGAAATCCCTGTTTATTTCCCTGAGGTTTGAAATTTTTGGCTCGTTTTTTTTGGGGTCAATGGTCATTTCAAGGGAAATGGCTTTTCCTTTCCCTGTGCCGGTGATTACCTTCACCGGCTTTCCTGTTGTCACCTGCGCAAGCATGGTGGCGCCCGCCGCGCCGATTCCCTGCTGGCCGCGCTGCTGCACCAGCCTGTGGAATTTTGTCCCGGCCAACAGCTGCCCCAAAGCCTTTCCAACCGTTTTTTCGGTAAGGCCCGGGCCGTTGTCTTCAGCCGTAACCTCATAGTACTCCGGTTCAAGCTCCTGAATCTTGATTTTAATCAACGGGAGAATCCTTGCCTCCTCACAGGCATCAAGCGAATTTGTCACATATTCGTGGATGACCGTGGTTAGCGTGCGCACCTTTCCGTAAAGCCCGAGCATCTGCCGGTTTTTCTTGAAGAATTCGGCAACCGAATGCTCTTTGAAGTCCTTTTCAAGCTCTTCCGCTGTTGCGGCGTGCTCAGCGGGGGTTATTCCTTCCTCTTCTCCGTCAGGCAATCCTTTTCACCTACAATTCAAACCTTTTTCCGGAGGAAAACGTTTTCCTCGCCAAAAAATCTTCCACCGCCTTGTGGGGGACGCCATTCAACAGCATTTCAACCGCTTCTTTGGCGGGGTCAATTTCGTCCATTTTTCCTATTATCGCAACGGTTTTCCCGTAAACCGAGATGATGCAGCCCGTTTTGTCCTCTATTTCATTACGGGTTTTGCCTTTTTTGCCGATTACCCTTCCCTTCTTTACCTGAAGGCTTTTCCCGCTTTTTCCAAGCAGTTCCTTCAGGTCAATTAATTCAAGGAAGTATTGCTCGTCATTCAACAAAAAGGCGTTTTTCGGGGAAAAGCCCCTGCCGATAGCTTTAACAATCTTCAAAGCATTATAAAAACCTATTGCGTTGCTGTCCCCTGCTTTCACTTCAACCTCCCCTGAGGAAGAATCCACGATGATTTTTGTTTTAGTCAATTTTTCCAGGGACTTTTTTGTTTCCCCCCTGTTTCCAATAAGTACTGCAACCCGTTCCTTCGGGATTTTCAAAAAATCTTCATGCATTTTTTTTTTCACCTTATTTTTTCCGCGAAATCCTTCACTTCCCCGCGCAATTCTTTTGGGGTTTTCTTTAACCCGTTTTTTTCCAGGTAACCGCACACATTCCTTAAATCCCTTTCAAAGAATTCCTCTGCCTTTGGGTGGGAGGTGAGAACAGCCTGCCCCAAGTCAATGAAAACCATTTCCTTTCCGCGCATCAGCACATTGTATTCGCTTAAGTCCGCGTGCACCAAATCCGCGTTGTACATTCTTGCCATGAATTCCACAAACCCTTTCCTTATTTTTTCCGCGCTTTTCGCGCCCCCGTCCTTCAGGGTTTTCGCGGCCTCCCCTTTTTCGCCCACAAACTCCATTACCAGCACGTTGTTCATGAAACCATGGGGAAGGGGAACATTTGCCCCTGCCTCCGTTGCCTTCTGCAGGTTTTTGAACTCCTTTTTTGTCCACGCAAACACAGTGTCCCGCTTGTTTTTTTTCACGTTCCTGAACCTTTGGTCGCCGGAAATGTATTCCCCCATTGAATGGAAGTTTGAGGTTGAAACCTTGTACGCCTTCACCGCCCTGAAGTTTCCGCTTTTGTCCCTTGCCCTGAACACGTGCGCCTCTTTGCCCGTTGAAACAACGAATTCCACTTCCTCAAAAAAGCCTTTCAGGGAAAGCGCGTGCACGCTTTCAATGGTGCTGCGGTCGAAAACTTTTGCGAAAACCCTTTGCGTGGGCTCTCTTTTAATGAATTCGCGTAAATCGCTTCTTTTGTCCATAAATATTTCGGAAAAAAAGCCCTTTTAAAACCGTCTATAACGCCTTTTTTCCGGGCAAAAAGAAGCCGAATTCTGCGTTTATTCCTCTTCCAGAGGCAGTTTTTGGAGAAGCCCCCTTTTCTTTAAATGCTCTTTCTGGAAGCGCAAATACCTCCACACAACATCAGCCTTGCTTGGCTGGAAATCCCACGCCCTTATTATGATTACATCCCCCACGCGAATCCATACGCGTTTCCTCATTTTTCCGGGAATCCTGCAGCTCCTTTCCTCCCCGTCCTCTGCAACCGCCCTTATCTGGTCCCCGCCAACAAGCTGTGTGGCCAGCGCAAACTGCTCTCCATCCTTTCTTCTCGGCAGCCTGATTCTGGCGGCCATTTCCTCTTCAGTCTGTTGAGGCTTTTTTTTTGTTTTCACTTTTTCACCTTAAATTTTGAACAACTGCGCGTGCGGCACATCATTTAACCTTATAATGCTGTCACTGCTTATTAAGCCTTCCTTTACCGCAACGTTCACGCACTTTTCCCCCACAAGGTTCACGTTCCCGTTTTCCCTTAAAAGCCCCGCCAATTCCTTTTCGCTTACTTCTTTTCCCTTGTAGAATTCTTTCCTTACCTCAAACTCGATTTCGCCGTGTGAAATTTTTTTTCCCTCTAATCCCTTGTCGCATGCCGCCAAAACCTGGAGGCCGTTTTTTTCGTGGAGCTTGCAGTAAATCGTTTTTCACCTTAAATTACTTTGACCGCGGCAAGCGCACCGCACGCCTCGCACTTCATCATCTTAATTCCCTGGTGCTCCACAAACTTTGTGTCCGGCTTTCCGCATTCGGGGCACAGCACACAGGTTTTCAAATAGTTTTCAAGCAGGTCCGCCACCTGCTTCTGGGAAAACCTTCCGTTCAAAACCATTCTTCCCTGCTCAATTCCCACGGCAACGCCCAATTCCCTGGTTGCAAACTTGAAGAAATGCTTTTGATCCCTTTTAATGAGCTTCAGGATTTGCTGAAAGTTTTTCACAAAGGTCTTGTTTCCCTGAATTAAAGACTCAGGGCTGGGAAGCTCAAACCTTTCCCTGCTTAAGGCGTGCTTTGGCAGCGACAAGTAAAGCCTGTCCAGCATTTTCTCGTATTCCATGCACTAATAAATCCGCGCAAATCCTTTTATATGAGTATATTTCTTTCTTAATGCGAAAGGTGAAAGTTTGGCTGCAGAGGGGCTGGTTGAATTCCTTGTAATGGAATATGGTTTGGTTGGATTGCTTGTGGGTTCGTTGATAGCGAATGCCTCCCTGTTTCTGGTTCTGCCAATCGACTTGATTGTGCTGGGCTTCAGTGCAACCGGCTTTTTTCCCCCGGTTGTGATTGCATTGGTTGCAGGCTTTGGTGCCGCGATAGGCGAAATGACTGGGTACATTCTTGGATTGGGGGGAAGGAAGGCCATAGAAAAAAAATACAAAAGAGGCCTTGAAAAGGTCGCATTCATCAAAAGGGGGATAAAGCACAAGGGAATGGTTTTCATTTTTTTGGGTGCATTGACTCCGTTTCCTTTTGATGTGATAGGAATTGTTGCAGGCCTGCTCCACTACGATTTGAAAAAATTTTTTTTCGCCTCTTTTGCCGGAAAAACCGTGCGCTATGCGCTCATCGGCTACGCTGCCCTCTGGGGAACTGAAATCCTGCTCAAGTTTTTTGGGGTGAAATAGCAAAGCTTTAAGCCAACAAAAACAGCTATTTTTGCTATGGGCATAAAACCTAGAAGGCGGCGGCTTAGGAACTTTGAGCAGAGAGCCAAGGCCTTTGTAAAGACTGGGTTAAAACGCGAGGCAACAAGGGAGGTTATTTTCTGGAATAAACGATTTGTGGTTGGCACAGGGGAACACAGGCGGCTAATAGCCAAAGAAAAAACAAGCCACCTTAAAACTGCCATGAAAACTCAAAAACTATTGTTGGACCTCATAAAACAAGGAAAAATCGTGCCCATGAATTATGTTTTGGAAGAAGCAAAAGGGGCAGTTGTGGACGGGATTCCTGTCCAGGAATTTTTTCACGCGCCCTCCTTGAGGGGCTTAGGAGAATTCCTTCTGGTTAAGGAAACAGGAAAAGGCACTCTTGTGAGTTCGTTTTTATCCAAAGACGACAAACTGATGTGCAAAAAAATGGCGGCCCAACACAGGGGGATACCCTGAAAAAAATTTTGGAAGCGCGAGATGAACTTCTTGGGCATTCAAGGGCCCACAATCTTCCGGTTTACGATTTTAACGTTCTAGTCCTTGGCGAAAGAAATGGCAAAATAAGGCTTGCAATAATTGATTACTAAACTAAAACTTTATCCACCCCATCGCAAAACTTATGCCGAGCATCGCCAACATTAGAATCGTCTGCGGCGGCAATGCGGGAAGAGCCTTTCCAACGTGCGCGGAACTGTAATTCAGGGTGAAAAGCAACCCAATTATTGAGCCGAGCAAAACCATTGCAGGCGCAGCAAAAATCAGCGGAAGGTTTTCAGGAAACTGTTTTGAGGTGACACCCAAAACGCTTACAGCAAAAGCCAGCGGGATAACCATGTCACCGGTGCCGAGCTCAAATGTGTGCTTTTTTGTCGGCATCGCAAACGTAAAGCTCAGGTTTTTTTTGGTGATTGACTTTGCCAATGTAACCATGTGCTTGGTTTTAAACACCGCAATGAAATCGTAAACTGAAAGCAGCACAATAAAAACCAGTATCGGCACCACCCCAAGGCTTACCCCGATTATTGATCCGGCGCCCGCGGTTGCGACCAGTGAAGTGAAGTTTCGGAGAAAAATGTTTTCCCGGAAAACCCACCTAAGCAAAACAACAGCCAACGCCACAGCCAAAACAAGTATTGCGTCAAAAGGCGCAAGAAAAACGCTGAACACGATGATTGAAGTCAAAAACACGACAATCGTGTCAAGCAATTTAAACAAAAGCCAGCCCCTGTAAAACTTTATTATCAGCAAAAGGATTCCGGTGAAAACAATTATGTAAACAAAAAGCCCAAGCGAATTGACAACATCGTCCGGGTTTTCAGTTATAATGCTTGCCTTCACTTCTTCCTGAACCAGCGCATAGCCCACGCTCAAGCCGATTACCTGCGCCGCAACAAACAGCGCCAGAAGCTGAACCAAAAGTTTTCTTTCCATTTCACAAAAAGTAAACCCAAACTCCTATAAAAAGCAGCCGTTTTTCGTTTTTTTTACAGCTTCAGCGCGCGCTTAAGCATTTCATGGAACGGAAAACCGCCGTAAACCATTCCCCTGCCCCCGTAAAAGCCGTAAACTGTTTCCCTTTCAATTCCCATTTTAACCGCAATGCGCGCGGAAAGCAAATCCGCAATCAACTCTTCCGCCTGTTCAGGCGAAAGCTTGAGTTTCTCCGCGAATTCGCTTACATTCCTTACTGAATGGCAGTACTCGTGCATTAGAGTGTGCACCCCGTCCAATGTAAGCCTGTCGCCTTCAAAAAGGTGTTCAGCCGGCAATTCAATGTGCCGTGAGCGGATAACAAACATTTTTGGGCCTTTTTGCATCACCGCAATCCTGTTCACGCTCAATCCTTTGAGCATGGAACCGAAAACCCTTCCCCGTGTTGAGTAAATCGCCGACCTAAGCGAACGCCTTGGATAAAATTTGAGGGGAGTGTTTTCCACGTTGCTTAACGCGGTGTCCAGCGCATTGCGAATTGTTTCATTTTTTTCTTCTTTAATCATTTCTTCAATCGCTTTAACCGCATTTTCCCTGAATTTGTCCAGCTGCCCCCGCCGTTTTTTTGTGAGGACGGGCTTCTCAAAAAAACCCATGAACATTAAAAGGCTTTAAGTGCTTAATTAGGTTTATGGGCGGAAGAAAGGGGAGAAGAGCTTCTTCAAGGCAAAAAAGAAAGCTTTCCACGCAATACGGAGAGCTATACCAATCCGCAATAAGATTTGGAAATGTTGAACAGTCGGCCAGAGCAGCGAGAAAGCTTGGAATTCCTTGGGACAGGGTTAGAAAGGATCTGGCAAGGGCAAGGAGAAAACAAACATAATTTCATTTCCTTTCAGTCGCCTTCAAAAACCCTCTTTTTGGCTCGTATAATTCGCCTTTTTTTTTCAGCTTGTCAATAACGTCGTCCACTTTTTCTTTGTCCATTCCTTCGCCCTTCATTTCTTCCCTTACCTCTTCAATTGGAATCATGTCCTGTTCCTGTTGCGCCTTTTTAATGAACTTCAATACTTTCGTCAGCTGCGTGAACTGGGAGAAAGTCTGCCCCGAGGTAATGATGTCAATGTCAATTTTCCCTGTTTCAGGGTCAATTACCACGTCCTCCAGAGAGGCCCTCACAACCCTGATTGCGCGGTCGGCGTCAGTCAATTCAACCGCATTGCTTAGCCTGACACGCGCACTCGCTTCACTCAGCCTCACCAATCCCTCCAATTGCCTGTGCGTTGCGGCATAAGAGCCCTCCCTTTTTCCCTGTTCCCTTAAGCCAATGTAAAATTCCGCGATTTTTTTCATTGCATCTTCGCTCATTACCGGGAAAACTTTTTGCCTTGCAAAGGAAATGAATTTAGCGAGCAAATCCCCGGAAACAATGGGAGTGATTTTTTTCTCGATTTCCTCCATCCCTTTTTCCCCGATTTTTTTCCTTAACGCCTTTTCCTGGCTTAACACCTGCCCCATTTTATGTGTCTTCAAAATGTGTTCCGCGATTGCCTCGTCCTTTATTTTGTCCAGCACATCTTTCATCATGAAAAACAAGTCAAACCTTGACATCAGGGTGGAAGGCAGGTTAACCTGCTCCATTACCGGGCTGAAGGGGTCAAACCGGCTGAACTTCGGGTTTGCTGCAGCCAAAATGCTTGTGTCTGTCTTGAACTGCGTCACAATCCCCGCTTTTGCCACGCTAACCCTTCCCTGCTCCATTGCCTCGTGCATTGCGCTCCTGTCCTCGGGAAGCATTTTGTCGAATTCGTCCACCATCGCAATCCCCCCTGAAGCCAAAACAAGCGCGCCCGCTTTTAGTGTCCAGCCGCCTTCACCGAATTCGTCTTTCACTGCCGAAGCCGTGAGGCCGACTCCGCTTGACGTTTTTCCGGCAACGTAAATGCTTTTCGGCGCGATGTTGTTGGCGGCCATCAGAATCTGGCTTTTGGCCATTCCGGGGTCTCCGACCAAAAGAATGTGGACGTTTCCGCGGATTACCTGCTTGTTTGGAAGCAGTTTTTTTGTTCCCCCAAACAACTGCAAAACAATTGCTTCCTTTACTATTTCGTGCCCGTAAATTGCGGGCGCAATTGACTGGATTAAAATGTTGTAGATTTCCTGTTTTTTTGCGAGCTCCTTGATTTGCGTTTCCTCTTCCCCTGAAATCTCCACTTCCTCGAATTCTTTTGCGGTTTCCTCAATATGCACTGCCTCCAGGTAGCGGTTGAACACAAGCTTTTTGTCTTTCGGAGGCCGTAACCTTAAAATACCTGTGACCCTTGTCCTGTCCCCCGCCGTCACCGTATTCACCAAATCTTCAGACATGTAAATGTCCAGATTAACCGCCTGTTCGTTTCCCCGCAATAATTCCAGTGGCTCCTGGACTTCAAGTTTCTGGTAATCCAGAAACTCGCTTTTGTCATGCTGCAATGCAAAGTCGCGGTGCCTGCATTCGCACATTGCAGGCATTTCCGGGGCGCTTCTTCTCTGCGGCTCCCGGTACACTTTTCCGCATCTCCTGCACTCCCAGACAGCAACATTTAACTTTGGCAGCACATCAGTTATCTGCCTCACAACCCCTTCCACTGAAACAAGTTTCCCCAGATGAGCGGAGCCGATTTCCCTTAAAAGCGGCTGCCTTTCCTTTGGAAGGCTGTAAAACCTCACTTTGGGGGTAAATTTTTCCTGGTCAAGGATCGGCTTTTCAATTCCCTGAAGAGCGGACTGCGCCGCATCCAGCAAATAATCAGGTTCATCCAGTAAGGAGTCAGCCAAATCCGGGTCAAACCTTTCCAGTTCCCTGAAGTCAATTTCCAGACTCTTTTTTTCCGGCCACTTGTTTAAAAGCCTTTCAACGCCTTTTTTCAGCGGACCCTCGAAAAAGCCCTCAAATTTGGCTGTAAACGGGTTTTCATCCGTTTCCACAGCTGAAACGGGTTCAGTTTTTGGCTCCAATCCATTACACCATTAAGATTTCTTTTTTCAGGCACTTAACCCTTTTGGGGGGGCACTTTTCCGGTGAACGGCTGCCACTGTCAGCTGGCACCGGTTGCCGCCTGCTTGCGGCAGCAGAGTGCGCAATACGCTGTATGGCGCTTGCTCACCCTTTTGGGCTCGCATAAATCCGGCACCTGCAAACATTTTTTTTTTGGCTTTCCAAGCCTTTCAGAAACCAAAAACCTTGTTCTGGTTTCCTTTTTGTTTATGTTTTGTGCCGGGTTCCGGACCCCTGCCAGGCGCACCTGGAGTTTTTTTTTTGTATTGGGTGTCAGTATCGGGAGAAATTGAGCAAAAAATTTTTTTCTATATTTAATAAATGTGTAGCAGTTAAATTCCTTTTGTGTTAGGAAACCGAACTTGCGTTCAAAAACTTGATGCAAACCTTTAAATTCCTCCAAAGCCATTATATTTTATTTGATTAAAATGAAGAGGAAAAATGCCGCGCGCAATGTGGGGGGGATAAGGGGTTCTTCCGCGCAGCGCAGGACAAGGGGGCAAAGGATTAGAAGCAGGCTGGGGGAGGCTGCGGTTGCGGCTGCAGTTGTTGGCGGCGGCGTGCTTGCCGCACGTGTGGGAATGAACTGGATGGCAAAGGACAGGCAGGCAAACGCTTTTTTATGGCAGCAGATAAACGGCTCTGAAAGGGTTGAACGGCTTAATGCCTTGAAGAGTGTTTACCCTGAATTCCGTTCGTTTGTCGGGGAGTTAAAGCCCGCGTTCACCGATGCAGAGCTGGGGGTTCTTGAAGAAATCCGCGCCAAGCTGAAAAAAAATCCAGGCGCCAGCCGCTCGGCCTCGGCGAGCAGGTTCCAGGGCCGGTTCTCCTCCAGGG
>CAYTYC010000013.1:11214-33624 GCA_964442255.1 uncultured archaeon | reverse complement strand
AATACTTGACAGGGGAATTCTGGACAGTTAATGAATATTAAAAGGAAGAAAAAAACGCGGAAATACAGAAACAGGTTAACGAGGAATGGAAAAAATACTTGACAGGGGAATTCTGGACAGTTAATGAATATTAAAAGGAAGAAAAAAAAATCGGGTAAAATGGGAAGGAAAAAAAAATGAGGCATGCAACCATGTATGTTATCTGCGCGGATAAGGCGGAGGCGGAAAAAGTTGCGCAAATGCTGTTGAAAAAAAGGCTGGTTGCGTGCGCAAACATTGTTCCGGAAATTGAGTCGGTTTACTGGTGGAAGGGAAAAATTCAGAAAGACAAAGAGGTTTTGATTTTCGGAAAAACGGAAAAGAAAAAGGCGGAGCGCATAGTCGGGGAAGTGAAAAAAATGCATTCTTATGATGTTCCATGCATTACCTTTATGCCGATTGTCGGGGGAAATAAGGATTACCTGCATTGGGTGAGTGGAGAGGTGGAAGAATGAAGGGACTGGATTACTTTTTTAACCCGAAAACTGTCGCAATTATTGGCGCCTCGCACAATCCGGGAAAGATTGGGCACGTTGTGATGCAGAACTTCCTGAACCCGTGCTTCAAAGGAAAAATTTTTCCCGTGAACCCGAAGGGCGGAAAAATAGTGAACCGGAAGGCGTTCAGTTCTGTCCTGAAAATTCCGGGAAAAATTGATTTGGCTGTTGTGACCGTGCCGGCAAAATTTGTTCCTGCTGTACTGAAAGAATGCGGGAAAAAGAAGGTGAAGGCAGTCGTGGTTATAAGCGCGGGATTCAGTGAAGTGGGAAATTCGCAGCTCACCAAAAAACTCAGGGAAACAATGAAAAAGTTTCCGAAAATGCGGGTAATCGGGCCGAACTGTTTGGGGGTAATGAACATGAAAAAAGGGGTTGACACCGTTTTTCTCCCAAACTACCGGCTGGAAAGGCCTGAAACAGGGGTTGTTTCATTCATTTCCCAGAGCGGGGCGCTCGGATCGGCAATCCTTGACTGGGCTTCAATGCAGGAATACGGGATAAGCAAGTTTGCCTCATACGGAAACGCGTATGACGTAGACGAAGCGGATTTATTGCAGTATTTGGGTGAAGACAGGGAAACAAAGGTCATCGCAATCTATGTGGAGGGGGTGCGGCACGGAAGAAAATTTTATGAAACCGCGAAAAAGGTTTCCAAAAAAAAGCCGGTGATTTTCATCAAGGGAGGGGTTACGGATGCAGGGGCAAAGGCAACCCAGAGCCATACGGGTTCATTGGCGGGAAGCGTGGATGTTTACAGGGCAATGGCAAAGCAAAGCGGAATGATTACGGCAAACAGCATGGAAGAGGTTTTTGATTACGCAAGGGTTTTTGAGCGCGAACCAAAGCCAAAGGGAAACCGCGTGCAAATAATAACCGACGGAGGCGGGTACGGGGTTTTGGCTGCCGACGCCATAATGCATGAAGGGCTGAGGCTAGCGGAAATGGGGCCTGAAACAAGAAACAAAATCAAGAAAGCCTGCCCGAGCTATGCGGTAATAAGGAATCCGCTGGATTTGACAGGGGACGCGGACAATCTGAGGTATAAAACCGCCCTGCAGGAATTAATGAAGGACAAAAACATTGATTCACTGATTGTAATCCTGTTGTTCCAGATTCCTACGCTGGACTCGGACATAATTGACGTGGTGAAAGGGATAAGGGAGCAGAAAAAAAAGCCCATGCTCGTGGTTTCGGTCGGCGGAAACTACAGCCAGGTGCACAAGACCGCGTTGGAGAAGGCGGGGGTAAACACATTCAACAGCCCGTTTGATGCCGCAAAAACTTTGAGGGCGCTCACAGAATACCACCGTTAAGTGAAGTCGCTTAAGGCAGTGGAGGAATTGTTTTCCTTTTTTTGGCTTTCCGGAAAAGGCCGGCCCTTTTTCCCTTCAGCATTCCCCGACAAAATTATCCCCAATGCCTTGTCCTGTTCGCCCTGGGAAAGCAGTTCAAACACCTGTTCGGCGTCAAATGCGTTGTTAAAGGATGTTTGTGAAAGGTTTTTTTCCAGCAATTTCATTCCAAGCGAGGAAACAGATGCCCTTGATTCCTGCATTTCCCTTAATTCCTTTATCCTCTGCTTAAATGAAGCGGAGGAAAAGTCCTTTGAAACAGAGAAAATGGCTTTTCCGTCAAATTCTTTCAGTATTTCTTCCGCATTAAAATCGGAAACACTCAGCCCGCGCATTAATTCCCCGGCAAGCTTCAGGCGGATTAACGGGGAAAGTTTGGCGGAATTCAGGGAAAGGTCTTTTTTGATTTCGGAACGGATTTTTTCCTTTAGCTCTGAAAGCGTTTCCCTGCTTACGTCAATTTTGTGGTAAAAAAGCCTTCTCTGGTGTTCGAGTCCGACAAATTTTTCCACAAGGGTTTGTGTTTCCATGGCGTAAAATCCTTTCGGCTTTTCCGCCTCAAGTTTTTTCATTTGGGTTATAACCGTTGAGCCGGGGAGAAGGAGCTTGCCTTTTTCAAACTGCGTCACATTGCTCCAGTGCAGGTGGCCGTCAATGTACAAGTCAAATCCGGCAGGCAGGTGCTCCAAGCCGAGGGTTACGCTCATTGGGTCGTCGGTTGGAAGGAATTCCTTTATGGACTGGTGGAAAAGGAGAAAGTTTTTCTTTCCCTTAACTGGTTTTGGCTTCCATTCGTTGAACACATCCACGGCTTTTTTTTCGGGAACCCCGCTTAACCCGAAAACCTCAATTTCCTCATCCCCTGAAACCGGGAGGCTGGAGCCGTGCAGGTAAAACAAGAGGTTTGCCTCCTGCAGAACGGACAAAATGTTTTTGAAGTCCTTTCCGCGGAATTCATGCGTTCCGGAAATCGCAATCACGGGGATTCCCTCAAAGGAAAGCTCGTTTCCTTCTTTGGAAATTTTTACGTCCGCCTTCCGGGCTTTTTTCGGGATGAGGAGGAGCTGGATTGCCTCAAACAGTGTTTCCGTGGAAGGGGTGGAGGAGTCAAAGAAGTCGCCGGAAACAAGGATTAGGGATACAGGTTCCTGGACAGCTTTCTGCATTGCTTCCTTTGCCTGCTTGAATGCGTCTTCGCTCCGCTCCGTGTTTTTCCCGTAGCCTAAGTGAAAGTCGGACATGATTGCTATTTTCATTTTCCTGGTCTCCCCTGTTTTCTTAAGCGCTTTTTCCTTCTAACCGCGGCTAACTGCGCGCACAGCCTCTCTCTCTCTTTGAAGAGTTTTTTAAGCCTGGCTTTTTGGGCGGCAAGCTTTTTGGGAAACTCCGCGGCGACCTCAGCCATGTCTTTAAAAGCCTCTGGAAAATATTTCCCTGTAATTGGGTCAGTATGATGCCCGAAAAGCTCGTAGTCTGCAGGAAACACTTCAAAATAACGGATATTAAGTATTGTTAAACTTATTTCATTTTCAAGCCCCCCCAATTTAGCCTTAATTTCCTCTTCTTTTCCCATTACCCCACCAGCTTCAGCTTGTTTTTCACTTCTTTTTCCGGGTACAATAACAGCGGGTAAAAGAAGCTAAGCTCCGGAAACTTTTTCCTGTAAGAATTAATCTGCCCGATAGTTCTTTTATTGAGTTCCTTAAGGCAAAGCACGAGGCTCCCTTCGGAAGGAATTTCCTTTGAGGTTTTCAGGGGACGGAAATTGTTCCATTTTTTCAGGGAATTGAGGTGCATTGAAGTTGCAGCGTTCTTTTTTGGAATGACTGCCGTAATGTTGCAGCCGCGCTTCATCATCAGCCACGCGCACAACGCGTCAAACTTTTTCCCCTCCATCAGAACCCCAACCCGCCCTTCAACGCCAAGCGGAAGGCCGCCTGTTCCGTAAAATGTTTCAGTGTAAAGAAATAATTCTTCCCCGTCCAGCTCAATAAAGGCTTCTTTTCCGGGATTGGAAAGGTTGACTGTCAGGCCGGGAATTTTTTTTTGGATTGCCTTTCCAATTTGTTCAGCCATTTGCTTTGAGGTGAAGGAATGTTTTCCGTTTCTTTTCACCCGCAACGCAAAACTGTCGCCCTTCACCAGCTTATCTTCTACATAACCCAAACATGTTTGCGTGATTCCTGAAAGGGTTTTCCCCGCGCTCCGCTCCGCCAAAGAAACTGAATGCAATCCAAAAACCTTTTGCAATACCTTGATTGCCTTCACGGGTTCCGGGGTTTCGAGAACCATTTTTCCGCCTTTTCTCTGAAGCTGTGCAACCGTAACCTTGTTTTCTTTGAGCGCGATGCGGATATTTTTCGCCAAAGTTTTAGTGAAATAGTTTCTCACGAAATGCGTCTTCAATTGAATCTCGGAGGCGTTTTTCAGCAGCAAAACTTCAGTCATCTTCTGCCCCTTCTGACGGCCCTCTTAATTGCATGCCCTGCTGCAACTGAAAACCCAAGGGCATCAACAACGCCTTTTTGAATTGTAATGCCCGCATACCTAAGCCCCATGGTTCCCCCCAGCTTATTCTCCAAATCTTGCCTTCTCCTATAATCCTCGACAGGCTCGCTTTCGCCAAGCGGTTTCCGCAGCCCTTCCAACCCAATCCTGACAGCCCTTTTTTGCTTTCCAAGGAGCCGGCTTCTTTCCTTTAATCCCATAAAAAAATTGAATTTAGGTAACCCCTTTTAAACCCTTTTTCCGTGAATTTCTAATGCCAGCCGGTTAAATGTTGCGAGCGCAAGCGAGCAATAACTGCCTCCGGAACAAAGTGAAGGAGGCAGGAGACGGGTGCCGGCTGACCGTGACAGCCGCTGGGGTGGCAGAACGGCTATGCACCCGGCTGCAGATGCCCTTTATTTTCCGGACGGGAAGTGGGGGCTTCCGGGCGGGACACTGCCTGCGAGCGAAAGCGAGCAGGTCCGCCTCCGAAGCAAAGCGGAGGAGGCAGGACATCGGTGCGCCCGCCTTAAAACGGTGTGCGAGCGTGAAAGCGCGAGCAGTTCTACCTCCGAAGCAAAGCGGAGGAGGCAGGACATCGTTACTGCCGGACGAAACCGGCAAGCGGCAACCGGGAGAAGAGGGTTCGACTCCCTCCCTCAGCTTTTTTTCTTTTTTTCATTCGCCAGCGGTTAAGTCAATTGACACGGAACAAGGCTTAAAAAAACGCAATCCCTGATTTTGTGCAAATGGCCCCTTTTGGCTCAGCAAACACGCTTGAGATATCCCAAGATATGTTTATATATCTTTTGCCGCATTTGTTTCTATTGGCAGGCAGCCTGAAAAAAGGCAGGCATGAAATCGTGATTAAAAGGCACGCCTTTGAAAGGGCGATGCAAAGGAGAATCCACCCGGATCTGGTTGAAGACACGCCGCAGTCAGGGAAAATGAAGATTTTCGGCAAAAACCGGGTGAAGTTTTAAAAGCGCTTCAGGCAGTTCACCATAATTTGCGTTGACGAAATGGCTGGAAACACCATTAAGATTTTGACAATCGGGAAAAAGAGGCGATAAAAATGAATTGCCCTAAATGCGGAAAAAAAATGGTTCAAGAAACAGGCAAAACTCCGGAGGGGGTTAAATACGCGTACAGCAGGTGCGGAAAATGCGGGGAAGAAATTCTTGACATGAAACAGCTGCACGAAGTTGCCCAACAGTACAGGGAAATGAAAAAATACACCGCCAAAATCAGCAAATGGGGTGAAAGCCTTGCGATGCGCATTCCAAAAGAGCTGGCCAAAAAATACGGCTTAAAGCAAAACGAAGAGATTACGCTGATTCCGGAAAAAGGCTCGATTAAAATAGTTGCTTAAGCCAATTAAAACCAAGCCCTTGCTTAAGGCGGGGTCACCTGAATTCCCGCAGAGTTCTTTTCACGTTTTTTGCGACGTACTTTTCAAAGGTTTTCTGCCTGAGCTTCCTTGACTTTCTTTCAGCCATTTTCCTTGCCTCCAAGATTTTTTTGGTTAATGCCGCATTTTTTACTGCTGCACAGCGTTTCTGCAGCTTTTTTTGTCAAACTCATCCAAAATAAAGTCGCATAATTCAGGGGCAGAAGCCTCAATCGCGACGGCGCGGATGCAGTTGTTTCTTTTGGAGAGACCCCCAAAGTAATTGCAGGCGGCCGGGTCAAGTGCCTTTACCGCAAGCTTTTGGATGCAGGTTTCAACGTTTGTTTGGGCGGAAAGCTGTTCGCATATTTTCCTGTCGCCGGCCGCAAGCGCCACACCCGTGTAACAGTAGATTTTTCCGCTCACGGTTTTAAGCTGCCCGCATAATTCCGGCTGCAGGGTTTTGGAGGCAACCACGGAAATGCATTCCTCCCTGTTCGCATGGTTTTCAAGGGAAAAGCATTTGGATGAATCAAGGGAATCAATCGCGTCCGCTTTATTGATTTTTTCCCTGCACGCATTCCTCTTGTCTTGCACTGTTTTCCCGGGAAGGGGGTTTTCAAGTTTTTCGCACAATGTTTTTTCCCTGAACTCCAGGGCAAGGGATTCAATGCAGTCGTCTTTTGCCTGAATGTTCGCCTTTTTTCCGCATTCAAGCAAAAGAAGCCCAATGTCCGGGCCGGATGGAATGACGTCATTTATGCCCGAAAAGGGCTGGACGCCGTTTTCCTCTTCTTCCTGCGGCGCCGCTTCCTCCGGCTGGGCGCATCCAAGGAGAAAAAGCGCGGAAACAAACAGTATTGCAAAGGGCGGTTTCATTGCCTTCCCCTTTTAATAGCAAGGCTTAAAAACCTTTTAATGGCTATCCTCTTATAAATAACGGCTTTTTTTTGCCTGATTTTAATGGTTTTGAAGGGAAAAAAATGGGTTTGCGGCCAGGGCGATGCTACAGGAGCCTGAAAGACAGGGCTTACACACGCGTCGCGCTGAAAGTGCACCGAAAAAACTTTATCGGCGCAACTCCCGGCTTGAGGACAAGGCAATTCAATATGGGAAACCCCCTTCAAAAATATGACACAATCCTGGATTTGTTTGCCGAAGAAAGCGTTCAGATAAGGGACAACTCCATTGAATCCGCCCGCCTTGCAATTAACAGGGCGCTTGTGAAGAAAATAGGGAAAGACAATTTTTTTATGCGGATAAGGATTTACCCGCACCAAATACTGAGGGAAAACAAGATGGCAACCGGCGCCGGGGCGGACAGGGTAAGCCAGGGAATGGGAAACTGCCCGTTCGGAAAGCCCATTGGAAGGGCTGCAAGGGTAAAGGGGGGACAAAAAATAATCAGCGTGCTTGTAAAGAAAGAGCACTTGACAGAGGCCAAAAAGGCTTTGGAGAAGGCCGCCGCAAGGATTACCTCAAAGATTTCCGTTAGGGCCGGAACAGACATTGAAAGCATCGGCACCCTGCCGAAAAAGGTCAGGGAAATAGTGGAAGAAAAGAAAGAGGAAAAAGAAGGGGAAGAAGAGGAAGAAAAGAAGGAAGGGGAGAAAAAGGAAGGCAGGGAAGAGGAAAAAGGCGGAAAAAAGGAAGAAAAGCCCAAGGAAATGGAAAAAAATGAAGGGAAGAAAAAATAATAAATAATTGTGGCGCCATTTCTTTTGATGAAAAAATATTTTTTTGTTTTTGGAAGGGACCCGCTTTTATGCAGGGCGGAGGCCTGCGCGTTCCTGGAAAAGCATTCACCGGATTTCAAATTCAGGGGGCTGGGGGAAAGAACTGCGCTAGTGGAAACCGTTCTTGAGGCGGAAGAACTTCAAAGGGAACTGGCAGGAACCGTGAAAATTGGGGAAATTCTTTCACAGGGAAACGCTGAAAGTGTTTTTCGGGAACTTAAGGAAAAAGACTTCTTTCCTTCAGGAAAAAAATTTTTTTACTGTTTGAACGATTTTTCCAGAGGAAAAAGAAAAGAGTTCCGGGAAATTGCCGGGATTGTGAAGGGAAAGGCGAAAAATGAACGGCTTAAGGCGGTTCTCAAGCACCCCAAGCCCCATGGAAAAGAAAAAGAGTTTGTGGTCAACCCGTCTGAGGTGGAAAGATGGAAGCTACTGCGCAAAGGGCTGGATTTATTGGTTGAATTTTCCGGGAAAAAAGTTTTTGCGGGAAAAACTGTTTCATGCTCCAACCCAAAGGAAAGCCGGGAAAAGGATTTAGGCAAGCCGGAGCAAAGGCCCCTGCACACGCTTTCCGTCAGGGTTGCGGGAATTCTGGTGAATTTGAGCGGGGCAAAGCCCGGGGAAACCCTTCTGGACCCTTTCTGCGGAATCGGCACCATTTTGCAGGAGGCAATGCAGAGGGGAATTAATTCCGCGGGGGTTGACACGGACAAGGAGGCAGTCGGGAAGGCAAAGAAGAATCTGGAGTGGTTCAAAAAAAAATTTGGGTGCAGGGCGGAATGGAAAGTAATGGAAGGGGACGCAGGGAAAGTGCATGGGCTGGTCAGGGAAGCGGATGCGGCCGCAACAGAGCCTTTCCTTGGGCCGTTTATAAAAGAAACCCCTTCAAGAAAAGACGCAGAAAAAACTGCCGGAGAGCTTGAGTCTCTTTACTCAAAATTTTTTGAATCGCTTGAAAAAGTTTTGAAGGAAAAGGGAAGGGCCGCGGTAATTCTTCCATGCATTCCGTTAAGGGAAGGCGGGTTTTTTTGCGTTAAGGAAAATGTTTTCAGGGAAAACGGATTCACGGATGTTTCCCTGAAGGGTGCTGGAAAAATTTTTCCCGTGGAACTGAAAGAGGAAAGCAAAATAAAAAGAAACGTTTATTTGCTGGAAAAAAGATAGAAAGCCTTTTATTTCAGGAAACCCCTATTCTTAAGCGAAAAAAATGAAGCAAATTGTTTGGTTCAGGGAAGTGAGAAAAAAGGATGTCGGGCTTGTCGGGGGCAAGGGCGCCTCGCTCGGCGAAATGGTGTCCGAGGACTTTCCCGTTCCGCCCGGATTCATCGTGACCTCAAAAGCTTATTTTGATTTCATTGAAAAGCGCGGGCTGAAGGAAACAATTGTGAAAGAAATTGACTCAATCAATGTGGAGGACTCGGCGCAGTTGAATTCCGTGGCAGGAAAAATAAGGGAACTGATTCTTGGAACGGAAATGGACCCGGATTTGGAGGAAGAAATCCGCGCATACTACAGCAAGCTCGGGGAAAAACAGCTTGCCTGGCTTACTTCAAGGGAGGAGGAGGCTGTTGCGGTGAGAAGCAGCGCAACGGCTGAAGATCTGCCTGAGGCGAGTTTTGCGGGGCAACAGGAAACCTACCTGAACGTGAAGGGAAGAAAACAGCTTTCCGGGGCAATCAAAAAATGCTGGGCGTCGCTTTTCACTTCCCGCGCGGTTTACTACAGGAAAAAACAGAATTTTGCAACCGAAAAAGTGGGGATGGCCGTTGTGGTGCAGAGAATGGTTAACTCCGACTTCAGCGGAGTAATGTTCACCGCCTCCCCGGAGGGAGACAAAAAAAAGATTGTCATTGAAGGGGGATACGGTCTCGGGGAAAGCATTGTTTCCGGCTCAATCACCCCCGACACTTATTACGTGGACAAGGGAAGCATGAAGATCCTGGAAAAAAAGGTGCACAAGCAGCAGTGGATGACTTCGCCCACCCCAAACGGGTGCGAAAAAGTTGAAGTGCAGAAAGCAAAGCAGGAGAAGCAAAAAATCCTGGACAGCCAAATACTGGAGCTGGCGAAAATAGGGAAACAAATTGAGCTCCATTACAGGAATCCGCAGGACATTGAATGGGGAATAGAAAAAAACAACGTTTACATCCTGCAGTCCCGGCCCATAACAACCCTTAAGCTGGGAAAAGAAAAAGAAACAGAGGAAATAAAGGAAGAGAAAAAAGCGTGGGAGGGAAAAGAATCACTCATAACCGGCCTCGGCGCATCGCCGGGAATTGTTTCAGGGAAAGCAAAAGTGATTCCTTCGGTAGAGGAAATCGGGAAAGTGGAGAAAGGCGACATTCTCGTCACAGCAATGACCACCCCTGACTGGGTTCCGGCGATGAGGAAAAGCAGGGCAATAATAACCGATGAAGGCGGGGTAACGTGCCATGCGGCGATTGTAAGCAGGGAATTAGGAATTCCGTGCGTGGTGGGGACAGGCAATGCAACAAAAACATTGTGCAGCGGAGAAACACTCACCGTTGACGGCTTCACTGGAAAAGTTTTCAGGGGGAAAAAAGAGGTTGAAAGGCCGGAGAAAAAGGAAAGCGAAATAGAGATAATAGAAAAGTACGAGGTTGAGCCGCTGGTTGAGCGGCTTAAAAAAGAGGGCGAAGAGGTTTCCCGCGGGGAAGGCGAAAAGGAAAAAATTCTTGCGCTGCTGGAAAAGCGCTCCGTGAAAGTGAAGGTAAATGTCGCCCTCCCTGAGGCCGCGGAAAACGCCGCAAAAACGGGTGCCGAAGGCGTCGGGTTATTGAGGGCGGAGCACATGATTACCTCCTCCGGAATTCATCCGGCTGAATTCATCAGGCAGGGAAAAAGCGAAGAGCTTGTGGACACAATAAAAAAGGGAATAAGGAATGTTGCGGAAAAATTCAAGGGAACGCCTGTGTGGTATAGGACATTTGACGCGAGGACAGACGAATTCACCAAGCTTAAGGGAGGGGAAAAAGAGCCAAAGGAAGACAACCCCATGCTTGGGTGGCACGGAATAAGGAGAAGCCTGGACGAACCCGAAATTTTAAAGGCGGAATTCAAGGCAATAAAGGAACTGGCGGAAGAAGGGCTGAAAAACGTCGGCGTAATGATTCCCTTTGCCCAGCACCCGGATGAATTAAGGAAGGCAAAAGAGATAGCGGAATCAGTTGGACTAAAACCAAGGGCTGACGTTGAGTTCGGGATAATGGTGGAAACCCCTGCTTCGGCTCTTGCAATAGGCGAATTCATTAAGGAAGGAATTGACTTCATTTCCTTCGGCACAAACGACTTAACGCAGCTAACCCTTGGACTGGACAGAAACAATTTCAGGATACAGAAATGGTTCACCGCACTGCATCCCGCGGTGCTCAAACAGTGCGAAAAAGTGATAAAAGAGTGCAAGCCTGCGGGAGTGAAAACATCCATTTGCGGGCAGGCCGCCTCAAACCCGGAAATGGTTGGAAAGCTTGTGGAATACGGGATTGACAGCGTGTCCGCAAACATTGACTCCGTTGAAAAAATCAAGAGGTTTGCGTTGCTTGAGGCAAAAAGGCAGGCTCTGAAAAAATTTTACAGCGAGGAATAAGGAAAAAAAAAAAAATCCGTTGTCTGTTAAACTACGGCGGATTAAAAATTCGCCGAATTTTTGTTCCCGCAAACGGCCTGCAAAAACCCCGATTCATCCGCCCATTGAAACAGGCGGGGTTCCCGGAAGGGGTTTTTAAAGAAAAAAATCTTAAAGGCGCCCGGAAAAAGGCGGCCGCCGCCTGCGGAAAGGGAAAAAAAAATTTTTGTCGTGGAGTGAAAAATAGGGAAAAAAATTTTTTCCGGAAAGCCTTTATAATTTCTTCCCATTCAGATTTCTTCATGCTTGAGCTGGAATTAGGCAGGCTTGGGAAAAAGGTTTCTGAAATGAATCCCAAAAGGGTTTTTTTGCAGGTTCCCGAAGGGCTGAAGGGACGGGCTGAAGAAATAGCGGAAAGCCTGGAAAAGGCTTCAGGAGCAGAGGTGTTTGTTTCCCTTGACCCCTGCTACGGGGCATGCGATTTAAGGGAAAGCGCAGCACAAGGGCTTAAGGCTGAGTTAATAGTGCATCTCGGGCACACCAAAACCGCAAAATCCGGCGTCAAAACAATTTTTTGGCCCCTCAAATACGGTTTAAATGCCCAGGCTGAGGGAAAGATTTTGGCGGAAAGCCTGCTTTCACTGGGGAAAAAAGCAAAGCCAAAGGCGGTTGCGCTCTGCTCAACGGCACAGTTTTCGGATTCCCTGGGCGGGATTCAAAAGGAACTGGAGTTGGCTGGTTTCAGGGTTCTGGCAGGAAGGGGAAAAGGCGTGAAAAAAATGGGGCAAATTTTGGGGTGCAATTATTCTTCAGTGAAGGCAGTGGAAAAGGATGCGGATGCGGTTGTTTTTGTTGGGGACGGAAAATTTCATCCCCTCGGGCTTTCCCTGGAAACCGAAAAGCCCGTTTACTCCTTCAACCCGCTTGAAAACGAATTTTCTTCTTACAGAAAGGAAAGGGAAATGCTTTTGAGGCAGAAAAGCGCGAGAATCGCGTTGGCCGGAAAAGGGAAAAGTTTTGGGTTAATTGTTTCCACCAAAACAGGGCAAAAGAATCTGAAAGAAGCCCTGGAACTGAAAAGGCTTCTGGAAAAAAAAGGCAAGAAAGCCGTATTGTTTGAGATGGATTTTGTTTCCCCTGAAAAATTCATTGGGCTGAAACCTGAAGTGCTGGTAAACACGGCATGCCCGAGGATTGCGGTTGATGATTTTAAGGCATATGGGAAACCGATTGTTAATCCGGATGAAGTCAAGGAAAGCCTGAAGCTTCGCCCCTGATTAATGTTCCTTCAAACTCCTGCCCCCGCACCGCGTTCTCAAAGTTGTCCGTGTCCTCCGCGCAGAGAACAAAGGCAGGAATTTTGCTTCTTGAAAGAATCATGCACGCGACTGTGTCAAGAATTAAATTTTTTCCCGGTTCACCGGTATCGGATTTCAGCGCTATGCGGAGAAGGCGGTCATGGCTCATTTCCTTTATCAGTTCCGCGTCCCTGAATTTTTTGGGGTCGGAAGTGTAAACGCCTTCCGTGTTTGAAAGGTTGATGAAGGTTGCGTTCAAATACTCTGAAACAAGCGCGGCAACGGAATCGGTTGTAAAAACCGGGAGAAGCCCCCCAAACACGGGAATTTTTCCGGAGTCAATCACTTCCCTGGATTTCCTCACATCAGTTAAAACCTTTGGGTAGGCGTCCTCCAGGGCGTTGATTAAAAGCATTGCGTTCGCCTGGGTGATTGTTATCGCCAATTCATCCATAAGGTAATAGTTTGAGCCCAGGGTTTTTGCCGCGGTGACATAATCCCTTGCAATCTTTCCTCCCCCCACAACCAAAGCGAATTTATAGCCTTCCCTTTTAAGGTTATTAACGGAGTTCGCTATTTTTGCTATCAGCGAAGAGTCCGGCTTTTGCTTTATGATTGCGCTTCCCCCAATGGAAACAACAAAAAGGGTTCCTGAAGAAGAAGGGGAGTAATCGGGTTCAGGGGAAGGGGGCGGGGAGCCCTGCTTTTCCTCGTTGAACATGTCAAACATATCAAACATCAGGAATCAGGATGATTTAGTTGGAAGTGATTAATAAGGTTGATGTTCAATAATTTAGGTGATTGCATGCGTGAAGTGGATGAACAGGAATTGGGGATTGTTTTCAGGAAAAAACTCAGGAAGCTTTCCCGGTTCAGGGGAAAGGGCACAGAGCTAATCAGCCTCTACATTCCGGAGGATGCCGACAGGGGCACGGTTATGGGGCAGATAACCGAGGAAATGAGCCAGAGCTCCAACATCAAAAGCCCGCAGACCCGGAAAAACGTGCAGGGCGCGCTCAGAAAAATAAACAATTTCTTGAAGCAAATTGACTTCAAAATCCCGAAAAACGGGTTGGTTGTGTTCTGTGGAAACATTTCAGAGCAGGAGGGAAAAACAGACATAAGGCTTTTCACCCTCCGCCCCCCACAAACGCTTAAAGTAAAACTTTACTGGTGCGATTCCGAATTCCATTTGAAGCCATTGGAGGAAATGGCGAAACCCACTGAAATTTACGCGCTGGTTACAATAGACAAAAGGGAATCAACTGTCGCGGTTTTGAAGGGAAAAAAATACGACATCCTCGGGCATTTTACTTCAGGTGTTGCGGGAAAGACGCGGGCTGGAGGGCAGAGCGCCCACCGTTTTGAAAGGCTGAGGGAGGAGGCAGCAAAGGAATTCTTCAAACGGGTTTCCGAAAAGGTTAACTCGATTTTCCTGGAATACGGCAACACCCTGAAGGGAATGATTATCGGCGGCCCGGGAATAACGAAAAACGATTTCCTGGAGCAGGGGGAATTGGACCACAGGCTGAAGGAAAAAATCCTGGGAACCGTTGACACCTCTTACACGGATGAATCGGGGATAAGGGAAGTGGTGCAAAAATCCGGGGAAATACTGAAGGGCACCGCCCTCATGAAAGAAAAAAGCATTTTAAATGAATTCCTGGAGGAGGCAGTTAAAGGAGGGCTTGCTGCCTACGGCCAAAAAGAGGCTGAAGGCGCGCTCAAAATAGGGCAGGCGAAAACACTTTTGCTGAGCGAAGGGATTGAGTGGACCGTGCTTAAAGGAAAATGCGATGCATGCGGTGAAGAGCACGTGCAAATAATAAAGGAATCCGGGGAAGTGCCTTCAACAATGAACTGCCCGAAATGCGGTTCACCAATGGAAATAGTGGAAGAAGTTGATTATCTGGATTACATGCTTGAAAAGGCGTCGGAAACAGGCGCGGAAATCAAAATAATTTCAACCGAAACAGATGAAGGCGAACAGTTTTTCAGGGGATTCGGAGGAATAGGCGCCCTGCTCAGGTACAAGTGAAGGTGAAACTGCTTTTGACAGGAATAATCCATTTCACGACCTCAACTCCCGGAATAGGGGGAAAAATAAAGCAGAAGCCAACGGATTTCATTGTGCGGGAGATAACCCCTGAAGGAAGGGTTCTGGAAACAACATTTGAAAAGGGTTTGGATGACGCGGGGCTGAAGGTTCCGGAAAGGACAGATGAAAGGGAATTCAGCCAGCTTGTCATTGAAATGGAAAAATTCAACCTGGACGTGAATGACGCGGTCAGGAGAATAACCCGTTCCATGGGGTTCAGCAAAAAGCGCGTGGGTTTTGCAGGAATGAAGGACAAGCGCGCTGTAACAGTGCAGAGAATTTCGCTTTTCAATCCCGAAGCAAAAAAAGTTGATGGCTTTAAGTCCAGGTACCTGCGCTTAAGGAACCCGGAATGGGGAAAAGAACGCGTTGATTTGGGGGACTTGAAGGGAAACCGGTTTGAGGTCACAATCCGCGGGATTGGATTGGGGGAAAAAGAGCTCAGGAAAAACCTGGAGGAATGCTTCAGGCAAATGGAAAAAGGGGTAATAAATTATTTTGGGGAGCAGAGGTTCGGGGGAATACGAAAAGTGACGCACTTGGTCGGAAAAGAGTTCGTGAAGGGAGAAATTGAAAAAGGGGTGATGCTTTACTTGACGTCCGTTTCCCCTGAGGAAGAAGAAAACGTGAAGGACGCGCGGATTGAGCTTGCGAAAACCGGAAACTACAGCAGGGCGTCAAACTCTTTTCCCGCAAAATACAGGTACGAGCGCGCAATACTCCACCACCTGTGCAGGCATCCAAAGGATTTTGTCGGGGCGTTCCAAAAGCTTCCGCGCTCTTTAAGGTATATGTTTGTGCACGCATACCAGTCCTATTTGTTTAACAAAATAATAAACAAGAGAATTGAAGAAGGAATTGGGCTGGAAAAAACGGGCGGAGACATTTTGGAGTGCGGGGTTCCAACCGCTGCCCTCTACGGGTTTGAAAGCGTTCTCGCAAAAGGAAAGGCGGGAAAAATAGAGGGACTGGTTCTGGAGGAAGAGGGAATTTCGCTGGAAAACTTCAGGGTAAGGCAAATGCCCGAGGTTTCCTCAAAAGGCTCAAGAAAACAGATTGTTTTAAAACCAGAAGAGCCCAAAATAATAGCGACAGGCGCGGATGAGCTAAACAAGGGAAAAAGCCTTGCGGCAATCGCTTTCAGCCTTCCGAAAGGAAATTATGCGACAATAATTTTACGGGAGTTAATGAAAAATGGCTGACACTGTTTTTTTGCTTATTTTTTCCTCGGTTCTCGGATTTTTGTTTGTGTTCCTTTACAGGAAAGTGAACGAAAACAGGCGGATTGCAATAGGCATGGACATAAACAAGCCTTCGCTGCCGGAAATAAGCGAAGGCACGGGAATAGCGCTTTTGCCTGCCCTCTGGCTTTCGGTTTTGGCTCTTTTCCTTCACACCCAAAGCATTGCCCCCATTGCTTGGGGGCTGCTTGCAAGCATTTTTTCGGTAATCGGATTCCTTGACGACATGAAGCCAAAATTTGTGAAGCCCTTTTTGGGGTGGAAAGTGAGGGCGGTTCCAATTGCGGTGGCTTCGCTTGGCTTTGCATTTTTTTTCGCCCCCTCAATCCTTTGGGTTGTTCCCCTGGCATTGTTTGTGGCTGGAATTGCCTCCTTCCAGAACACTTTCGCGGGGCTGAACGGCTGGCAGGCGGGAAGCGGGCTGATAATAGCGTCCTTCACCCTGCTGTTAATGCAGGGAACTATTCTTTACGGAATGGCGGTAATACTGGCCGGGCTTATTGTTGCGTTCCTTGCGTGGAACATTTACCCGGCAAAGGCTTTGGAAGGGGATGCGGGAACGCTTTTCTTTGGGTCAGGGATTGCGGGTCTTGCGGTATTGAACGGAAACCCCCTGCACTTTTTTCTTGTGTTCCTTTTCTTTCTTCCGCACATGGTTGACTTCTTCGCTTTAAAGCTTTTAACCAATGCAAAGGACGCCTCCCAATCCAAAACAAGGCCCTACAAAATCCTTTCGGACGGAAGAATTGGAATGCCTGATTCTGCAAGCGGTTATGATTTCGCAAAACTGCTTATCCGGGTTTTCGGCCCGATGAAGGAATGGAAAATTGTTTCACTTATTTGGGCTGTTGTTTTCCTGAACTGCGCCTTTTGGTTCAGCGTTTTCATGCTTTTTTTGGGCTGAACAAAAAGCTTACCGCAATGCTCAGTAAGGCGGGAACAGCCAGCCTCACAACATCAAACACCACCAGAACTGCGCCGATCTGGGAAACCGTCAAAGCGGAGTCAACAAATGCGGGAATTGAAAGGTAATAAAAGCCCACAAACTCCACCAAGCCGATTCCGCGGGGAAGAACGGGATTCCTTTCAAGGACGGAAACCAAAACAAACAAAACAAGCACGGGGAGAATGTTCAGCCCAATTCCGACTGACAGGAAACTGTAATTCAATGCAAGGAATTCCAGCCCCCAGGAAAAAACAGACAAAACGAGAACAAATAAAAAAGAGCGCGGGGAAACTGAACGGAGGTGAAGGGAATAGCTTCTGAAAAACCCGGAAAGGAGACCGCAAGGCTTGATTCTCTTCGCCAGCCATTCAAAAAACAGGGAAAGCCTTTCCCCGAGCCGCCTGCTTAGGGGAAAAAGGAAAACAAGGACCGCAAGCACCACCACCGCAAACCCGCTTAAAATTCCGAACAAAAAAATCCCGCTTGCCTCCGCCTGAAGCAAAAAAAGGGACAGAACCAAAAGGAAAAGGAATGCGAGAATCAAAAACTTGGTTCCCTTTACTATTACGCTCGCGGAAATGGATTCACTGTAAGGGACGCCAAAATTTTTTTTCAGGCCCATGGAGCGGAGGGCCTCCGCGCCAAGCTGCACGGGGGTCAGGGAGCCGTACAAAGAGGAAAAGCCTATTACCAAAAGAGATTTGAGTGGAACCCGTGATTTTCTTTTTATGATGTGCGCCCAGGAAAGGACCCAAAGCAAAACGCTTGCCATGAAAAAAAGCGATGCAAGAACAAAAAGCGGGACACTTAATTCCCTTAAAACCTCAAAGGCGTTAGTGAGAATGGAAAGAACCGCAAGGACTGCAAAAAAAAGGATGAACGCGGCAGCTGACTTAAACAATGCGCTGTTCATTGAGCTTACCTTACGGCAACCATTGCGTTGATTGCGTCCAGAACCTCCTGCGTGTTCCTGAACATGGATTTAAGGATGAGAAGATAAAGGGAAGAATTGTTTTCGGAAGAGGGAAAAACATCTATTTTTTCCCTGTGCAAAACAACCGTGGGCTGTTTCAGTGAGGGGTCAGGGGAAAAAATATTTACCAGAACGCCTTTTTCCCGCAGGATTTCCCTGCACTCCTCGGCCGAAACCTCGAACACTTCTTTCCTGTCCCCCTTGTTTGTCTGGCAGCCCAAAAGGTTCCCTTCCGCATCGGTTTCCCTTAAAACGGTTACAACTTTTTTGTCCGCGGCCGTGAGGACCGCCTGAAATGCGGTCAAGGCGTTTGTCACGTCATCCAAGTTTTCGGTTCCTTCCCTGAATTCATGCGAAACAATGAAGGTGCTGTGCTGGGCGTTGAACTGGAGCAGTTCCCCGGGGGGAGCCAAATCCGAGGCAAAAAGCACGCCCTCTTCCCGCACCGAATAGGTGTAGGCTTTTTCCTTTGGAAGAAAGTTCACGTAAACCAGGGCGGCAATAGCGATTATTATCGCAACAGCCAACACAATCTCCTTCCATTTCATTTGTAGAATTCAGGTGGGAAAGCAATAAAAAGCGGAGCCAAAGCAGAGGTTTTTTTTTAGACTACGGCGGGTTAAAAATCCGCTGAATTTTTGTTCCCGCAAACGGCCTGACGGAAACAATTCATTCGCCCATTAAAACAGCCGGCTTAACAACACAAACCAGTCCAACACAGTCCAATTCTGACGGAAACAATTCATTCGCCCATTAAAACAGCCGGGGCTCCACGAAATAGTTTTTGAGGCACTGGAATTCACGCCAAAAAATTCCTGCCGGGACGTGCCTCCGGCTGGAAGGAAATTAAAAAAAAAAGAAGAAGAAAAGGCCTTTAAAAGACCTTTTTTGTTTGCCGGAATCAAATTGCTTCCAGCATGTCAATGAATTCTTTCGCTGCTGCGACGGTGTCGCTTGCAGTCCAGCCCGCAACGATGTAGTCGCCGTTGTCGGCTTTCTCTGCAACAAAGTCGCCTGAAGCCTTGAGTTCGGATTCGATGTCAACTCCACCGAATTTGACTCCGCTTGCCAGGCTGTTGACTTTCCATCCGCCCACCACAACGCGTGTTCCAAGCGGCGCCTCTGAAGCCAGGCCGACCAGGTAGCCGACCCTGCTTACAGGCGTTATCGCCAGTGAAGGGTCTGTGTTGCAGACAATGTCTCCTCCGACAGTTCCTTCGCACACATTGCTTACGTAGGTGATGTCAGTCACCGTTACTTTTGTTCCGTCTGTGGTTGTCACTATTTCTCCGGATTCCACGCCTTCAAAGTCTTCTCCGCCGCTGACTTCAGTGCTTGTTCCTGTGCCTGAAACCAGGACTTCCAATTGAGGCCTGTTTTCCGGGAAAGTGAAGGTAGCAATGTCGTCGCTGACACTCACTTTTGTCCCCCAATCGGAGTATCCTTCGGTCGGGTAGCCCTTGGTTGGGCTTTCGCTCAACGACCAGGTTACGCTGTCGTCGGTTCCGTTAGGCAGGTAATGGACTTCATAGGGGTAGTTGCTTAGTGTGGTGTCGTCCGGGTTCACAAGGTTTCCGAAGTCGTACACTGTGTCAATGAAGACGTTGAAGTCTTTTACTCCGCCCTCGTCTTCATCCAGTTCAAACCAGGCTATCTTGTGGTCGTTTGCAGTATAATTTGGGCTTCCGTTAAGTGATGACGGAAGTGATGGATGATTTGGTTCGTAGTAGTTTACGTCCATTGTGCCTGATCCGTCTTCGGCGGTGTCTGTTCCCTTCACTGTAATGAGTTTGCCGTACTGTGTGGCTATGTTCTGGCCGTCAAGGAATAGCCAGATATTTGCAGTGTCTGAAGTCCCGGAAGATGCACTTTCGTCCACCATAACGATGTAGTCTGTGCTCACATCACTTGTTCCTTCAAAGCCAATGGGCATGCCGGTCCCGACGTTTTCATCAGCGTAGAAGTAATCCATTACCAATTCGCCTGTTGCTGAATCCTTTCGAAGGGTAACGTTTCCGTCCGCTGTCAGGTAGACACAGCCAACAGTGGTATCATGCCCGGAGTATGTGAAATGCTGTCCGTTGATGTCCACTGTGTCGCCGACTTCGTATGTTGCTGTTCCGTTGATTGTGGCATTGGTTGCGTCAACGCTTGAAACTTCTACCACCTGGCCGTTGATGTAGTTGTTGTCTCCGATGCAAGTGTGGGATCCGTCGTACGCTGATGTCGCCGAATTGTATGACAAAACATTTTTGTCCGCTGTATTCACCATCGCCCAAAAATTCTTTCCGTCAATTGATGTTGACCAACTGCCCAGATTTGACAGTGAAAGAGAATCCCTGTAGAATGGAAGCTCGTGTGATGATTCAAATGTGGAATCCTTGTAAGTCAGTTTCTCATTTCCAAAGGTTACCACGGTGGTTCTCTCTGTCTTGCTTACGGATTCAAATCCCGGCAGCTGGAAACCCAAAAACTTCACTGAGCCCATTTCCCCCGGGAAAGTGGCTTCATCGCCCACTCCCAAAGCATCCTGGCCTGTGAAGCTGAGCTGGGTCCAGTTCTCAATGTTTATGTCCTTGATTTTTCCTGTCGCAGAGGTTGCAGCGTCGCCCCAGTTGATTTTCGCTTTGTACAGGTATTCGCTGTCTGTCAGGCTTGAGTCGTATCCTCCGTTTTCAAGACTGAAACCCTTGTCGTGGTAGATCAACAGCCTGTTTGAGCCCACCAGAATCTGGGGCTTGTAAACTGTCGCGTCCGCCGTTGTTGTGGTTCCGATTGCGCTGATGTTGACCAGCGTCTGGAGAATCTCTTCCCCCGTGTCGTCGCTGTAAAACCTTACGTCTCCCGCCGGAAAGTTGTCGGACTGGACAAGTGTGCCGTCTTCCTTGTAAAGCCTCAGCTCAACGTTTGTCACGTTGCTGATGGTCACTCCTCCGCCCACTTCAATGTAATAGGTTTCTCCGTCCTTTCCTTCAAGGCCCTCAATTTTGTCGCCGTCAACGTAGGTTTTCTCCGCCGCAGACTTAACCAGCTCAAGGGATCCTGAGTTGTAGTCGGCTGTTTTCAGCAGGTAGTCGTCGCCGAAAATCGGAAACCTTACATTGTCGTTTCCGTCATCCGTGTACTTCACTGTTCCTGTGCCTGATTCCCAGGCATTCACTCCTGTTCCCAGGCTCAACACATACTTCAATTGGCCGATTCCAATTCTTCCGGCCAATGCCTTTTTCACTACGTCATCAAATTCGGCATTCAAAGTAAAGTTGAGCTTTTCCTGGAGGGTTGTAGTGTAGGAGCTGCCGTTGTATGTCTGTGACCTTGCGCTGTCGTAGTACAGGTTCGGAATGCTTGAGTAGGTTACCTGCTGGTTATAGAAGTTTGTTTCTCTCCCTGATGTGCCTGCCATTGAATTCATGTCTTCGAAAAATGTTTTTCCCCCTGTGACAGTGGTGGTTCCGCCGACAGACAAGTCAACCATTAATCCTGTCAGTGTCGGGGTGGCGTCTGTTGCGCAGCTTCCCGCGGTGTCGCAAGTAATCGGCACCTCGGAATAGGCCTTCAAGGCCATTGCCGCTGCAATGTTGCCTGCCCACACAACGTCGCTCAAGGCAGCATTGTCACCAACGACAACGCTTGCCAAAGGAGTTCCGTCGCTGTCATAGAGGTCGTCCCTTAAGTCCGCTGAAACCGGAGCCAATGCAGCACCAATTAATGCGGCACCTGTTCCGATTGCAACGAGTTTTTTTACATTAAAACCTCTCATGTTTTGTTTCACCTCACAATCTAACAATAATCAGAGCCCTAAACGCCTAAAACCATCTGAAAGTTTAAAGACATAAAAAGGCTCTATAATTGGTTGCTTATTAGCCTTTATATAGGTTTCGGTAAGCAGGGAAAGGATTTGCCTCCGTTAGCCGTTTAAAGGGCAAACTTCGGCTCTTTGCAGAACTCCTCTTCGGCAATAAGCGTAAGGGTTCGGTTGTTTTTTTCGTCAATAAGGGATAACAAAAAAATTTTATCTTCCGAAAAGGTCCTTGTTGAACCGCTCCAGCTCATCGCGGGTAAGCTTTTGCGCGATGTAAGCCACATAGGATTGGACCATTTCGGAGGCGTAATGCAATCCGTCCTGCAGTTCATCCAAAGTGAGATCGATTTTTTCGGGCCTCAACACCTCTATGGAAGAGGGGCCAAAGCTGAACACAAGCTTCATTAGCGCGCGGAAATCCCTTACAGTCAAGCCGACTTCAATGAACCCCGTGAAATGCTCGCCTTCCTTTGCTGTTTCCGCGTGCTCCGCGCTGTACACTGTGAAGTCCTCGTCTTCCTTAAGCTTTTTTTCAATGTCCTTCAGCTGTTTTTCCACCAATTCCTCCAGAATTCCCTGCACCTCAATTATGATGTTCATCCGGAGGCGGAACTTGTCTGCTTCCGCTACCTCCCTTCTTTTCTTGGCCTGCCCCCAGATTTTCTCGTCTATCTTGTATTTGGTGGGAAAGCCTTCCCTTGAAACAAGCTTCAGTTTCATAAGCCCTTTTATCTCTTCAGCCACCCTTGATTCAGTGAACCCTGTTTCTTCCGCCAGTTCTTCCGCGGTTCTGGGGCCGTGCACAAGCGCCGCGGAAATCTTTTTCTGTTCCTCCGTGAAAGGCATAGTAAAAGTGGGAAAAAAAAGGTTTAAAAAAGCCTTTTAATGGATTCAGTTCCAGTTAATAAGGAATGGCTTTGAACGGAATGGCTTTGAACGGAATGGCTTTGAACGGAATGGCT
>CAYTYC010000013.1:2439-11114 GCA_964442255.1 uncultured archaeon | reverse complement strand
GGAATGGCTTTGAACGGAATGGCTTTGAACGGAATGGCTTTGAACGGAATGGCTGAAGCGGGCACTGAAACCCTAAAGGAAGGGCTTGGCGCCGCGGCATCCTTTGCGGGAGAGCCCGCGGTGCTGGTCATAGGAATACTGCTTATCGTGGGCGCGGTTGCAATATTCTTTTTCTTAAAGAAAATAATTGCAAACACCATTGCCGGGCTCGTGGTTCTGGCAATAATTTACTTTGTGTTCAAAATCAGCTTGCCCCTTCTCCCGACACTCGCCGTAACCGTGGTGTTTGGCCTGGCTGGAATTGGCTCAATGCTTGTACTGCATTTCCTTGGGCTTGTGTGATTTTGTTTCTGTAGTTCATAAAATAAAAAACAATCAACAAAACCCCGACAACGCATTTCCTTGGGCTTGTGTGATTTTGTTTCTGTAGTGGCGGTTTCCGGAAATCAGGCGATAAAATTGTTTTCCGCCCCGCATTTAACGCATTTTCCTTTCCCCAGCCCTTCAACCTCAGCTGAAAACCCGCTTCTTTTAACCAGAATGGCACCGCACTTTTTGCAGCGGGTGTCCCCGTCTTTCCCCAAATTTCCGAGGTAAACGAATTTCAGCCCTGTTTTCTCCGCAATCTCCTTTGCCTTCAAAAGTTTTTCCTCGGGCGTGGGGGAAAGGCAATCCATTTTGAATTGGGGGTGGAAACGCGAAAAATGCAGGGGCATTTCCTTATCCAAAGAGGCAATGAATTCCGCGGTTTCCCTGAAATCCTTTTCATTGTCGTTGAAGCCGGGGATGATGAGGTTTGTGACCTCCACATGCACCCCCCTTTCGTGGAAAGCCTTAATGTTTTCCAAAACCTTTTCCTTTTTCGCCTGCCCGCAAACCTCGTTATAGAAGAGGCCGTTTCCCTTTAGGTCAATGTTTATTGCGTCCAGTGTTTTGGATGCCTCTTTTACAACCCCTTTTCCCATGTAGCCGTTGCTTACAAACACGTTGTACAGGCCTTTTTCCTTCGCTTCTTCCATTATGTCCAGGCAGTATTCAATGAAAACAGTGGGTTCGGTGTAAGTGTACGCAATCCCGGGAACGCCCGCGGAAATCGCCGCCTGCACCACCTCCTCCGGAGAACGGAAAGGCACTTTTTCCAGCGCACCTTCCCCCCATTCCTGGCTTAAATGGAAGTTCTGGCAGTTTCCCGCCGCAACAAAATTTGCCAGGTATGAGTGGTCACCTAAAACCTCCAAATTGTAAACAAGGCCTGTGTAATCCTGTTTTGATATTCTGTGGACCGGGATAAGGTAATGGTTTTTTTTCTCGATATACAGCACTCTGCTTTTGCCCTTAATATCGTGCCCGGATTTTCTGGTTCCCAAAGCAAACCTTTTCCGGGATCTCTCTGAATAAAGTTTCACATAAAAAAGCGGTGACTGATTAATTTCTCTCCCTTGAATCCTTTTTTTGGGCTTTGGGTTCCATTCATGGAAACTTGGGATAAACCCTGTCCTCAAAAAAAGGCAATAAACTCCAACGGCAAGCTCTTTTGAAACTGTGTTAATGCTTATCGGGTGGCTGCCATCCCCAACCCATCCGTCGCCTTCAGCGTAAGCGTAAAGAAAACTGCTGACAACCCTTTTGTCTGCACGAAACAGGATTTCAGGCACAACCTTATTGCGGGCCCCCGCCCCGCAAAGAAGCTTAAAAAGCAGGGCCACAGAAGAGCTATAAAAATGAATGTTAACTGTGTTAGACTTTGTGCGTTTACATTTGGGCTCTAGTCCAAAGATTTTTTTCCCCAAATTTTTGACGCTATTGACCAAATGCGGCTCATGAGCGCCAAAACTGAAAACCAGGCCATAACTGTTTTGTCTTTTCTTATGTTTTATTATGCAGCCTTCAGAACAATAATAACCCAGCAAAGAAGCAAAATCTCCGTTGATGGGAAGTTTCTTCGGAACCCCTTTGCCTTTCTCGTTCTTGAATTTAACCCTGTTTCCTTTTTCTTTTATTAAAATAGTGTCATGAAACACGTGATCTTTTCCCTTCTTTTTCAGTTTAGAAAAGAAAGTTCCCACATAGGCGGGATGCAAACCAATTATTTTCCCTATTTCTCTTGAAGAACAACCTTCCTCTTTCAATCTCACTATTTTATCGAAGTTAGGGATAACTTTTCTTTTTGCTTTATTAGTCTTCACTTCAATTGCGCTGAGAATTTTCTTTGTGTCCAATACTTGTTTATTTTCAGGGTTAATCTTAATCTTTGGAATCACCAGATAATCGAAAAGGCAAAGTTCATCTGCCCTAATTTTTTCAATTTTGTTAGAAGAACGGGCCCTGCACACAAACAATTCATGATTCGGGGTACAACTAAAGCCTGGCGTGTAATGTGGCTTAATAGACAGTAAAACTCCGTCATAGTGGTGTTCAAATGAATGAATTATTTCAGAATCTGTTCCATTATGCGTAATGGCTTTTGGATAATTTAAATCCTTAACATTAAAATTCAGTTCCTTTCTTTCATTTTTTCCGCTTTTGTATAAATCTTTAATTTTTTTGACCCCCGCGTCAGTTGCGATTAAAGTCTCGGGAGTAAAGCAATGCTGGCAGAAAAAATTGCAGCCATATGTGCTGATTCCCAGGCACTCCGTTCCCGGACGGAAATGAAACAAGGGCTTTTTTTCAACCGGGTCAACATCCAGGGTAAGTGTTTTTCCGTAAACCAGGGAACGGAGCTTTCCTTCAAAGTTTTTCCTCACCCTGCACAGCCCTGTTTTGCCTTCCGCAATCACGCAGTTGCGGTTGCACGCGCGGCACTGCACAACGCCCTCTTTTCTCGTTTCCCAAAAGCGCGCTTCCTTTGGAATTGGGGCTTTTGATTCCATGGAAACCAATTTAAAGAATGTGCAATCTTTTTTAATTAATACTTGGGGAGAAAATGAAGGAATTCAACTGCGATTTGCATTTCCACAGCCCTTACAGCGGGGGGGTAAGCAAGAAAATGCTTATTTCCACAATCGCGGAGCAATCCAGATTAAAGGGGTTGAATTTGCTGGGAACCGCGGACATTCTCCACAAAGAATGGATTTTGCATGCAAAGGAAACCCTGGAGGAAAGCAACGGGGTTTTCCTATCCAAACAGCATTCCATGCCCTTCATTCTGCAGACGGAAGTGCAGTGCATTGACTCAGTTCACCACATTCTTTTCTTTCCGGATTTCAATTCAGTGCAGGAAGCCAAGCAAAAACTGAAGCCTTACTCCAATGACATGGACTCCTTTGGGGGAGGCAGGCCGAGAATCAGGCTGAATGCGGAGAAAATTGCGGAAATTGTTTTGGACGCAGGCGGAATGATTGGCGCAGCGCATGCGTTCACCCCTTACTTTGGAATCTACGCGCACTTCAATTCAATAAGGGACTGCTACGGGGCACAGGCAAAAAACATCCACTTCATTGAGCTTGGGTTAAGTGCGGACACGGATTTGGCGGATTTGATGAAGGAAAACCATTCGCTGAGTTTTCTCACAAACTCTGACGCGCATTCGCCGTGGCCTTACCGGATTGGAAGGGAATTCACACGAATAAATCTCCGGAAACCGGACTTCAATTCCCTTAAGAAGGCTTTGGAGAGGAAGAATGATGCGCTGGTTACGCTGAATGCGGGGCTTGACCCGAGAGAAGGAAAATACCATTGCAGTGCGTGCTCCAACTGCTACGCAAAGCTTTCATTAAAGGAGGCTGAAACAGGAAAATGGAAGTGCCCGGAATGCGGAAGAAGCGTTAAAAAAGGGGTGAAGGACAGGATTCTGGAGCTCGCGGATTCGGGTGAAGGCGAACACCCGGGCTTCAGGCCGAAGTACCTTCACCTTCTTCCCTTGGCGGAAATAATTCAGCTTTCTTTGGGAGCGAAAAACGTTTTCGGGGTGAAGGTGCAGGAGCAGTGGAAACGGTTTGTGGAAAGGTTCGGAAACGAAATAAATGTTTTGGCCGACACGCCAATTGAAGAGTTAAGGGAAGTCGAAAAAGGGACTGCGGAAAAAATCTCCGCCTTCCGCAATGACTGGGTTTTGTTCATTCCCGGCGGGGGGGGAAACTACGGAAAGCCGGTTTTGTGCGACTCAAAGCAAGAGTTTGAAAGAAAAAAAATTGAGTTAGGAAAACAGCTGGAATGCAGGGAGCCCTGCACAGGGCAAAAAACGCTGAAAGAATTTTAGCAGTCAATTTTAGTGCAGCAGCCTATTTCCAAACAGCCCTATTCAGTATTCAGGGCACCCTTTTCCTCTTTCAGTAATGCAGTGAGTTTTTTTTTCCTGTTTTGGTTTCAAAAACCGGCACATCCTCCCTTACAGCGTTTTCAATGAAGTTTCCCGGGGAATCGCGGTATGCAAGCCTGCTTCCTTCGCCGACAGTTTTTTCTATTATGTAAACGATGCTGAAACCTGCTGCACATTTTCGGAGGTTATTTCACCGCATAGCTTTTGGGTTGTTTCCGCTTTCCCCCTGCCGTGGACACAGCCAAAAAATAAAAAATCCCCAAAAAAACAGCAAACAGAAAAACAAAAGCCTTTGAATGCATGTTTACCGGACGTAGCTTAACCCGCCTTCACCCGTGTCTTCCTGTTCTTCCAGGCTCTTGCTTAACTGGGTGAAGGCTTTCTCGATTTCCCTGGACTCCTTTTCAATTTCGCCCATGTGGATTTTGAAGCCGTACTTTTTTGCAAGCAATTCAATCAGCTTTTTCGCGGAGCCGTGGTCGCCGTAAATGAGGCGCGCGTTCGTTTCGCCCATAAGGCACGCCCCACCCATGCCTTTTTCTTTTCCAACCCCCAAAATCAGCCCCGCCGCGCCGCTGATTAAGCCCTCGTCCTTGCTTAATTTGACGCCGAGTTTCCTGAATTCCTCCAGGGTTTTTTTTGAGGAAGCCGCCACAACGATTTTGGGTTCCGCGTTCATTCTCCTTTCCCCTATGTTGATTCCCGCGAGAGTGTAAATTTCCTTTACACCGAGTTCCTTGGCTTTTTCCGCAATCTTTTCCGCGAACTCATAGTGCTCCAAAGCGGAAGGGCTTCTCACGTCCAATGCGGGCTGGACAGGGCCGGCCAAAAACAGGAAGTCGTTTCCGTTTGAGCTAACGTGATAGATTTCGTCCTTTATGAGCTCCAACAGGGAGTCCTTTGTGTGCACGCTCGGCGGAAAAGAGTCAGAAAAAATTTCGGCAACCTTTTCCGCCTTCAACTGCTTGAGCAGGTAGTCCACCGCAATTTTTCCCACCAAACCTATTCCGGGGAGGCCGGTGAACATCACGCCGTTCTTGAGCTTAACATCCTTTAAAACAGTTATTTTTGTCGCCATTTAATCAACCCCGGCTTAAACTTTTCCCAAAAAGTTTACTTGGTTTTGAATTCCCCTGTTCCGCCCGAAGCTTTAATGCTTTCCAGCGCCTTTTCCCCGAGCTCTTTCAGCTGTTTTTCCGCGCTCTTAAAATCGTGCGAGCTAACCTTTAAAACATAATTGCTTGAGCCCTCGTAATATATTTCCGTTTCCTTTCCCTTTGCGGCTTTTTTCGCTTCATTCAATGCCTTTTTGATTGCCTCCACCCCGTCCGGGGCGGTGGAGGAAAGCACAAGGGTTCCTTTAACCGTTTTCTTTGGCACGGAAATGCTTTTGGAGACAAGCTCAACCAATGGCTTCTGCCATTCAGGGCTGATTCCTTTTGCTGCCTCCCCTTTCCTTAAAGCAATTTCCTGGAAGCCTGCGTGAAGGGAGCCGAATTCATGGATTAAGGGCTCGGCAATCCCCTCCCAAACCGAGTCAAAAGGCTTTTTGGCGTTTTTCGCCAGCACTTCAACCAGTTTTTGGGCGCGCTTGAATTGCTTGTATTCCTCTATTTTTTTTCTTTGTTCCCTTGGGGAAACCTTGACCAAACTCAGGTCAATCTGGTTTTTTTGGGAGTCAATGTACAAAACTTTTGCCGCGCGGAGCTGGTTTTCCTTCACATAGTTTCTGATGTTTTTTACCCACCTTGAGGCAACCTGGGAAACGTGCACAAACCCTTTCGCGTCCCCGTACTCCAGCAGGTCAACGAAAACCCCGTAATTCAGCACGCGATTTACCCTGCATACAACCACTTCCCCTGTTTCCGGCAGTTCTTCAGACAAAAAAATTTTCACCTACTGGAGTTCCTTAACAACCTTTGTTTTTCCCGCAAGCCCGAGCTTTGAGGCTTTGGGAAAAGCCAAAACCTGTTCGCACACAAGGCACCTGGGTTTTGAGGAGGGCGAAGAAAAAATTGCCTGCTCGTTTCCGCAGCTTCCGCACTTTACCTTAATGAACTTTGTTTTGGGCTGCGGTACTTCGGGCTTTGCCATTAAATTTCACTCCTGCATTTTTCCAAGGTTCCTTGAAACAAAGAGTTTCGCGATTTTGGGCGGAAGTTCAACGGTTTGGTTTTCCTTGAAAGGGCCGTATTCCTTCATATCCGTTCCGACAAAAGAGGGAACTTCCCTTAGAATGCGCATGGAAACCTTATTTAAATCTTTTTCCTGCCCCGCCGGAGTTTTTGCCTGCGCGGATTCGTCAAAAACTTTTTTCGCGGAATCATTGTGCCTGGATAAAACCTTCACAAGCTCCCTGCACAGTTCTTTTTCCTGGAAAGTCATGTTCGAATACTCCGCTTCCCCTGTGCTGGAGGAAATGAGGGCAAGGTTCAAAATTTTTCTCTGGCGCATTGAAAAAATTTCTTCAAGCATTTTTTTTATGTTGCCGTAGCTTTTTGCCTTGGAAAAGCTCATGTCCTTCAATGAATCCATGTAAGTTTTTTTTTCGCCCTGAAGGAATTCGCCCAATGAATCCATAAAGTCTTCTTCTACCTCCGTGAGTTTTGGTGAAGACTTCTCCAGGCGGTGAATCCGCCTTATTTCATCATAGGACAACTCCATTTGCAGCACCTTTTGCGGCGAAGTAAACCGCCGCGTATTCCGGAAGCTCGGCTTCCTCTTGCAAGAAAGGCCCAAAGCTTTGCCCCCCGAACCTGACTTTGGGGGCCTCCCTGATAAATACCTTCACTGGATTGTTTGAAAAAGCTATTGCTTCGCTGAACGCCTTAAATTCCCCCAGCTTGTCCAGTGGAATTGAGCTTGCCTTGAACCCCGTGCCCCCGTGCAGGGAATCCGGAACACGGAGGATTTTGCTCGCGTCAACCGAAGTCTGGCGGTCAATTTTCAGGATCAACTGCTCCACAATTGATTCAAGAAGGGATGACCAAAATTTTTCTGCCTTTGGAAAGGACTGCAGCCTTTCGCCTTTTTCCAGCGCCTCAAGGATTTCATCCCTTTTTTTCACGATTTCTTCCGCGGTTTTGTGCCCGACAGCGCTTTTTTTCACCAGCTCTTTTGCGTCCCCCCTCCCGACTATTTTCTGCATTTCTTCCAGAATTCTTTTCCCCCAACCCTTCACTTCCCCCTGCTTTGGGGAAAGCAGCCTCTTTTGTTTCCCGAACCCAATGAATTCGGTGTTCAGTTCATTCAAGGTAAGATAATCCAGGAGCTCTATTCTTGCGTTATTGGTTAAGGACTGAATTTCCTTTGAGCGGAGGTGAAGGTGAAAGCCCTTCGAGCCCGAAAAGTTTACGCTTAATCCCTCCTCCAAACCGAAATCCCCCTTCACCAGCTCAATCAATGAAAACATCTGCTTTTTGACTTCCTCCAAACAGTTTTCGCAAGGCCATTCCTTTACCTCCACCCTTTCCCCGCACTCGCTGCATCTTTCCACGATTCCTTTCCCTTTTTTTCCGCACCTGCATTCCCAGGAGTCATGTTCATTTTGGCAGTCTATGCGCAAATCATCGGAGTCAAACTCATACACTATGTCCGACTTAAGCCGGTTTTTTGCTTCCATGGGCTTTCTTTCCGGGAACTCGTAGTAAGCCGCGCTTGCCGAAACATAGAGCGGGGCTTCTTTCACCAGAAATTCATTGAATTCTTTCGCGTCCCTGAAAGCAAGGTGGCGCTGAAGGATTTTGTGGCCGAAAATGCCATAGCCGAATTCCCTTTGCCCAATGCCCGGCACAGAATTCACGGGATTATGGCGGTAAAACTCGCGGAAAGCCGTTTTCAGGAAATAGTCGGGCTGCATGAAAAAAGCTTTCCGGAAAAAGCCTTTTATGGGTTTTGTGGGAAAAAAAAAATCATTTTCTCTTCGGCGGGTGCTTTTTGAACATTGCCCTTGCGTAATCCCTTTTCCTGCACGCAAATTCCTGAACAGGAATCAATTCACAGTCCCTTATTCCCTGACCCCTGTGCAATTCACGCATTTCACCGGAGGACATAACAGGCTGTATGCTGTAACCCGGGTAAAGCTTTTCCACCCTTGAAAAAACCGCAGAATCCGCCACCCGCGCAAGCCCACGCCTTCCCAGACCGATTTGCTCGAATCCCGGGAAAGAATGCGTAAAGTCAATGCGCTTTTTTTTTGGGGCGGGTTTGCAGACTCGCAAACCCTATCCAGCTTTTACGGTTTTTATGGGGGCCTGAGTCAAGGTATTCCTCTATTTCGGCTGAAGGGAAAAAAACTTCGCTTTACCCTTTTTCACCCTTCCACGTGAAAAACTGGCTGATTAAGTTAAAGGAAATCCCGGAAAAAAACTTCGCTTTACCCTTTTTCACCCTTCCACGTGAAAAACTGGCTGAT
>CAYTYC010000013.1:0-2339 GCA_964442255.1 uncultured archaeon | reverse complement strand
TAAGTTAAAGGAAATCCCGGAAAAAAACTTCGCTTTACCCTTTTTCACCCTTCCCTCCCAAACGGATGGACACGTGCTTCACATTTGAAGCTTCAGTAAGCTTTCCTTCAGCCATTTTTCACCCTTCCCTCCCAAACGGATGGACACGTGCAGCACCCCCTAGTCCCCTGCCCTTCCCCTGCGCCCGGAAAACCGCAGGATAAACCCGGCCTTTTCTTTTTTTTCAGCCATGAAAATCAAATGTAATAGTCCAGCAGCCCCGTGAACATCAAAAAGAGGAAGCCCATTACAATGGACACAACCACAAAAACAATCCACTGCAAAAGGGCCTGCCCTGCTGTTGCCCTGATTCCGTACGCCCACTGCGCGCTCCACTTAAACAGGTAAATGTAGATTACAAACTGGATTACAAGGAAAATGAACAAAACGTAAAAGTCCGCCATTATTGCACCACAAAAATTAGGGCACCGGGCTATTTATTTTTTTGCCCACAGGGGTTTTCGCATTTTTTTGGCCAAATTTTTCGGGAGAGCCTGTTTTCCGTTTCGCCTTGTAATACTGCAAAGGATGCCTAACGTTCCTGCACAGTTCATCGGGAAAGCAGAGCCTGTACTGCCTCATTTTCGCGCAGCTTGCCGGGGAATAAGCCTGTTTTTCACCAGAACCGCGGATTCTTTTAAGGTGGTAGGAAGCGGTTTTTTCCTTGTAGTTGGGCATTTTCCTGAACAAATCCATTAAAGCGGAATGCGAAAAATTAACCGCAGTTAGAAAGGTCGCAAGGTTGAATCTCTCCAGATGGGAAAGCTTTTTTCCGTCCAAAGCGCTTTTGTACAGGCGGTCAAAGCAAGGGGGGAAAAGCTCGGAAGCCGGCTTTCCGTGCACTGCGGAAAACGACTTTGCGGAGTCCGCGTTCCTCAGCTCTTCCCTTAATTCTTTTGCCGCCTCCCGGAAATTCTTCGGAAAGCCTTTTGTCTGCACGGGAAGGGAATCAAAAATCTTTTTGCTTGCAGCCGCGGAAAGGACGCGCGCAAAATCGGTTTTCGTCAAAAAAACTTTTCCTTTTTCCGCCTGCCTGTTCACAAGCTTCATGAAATCCTCCCTGAAATTAAGGGAAACGTATTCCAAAAGGGGAACGGAAAAATTTTCCCCTTCACGGGTGAATTTCACTGAAAGCTCTTCTGCAATCTTCTCCAGTTCAAAGGAATTTGATTCAAGGCGCTTAAAGCAGTTTTTGGAGTGCATGAAGGCAAATTTTCCGTAAAGCCGGGGGTCATTGTAAATGGATAAAAGGATTTTCGCTGCAGGAAAAGCCAAAACTTCATTCAAAAGCAGTTCCCTGTTTGAGCCCAGCCTTTCCATGGAATAGTCTTTTCCTTCCGCGGCCTTCTTCAACGAAAACTTTGCCCTCTGCAAAACCTCAAAACTTAAGCCCTCCAAAGAGGAAGCCGATTCCTTTACAGCCTTGGCTGCGGAAGGCGTGAAAGGATAGTTCTTTGCAAACTGCAGTTCAGAAAGCGAAAGCATACATTAACACTTTAACGGAAAAAAGTATTAAAGGGCGATGATTTCTCGCCATTAAGGGTTGCCGAAACAGCAACAAGCCATGGATTCCAGCCCACCTTTATCTTTAAGGCATGCCTGTTTTCAGGGATTATCTTTATTTTTTTCCCCTTTTTTTAGGCCATAAAACCGGACAAGGTCTGCCGGAAGGGTTATGGCAAGGCTTCGGCCGGCATTGATTATCGGCCTCTGGAACACAAACTTCGTGTTAATCTGCCCGCTTAATTCCTGCATCTGCCCGCCGGTTGCAAACCCTTCCCTGCATTTGGAACATTTGTAGTGAGGGGAGCCTTTAATGATTATCCGTCCCTGGTCCAGACTCAGGTCCTCAAAATGCAGTTTCGCTTTGCCGTTGCACAAATGGCACTTTATTTCTTTCTCCATTTTTCAGGCTCCTTTTCGCTTGCCTCCCAAAGCGTCAAGACATTGATAAACTCCCGTGTTTCAATCTTCACCGCAGCCAGAATTGAATCCCTGATCCTGAAAACCGCCTTGAACTTGTTTTTTCCCTCCTTAATCCTGAACTCTTGCTTCTTTACGGCAAGCTCCAGTTCACAGTAGTTGAGCCCCAGGTTGACCGCCCTCTCCGCAAACCTGTGCTTTGCGTGCAGACTCCAGCGTACAAGCACCAGATAAAACAAGGGGCAAAAAATTTATAACGCAACACCAGTTAATAATCAGGCAATACCAAAAGAAACTGGTTGCCAGTCACTTTCTACAATACCATGGTTGCCAGTCACTTTCTACAATACCATGGTTGCCAGTCACTTTCTACAATA
>CAYTYC010000012.1:0-41898 GCA_964442255.1 uncultured archaeon | reverse complement strand
CGACCTATCTGCCTGCCAAGGCAGGCAGGGTTGTCGCGTCATGAGAAACTAAAACTTCTGTCTTCACTGCCGGCCGTTCCATAATAAGGGAATTGCCTCAAGTCTCCAAAGCGAACAAGAAAAGAGAAAGTGGAAATTTCCTTTCTAAGCCGTCTTCCTGAACTATCATCATAACCACGATACCTTTTTCTGGACCCGCTAATGGGACCGTCAAACATTTTTTCTTGGTCTAAGAAAAAGTTTCTGTATTGCCTTGCTTCCTCCCCCCAAACAGTTTTACTGGTTGGAGGAAAAACATCATCGCTAATCCTTAAGAGAAAGGCTCGCGCAAGGCCCCGGTGTTTTTCATGATGATAGCCCCTTATGTAAGAAAGCGCTATGTTGGTTGCAGCGCCTGGGCTGGTTTTAAGCTGGTTTTTTCCATTGATATGCCCCAAAGGATGCGGCTCAGTAAGCTCCCGGGGAAAAATGAATTTCATTTCATTTGGAGTAATGTAATGCACGAACACACCATGTTTATTTCCCACAGCATTCAAGTATCTGGCTAACTGGGTTGCTATTGGCGTGTGGGTTTTAGAAACTGGCACTTCATTGTAAAAGGCTGCGTTGTCGGCCACAACAAAGTGAATTTCATGCCCAAACTTTTCCCTTCCCAAAAGCTTTCTCGTTGCAAGCATACGGCGAACGCTTTCCAGTGCTTGCTTTACTTCCCTCTGCTTTTCACTGGCTATTCGCGCATCCAATTCACTTATAACCGCAGGACCACCACGAACCTCAACGGCGTGAAGAAACCATTTAGATAAACAACCAATAATGCTGCTCCTCACAGAAGGAATGTGAATGTAGAAGGGGGGGATTCAGCCATCCAATAACACAAAAATATAAGGAATTCAAGCTATTTAAGGCTTTCCAACCCGTTAGGCACTACATTCCCCCACCATTTTTCCCTAAATACTTTAAGTGCTTTTTAATTTTTTTTAACCTTAAAAAGGTTTTTTAAAGTCAAGTGTCCACCCTATCTGTAATGCCCGCAATAATCGTGATTGGCTTGGCGCGCTCCGGGAAAGACACTGCCGCTGACATAATTGCCGAAGAATTCGGCTTCAGGAAATTTGTGTTCAGCGACTTCATTGCGGAAGAGGCGAAAAAACGCGGGCTGCCGGCAACCAAGGAAAATTTAAGCAACATCGGGGACGAGTTAAGAAAAAAAGAGGGAATGGACGTTTTCGCTAAGCGCTTGTGGGAAAAGGCAAAAGGAAAAGAAAAGCTCGTTCTGGTGGGGCCGCGCTCCAAAGAAGAAGTGGACTACATTAAGGCTAACTGTGAAAATGTGGTGGTTGTGAGGATTAACGCTTCCCCCAATAAAAGGTTTGAAAGGCGGAGCAAGGCTGACGCACAGGAAAGAAAAGCTTTTTTGCAAAGGGACGAGATTGACATTGAACGAAAAGGCTTTGGAAAGGTCTTGGAGGAAAGCGACTTTAAAATTGAAAACGACGGCTCGCCGGAAGACTTGAGGGAAAAGGCTGTTTCTTTGGTGAAAGGAATCCTAAAGAAAAAGTGAGCTTATTTTATTTCAATGATTGTTTCCGCGCTTCCATACTTTAATTTGTATTTTCCAGGGGGCACATTTCTTAATTCATAGTTTTCCATCTTCCGGTTAACTGTTTCATTTCTGAATGGGCTAAAACACGAATCAACTTCCCCAGCTTTTTCATAAACTTTTGAATTCCAGGAAAAGTCTTTGCTTTCAATATTCATTGTTGGAAATAACGGAAATAAGACAAAATCGCAACCCATCACCATCAAAGCAGTTTCGCCGTCAACACAAGCCTCGCCCCCATACCCCAATAACTGGTATTGAATCATTTTCCACCCGCTTGCTTCCTGCTTGAATATTTGAATGCTTTTGCCGCCGCATGTACTCCAATGAAGGCTGAAATCGGAAAACCTGATTTTTACTTCTTCGCCGGAGGAATATTCCTGCTTGTCTGCCGAGATTGTTTGTATCCCGAAAACAGAAAGAAAGCCAACGATAAAAACAACCGCAAGGGCAACCGCAATTATGGCGTACAATTTTCCCATAATCAATTATTCATCCTAAGAACTATTTAAGGATATTGAAGACCTTAGGCAATTACCTTTAAAAGGGTTTTTTTCGCTGAATCTTTAGTCAATTGGTTTGGGTTCACTTGAATTTTTTTTGAAGGCCTGAATCAATTTAAAACCATTCAAGAGGTGAAAACAATTATGGCAAAAATAGCTGAATTAAGGCCTTTCATGAAAAAAGTTGACGCGGTCGGAAAAGTTCTTGAAAAAAACGAGGTCCGGGAAGTTTCAAGCAAACTGGATAACTCCAGCCACAAGGTGACTGAAGCGGTTTTCGGGGATGATACGGGAACAGTTTTGCTGACTTTATGGGATGAGCTCATAGACAAAATTGAGGACGGCAAAAGCTACAAGGTGACAAACGGCTACACTTCCTTGTTCAAGAACTCCCTGAGGCTGAATGTGGGCAGATACGGCCAAATGGAGGAAGCCGGGGAAGAGGTAAGCGACGTGAAAACAGACAACAACATCAGCGAAAAAGAGTTTGAATCAGGGAAAAGGGAATAATTAATTCCCTTTAAGGTGCGACAAGGCTTCATCAAGGAGGGCTCCCAATTCGGAGTTGATGTTGTTCCAGGTGTAAATCCATTCTCCTCCATGCCGGCCAGTTAAATCTTTTTCCCTCCCCAATTTTCTCATTTTTATGTCTGTTAAAACGCGCGCCCAGTGCTTTAAAAGCGCACTTGAAACATTGGGGGCTACCTCGCGAAAATCTTTTCCATACAAATCCATCAGGGCGCCAAATCCTTCTGGTTTCCTGGAATAAAGATAAGAATGCTGGTTATATACGTCGTGAAGAATGTCAGCCAAAACTTTTCTTTGATTCCTGTGTTTTGGGTCAACGCTTTTCACTTTCTCCGCCCTTAAATTCAAAGCAGCAAATATTGGCGCTTCAACATTCGGATCCAATTCCTTAATGGCTTTTTTTGCGGCGTTGGCGGTGTCTCTGACCTGCTGCATCCTTTCACTGGCTCTGGAGCCGGAGAATAAAAGCGGTTTTGGATTCCTTTTTTTGGCCATATTAATTCAGCTTCCCCTTATCCTTTAAAAACCCTTTTAACCCCATTTCTTGGAGTGTTAAACATGAGAAGGGATCGACAAATACGCCCACAAAGGATTTTCTGATTCTCTTTTAAGTGAATTATATAAAGGTAAATATACACTGTTTAACTGCAGGGCAACTGCAAGCGAAGCGAGCAGATCTGCCTCCGGAGCAAAAGCGGAGGAAACAGGACATCTCTGCTGCCGCAAGAAGGCGGCAAGTGCGAGGCGAAAGCCGAACAACTGCCATGCAAAGCATGGCGCACTCCGCTCCCGCGAGCAGGCGGGATTCCACTGCCGGGAACAGCCGGCACACCGGACCTGCCCTACGGAATGGGCAAGGGGCAGTGCGAGCCCATTGGGGCGAGCAAGTGCCATCGCAGATGGCACCCTGCACTGCCGGCAGCAGCCGGCAAGGGGCTATAGCTCAGCCTGGTTAGAGCAATGGTCTTATACGCCATGTGTCGGGGGTTCAAATCCTCCTGGCCCCATTTTTGGAGCGTGAATTAATTGAATGCATTGGTTTTTGACATGGACGGGGTGCTGATTAACACAGAGGCGCTTGGGTTCAGGGAATGGAAGGAATTGTTTTCCCCGCTTGGGGCGGAGATTACACAGGATTATTACCAGAATTTGGTTGGAAGCAAAACCTTTAAGGCAATCCAGAAAACTTTGGCTGACTTTAAAATTGAGGGGGACGTGGTTGAGTTAAGCAAAAAAAAGCGGGAACTGCATTACGAATACTTGAAGGAAGTGGAAGTAAGCGAAGGCGCAAGGGAGCTGTTAAAGGAAGCGAAGGAAAAGGGCTGGAAACTTGGGCTGGCGACAAACTCGCACAAAAAAAATGTTGACGCTGTTTTGGAGCACGGAAAATTTCAGGGAATTTTTGATTCGGTTTTTTCCGGGGACGACGTTGCAGAGATCAAACCGAACCCGGAAATTTATCTGAAGAGCTTAAAGGCTTTAGGGGTTGAAGCCCGGAATGCGGTTGCCGTGGAAGATTCTTCCCCGGGAATTGATTCGGCAAAGAATGCGGGAATGAAGTGCATTGGGCTTGTAACGGAGTTCACCTCCAAGCACGATTTTTCTCGCGCGGATTTGGCTGTAAAAAGCTTAAAAGAGGTTTCCGTGGAAAAAATTGAAGAACTGGTGAAAAAATGAAAAAACTCCTTGAACAGTATTCCCTGCAGAAGGAAGAGGAAATCAAAAAATTCTGGGAAAAAAACAAGATTCCGGAAAAGGTTAGGGCAAAGAGCGCAAAAAACAGGAAAGGCTTTTATTTTATGGACGGCCCGCCTTACGCGACAGGCCACATTCACATGGGCACGGGCTTGAACAAGATTTTGAAGGACATTGCCTTGCGCTCAAAGAGGATGCAAAGCCTTCACGTTTTTGACCGCCCGGGTTATGACACGCACGGAACTCCAATTGAAGTGCAGATAGAAAAAGAGATTGGAGTGAAAAGGAAAAAAGACATTGAAGATTACGGTGTCGGGAAGTTCATTGAAAAATGCAGGTCTTACGCAACCCGGTACATTGACGAAATGAACGAAGAATTCAATGATTTGGGGGTGTGGATGGACTGGGAAAATCCGTACATTACCTTACGGAACGAGTACATTGAAGCGATTTGGTTTGCGTTCAAGAAGGCGGAGGAAAAGGGGCTTCTTTATTTGGACAAGTATTCAGTGCATGTCTGCCCAAGGTGCGCAACCTCTGTGAGCTACAATGAAATAGAGTACGCCAAACAAACGGACAGGGCAGTTTACGTCAAATTCAAGGTAAAGGGAAAGGAAAACACTTTCCTTATTGTCTGGACCACCACCCCCTGGACTTTGCCCGGCAACACAGGGGTAATGGTTCACCCGAAGTTTTTGTACAGTGAAATTGAGTTAAGCAACGGGGAAAAATGGGTTATCGCAAAGGATTTGGTGCAGGGTTTAATGGATGCGGTTGAAGCGGGCTACACAGCCAAAAAGGAATTCAGGGGAAAAGAAATGGATGGCTGGGAGTATGAGGCCCCGTTGGAAGGTTTTTTGGATTTGCCTGAACTGAAAAACGCTTACCGCGTGATTTTGCACAGCAGGTACGTGAATTTGGAGGAAGGCACAGGGTTAGTGCATACGGCGCCGGGGCATGGGCGCGAGGACTATGAAGCGGGAAAAGAGGCGGGTTTGCCTGCAATCAGCCCGGTGCAATTGAACGGGGAATTAACAAAAGAGGCGGGAAAGTACGCGGGAAAAAGGGCAAGGGAAGTGGATGAAGAGATTGTGCAGGACTTGAAGGGAAAAGGTTTGCTGGTGTACGGGCATCCTTTCACGCATGATTATCCTTTGTGCTGGAGATGCAAGACTCCGCTTTTGATGATTGCCGTCCCGCAATGGTTTTTCCGCGTGTCAGGAATCCAGAAAAAAATGCTTGAATTGAATGAAAAAGTTGAGTGGGTTCCGGGGTGGATGAAGGAAAGAATGAAAAACTGGATTCATGGAATAGGGGACTGGCCGATTTCAAGGGCAAGGTACTGGGGCACGCCCCTTCCGATTTGGGTTTGCGGGGAATGCAAAGAAAAGGTTGTGATTGGCTCATTGAAAGAATTAGGGAAACACGCAAAGCTTCCCAAGGAACTGGATTTGCATAAGCCGCACATTGATGAAGTTAAGTTTCCGTGCAAGAAATGCAAAGGCGAAATGAAAAGGGTTCCCGAGGTAATGGATGTCTGGTTTGATTCGGGTGTCAGCAGCTGGGGGGCATTGGGTTATCCTTTGGATAAAAAGTTGTTTGAAAAGTTTTGGCCAGCGGACTTTAACTTGGAGGGAAGCGACCAGTTTAGGGGATGGTGGAATTCGCAGTTGATTACCTCAACGATTTCCTTCAACAAGGCGCCTTTCAAGGCGATTGCGGTTCATGGAATGGTTTTGGATGTCGAGAAAACAAAGATGTCGAAAAGCAAGGGGAATATTGTGCAGCCCAAGGATGTAATCGCAAAGCACAACCGGGATTATTTGCGATACTATTTTGCCTCCGTTTCCCGGGGAGAGGATATTGCCTTTTCCTGGGACGCATTCAGGGAAATCAACCGCTTCTTTAATGTCCTTTGGAATTCGTTTAACTTCATTCACCTGTATCTGGAAATGGAACCCGAAAAAAAAATCTCGGCCTCAGGGCTGAAGCCTGAAGACAAGTGGATTGTTTCAAGGTTTAATTCCTTAAGCAAAGAGGTTTTGGATGCATACAATTCCTATGCCTACTCTAAGGCAACACAATTGGTGCATGATTTTTTGTTGGAGGATTTCAGCAGGACTTACATTAAGCTCATCAGGAACAGGGTGAAAGAAAAGCCGGTAAGCAAAACCGCAAACTACGTGACCTTTGGTTTGATGAAACTGCTTGCGCCGGTTGTCCCGCATTTAACGGAATACTTTTACCGGGACATGAAGCAAAAGGGAATGAAGGAATCAATCCACTTTTATTCGCTCCCGAAAGCTGACAAAAAATTGATTGACAAAAGGCTGGAGAAAGAATTCCGGCTGGTGAAGGAGATTGCGCAGGCTGTTTTGTCAATGAGGGAAAAACAGAAAAAGCGCTTGCGGTGGGTTTTGAAGGAACTGGTTATTGAAGCAAAGGGAAAGCCGTTGAAGGAAACAACGGGAATTCTTGCGCAGATGGTTAACGTGGAAAAAATTTCTTTTTCCAGGGGAAAGCCGAAGGGAAAATTCTTTTCGGAGGACTTCGGGGAAAAAATCAGACTGCATTTGAATGTAGAGGAAAGTGAAGAGTTAAAGGAAAAATGGGAGCTTGCGGAATTGGTCAGGAAAATTCAATCCAAGAGAAAAGAACTCAAATTTAACCCGAATGATACTGTTGAGTTGAGGCTCGGTTCCTCTGACAAAGGGTTTGTGAAAAAATTTGGGAAAGAAATTGAAAAGCAGACCAACACAAAATTAAGGGAAGGAAAAGGAAAAATGGAAAAAAACTTATTCAGGGAATTTTTTATTGGCTTGGGGAAGTGAATAGAGTGGCTGACCCGATTGAGGTTGCCTTGAAGGCCGCTGTTGAAACCCCTGATGAAGAAATACGTGAAAGGGAATTGGTGAACGCACAACTTTGGGGAAAGCTGAGGGTTTTTGACCCCGGGATGCGGCGGCTTGGAATGCCGACCGCAAAAGAGCTTATTGAAGCCGGAAAATTCCAGGAGTACATTGACCTATTCACAAAGGCGATGCTGGAAAAAACCAAGTACGGCTTCAGGGAGAGAACCCTTGCGCTTGCAGGATTAAGGGCAACAGTAGGGCGGCTTGACCCTTACTCCACAATAAAGGAAGCCGACTCAATCCTGAAAGGAAAAAAGGCTGAAACCAAGGAAAAGCCGGGGTTAAGGGAAAGCCCACGAAAAGGACGGGGCAAAGAAGGCCCAAATAATCAGGACGGCAGCAGGCTTTTAACTATCACAACAATTATTATGAATACAACGCTTAATGCGACAATGAATTCCGGCGACATTTTTGGTCCGCCGGTGTCCACGTCAAAGAAACGCATTATTCCAAGGGAACTGCTTGGACCGCTTACCCCCGGGCCGCGGGAAAGTTTAACCATCCAAAAAACCTCAAACAAAACATTATTATAGTTAAAAACTACTTAATCCTTAAGGAATAAAAGCGTTTGCTTTGTGGTGAAAATGAAGTACCCCGGACAGCCCCAGTCTCCCCTGAAAACCGCCATGCACGTGGTTGTGCTCCTGGTTTTGGTTGCAATTGTGCTGTTTATTTTGACTTGGAGCGGAATAATGAAGTGCAGCACAATTCCGGGGTGGTGCGAAGTTTATTACACTGTCTTGGGGCAGCCAAAAGTGCTCATAGTTTACGGTGACTCGGGCTTGGGTGACCCGGATTTATTGGCGGACATTTTAAGGGACAGGGACTATATCGGGGTTTACCCTTACCGGCTTCACACGGATTTATTGAATGAAGGGAATTTGAAGGATTATCATCTTGTGATTGTAACCCGTGCAAGGGAAATGGAAACCAGGCAGTTAAAGTATTTCATGAATTACGTGAACCAGGGCGGAAGGGTTGTCTGGACAGGTGATGCCGGGACAGTCCTTGGAAGGGACGACAATTTCCTGTACTTTGATGAAAGGCCGGAAGGAAAAAACGACCACGAAATCATTGGGCCGTGGGCGAGAAAAGAGGGAGAAAAAATTGTTGCATTCGATGACTTCATTGGCGCAAACTATAAGGGCAATTACTGTGGAATGTCTTCCTTTGACGAAAACTGCCATACGGGTGTTTTGGCTGGAAGGCTGGAAGTGGGAGTTGAGCCAGGCAACGCGTTTATTGTGGGCTTGAAGAAAAACCTTTTAATGCGGGGCAATTTTGCTGTCGTAAAGCCTTCAGGGGCAGCAGGCAGCACAACGCCTTTAAGCGTGGATGTCGGGGGAGCGGTAAAGGACTCCAATGGAGAGGATTTGGGGAGGGTTTTTCCCGTGATAATCACAAGGGGCGGGAAAGTGGCTTATTATGCGCTTCCCCCGGAAATGTTTGCGCACCCCGATTTGGAGGAAAAATACTATTACATTTTAGTGAACATGTACAACGGAATGCTGAAATAAGCAGGAACTGGGCGGGGAAGAGGGCTTGTAGATAAACCTACCGCGGCATGTCCACAAAGCCACCACAGTACTTATTGGGCAAAAAGGCCAAAAGTAAGATTTAAATACCTGTTCAAGTATTTTATTTATAACATGAGCCCTGGCATTTCTACGGGGATGCCAGACGTTACTCTTATTCTCCGCTATTTCTTGGAAACTGACTTTTTAGGAACATGTCCTTGGTCATCATTACGCATTCGTCACAAGCAGTTAGAATGTGATTGGACATTGAGAACTTAGAGTCTCTCACTCTATCAGTAAAGTAGTAAAGGACTATCCGTATCCCAAACTTTTCGTTAATCTCTTTAAGTATTGGCACGAAATCAGTATCGCAAGCTACCAGAACAAAGGTTAAGCCCCTGTTTGCGGCTGCTTCCGAAAGCAGGTCCATCGTTACCAGCGTATCCACTCCTTTTTGATGGCATTCTCCATCGACTTTTTGGCAGCGACCTTCCCTAACAACAAAGTTGGGGATTTTATCCAACTTGTTCTTAAATCGGTCATAGTTTGACCTCCGTTTGGTCTCATCTGCTGTTGGTACATCCGATTGAAATGGTGGTGCAGTATAATAGAATGCTTTTTTGCACCATAGCCCCTGTTGCTTTGAAAGCGTTATTGCCAATTGATTCAAGTCGTATCTTAATTTGTCGTCTTCGTCACTAAAATAATCGCCAATCAACTGAAGATATTTCCCATCCAAGAATACTATTGTTGCGTCCATAGAACCAACCTGCCAGGATGTTAACTCCTCATTTGGGTCTTCCACAGAAGGCACAGCTGTTTTCTGTGCAATCTTTCTTTCGATTACTTTTAGCACCATTCTAACATCGTCCAAATCCTACGTGGTTCTAACCTTAAAATCAAGATTTAGATCTGCACCACGTATCGAAACAAGGTACTCTTCTCCTTTTTCCAAGTTCTCTTTTATCCCAAGTGGTTCATTTGCAAAACCAGGCGCAGCTTCTTCTCCTTCAGTTCTTTCTTCGGGGGACAGGGGCCTTAGCTTACCTTCAACTGAATTATACTTTATGAGGCCAGCCTCTTCCAACAGGCTCGCAACAAATAATGCCCCACTTTTGTAAAACTGCGGATTGCTTTTACTGTTATCTTGAATCCTTAACAGGTCCTCCAAGTCATTAAGGGTAGCCAAATCTGTTTCCTTGAAAAGTTTGCTTTTAACCAGTTTGAAAATAGCGTGTTTCTCAATCAGGCGTCTCCAGTGGGTTCTGGCTTCGTCTTTCCTTCCTGATGCAAGCAAATAAAAGAAGTCCTTAACCAAGGCATCCTTCACACGCTGGTTAAACCGTTGAATATTGACTTTTTTCCCATCTTTTACCAACTTTTCCCTTTTTTCATCCAAAAACCCCAAATACTTCAGGTAAGCTAAATTCCTTCGCATAGGGTCTTCTGAGGTATGTGGAGGGTTAGCTTTCAGCAAATCTTTTGCCTCAAAGGTTTTGCCTGTTCTGGCTATAGCCAAGCAATATGACCACAGATTACTGACAGTAACCTTAGTAGCATCGCTCGGCAGTTTCACATCAAATTTTTCGACTTTTTCCATGCCAGCCATAGCCTACAACAAGCATAAAAAGGTTGCCTTTTTGTATGCCATTTTGACAAATAGTGAGCCAGCGTGTATTGTGCTCCCTTCTTTGGAAAAACAAGCTAAAAAGCTCAAAAACGGGAACTTAATTTATCTGCAAAAGCCAAAATCCAATAGTTTATCTACAAGCCCGGCGGAAGAGAAAAGCTTTTAAAGGACAAAAGCTTTTAAATTAATTCAGCAGTAAAATAGTATTAGTATTAACAGATTAATTGAATCAGGTGAAAAAGAGTGTACCCGGAAGACGACGGTGGAGGCGGAGGAGGTTCTCCGGCTGATTACAGCCCCCCTGCCGGTGGCGGGTTCAGGGGAAAAATGTCAAGAAACCTTGAAGGATTAATTCCCTTGATTTTAATCCTGATTATTGTGGCTTTCCTTGGCCACAGGTTCGGCTTCTGGGAAATCCCTGGTTTGGGCGGAGGGGAGCCGACTAACGTGCTGTTTGTGGGCTCGGCTTCGCCTGCAATGGAAAAATCATTCAGCGACAACAAAGACATAGTGAGGGTGCATTACAGGAGCATCAACCAGTTAAAGGTTTCGCCTGAAGAACAGCTCGCGCAGTTTCCGATAATCATACTTGACCAGCACCTTGAGGGAAGCAAGGAAATTCCCGCAAAAGTGGCTGAAGCAATAAAGAAAAAAGTTCAGTTCGGGGGCAAGCTAATCGTGGTAATGGATTCCGGGATAAGGGTTCCCGGGGCATCGGATGTGCTGGGCTGGCAGGCAACCTTTGGGGACGTTGTGCCAGTGAGGTGCGATAACACGGATAACCCGTTAATGGACGGCTGCACCGATAGGAGAGCCGTGGCAGGAAGGATTGTGAGGGTTGATTATAAGCACCAGATAATGGAGGGCATTGACATTGCGCCCGCTGAAGGAATTGCGCCCTATTACCTTGAAACATTCCCTGTAACCCCTGTTGGAAACGAAATCGCCCAAATAGAAAACGTGAACGGGCTGGACATTTACCCGGGAATAGTGGAAAAAAACCTTATTGTGGGAAAAAGCATTTACTTCAACTACGACCCCGCCATTACCCCCACAATCTGGAGAAAAACCCTGTTATACCTTAAATAACTGTTTTTCTCTGCTTATTAGTTAGTTTTAAAAAAACAACCCAGTGGAGTATATTTTAGCCATTGATTCTAGCAATTCAAGGAACTTAATCATTGGAACGGAGGTGTAACAATGGCAGAAGAGAATACGGTTTTCATCGGAAAAAAAGGCACAATGGCCTATGTTTTGGCTGTCGTAACCCAGGTCAACAACGGAGCAAGTGACGTTGTAATAAAAGCCAGAGGGAAAGCCATTTCAAGGGCAGTGGATGTAGCGGAAATAGTGAAAAACAAGTTTATTACGGAATTAAAGATCGACAAAATCGATATTGCGACAGAAGAAATAAGCTCAGAGGAAGGAAATCCCTTGAAGGTTTCGGCAATCGAAATTTCAATGAAGAAATGAATTTTTCTCTGATTCTTTTTTTTTATTTCTGGCTTAGCCTGCGGGCTATTCTTTTAACCCCTTTTGCCCTACCTTATTGGGTGTTTAAAATGAAGGTGCCTGTGTGCGACAAGGACATTAAAACAGGGGAATTCTGTGAAAAATGCAGTGAAAAGGCGGATTCACTTGGATTAAAAAAACTGGATTTAAGGGCTTTAAGGGCGCTGGAAAAAGTGGAAAAAAATTTTTCCCCTTTGGAGATTGAGTACGTGAAAACCCTTGATTTATGCGATTTACTCGTTTTGGTTGGAAAAGGCAGAATCGGCGCCCTGATAGGCAAAAAGGGAAGGATTGTAAGGGAGTTAAGCAGGCTCATGGAAAAAAAGGTTAGGGTTGTGGAGCACACAAAGGACCACAAGAAAATGGTGCAGGATTTGGTTGGGGATGTGCGCGTTTTAGGCGTAAACCAGCTGTTCGGCGAAGAAAAAGAGCTGACAGAAGTGCTAATTTCAAGGGCAGACACTGAAAAGCTCATCTGCGGCCAGGAAGAGCTGGAAAAAGCATTGCAGGAACTCCTGCAAACTGAAACCAGAATAAGGCTTGTTTAGGCGAGACCGCGTTCAGCAAGCCATTTCCTTCCTTCATCTGACTTGACCCATTCAGGGAATTCATACGCTACCCTTATGCCAAGCTCTTCTTTCGCTTCAATAAATGTAAGCCAATCCAAGAAAGCCTTATACCTTTGCCCCTGCTTGGTTGAAAGCCATTCTTTGAATTTCTTCCTGTACTGTCTCACCCTCCAGTTAATCCACTGCCCATAATAATCAGCCGAAACGAACTGGCGTAGGCCGTCAAAAATGAATTTTGGGGGCAGCATCCTTCCCTCTGATTTCAGATGCTTTTGCTGCATCATTGCTATCCAGACTTCCGCTTTTATCTTAACGTCTTGGGGGATTTCCGGCTCTCTTAAAGCACTCCTTTTGGCGCGCTTTGCCTTTCTTTCCTGAAAGGTTAGCCTTTTCTTGGGTTCTTTTCTCCTTGCCATATCCTCGCCTGCCATCTAATAAAAGGCTTTCGCACATTATAAGCTTTCTGTCCATGAAGTCTTCCAAAAACCTGTTTTTCGGAAAGCAAACCCCAATCCTTAAAAGGGTTTCCAAAAAAAAGGCGAAAAGTATTTATATATCATGACTGTATCATGATATACCATGAATAGTCATGACATGTTCAGGGACTTTCTCAAGCAAAAGGAAATGATTGAAAAGCTGAGCCCAAAATTCAATGAGCTTACTTTGGATATCCAGGAAATCCTTGAGCACAACAAGGATCCGTTGTTTGTTTCCGTGCTGTTGTTCAAGCTCGCGGAGGAAAGGGGCAAAACAAACAAAATCCTTGACCAGATAAACGACAAATACGACAAAATGATGTTTGAATTCAAGACAGGGCAAAAGCAAAAGGAAGTTGAGCCGCCCTTCTATGAAATCCTTTCGGAGACTGACAACAAAATACTGGAGTTAGTGCAAAAAAACGGTTCCGCGACAGCGGAAAAAGTTCAGGAGGAATTAAAGTACAAGGGGAGGAATGGCGCTTCACAGAGGCTGAACAAGCTCCATAAAGAGGGCCACCTGAAAAAAGTGCATTCCGGGCAAAATGTAATGTACGTGATTGCACAAAAATAAAGCCTCCTTACTCCCAAATAAAAAAAGAAAAAAAAGCAGGCCATCAGGGCTTCAAAACCCCCCACCAAAAACTTTTTTTTGGCCCGGTGGTTTGCTTTTTTTCTCCCCTTTGCCTGCTTTCCGTTCCTCGACGGAAAGCGGGTCTTCCTCTTTGCTCTTTTTTAAGTTTTACACCCCCACAAACATACAGTGAGCTAAATCCCCAAAACCACGTTAAAACAAAAATATAAAGAAGAATTGTTAAGACTGGATAAAAGTAAATTCAAGACTTTTGGCTGCATTGAAAAACTAAGAGAAGAAATTGAAAACAAATAAGGCAAAAACTATTTCTTTTCAATCAGGCTCCAGACAACATATGCCACAATAAGGGCAACCAAGCTAATAATGATAAAAAGCGGATGAAAAACATTTTCATGCCAGGGGCACGGCGCATCAAGGCAAACCAGGCTCACAGACAAAAGCAAATCAATCACAATAAAAGCCAGCACCGAAACCAGGAATTTCCATTTGGTTGGCTTGAAGTTCATGGCTAATTTAAACGGTTTACAGGAATAAAAAGATATCGTTTTTGGAAGGTTTGCGCAAAGCCGAAGGCACTTTTGGCCAACCTTTTTCCAAAAGGCTGAATCCAAAGGCAATTTTTCGCCAGCCTTTTTTGAAAAAGGCCGGTGTAATCTTTAAATAAGTGAGCGTTTAATCTATTATGGCTTTGGAAGATTTCGAGAAGCAGTCGGTTATTGGAAGAAGTTTGGGGGATTTGGAAAAGTACCGCGAGAAGGGAACCGCCTACCTCGGAAAAGTTGTGATGAGCTCAGGTGAAAGGCCTGTGCTCGGCAGAAAAATTTTGATGGACATCGCAAAGCCCCACGTGATGTTGATTTGCGGAAAACGCGGAGGCGGTAAGAGCTATAGCCTTTCTGTGCTTATAGAGGAATTTGCGCGACAGCCCGAGCACATAAAAAAACGCATTTCGGTTATTGCGATTGACACGGTGGGAATCTTTTGGACGCTGAAGGTTGCAAACAACGAGGAAAAAAGCGAATTATTCAACTGGGATTTGGAGCCCGACTCCACTGATGTTCAGGTGCTGGTGCCAAAGGGAAAAAAAAAATTTTACGAGGACAAAAAGGTTCCAATTGACGGAAGCTTTACGCTTAAAACAGCGGAGCTTGAGCCCGAAGAATGGCTTTCATTGTTTGGAATCAACTGGAGGGAAAAAGAGGGAGTGCTGCTTTCACGGGTTGTGGAAAAACTGAAGGAAAGGCTGGGCTCATACTACGGGTTAAAGGAGTTAATGCAGGAAGTTGAAAAAGACAGGGAAGCCGACAAGACAACCGCGCAGGCGGTGAAAAACAGGCTGAAAATCGCGGACAGCTGGGGATTGTTTGAAAAACAGGGAACAAAAATCAGGGAAATAGCCGAACCCGGAAAAATAACAATAATTGATGTTTCAGCCTACAGGCAGGCAATTGAAATGGAGGGAACCCGCGACATTATTGTCGGGCTTCTTGGAAAAAAATTGTTTGAGGAAAGAATGCTTTACAGGAAAGAAGAAGAAATAAGGCTGATTCACGGGGAAAAAAGGGAAAGCGAAATGCCTTTGGTTTGGATGCTTATAGACGAGGCGCACATGTTCATGCCAAACGACAGGAAAAGCATTGCCTTAAGCGTTCTGCTTGAATGGGTTAGGGTTGGAAGGCAGCCGGGGCTGAGTTTGGTGCTCGCAACCCAGAGGCCGAACAAGATTCACCCCGACGCTATTTCACAATGCGACCTGTTCTTAAGCCACCGCATGACCTCCCAGCCCGACATTGAGGCAGTCTCGCAGCTCCGTCCCTCCTACCTCCACCAGGACTTTGACAAATACTTCCAGGAAATGCCAAAATCAAAGGGATACGCGCTTGTGCTGGACGACAACACCGAGAAACTGTGGATGATTAAAGTACGACCGAGATTCAGCTGGGACGGCGGGGAAACCGCCTCCGCTTTTACGGATTAGCCCTCAAAAAAGGTTGCCTCAAGGTTTTTGGAGATTCGGTCAATCCTTTTCAGCAGGCCGGTTTCCGCCTCAACCGAAAACTGGTTTTTCGTGTTCCACCAGAGCCTGAACAAACCGGTTTCAATCCTGAAATTTTTTGGTTCCGTGCTTTTGGAGACAATTTCAAACAGTCTCTGCACTTTATGGGACGGCACCTTCAGCGCCTGGTTTTTTCCTTTTTCAACTTCAAGCTCTTCTGCTATTCCGCTTAAATCCGTTACCCCAATGAATTCGGGCCTGAAGGTGACCTCTTCAACCGCAAGGGCTGAAAGCAGTTCCTCAATGAATTCCCTTGCGCCCACTTCATCGCGGAATTTGTATGTGCGCTCGCCGCGCATTCCCTCAAGGAAAAGGTTTGCTTTCAGTGAGCTGTCCTCAAGCCTTTCCAGCTCCCCCCTAAACCCCACCAAATTTTGCTCCATTTTCTTGAACAATGGAAGGATTTTTGTTTCCCTGAACTGTTCCCTCAACTTTTTTGCAATCACGGGGTTTTCTTCTGCAAGCCCCTCCAGTTTCAGCAGGTTGGAGTAAATGCTTTCCAGCGAGCCGTTCAATTCCTTCAAATTCGTTAAAAGCGAACTGGACCTGTACAATTCGCGTTCAACCTTTTTCGCGCTTTGGTTAAGCAAAACCTTGTCCGCCAATTCAAGCCCCCCAGAATAATTTTTATTGAAGTTTTTTTAACCTTTGTGTTGTCCAGGTTTACGTGTTTTTTCTTTCCCGGTGCACCATAAGGTATTCGTTTGCGTAAACCTTGTCCAGGAAAGGGAATTCAATCACTTCCCAGTGCCAGTTGTCGCCCACAGGCTTTTCATCCAGAAAAACGGAGCGCGTGAACACGTAGTCTATTCCGTACTTCCCCAAAATTTCCGGGTTCTTGTTTTTAATGAATTTGTAGCTGTCCTCAATCATCCCCTGGTTAGCATACTCCACGGCCAAATCCGCGGAAGCCTTTCTTTCCGCCAGATGAATTAATGGATGGCCGAGGTAGGGCTCGTTCAAAATGTTTGCCTCAGTGGAAGTGTTTTCCTTTACAAATTCCGCGGCGTCTGAAACATAGGGCGTAACGGGGTAGAAGGCTATTATCACTATGAACATGAACGCATAGCCCAAGGCAAAAAAACTTGACATCGAATATTCCCTCAGCCTGTCACGCACAAAGTCCGCGGGAAACAAAAGCGCCACAAGCAGTGCAAAGGTTATTGTCGCCGGCACATTTATCCTGTAGCTCACAAACAGCTGAATGAAAATGAAAAGCAAAAGGAAAGCCAAAACACGCAGGGAAAACGCGGTGAACTTCACTTTTTTCAGGAAAACAAAGGGAACAATGAAGAGCGCAATCAGCAAAAGAATTGACAGGTAGTCCAGCACAAACCCGTACAGGGGAATGCTCCAGAAATGCCCCCAAACGTTGTGCATTGCCTGTGTGGGAATGCCTGCCTGCAATAGGGTGGGGGCGAAAAACACGAGGGCGGTTAAAGCTGCAACAGAAAGGGAAACGGCAAGCGTTTTCAGGCCCTCCTTTTTTGTGATAATCACCGGCGCTAACACCAGGCACATCGCAAACAGCGGCGCCTGGAAAAAGGTTCCGAATCCGAGAGCCAGCCCGCTGCCAACCGCATTGTTTTTTCGGAGCATATACATGCCCATGAAAAGGAAAGCATAGCTTACCACGTGCCTTATGTTGAAGCTGAAGTCAGAGAAAACAAATCCCCCAAACAAGCTCACCGCAACCGCGATGTACGCCTTTCTTCCCAACCCAAATGTGCCAAAGAAAAGGAATGCGGATGCAATTAGCGCAAGCTGGGATAAAATCATTATTATCGCATAGCTTTGTTGCGTGGGCAGGCCGGTTAACCACGAAATTCCGGGGTTAAGGAAAAAATAGCCTGTCATGTAGCCGAAGGGCTTTGTCCCAAGGAAACTGTATTCATCTGTTACAGGAATTTCCTGTGTTTCCATTATGGTGCGGGACTGCCTTTCATAAAAGCTTGTCCAGACCCCGAAGTAGGTGGGGGTGAAAAAGTTGAAGAAAAGCGATGAGAACAGAATCATGCACAAGAGCATGAAGAGAAGCGGGGGAAATGATTTAATCCTTTTTTTCCAGTTTTCCGTGAAAAGGCTGTCGGGTTTCCGAAAATTTTTCCTGAAAAAAACAGCCAAAGCAACCGCAACAACAATTATTCCTGCAACAAAGTTTTGCGCGGAAAGGATTCCGGAAACGTAAAGCAAAAAGAAAACAACGCAGACAATTGAGAAAAAGGCGAGAATTGAAAAGGAAATCCTTTCAAAAAAGCCTTTTTTCGGGAACACCAGAAAAGCGAGAACACATAAAAGCAGGGATAAAACAATCAATCCAAGGAAGGGATTCATTTTGAAGCCCAAAGGCTTTTCCACATAAATCTCGTCTTCCTGCCCTAAGAAAACCGCCTTTACTTCGTTTTTGCCTTCCCTTAATTCAATTCTTTCGGCTGACGAAAAGTTTTCTCCCGAGAAATAAGCCCGGTGGTCTAATTTCCCGTTAACATAGATTTCCACCGGAGTGTAGGCTGTATCAGGGTTGTTTGTGACTGTTACAATAACTTTGTCCCTTGTTCCCGGCAAGGATTCAAGCGCAAGCACAGGGACACTTTCCTTAACTCCGTCTTCTGCACTTAAATGGTAAAAAACCCGTTTTTCCTCCATCCGCATTTCAACAAAGTTTTCTCCTTCGGAAAAAAATTCTGCCGAAAGGCATTCCTTTAGCAAAGGGTTTTTGGAAACGTCAACCTCTTTTTCCAGCGCAATTCTTTGATTAGCAATTACTGTGAGGTTTCTGTTTGTTTTTTTGGCGAAATTGGATTCAATTTGCAGGGAAAAGCATGCTTCCTGTTCCGGCGCAATTTTTGTATCGTATTCCATAAGGCTTAAGCCGATTGATTTTGGCGCGGTATACAATGAATTCCAGTTCATGCTGAGCCCCCAACTCAACAAAAAAACCAGGAAAATCGCAAGAAAACAGAACAGGAAATTCCTTGGGCGCATTTAAAAACTAAGACAGCAAAAGGCATTAAAAGAATCCGTTTGCGGGCCACCATATTTATAACCCATCCCGAGCTAAGCGAAGGGCGGGTTGACGTATCTCGTTCCTGCCGGGCGAAACCGGCACATGCGAGCGAAACGAGCAAACCTACCTCCGCAGCAAAGCGAAGGAGGTGGCTTACCGGACCTGCCCTACGGAATGGGCAAATGGGCCTGCCCGGGATCGAACCGGGGATCTCCGCCGTGTGAAGGCGACGTCCTGCCACTAGACCACAAGCCCGCAAACTTTTTGGGAAAAAGTTTGATCAAAAAGCCAAAGATTGGCTTCGCCAGTTAAAAAAGAGGGCAACAAAAGTAATTAAATTACTTGTTTAGTCTGAGAAAGTGTTCAATGCTTCGGTCATATGTTTTTTCCGCTTTTTCGCCAAAATAGCATGCCGGAAGCTCGCCTGCTTCGCGGTGGTGGCGGATGCATTCACAGCACAAGCCTTTGGTCGGGCAGTCATAAGTGCAGTTGCAGTCCTTCAAATTTTCTTCCCTTTTGCATTCCATTAAGTCTCCCCCTTTTTCTCCCCTTCTTCTTCCTCTTCTTCTGAATCGTCTTCCCTGTCCCCGAAATCTTCTTCTCCGCCTGTTTCCTTTTTTTCTTCCGCGGGCCCTTCCCCTGATTCAGTGTCTTCAGTTGTTTCTTCACCGGAAGTGTCCCCCCCTTCCTTTGAAGGGGTCTCAATTGACTCTTCTTTTGTTTCTTCTTCTGCTTGCACTTTTTCATTTTCCCGGTTTTCTTCCCTTTGCCCTTCGCAAGCTTCCTCTTTTTCTTTGCCTTCGCTTTTGTCTTCCACGGAGTACATGAGTTTTTCAACCATCCTCAAATCAGCCGAGGGAAAGGAATCATACAGGTTTCTAACAAGCTTTCCGTTTTCCTTGTCCTCAAAAACTATTGCGTGCTTGCCTTTGTCCTGGTTGAAGAGGCATTCCGGGGGAAAATGGTGGTGGTGCCATTCCTCTCCGAGGTCGTGCACTTTTTTTATTCTTTCAAAGAGCTCTTTTCCCCTTTCCGTGGCCTTTTTTCCTTCAGCCCCTTCTTCATCAAAAAACTTTTTTCCGTAAAGAAGCAGTGCAAGCTGCGCTGCCTCCGTCAGGGGCTGTTGGGGGAAGTGCGCGGAAAAAATTTCACCGCTTGAAGTGTTTTCCAGAAAAATTGCGTAAGAGCTCTTGTCTTCATTGAACACGCAGTCCTTTCCAAGCATGTGAAAATGCCATTTTTCCTTGCGTGAATTGAGTTTTTTCGCTTTTTCAAGCAATTGTTCGAATGAAACCTTCAATTTCAGCCCCATTAAGAGAATCGGAAGAAATAATTAAAAGGGAAACCCGGGCTTCACATGACCTTGTCCCGGATAAGCTCATTGTAAAAGGAAAGGTTGACTACCTCTTCTTCTGTGTCCGCAACATACCTCACCAGGTCCTCAAGGTATCCCTGGAGCTTTTTGTCTTTCACTTTTTCCACCCTTTCATTTATTTCAGCGAACTCCTCCGGGGAAGTTTTTTCAAAGACATCCCCTGGCTTAAGGAGATGGTGCACGCTTCTTTCAAGCTTTGCGCGCACGAACAACAGGATTTCTTTTTTGAACTCAAACCCCGCATTGGTTGAATCAATGTGCTCCGCGATGCTGAAAAGGTTGTCCCCTATGTTTTCCAGCCTTTTTCCAATCCTGAAATAGGGGGGAATGAAAGAAACGTTTGTTATCTTTGAGGAATGCAGGATGTTCGAGTCCAATAAAGAGGACTGGATTGTTTTTGCTATGAGGTGGTAAAGCCTGTCGATTTCGTCCTCATTCAATTTTAATTCATTCAGGTTGGGTTTTCCGAGCAGTCCTGAAATGCTGGATTCAAGCAAAAGGTTTAAGCGGTATAAAACCTGCGGAACCTCAACCCTGGACTTGTCCAGCAAAACGCGGACTTCAATTTTTTTCCTGTCCTCAAAGCTTATTTCGCTTCCGCTCATATGCCTCAGGGCTTCCCTGATTGCCGCCCTCATTTTTTTTGTGAGCTCGTTTTTTGAGTGCAGGATGATGTGCTCAAACCCAAGGTAATAGGCCGCAAAGAAAACCTGGTCAAAGCTTGTGCCGTAATCGTCTACATTCAGGGAAATCTTGTTCAGCTTTTTCTCCTGCTCCGTGCTTGGGAGAATCACCAGAGTGCGGTCGTTTTTTTCCTCAATCTGTAATTCACTCTTTTCCTTCAGGCCGTTTTTTTTCACCCAGTCCTTTGGAAGCGAAACAGAGTAAGTTGTTCCCGCAATGAGCTGAATCTTTCTTCTCGGCATCTTTAACAAACAACAACACAACCCTATATAAATATAACTTAAACTATATAGCCTATTTAGGGTAATTATATAAACTGCTTTTTCGTTTATTACTCCAATAATGTATGGAGGGGTTGAAGAATGCAATCCAACGGTAAATTGGTGCTCACAAGCGAGCAGGTTGAAAAAATCCTGCTTGCCTTGAGATTGGGCGAAGGAAAGTTTTCAGGGCCCTGACTTTTCTTCCGTTAAGGCTTAGAAAAGGTTAAAAGGCAAACTCACTTATTGGTAGTGTATGAGGCGGCTGACGCAGTTTTTTGTTCCACAGGACCGCAAATTCTTTGAAATGCTGGAGGAACAGTCCCAGAACGTGTGCAACGCAGCCGTGGAATTTAATGAAATGATTAACGGATTCAATTCAATGAGCGAAGAGGAACTTAAGTCCAGGGTGGATAGAATCAAGAAATTCGAGCACCGTGGGGACGATATTGTGAGGGACATCACAACAAAACTCCACAAAAGCTTTATCACGCCGATTGACCGCGAAGACATACATGAATTGACAAACCTTTTGGACGACCTGCTCGACTTTTTGGACGGCTTTTCCAGAAAGCTGAGGAGATACGGAATAAAGGAGATTCCGGAGAAAATGATGAAACAAATTGAAATAGTTGATGAAGTGATAAGGGAAGTGGACAAAGGCGTTAAGGGGCTGCGGAAGGCAAGGGACATTGACGCCTTCTGCAATAAAGTCCACCGGCTTGAGGACGACGCGGACGAAGTGCACAACCAGGCGGTCGCGGAACTGTTCAGCAACTCCAGGGACAGTGTGGAAATAATAAAGCTCAAAGACCTTTACGAGGATTTGGAGACTTTAACGGACAGGGGAAAGCACATAGCCACAATAATTGAAAACATAGTGGTGAAGCATGCTTGACCCCGTGCTGCTTGTAATTGCGGGAATAATTATTGCCCTTGCATTTGACTTCGGCAATGGATTCAATGACGCGGCGAACGCGATTTCCACTGTTGTCGCCACACAGGTTTTGTCCATGCGCGGCGCGGTTTTAATGGCCGCCTTCTTTAACATGGTTGGGGCGTTTGTTTTCGGGACGGCTGTTGCGGCAACAATAGGGAAAGGATTGATTGAGCCGGGTGCAGTCAATGAAGTGATTATTTTAAGCGGGGTAATCGGGGCAATTGTCTGGGTTTACCTGACTTCCTTTATGGGAATACCGATTTCCGCAAGCCATTCGCTTATCGGCGGATTCATTGGCGCCGCCATAGCCGGGGCGGGGCTGCAATCACTTATTGCCTCCGGAATATTGAAGGTTGTTTTGTTCATTTTCATTGCGCCAATTCTGGGCCTGATTGGGGCGTTTTTCTTTTTTTCCTTTATTCTTCATTTGGTTAAAAACAGGGCGCCGGAAAAAATCAACAGGCATTTCAGGCGCCTTCAGCTCATTTCTGCTTCGGTTTATTCCCTTGGGCACGGGACAAACGACGCGCAAAAGACAATGGGAATAATCGCGATTCTTCTCTTTACCGGCGGTTTTTTGGGGGGAGAGTTTCATGTGCCTTTTTGGGTTGTTCTTTTATCCCACGGCACAATTGCCGCGGGCACAATGGCGGGGGGCTGGAGGGTCGTGAAAACACTGGGCTTAAAGATTACAAAGCTTAGGCCGATTCACGGCTTTTGCGCGGAAACAGCAGGGGCTGCAACCATAATCGGCAGCACTTTGGCGGGAATTCCTGTAAGCACAACCCACGTGATTGCGGGCTCAATTTTTGGGATTGGGGTAACGAAAAGGTTTTCCGCCGTGCGGTGGACTGTGGCAAGAAAAATCGTCTGGGCGTGGGCTATAACAATTCCGTTCGCAACCTCAGTGGGTTTTGTGTCCTACTTTATCGTGAACTATTTGGTTAATCTCTTCTGACTGCAAGGATTATATCGCTTACCTCACATATAAGGTGTTATGTGGATTGGCAAAATAAGGGTCAGGCATGACTGTGTGATTGGAAACAGGTGCAGAAAATTTAATGTAACAACTGTGGGGATACCATTCAACATTTTTATTGAAAAAGGCGTAACATACGCCCCACAACTCCATACTTTGAACGGTGCGCCAAAAGATGTCAAGAAGTTCATTGAAGACATAAAAAAAGATCCAAGAGTAAAAGAAGTTGAGGTAGACGGAAACAAGATATTCCTTATTGAAGTCAGAAAAGACAAGATTCCCAGCACTTTTTACAACCCAAAACTTTTGTTTGTCAAGCCTAACATCGTAACCCCGGATGGATTTGAGTATTGGGAAGTGGCCACTTGGAAGAAAGCATTTTTGACAGCCTTCCTTAAGGACATAAGGAAACATTTCAAAGAGAATGAAGTGCTTAAGATTGAAGAAAGCAAGCTGAAAGACACCTACTTCTCCCACCTGATGCCTTTGCTGACAGAAAAACAAAAGCAGGCAATAGAGATAGCCCTAAAAAATGGCTTTTACGAATGGCCAAAAAAAACTGACCTAAACAAGGCAGCCAAGGTCATGGGCGTATCTGTGGCAACTTACAGGGAACACCTTAAACGGGCTGAAAGCAAGCTTTTACCGGATTTAGTTAAATCAATAGAATAAACCCGCTTCTCCAAAAAGCCCTCAAATATGAGGGTAAACCCCAATAAAGGCCTGGACCCCAAATCTATCAGATACGACAAAGTTGGGGAGAAAAATGGAATATGGTTGTATTGGAACCGGCACAATAGGAAAGCTTTTAATAGAGAAATATGTGCAAGCAGGAAAGTCTGTTTCCGCGTTTGATGCTGACGCAGGAAAACTAAACAGCCTCAGGAAGGCTTTACGCATAAGGGCTGCAAAAGATAACCGGGAAGTCGTTGAAAACTCTGATACTATTTACCTTTGCATTAAGCCGCAGGAATTGAAAAACGTCATCAGCGAACTTAAGGCTTGTCCATTAAAAAACAAATTAATCGTTACCACAGTTGCTGCGGTAAAAAGCGATTTCTACAGAAAAGAACTGAAGGGCTTAAAAATAATCAGAATTATCCCGAGCATTACGAATCTGGTTAAGGCAGGGGTAGTGCTTTATTCAACCAATGAGAGCACTTCAAAGGAAGATGAGGCAACCCTCGTCAAAGACCTTTCATTAATTGGCTGCCCCCACAGAGTCGAAGAAGAAAAAATGGAGATTTTTACGCACTTAACCAGCTGCGCCCCCGCACTAATTTCGCAGTTCATGAAATTTTTCCTGAATTCACTGGAAAAACACGGCTTGGAAGGAGAGGGAAAAGAAAAACTCGCATATGAAACACTTAACGGAACTGCAAAGCTGCTGAATGAAACTGGTTTCGGGTTGATAGAAAGGGTTTGCACGGCAAAAGGAATAACTTTTGAGGGAATAAAGGTTTTGTCCGAGATTGAACCAACTGTAGACAAGATGGTTGAAAAAATGGCGGAAAAACAGTCCGCAATAAGTAAAACAGTGATGCAAAATGAAAGTGATTGAAAACAAACTTTATTTGGGGGAATTCAGGGCAAAGGAACTGGCTGAATTGTACGGAACTCCCCTATATGTTTATGAAGAAGAAGTAATAAAGAAAAACCTTGAAGCCAGCCTCTGTATGAACGGCGTTTTCGCAAGCAAGCCTTCTTGAATGAACCAACTGATGCCTTTCTTCATTTGCCCCACCCGTAAACCAAATCATAGAATAATTCCTGCCCTTTAAGAACAATCCCTGATTTTATGAGTTCTCCCCACAGTTCAGGATTTTCCGACTCAATGTTCCTGAAATCCCCTTTATTCACAATAACCGGGGCTATTTTCAGGTTATGTCTGTGCCTTAGGGATAAAGCAATTTTCTCGGTTTCTGAATTTCCATTGATACACAAAATATCAACATCGCTTCTTTCCTTTGCTTCGCCTTTGGGGTAGCTTCCAAACAATACAATCATTTCCGGCTTTGTTTTGCCGATAAATTCATCAAGTGCATTCCAGACACGAGAGTATTTCTTTACAAAACCAGTCTTTTTGTTCAATGAGTAGTAAGTGAAAGCAAGATAAACCGAATCATCAAATTTCCTAATCGAATAAACAAGGGATTTCCCCACCTTCTTTTTTATCAATGTCCTTTTTTCTTCCAATGTTTTAAGTGTAGAGTAAGCACGTTCATGGGAATAACCTGACCTCTCTTCTATTTCTTTTGTGGTCCTTTCTGTGCCTTCCGGAAAGAAGGCAGACAATATTTTTAATTCAGTATCCTTAAGCATTTTAATCAACTGTTGTTTCCTCAACTATATAGTTGATTAATCAACTATTTAAAGGTATTGTTTAGGGGGCGAAAGCACAGCCAAAACTGAACGCGAATCAAAGCCCGGATTAAAAAGGGCATTTATGAAGCATCTGAAATAAAACTCAGGGCGTTTGGTTACAATTCAAAGGCCGAATGGTTAAGGGGGCAAATACGGGGTTCTATTGGAAAACAGGCAACATTAGTAAATCTCTGTTTTCCTGCCTTGTTTTCGCCCATAACCCCTGTCTGCCCCACAAATCTTAATTCCTATTGCGCATTTAATGCAGGCGGGAGGATTCAAACAGCCTTTTGGGAAACCATGCAAAACAGTTGGTTTTGCGTGGCCTCGTAAAGCTTCGCTTTACAAGGAGGCTGGCGAAAACCAGGGAATCCTCCCGGGTTTCTTTTTTGCTAAAGCTTCCTTGCAAACCTTAAGGTTTGCGGGGCCTCGTAACGTTGGAAACCTGCAGGTTTCCGACGCGTCAAAAAACCGAAAGGTTTTTTAACGACGCAGAGCATTTACAAGGTTTTCCAAAAAGCTTTTTGCAGGCGGGAGGATTTGAACCTCCGTAGGCACTAAGCCAACAGGTCTTTCCGAAGAACTGCCAAAATGACGATTTCCCCGCCTAAACCTGTCCCGTTTTCCTGGCTCCGGCACGCCTGCCTAAATAAATTAGCGTATGCAAGGTTAATTAAGTTTTGTTTGCAAGGAATTCCGCGAGTTTTTTGGCGGCTTTTCCTCGGTGCGAGAAAGAGTTTTTTTCCTCTCGGGGAATGGATGCCATCACTTCACTGTAGCCCTGCGGGATAAAAATTCGCTCGTAGGGGAGAACGTCTTTTTCCTTGCAGAAAACCTTTTCCGTGATTGTCCCCGTGCAGACTCCGCTGAAGCCCCTTTTCTCGCCTTTTGCGTTCACATAACAGATTACTGTTTCAAAGAAGGCGCCGCGCTCTTTTCCCCCAATTTTTTTGAACAACCCGGCATATCCCAGCTCCCTGAAAACGCGTTTTGCCTTCGCCCCCGGAAAATCCCCTAACGCGTTGAAGTAGATTCCCGTGTCTTCGGTAATCAAAGGCTTTTTGAGTTCTTTGAAGGCCTGCTCCGCCTTTGAGGAGGCGGTTTCTTCAACGGAAAATTTTTCGGGCTCTTTCACTGAAAGGTTTTTTTGCTCCAGTTCAATTCCCAAAGGCCTTAAAACCATCTGAATTTCGTTCAGTTTGTGCTTGTTGGATGTCACAAAAAAAAGCTTCATGAGGAAACACATTCATAGGTTCTTTTGCTGACGCCCTTTTTCAGGTTTGCGACCGCATTGCCGTAAAGCCTTCGCCCGCAAGGAGTCGGGTACTTGGAGTTAAGGCAAGCCATGCACAAATCATTTTTATCCAATCCAATCGCTTTTGGGAGGAGCTCGCGGGGCAAATACTGCAAAGAATCCACGCCCATTGATTTCGCCATTTTTTCTTCCTCTTTTTCCCGTATTCCCGCATCAACGTCTTTCACAAATTTTCTGGCCGCCAGCTCCTGCACAGTGCTCATGTCAATTCCATAAAAGCAGGGAGCAAGGATTGGCGGGCAGGAAACGCGGAGATGCACTTCCTTTGCCTTTCCCTCTTTTTTTATGCGGTCAATCACTCCCTTCGTGGTTGTTCCCCGGACAACGCTGTCCTCCACAAGGTAAACCTTTTTGTTTTTGAGTATGGATTTCACAAGCGTGTATTTTTCACGGACCTTTTCCGCCCTGCCCTTTCCTTCAATGAAAGTTCTTCCAATATAGCGGTTCCTTAAAATTCCTTCCTTTGAGGGAATTCCAAGGCCGAATGCAAGAGCGTCCCCTGCGGGCTTTGCGGTGTCCGGCACTGGCACGACAACACTGTCTTCGTCGGGCTCAACCTGCTCGTTTTTGGCTAAGTACCTGCCCAAATCAAACCTTGCGTCATAGACGACCTTTCCTTCAATGTTTGAGTTGGGGGAAGCAAAGTAAACCCATTCAAACATGCAGTGGGCTTTGCGCGGGCTTTTCGCGAATTTTTGGGTTGAAAAGCCGGATTCATTCGCCAAAAGCATTTCCCCGGGCTTGACATGCTTTATTTTTTCGTCGCCTTTAGGGAAAGCCACGCTCTCCGAAGCAGCCAAAACGCTGTCCCCCTCTTTCACATAGCACAACGGCTTGAATCCCAGCGGATCCCTTACCGCGGCAAGCTCTCCCCTTGCGTTAAGGTAAACAATGTTGTAGGCACCGTCAAATATTTTGCCTGCCTTCCCGAAAACCTCTTTAAGGGGAACCCTTTTTTCGCCGACAAGCTGTTTGGAGATTGTGTGCATCATTAACTCGGTGTCCGTCTGCCTTATGAGATGATAATTGGCTTTCTCCAGCTCTTCCTTTAAGTCAGGGTAATTGCAGATCTGCCCGTTAAAGCCGAATGAAAACCATTTCCAGTTTCTTCCGTGAACCCTTTCAAAGGGCTGCGAATATGTTTCGTCATCCAATCCGCAGGTCGCATACCGCACATGCCCTATTCCCCTGTCTCCTTCCAGCAAACGCATTCTGAACGCAAACTTGTGGGAGTGGGACGCGCGGAAGGCCTCGTTAACCATTCCTGTTTTCTTGTAGGTGCGCAGAAGCTGGCTTCTTTTCCTGTTGAAGGTTGTGATGCCCGCGGAAAGCTGTCCGCGGTGCTGCTGCCTTAAAAGCATTTTATACAGGATGAAAGCGGCTTTTCCGTCCGGAATTTTGGGTGAATCCTTGAACAATTGCACAGCCGCAAGGCCGCAGTGGTCCTGTTTTTCCGTGGAGCTTTCCTTTGGGAACACAATAAAATTAGGCTGAAGTCTTATTAAAGCTTTTTCCTTCAAAGCAGTTCTTCAGCTTTTTTCACGATGTGTTCTGCTGTCAGTCCAAATGCCTTCATTAATTCCCAGGGCTGTCCGCTTTCCCCGAACCTGTCCTGCACCCCGACCATGCGCATTTCAAAGCCTTCATCCTGCTTTTTTCCTTCAGCAATCACGCCTGCAACAATATTCCCGAAACCCCCGACCTGGTGCTCTTCCGCCGTGATGATTTTCTTTGTTTCGGAAACAGCCTTCAAAATTGCCTCCCTGTCAATGGGCTTTACAGTGTGAATGTTCAGCACCCTTGCTTCAATTCCTTTTTCTTCCTTTAAAATCCATGCCGCCCGCATTGCCTCCGCAACCATGGGGCCGCAGGCAATTATGGTTAAGTTTTCGTTTTCGTTTTTGTGGTCCTTCGCAAGCCTTATCTGGAATGCTTCCGCGAAATTCTTTTTCTTTCCCCTGAACCTTATCACATTCGCTTTCCCGACTTCACAAGGAGTAGATTCGTTGGTCACAATAGGGGTGGCTTCCCTTGCAAACCTCACATAACAGGGCCCGTTTACTTCAAGCGTGGATTTTTTGGTGAGCTTATTTGTTTCAATTACATCGCAGGGAACAAACAAATGCATGTTCGGAAGAATTGAAATTATTGCGATTTCTTCAAGGGCCTGGTGCGTTGCCCCGTCTGCCCCCACTGAAATTCCTCCGTGGGCTCCGCCGATTTTCACATTCAAATTCGCGTAGCAGATTGTTGTGCGCAGCATGTCCCACGGCCTGCCGGAAGCGAACACCCCGTAGGTTCCGGTGATGGGAATTTTTCCCTCTTTTGCGAGGCCCGCCGCGACAAGCATCATGTTTGCCTCCGCAATTCCCACGCTGAAAACCCGGTTCTTTCTTTCAGGGTTTGCTTTCTCAAACTGGGTGATTGTAATTGAATCGGAGATGTCGGCATGCAGGGTTACAATCCTTTCATCATCGCCAATTTCCGCCAACGCCTTTCCCCAGCCCTTTCGCGTGGGATGCATTTCCGCCTGCATTTCATCGGAAGCGTTCCACCAATAAGAGGGCTTAACTTCGGGAAACTCTTTTTTCACTTTTTCGTCCACTTTTTCCTGGAATTCTTTCGCGTATTTGAAAAGTTCTTCAACCGGAACCTTTCCTTCAACGCCCAATTCCTTTAAGGCTGAGGCAAGCTCTTCGCGGTTCGGCGCCTTTCCGTGCCATCCCGCCTCGTCCTCCATAAAGCTGACGCCTTTTCCCTTAACCGTGTGGGCGATTATTACCGTGGGTTTGCCTTTCACGGTTTCAGCTTCATTGAATGCGCCCAAAATTTCCTGGTGATTGTGGCCGTCAATCTCTATAACGTGCCAGCCAAAGGACCCGTATCTTTCGGTTAAGGGGTCAATGTTCATTATATCCTTCACCCAACCATCTATTTGAAGGCGGTTTTTGTCCACTATTGCGGTTAAATTGTCCAGCTTGTGGTGCGAGGCGCTTTCAACTGACTCCCAAATTGAGCCTTCCTGCTGTTCCCCGTCTCCCATCATGCAGTAAACGCGGTAATTTTTTCCGTCAAGTTTTGCAGAGATTGCGTCCCCGACCGCAATTCCCAAGCCCTGCCCCAAAGAGCCGCCGCTCATTTCAATGCCGCGGCAGGAAAGCCTGCAGCAGTGGCCCTGAAAGCCTGAGCCAAGCTTTCTCAGGCTCATTACCTCTTCAAAAGGAAAATAGCCTGTCCAGGAAAGGCAGGCGTAAAGCGCGGGAACAACATGCGCTTTGGAAAGGAAAAACCTGTCCCTGTCCCCCCATTTCAGGTTGGAAGGGTTGTGCTTCATCTTGTTTAAGTACAATACTGCCATTAAGTCAAAAGCGGAGAGGCTTCCTCCGCTGTGGCCTGAGCCCGCGGCGCATAAGGCTGTTAGCATGTGGCCCCTCATAAGCGGGGTGGCTTTTTTGATTTCTTCAACGGAATAAATTCGTTCTTTTCCTGTTTTTGGGTCAATGAATCCCATTTTCAACCACGGTTTTTTTCCATGAAATCATTGATTCTTTTCAGGCCTTCCCTTATTTGTTCAGTGGAGGCCGCGTAACTGAAGCGCAGAAAGTCTCCCTGTGAAGGGTTTTTGTGCCCGAAGTGGATGTCGGCAAGCACCGCAACTTCAGCCTCATTCAACAGCATTTTGCGGAATTCTTCAGCGTTTTCCGCGCCAACCATTTTGCATGCCTCAGTTACATTTGGAAAAACATAGAATGCTCCCCCCGGAAGGTGGCACTTGAAGCCGGGGATATTGTTCAATCCGTCAACAATAATGGTTCGCCTTTCCCTGAATGTTTCAACCATTTTTTCCACTTCGCCCTGGTCTCCGCTCAAGGCTTCCACTGCGGCCCACTGGCTTGGCTGCGCGGCACAGCTTTCCGTGTTGCACACCCACCTTTCAAAGTGCTTTGCAAGCGGCCTGTTCAGGGAATAGCCTATCCTCCATCCGGTCATTGAATAAGTTTTTGATACGCCGTCAACCACGATTGTTCTGTCTTTCATTCCCTCCAGGGCGGAAATGCTTTCAAAGGGCGCGTCAAAGGTGATGCGCGAGTAAACTTCATCCGAGTAAACCCAGAAATCCTTGTCCACCGCCAAATCAGCGATTGCCTTCAAATCCTCTTTTTTGAGTATTCCTCCTGTCGGGTTTTGGGGGGTGTTTATCACAAGCAGTTTTGTTTTGGCGGAAACCTTTTCCTTTAATTCTTCAACATCAAACCTGAATTCCTTTTCCTCAAGGAGATGAAGTGGGACTGGCTTTGCGCCGTGCGCCACAATCTGGGACTCGTAAATCGGGTACCCCGGGTTGGGGTAAATTATTTCTTCGCCTTTGCCGTAATCCGTGCAGCTTAAAACCGCGTACCCTATAAAGGGCTTTGCGCCTGCCGCAATAATCACTTCGTCCGCGGAAAACTTGACTCCGCGGAGCTTTGAAGCGGATTTTGCAACCGCCTCCCTTAATTCAAGTATTCCTGCCGAGCCGGTGTAACCTGTTTTTCCTTCTTCCACGGCGTTTTCCGCGCAATTGCACACGTTTTTTGGGGTTGGAAAGTCGGGCTGGCCGATGCAGAAGCTTAAAATGTTTTTTCCTTGCCTTTGAAGCGCGACAACCTCGGCAAGCACGGCAAAAGCGTTTTCCGTGCCCAATTCACGTGTTCTCCGCGAAATTTCCCGCATTTCCCCCATCTTCCTTAAAAACAAATTCTAAACCTATAATCAAGTAAAGGATTTAAAAGTCTTTTCCCGCAGGAATAAGGAAATTGCAATATTTTAGCCCATGGATTCGGGAAGTTTTAAATAAGGGTTAAAGCTTAAAATAGTGCATGAAAAAGCTTTTCACAGTTTTTGGAATAATTGCATTTTTTGGAATTGTTTTGGCTGGCGGATGCATCGGCGGAGGCTTACCCGGTGAAACAATGGATATCATGGAAGCATCCAAATTAGAGGTCACGGCGACAATTCTTTCAGTTGAATTAAGCGAACTGGGAGAAGCGGGCTGTGAAATCTGCCCTCAAGACAAGGCAAAAGTAAGAATTGACAGCATTGACCCAATATCAGAAAACCCAATGGTCAAACAAGTGGGTGACGAAATGGAGATTCGCTTTATCTTTAGCGCAAGGCCAGCCAAAATAAAGTATGGCCTTCAAGCACACTGCCCTCAAGGAACAGTTTTCAGGGGGGGAAGCTGTGTTAATGAAAACTGTGAAGGCCCAGAGTGCGCTGTGGCTGTCGCAAGTTGCCAGGAAGTTCCAAACGAAATGAAGGACGGATACATCATTTACCACGATTGCCCAACAAATGGAAAAACAGAAAAAGTCTTTCCCGGGGTAAAAAAAGGAGACAAAATAAGATTTACGGCCTGGTCAGCCGACCTTGGAAGAAAAGGTGACACGCAATATGTTAATGTAGCAGAATACGGGATAATCCAGTAATGCAGAAAACCAAAAGCAACAGATAAAAACTTTCCCGGGCATTTAAGTGAAGATGGAGCGTGACCTGACTTCCGGAAGCATTGGAAAAACGCTTGTTCTTTTTGCCTTGCCGATTATGGCCGGGTTTGCGTTGCAGACCGCTTTCAACATCATTGACACTTTCTTCATTGGAATGCTTGGGCCGGAGGAACTGGCCGCGGTTTCAATCACCTTTCCCGTGGTGTTTATTTTCATTGCCCTTGCCTCAGGGCTAAGCATTGGCACAATGGCATTGGTTTCCCATGCGGTTGGGGCAAAAAAAATCAAGGAAGCGGGAAACATTGCCGAACACTCCCTTCTGCTTGCACTGGCCGTGGGGCTGGTTGTCGCTTTTCTTGGAATAAGTTTCTCCGCCCCATTATTCGGGTTCATGGGCGCAACTGGGGAAGTGATTCCTTTAACGAAAGCCTACTCTGATTTGATTTTCATTGGCTTTGTATTCCTTTTCATTGGATTCATTGGCCAGGGCATTCTTCAGGCAGGCGGAAACTCCACAACTCCATTAAAATTCAATTTCATTGCGGTTGTGCTGAACATTGCGCTGGATGCAGTGCTAATCTTTGGATTGTTTGGGTTTCCAAGAATGGAAATAGTGGGTGCGGCTCTCGCAACGGTAATTTCGCGTTCAATCGGTGCAGGGCTGATTATTTTGTATTTGGTTTCAAATAAATCCAAAATCAAGCTCTGCCCGAAAAGCTTCAGGTTTGATTTCGGGATAATGCGCAGAATAATTTCAATAGGCACGCCCAGTTCCCTTGGGCAGAGCATTACCTCAATCGGAATGGTTTTGCTTATGAGCATTGTGGGGGCGTTCGGGACTTTTGCAATAGCCGCATTAGGGATTGGAATGCGCCTGGATTCGCTTGCGTTTTTGCCTGTGATTGGTTTGGCGAGCGCGACAATTTCGGTTGTAGGGCAAAACCTTGGGGCAAGGAACATTGAACGCGCGAAGGAAACAATTTCAATTGCCGCAAAGATTGCAATAATTCTTTCATTAATTGTTTCAGTTTTCTTTCTCTCCTTCCCTGCACAGGTTTTCTCTGTGTTTTCCTCCAGTGCAGAGGTAGTTGAAATCGGGACAGTTTACCTTTCAATTGTCGCTTTAAGCTACGGTTTCAGCGGAATGCTTTTCATCTATAATGCGGGCTTTCAGGGGGCAAAGAGAACAGGGCTTTCGGCGGGAATAATTTTGTTTATGTGGACTTTATCGCTTTCAGTTTCATTTGCTTTAAGCCGCCTTATAGGGCTTCACGGGGCCTGGTATGGGGCACTTGTTTCATTTATTGCCGCAGCAATGCTTGCATTTGCAATCCTTAAAAGCGGTTATTGGCTAAAAAAATAGGGAAATAAAAGAAAAAGTTATTTTGTGTCGTCTTCTTTCATTTCTTTGTGCTCGTGCTCGTGCATTGGGTTTCCGCAGCACATGTTCACTGCAACTTCTTTTCCGCATTCCCGGCACACCAGCTTTCCGCCCTTTAAGTCCATCGGCTTTCCGCAGCACCTGTTGCTTTCAACTTTTGAACCGCAGGAATCACATTTTAATACAGCCATTTTTTTCGCCTCCAAAGCAAGTGGAGAGAAAAACGTTTTAAAGGTTGTTTTGCCTGCCTACTATCCAAAAGGAAAGCTTGGTGAAGGCTTCGCAAAAGCTTTTTATGCATTTTCTCTCCTGTAAACTGTAGTTAACCAGGGAGGGAAATAATGAGGTTGAATGAGGTTTTCACCAGAAAAAAAATTTTGTTTTTGGTTTTGTTCTCTGTTTTGGCCCTTATAGGCTACCAGATAAACTTTTCTTCGGTTATCGGCGCGGACGCGCAGTACTTCACTTTGTTCCAGTTCTTTGGGCCTATTGCGGGCGCTTTTTTGGGGCCCGTGGTTGGCGCGACTTCAGTGCTTTTGGCTGAAGCAGGCAACTTTGCCCTGACTGGAAAAACGCCTGGACTGGTGAATGTAATGAGGCTTGCGCCGATGCTTTTTGCGGCGCTTTACTTTGGAACCAGGATTAAAAGCGTTAAAGGGAATCTGAGTGCAATTATTCCGTTGGTTTGCATGGGTTTGTTCATGCTTCACCCAATCGGGGGGAGTGTGTGGTTTTATTCCCTGTACTGGCTGATTCCGCTTGCGGCAAAATTTTTCCCCAAAAGGCTGTTTTTAAGGAGTTTGGGCGCAACCTTCACCGCGCATGCAATTGGCTCAACGCTCTGGCTTTACACTGTGCCAATGCCTGCTGAAGCCTGGTTATTGCTGATTCCGGTTGTCGCGGCCGAAAGGATTTTGTTTGCTGCAGGAATAAGCGTTTCATACGTCGGCTTTACCACCTTGCTTGCAAGGCTGGAGAACTTTATTCCAGGCGGCGCAGTCAGCGTTGACAAAAATTACGTGCTTTCAAGGAAATTGTTTTCCCTGAGGGCGTAAAGGAGGGGTTTTCTTGCACAGAAAATTTCTTCCTGCTTTTTTTCTTTTTGCTTCACTTATTTTGCTGGGCTGCGCGCAGCCTCCTGCCGGAAACGGTTCAGGCAACGGCGGGGAAAGCTTTGACAGGGAAATCGTGGTGGAAGGATTTGAGTTTGCCTATTCCCCTGAAACGATTTCTGTTGAAAAAGGCGAAAAAGTGAAAATTGTTTTCAGGAACACGGGAAGGGTTGGACACAATTTAGTGATAGACGAATTCGGTGTTTCCACAAACATCATTTCCTCCCAGGCAGAGGAAACCGTGTTTTTCACGGCTTCAGAGGAAGGCGATTACGCTTTTTACTGCAGTGTTCCGGGGCACAGGGAACAGGGAATGAAGGGAACCCTCACCGTAAGCTGAAGGTGAATGCATGGCTTTAACGGAGACAGGGTATTTTCTGGTTTTGGGAAAGCCCGTGGTTTTTTGGCTTGGAATTGCAACAATTTCCCCGGCGTTTGCCACAGCAATACCCGGGCATTTGATTCACAAGGGAAAGGCAGGCATTCAACTTAAATGGCACATTCGGTTGGCTGGGCTTTCCCTGGCTTTGGCTGTTGTCCACGGAATCCTGGCCGCGGCGGCCTGCGTTTAAGTGGTTGAATGAAGAAAAAAGTCGTTGTGAACGACAAAATGCAGAAAAATTACGTTTACCATTTAACCGAACCGGCGGGAAAAAACTTTGACCCGGAGTTTAAGCCGGAGCTGACGCCAAAGCAGATGCTTGCACTGGGCGTGTTCGGCGGAAAGTATATGACTGACTGCGGAAAAGAATTCCCTGAAAACTGGTTTGAAAAGGCAAAGCTTTGCCCGGAAAAACACGACCCGGAACTGAATTTTTTCGGGTTAAACGCCTCACAGCCATTGAGTGTGTGGAAAAAAAAGGGCTGGATTTACTGGGAAGACCCAAGGGGATGGTTTCAGTGGTACTGCAGGTATTATTTGGGGAGAAGGTTTAAATTCAAAACTGGTGCTTGCTTCTGAGCCAGGTTTCAGTGGTACTGCAGGTATTATTTGGGGAGAAGGGGCAAAGACGATGAAAGGCAGGTAAAAAGGTGGAAGGCAATCAAAAGGCATTTGGCGCAAATCAAAAAAAACTGCAAAAAAGGCGACTTTGAATGCAGGAGAAAGCAGAGGCAGGCTGTTTTGCACTGGGCTTACGACAGCAGGAAACTGTGAGGCAATTAAATGAATGAAGAAGAATTCAAAAAAAAGCTTTCACCGAAGCAGTACAAAGTGCTGCGTGAAAAGGGAACCGAACTTCCTTTTACCGGAAAGCTTTTGCATAATAAAGAAAACGGCGTTTACAGTTGCGCGGCCTGCGGGCACACGCTTTTTTCCTCAAAGGCAAAATTTGACTCGGGAACAGGGTGGCCGGGTTTTGATGCCCCTGCCAAAAAGGGAAGCGTGGAAACAGGGGAAGACAAAAGCCTTTGGATGAAAAGGACTGGGGTTAAGTGCCCGAAGTGCGGAAGCCATCTCGGGCACGTGTTCAATGACGGGCCGACTGAAACAGGGAAACGGTACTGCATTAACTCCTGTGCGCTGGAATTCAAAAAGGATGGGGAAAAATGAGCAAAGAAAAGGCGACTTTTGCCGCGGGATGCTTTTGGGGGGTTGAGGCTGCGTTCAAGGAAGTGGAAGGCGTTTTGTCCACTACGGTGGGCTACACGGGAGGGAATACGGAAACCCCTTCCTATGGGGAAGTCTGCTCCGGGAAAACAGGGCACGCCGAGGCAGTGGAAGTCGAGTTTGATTCAGGGAAAGTTTCTTTTGAAGAACTGCTGAAAGTTTTCTGGAGAATACATGACCCCCTGCAGGTGAACCGCCAGGGGCCTGATGTGGGGGGGCAGTACAGGTCCGCGGTTTTTTTCCACAGCGAAGAGCAGAAAGAGACGGCGTTGAAGTCAAAAAAAGAATTGCAGGAACCGGAAAAGTTTTCCGGAAAAATTGTGACAGAGATTGTTCCTGCGGGAAAGTTTTTTGAGGCAGAGGAATACCACCAGGATTACCCGGAAAAGCACGGGAAAGCCACGTGCTGAATTTGATTATTCAAAGCTATTCAATAACTTCAAGTTCCAGGTATTCCAAATCTTTTTCCGTCTACATTTGCGTTTTGAACGCATTTATTTCTGCTTTTGAGTAACCCGTCTTTAGTGCGCCAGAATGACTCACCTCAACCCCCTCCAAAAATAACCGCCAATTAAACTCCTTTCGTACTGGCGACAAAGAAACCGCACACATTCCCCTTTATATTTGTGGTAGCAGGTTTCAGGATTTTGAAGAAAAATTCGCCAGGAGCATAAATAGTTCCCATAGTAAATGTCCTTTATAAAGCGAGGCAAAGCCGGGCTTTGTTTTTTTTCGCCAGCCTTTTTCCAAAAGGCTGATAAAGAGGTTTTAAGAATGCCAAGTCGTGACGGGGTAACAACAATCCAGCTTGAAAAGAAAACCAGAAACAGGCTAATGGAGTTAGGCAAAAAAGGCGATACCTACGATGATGTAATAAACAAGCTGGCGGATTACCGGCAGAAAAGGAAAAAATAAACTGCCTGCTAAAAAGAAGCGAAAAAAACCAACAAAAAAGCAATTCGCTGAAATGAAAAAAGAAGCGGAAGCATGGCAGCTGGCCGGCATTGACGCTTTGATAAAATTTGAAAAAGAATAATTGGGCTAACTGTTTTGCTTGGTTTTGTCAGCCTAAGATTGCTTCTGAAGCCCGATACATTTATATTATAATTCTATCATAGTAATAGAATAGTGATATAAATGAAATATGGGCTTTTCGTAAGGAAACTCTTGCTGAGAAAAAACAGGTATATTTCAGGCGAGGGGATAAAAGAGGAGTGTGCCAAGATTGGCATGCCATACAAAAAGGCAATCAAATACCTGTATCTCTACAACTACCTAAAGCGAATTGTGAGGGGTTTCTTCTACATCCCGACTGTGGAGGAAAGGAAATACAAAACAGGCGGCCCAAACTTTTACGAAGCAATCTCCAAAGCAATGGAATACAAAAAAGTAAAAAACTGGTATTTTGGGCTGGAGAGCGCAATAAAACTGAACAACATTACCCATGAGTTTTTTACAATTGATTACATTGTTTCGGACAAAATATTCCGAGCAAAGCCAATAAAGATTCTGGAGAGAAAAGTCAAGTTTGTGAAATTAAACAAGAAACTATTTGGATTCGGAATAAAGAAAACCAAAAACACACCTTATTCAGACCTGGAAAAAACAATCCTTGACATAATCCACATACGAAAATATGCCGGAGAAAGCAATAAGACGATAAGGGATTATGTAATCGAATGGGCAGATGAAACAGACAAAAACAAAATGAAAAAATACTCAAGGCATTATGGCAAATCAGTAAGAAGCGTTTTAGAGGAATTGAAATGATTTCAAAAAACTGTTTTTTGAAATATTCAAAATTCTGGAGGAATTTTGAATGATTAAAGAGGAAACATTAAACTGGCTGGCAGAAAAACTCCAAATAAAAAGCACCCGGTTAATTGAAAAAGACCTTTTGCTGCAGGGCCTGCTGTTGCGGCTTTCAAAATCAGACTATTTTTCAGAAAAATTTGTATTCAAAGGCGGAACCTGCCTGACCAAAGCATACTTTGGGTACTATCGTTTCTCGGAAGACCTTGACTTTACATGGATAAAACAGAAAGCGTTCGAAGGCAAGTCAGAGAAACAGATAAGGAAAATGCTCTCAAAAGAAATCAGCGAAATAATGGAAATAATTGAAAAAACAGCAAAAGAACTGGCTCTGGAATTCAAGCCAGTCAAGTCAGACAGGCACTACATTCAGTTAGGCGGAAGCAACAGGTTTGCAACATTCAAACTATGGTACTTGCCAACCACTGAGGAAAGAAAAACATTCATAAAAATACAACTGAATTTTGTTGACAAAATATTCCACGAGCCAGAAAGGCACAAACTAAAAGCAATAGCTGAAAAACATGCTGAAGACTTCAACTACCTTTACCCAACATATGCTGCAATGGCCACCAGTGCTTCAACATTCCACTGTTACGATCTCAGGGAAATTGCGGCAGAAAAAATAAGAGCCCTGCTTACAAGAAGAGGATTCAAGGCAAGAGACATCATCGACCTGCACTATCTGGCCAAAAAAGGGATTACAATACAAAAAGCAAAGAAAATGGCAATAGAAAAAACCGGGTTCATGCTAAAATACCTCAAATACGGGGAAAACCTGAAAAACAAGAAATTTGAAGAAAAATTCAGGCTTGGCGAAGAAGAACGCCTGATGATAGAAGAGCCAGGCAAAGGGTTTGAAAAATTTGCCAGCAAAACCCTGAGAGAATTGAACGAATTGGCAGAAGAGACCAGAAACAAGCAAAAACCATAAACTTTTAACCAGTTATTGCCCGATGTGTTAGGCGATGATGGGGTAATTGTTCCAAAAAACGTAGGTGTTAGCACCAATTTTCAAAATTCTTTTGCCCGTTTTTTGTAAAGAGACAATAAATAGTTCGTTTTTTAACCATTGTCAATCGCTCAAGACCAAAACCGGAGACGACTAAAGACGGAAAAGCTTTTCCCGTGATTATTTACAGATGGGTTTGGCTATTTATAAAGAAGAAATTGTAAGCGCATGTTTAAATATGTTTTGAGCATGAATTAATATGTAAAAGTTATGTTGGTGATTGTATGTATGAAAGTATAACAACTGTTGGAGAAAGGGGGCAGATTACTCTGCCAAAAACAATCAGAGAGAAGGAGAAGCTAAAAAGCAAGGATAAAGTGATTGTTAAAATAGAGAACGGCAGAATTGTTGTAGAAAAAACCATGAGCAAAAAGGAAAAGGAAAGGCTTATGATTGAAGGGTATAAGAAAATGGCAAAGTTGGACAAGGAACTGGCGGAAGAAATGAAGTACGTTAGCCAGGAAGCGGATGCGAGGCTGGATGATTATTAAAAGAGGGGACATTGTCTTAACAGACTTGGAACCAGTTAAAGGTTCAGAGCAGGGAAAAACAAGGCCTTGCTTGGTTGTCCAGAATGATTTGGGAAACAAAGCAAGCCCTATAACAATAGTTGCTGCAATAACATCAAAAACACAAAAAGAGTACCCCTTCACAGTTTTTGTCCAAAAAGGTGAAGGGAACCTTCCACTAGATGGCTTGGTTCTGTGCAATCACATCAGAAGCATTTCCGTAGAAGACAGAGTAATAAAGAAAATTGGTACGCTCAGACCGACTACAATGCACAAAATTGACGAAGCACTGAAAACAAGTTTGGGGCTTGAGTGAACCATGACCACAAAAGCCAGGTTAAAAGGACTTTGAAACCCAACCTAGAGAAAGTTGCTATTTGGATTATTTGGTCTGCCCTGCTCTTTTTATCCGTTAATTTTGTGAGTTCAGACATGCCCTTGGTGTTTTCAATATCCGGCTGGTTTCTTGCCATAAGCGGTTGGCCAATCTTTTACCCCTATTTTTTAATTAATGCGGCTTTCCTTTACATACTCTCCCGTATAATCGTTCTCTTTCATCGCAAAATACAAAAAATTAATCAAACGCAGTAAAGCCAGTTTACATTAAAAAAATTAGTTCGCATAAATTCACTTCTTTTGCTACTTAAACCGATATGATTTAATTGGCGTCGTCGCCCACGTTTTTTCGGGCAATAATGAAGTCACCTATTATGGCGTCGTATGGCAATTATGGTGGCAGATAATAAAAAGTGCATCGGTTTCGGGTCAAAGAGAAAAAAATAATTTTCTTTAAAACCATTTAATTCTGAGGTTATTATGAAAGCCAAAAAATTGCGTTCATTTAAATTAAACATTGCCGGGTTGGGGCAAGTGCAGGGCTCGTCAAGTTAGTTTCTCGATTCCTCGGCGATAAAAAAAAAGTCGCAGGGGATGCAGATGCGGGGGCTTTGCTACTAAAGTAGGAAAATTCGGGGACTTTAGGAGCAAGAGAAGATGCAGGGACAGTATTAAATAGTTTTAATGCTTATTTTTGTGATGAATTCGGGGATTTTGTGTGTTTTGTTGATGATAGCTTTAGCCGGTTGCGTGCAATCGCCTCTTTCGGAAACCAGTTGTGAAGAATATTGTATGAAGGAATCGCATGTAGCGTGTGTTGGGCATTGGGAAATAAGCGGAGAATACCCTGACTGCAACTGTGTTTTTGAATGCGAATCCCGGAAGGAGTGCCTTGGCCAAAGTGCCGAAGTTCGTTCTGGCGAAAACCTGGAATGCTGTGAAGGGTTTTCCTTGATTCCTGCAAAAAGCCCGGAAGAAACAAGCCTTGCTGGTTACTGCACTTCAGAATGCGGGAACGGCTTCTGCGACAACATGATTGAAAGCCCGCATAACTGCCCCACAGACTGCCTTGCTGATGAAAACACTGGAAGAAATGAAAACAAAGGCCCGTATGTTAAGACTGAAGAGGATGCAAAAGAAGAAAAACGGCAACAAGAATTGTCACCCGCAGAATTTGAAACTGGTTGGCCAACTTTTCAGGGAAACAATGCACGCACGGGGTTTTCAGATTCAAACCTTCCCTCCGAAGCAAAGGAAATCTGGCATTTTGGAATGCTAAATTTTGATAGTGTCTGGCCAGTGGTTTCTGAAAAAACAGTTTTTTTTGCAAGCGAAAAGGTTTTTGCTGTTGGGCTTGAAAGCGGAGAAGAAAAATGGAGTTATTCAGAGAGCCGTAACGGTTTTTATCCAAGAGGAATTTGTGCAGGAGAAGAAAGAGTTTTTGTAACTTCAAACAAAGAACCCCCTGGCTCAGATGGAGAAGCAAGCAGAATCAAAATTGAGGAAGGCTTGCTCTATGCTTTAAACAAAGAAACCGGAAGCCTTTTGTGGGAGTTTGAGACGGAGAAGGGAATTTCGCATTCTCTCCCGCTTTGTGTTGGCAAAAAAGTTTTTGTTGGAGACGATTCAGGAAGCGTTTATGCGGTTTCAGCAGAATCCGGGGAGTTAATTTGGAAAACGCGCTTGAGCGGAGCAGAAGTAATCCATTCCACCCCCGCTTTTGACGGAAACTTTTTGTTCATTGGAACAGAAAACAATGGTGCAGGGCATAACCCGAGTCACCTTTATGCTTTAAACCCGGAGAATGGAACAATTAAGTGGAGATTTGAAATTGATGTAATCCAAAACAAGCTCAACCTGGTCCATGCAGCCCCTGCTGTTTTGAATGAGGCGGTTTACTTTGGCTCGGAAAACGGATATTTTTATGCCGTGAATTCAATAAATGGCAGCCTCATTTGGAAGAAAAAAATTGCTTCAGATGGAATGATGCCCGGAGTTTCGGCTTCTGCTGCTTTGGGCTATGGAAAGGTTTTTGTTGGAACCTGGGAAGGAAAATTTTTTGCCCTCAGCCAAGAAAACGGCAACATAATCTGGCAAAAGGGGTTTGAAGGCAGTGGAACCGAT
>CAYTYC010000011.1:25978-42600 GCA_964442255.1 uncultured archaeon | reverse complement strand
CCCGCAAATCCGCACGATCCATCCGAACACCAGTCAAAACCGCATCCCGCAAATCCGCACGATCCATCCGAACACCAGTCAAAACCGCATCCCGCAAATCCGCACGATCCATCCGAACACCAGTCAAAACCGCATCCCGCAAATCAAATCTTATTGCTTTAAGATCCTTACGGAAAGCTTTATTGTCAAAAACAGCGCCTTTAATGTACGCGCCTTCCCGCAGTTTTTCAATCACTTTTTTTTTAGTAATTTTCCTCTTAAGCATAAAACACAACCGCCAAACGCAAGTAAAAATGGCTTGAAAAATGCTTATAAAACCCATCCATGCCCGTAACCCGGGTTCTGCCTGCATTTGGCTGCCCACTCCTTCCAAAACCCGCAAAAAAAAACTGCTTTAAAAGCCGTCAGCCAAACACAAAAACCCAAACAATTAAAGCAGTTTATCTGCTTTAACTCTTAAATGAAACTGGATTTCGGGAAAATAACCGCAAAATGGCAGAAAGAATGGGAAAAAAAGGGGTTAGCGGAGGCAAAGCCGGGAAAAGGCAAAAAATTCTTCCTGATATTCGCCTATCCCGGCATTTCAGGCTTTTTGCATGTGGGGCACATGCGCGGCTTCACTTACAGTGATGTAATCACAAGGTTCAAGCGCATGCAGGGATTCAATGTTCTCTTCCCGGTTGGATTCCATGCTTCAGGCCTGCCTGCAGTTGCGTACGCGGGAAAAGTGCAGAGAAAAGAGGAAAACACAATCGCACAGCTCAAGGATTACGGGTTAAGCGAAAAAAAGATTTCAGAATTGGAGCAGCCGGAAAAGGTTGTCGAGTTTTTCAGCAAAGTTTACGTGAACGATTTTTTCCGGAAATTCGGGTATTTGATTGACGAAAGCAGGCTTATTACAACAACAGGCCCCGAGTACGGGAAATTCATTGAATGGCAGTTCAAAAAATTAAGGGAAAAGGACTTGCTTGTTCAAAAGCCGCATTTTGGTCCAGCGTGCCCCCAATGCGGCCCGATTGCAATTGACGCCGCAGAAACGGATTTGCAGCAGGGCGGAACCGCGGAAACACTGGAGTATGTTGCTCTTAAATTCAGGGCAGGGGAATACATTCTGCCTGCAGCAACCTTAAGGGCGGAAACAGTTTACGGGGTGACAAACCTTTGGGTTAACCCGAAAGCGGGGCTGGTGGTTTCGGAAATCAGGGGGGAAAAATGGCTTCTGCCAAGGAAATCATTTGAAAAGCTGAAATACCAGTGGAAAGGGTTAAGGGATTTGGGGAAAACAGTTGAGGCAAAGGAATTAATCGGGGCAAAGGCGAAAAGCCTTGTGACAGGGGAAGAAATTCCCATACTTCCCTCGGAATTCGTTGAGCCTTCCATGGGGACAGGAATAGTGATGGGCGTGCCGGCACACGCGCCGTGGGACTTCATTGCGTTAAAGGAAGCGAAAGAAAACGCAAAGGAACTGGAGAAGCAGGGAGTGAACGCGGAAGAACTGGGAAAAATTGAGCCTGTTCCCTTAATCGATGTTCCCGGATTCGGGAAACTTCCGGCAAAGGAAATCTGCGGGCAGATGAAAATAAATTCCTTAAGCCAAAGGGAAGAGCTGGAGAAAGCCACGGAAGAATCGTACAAAAAAGAATTCCATTCCGGAACATTAAATGAATTGTACGGGGAAATGAAGGGCAGGAAAATAAGCGAAGTCAAGGAAGAAATCATCGGAATGCTTGTTTCAAGGGGAAAAGCGGAAAGGCTTCTGGGCTTCAGCGAAAAGGTTGTGTGCAGGTGCGGAAAAGAGGCGGTAATTGTAAGCATTCCGGACCAATGGTTCATCAAATACGGCGACAAGGAGTTAACGGAAAAAACAAAAAAGCACGCGGAAGAAATGAAAATTTTTCCGGAACAGTACAAAAAAGAGCTTCCCGGGGTATTGGACTGGTTCAAGGACAGGGCATGCGTCAGGCAGGGAAACTGGCTCGGCACAAAATTTCCGTTCGACGAAAAATGGATAATTGAACCAATTTCGGACTCAACACTGTATCCCCTGGCTTACACCTTCTCAAATTACGTGAATTCAGGGAAATTAAGGGAAAAGCATTTGACTGAGGAATTCTTTGACTACGTGTTTTTGGGGAAAGGGAAAACCGGGGACATTGTAAAGAAAAGCAAGGCAAAAAGGAAAGTGGTTGAGGAAGTGAAAAAAGAGTTTGAGTACTGGCATCCATTGGACATCAACCTTGGGGGAAAAGAGCACAAAACCGTGCACTTCCCGGTGTTCCTGTTTAACCACGTGGCTGTGATGAGAAAAGAACACTGGCCAAAGGGAATTTTCGTGAACTGGTGGGTTACGGGAAAAAGCGGAAAGATAAGCAAAAGCAAGGGAGGCGCGGAAAGCCTGCACAACTTGGCGGAAAGGTTTTCCGTGGACGCGTTAAGGCTGTACTACTGCCATGCGGGAAGCCCTTTCGCGGACATAGAATTTGATTCTGTTGCGGCGGAAAAATACAGGAAGGCTCTGGAGCGGCTTGCCAACGCGCTGGAGAACGCCCTCACGGTGAAGGGCCCAAAGGACAGCGGGCTTGATGAATGGTTAAAATATAAGGCGGAAAAAAGGCTGCAGGAATTTGCGGAAAAAATGGAGGAAATGGATTTAAGGAATTCAGCTGAAATCGTTTTCTTCGGCCTCCCCAAATTTTTCGCCTGGTACAGGAGAAGGGGAGGGGGAAACAGGAAATTGGCAGGGGAATTGGCGGAGGAATGGGTGAAGGCTTTGGCTCCGTTTGCCCCGCATTTGGCTGAAGAATTGTGGCATTCGGTTTTAAAGAAGAAAAGCCTGGTTTCCGCCGAAAAAATGAATGGGTTTAATGTAAAAGAAAACCCGGGGATAGAGAAAGGCGAGGAATTAATTGAAGGGGTTTTGGAGGACGTCAACTACATTAAGGGATTATTGAAGGGAAAGAAGTTCAAAAAGGCAAAAATAATTGTTGCGCCGGAATGGAAGTGGAAGGCATTGGAAAAAGTGAAGAAAATGGGGGAAAGGGAAGAAAAACCGGGGTTCAGGGAAGCCATGGGAAAGCTGATGAAGGAAAAGCAGTTCAAGCAAAGAGGGAAAGAAATGCAGGGCTTTTTGCAGCAGGTGATGAAGAAAGTGAACGAACTGGAAGGGTTTGAGAAAGTGGATGAATTCAGGCTCCTGCAAAATGCGTCGGAATTCATCGGAAAAGAGTTCGGGTGCGAAGCGGAAGTGGAGAAAGCGGAAAAAAGCAAGGAAAAAAAGGCTTCCGGGGCTTTCCCATTGAAGCCGGCGATTGTGCTGGAGTAAACCATTAAATAGCCAAAACTTAATTTAAGTCGGCAAGCACAGGGTTTTCCCGCGGCAAGTCATTGAATATTTGGGAAAAGGGCAAGGAAAACAGCAAAAAAACACCCTCAACTTCTACATAACCAAAGCCTGTGCTGCGCCCCGGAAAAAGAGGCCGCACCGCGCTCCGCCCCCGCCCCAGGCCTTCAAAGGAAATCCGCCCCCCTCCCACAGGTTTAAGCCAAACTGCTGAAACACTTAATGGGGGCAAGAAGATAAACAAAAAAACAATACGCAGAAGACGTAAAAAAGGAAAAAAGAAAAAGAAAGGGAGTATTCCGGATTTGAAGCCGTTCGATTGGGGCACCGGGAATGAAAATGCAAGCCAAAGGGTTGATGAATTTGTTTATGGGTGGAAAAAATAAGGGTTCTGAAAAATAAATAAACATTATAAACTGATTCAGCCTTTCTTTTAGCATGTGCCTCACTCTCCCGGGAAAAGTGGCTGAAGAAAGGGAAGGAATTGCACTGGTAAGGTTCGGGGAACAGCTTATCGAGGCAAAAAACCTTATTGGCGCGAGGAAGGGAAGCTTTGTTTTGCTCAAAGGCAGGATAGTGATTGAAGAGCTAAGCAAAGAGGATGAAAGGCAGACTGCAAAGGTTTTGAACGCACTCAAAAAGAAAAAGCCGCTAAAATGAGTTCACTGCTTTCAGGTTGTGTTCCGTGTACTTTTTTAAATTCGCTAATTGCTTTGGGGAAAGCTTTACCGCCGCAGTATTCCAGTGAAAGGCAGCAAAATCGCCTCTCTCCAATTGAAGGCTGAATTCCTTTGGGACAGCAATTTCTTTTTCCTTTGGCTCTGAAAGCAGGAATTTTCCGTTTGAACGGGAGATGGGATTGAAAAGAACTGTGGCCTTTTCGCCCTTAACCTTCAGAACCTCGCCCCAGGAAATTCTGCAGGAATCCAGGTGCTTAGCCATCCGGGTTTCGCCCTTAACCTTCAGAACCTCGCCCCAGGAAATTCTGCAGGAATCCAGGTGCTTAGCCATCCGGGGCTCGGTTCCGGAGGCTGCATGGAGCAAAAAAACGTGCAGGGAATGGTGGGAAAAGGCGGAAAAAGGGATTTTTTTGGCTATTTCCTGTGCGATGTTTTCCTGCAGGGATTCATTCTTTGTAAGCTCATTCAAAACCAGTTTGTTGATGTCCTCTGCCTTAACCTGCTCCAAAAGGCTGTTCCCAATCCAGTAGGCCTCCACAACCCTTTCATCCAAAAAATCTTCCGCGCAGTTTTTTCTTGCGATAAGGGAAAGAAAAGGGAAGGCAACAGGAAAGGATTTCATTTTTGAGCGCAGGTTTTCTTCAGTTTCACCGGAATTCAGGTACTGGAGGAAATGCTTCCAAAATCCTTCCTCGCCGCAGTACTTCAATTGGTTGGGCCTGAAGGCAAACTTTCCGAACAACTCCAGTCCGTTCATGGGTTCAACCAAAGGGTTTGGTTTTAAGGGAGGAAAAATTTTTCTGCGGGGAAAGGAAAAAAGTTATTCCAAGGAACAACAAAAGGAAAGCAAGGGCCTGCAGAGGGAGAATGCTTTTTCCAAGGAAAACCGCGTTAAGGGTTGCGGTAACGGGAAGGCCAATTAAAAGGATTGAGGCCGCGGTTGAGGCGGGAATGAGCTTCAGGCCGGAGTACCAGAAAAGAACGTAAGCGAAGAGGAAGCCCGCGGTCAGGAAAACCCAAAAAAAGTGGGAAAGGGAAAGTGAAGGAATCAGTTCAATTCTTCCGGTGAAAAAAAGAAACCCAAAAAGGAAAAGCGAACCGAAAAACATTCTCCCGAAAGCCACCTGCAGCCCGGAAAGCTCCTTTAAAACGCGCTTGCTTATCACGTTTTCAGCCGCCCAGAAAACGGTGGCTGTTAGAATTAAGAGGTCAATGAAGGTGAACTGCACGACATTTATCCCGAAAAGCAGGATGTTTGCGGAAAGCAGGAGAACCGCCCCAAAAAAGATTTTTTTGCTGAACCTTTCCTTCAAAAACACAACCGCAAGGGCTGTCACAAACAAAAACAAGAGCTTGTGAATGAAGGCGGCGTTAACCACTGTCGTAAGGGACAACGCGTAAAAGAATAAAAGGAAGGGAATGCTTCCGCCGATTAAACCGATTAACGCGAGCTGGAGCCAGTGTTTTCTTTTAAGGAGCTTAAATGAGCTCAAATCTTTCAGGAAAAGGAAGACTGCAAAGAGAAGAACGACAACCAGAACGTTTTTCAGGGAAGTGAACAAAAAAGGGTCAAAAGGCTGGACAGCAAAGGAATTCAGGAAAATTGAGGCTCCGCTCACCAATGCGGCAAGAAATGCAAGGAAAACGCCTTTCCTGTGGGACATGTAAGAGTTAAAATGGATAAGTCCTTAAAAGATTATTTGGATGAAGCGCAAAGTGCTTGTGTTCGGGAATCCCCTGCTTAAAGGGGATTCAATTGCTTTGGAGCTGGGGAAAGAACTGGAGAAAAAAGGGTTTGAAGTAAGGGAAGTGCAGGAGCCCCGGGAACTGGATGAAGTGGAGGACTGGGGGAAAGTGGTAATACTGGATGCAGTGCAGGGATTGAAAGAAGTCCGCGTTTTTGATTCTTTGAAGGGCTTTGATTTTTTGAACCGCACCTCCATGCATGACTTTGATTTCGGGCTATATTTGGGACTGAAGGAAAAGCTGGGGGAATTAAAGGGGTTGAAGATAATCGGAGTCCCTGTGGAGTGGAAAAAAAAGAAAGCGCTGGGGGAAGTGGAAAAGGCGCTGGAAAAGCTTTAGGGGTTAAGCACTAATTAAAGCAATCCTTTCAATACTACAGGAGGTTTGGGCCATGAAGAACTTGGTTTTAATTGGGATAATTGCTGCAGTGCTTGCTTTTGCGGCAGTTGGCTTGCATGCCAGCAGCTCTGACGACGTTATATGGGGAAAAACAAGCGGCGGAACAAAGGTTTTAATTGACAAGCAAAAAATTGTTCCAAGGGCACTCATAGACAAGCAAAGAGTGAATTTTGGCGGCGGAAGCGACAATTGGGAGCCACAGGTTGTTTGCTTTAAAGACGACTTGACATGGGGAAAAGTTTCCTTTGAGAGAACACTCATCGGAACAGCGCCAATGGCCTGGTGGTAAAGCAAAAACTGCCTTTTGAATCAGGCTGGTTCCCGCTGCAGGAATCAACCGCTTTTTCTGTTTTTTTTGGATTTGCTTTTGTGAAGCGGGTTGGGGGAAAGATCAGCTGATTAGTTTTCTTCAAACGTTAGTTTCTTCTTTTTGTTGTCAAACGTTAGTTTGAAATTGTCGAAAACTCCCTTCAAGCCAAGCAGGTTAAACCTTGTCATTAGCCCCTTGGAAAACAGCACACTGCATTTAAATTTAGTGCTTCCAATGGCAAGCTCAGCAGCCACTTTATGCGCCTTAATGTGCCCGGCTGTTACCTTTGGATAAACGAGCCCCCCTTTTTTGTAATCAATACCGGCAAGTTCTGCAATGGCAGTATGGAAAGCCGAAAAACCGGCCCCAGAGTCAACATACGCTTCCGTTTCAATCAGCTTAATGCCGCCACCCCCAATTTTGACTGGAATTATTGGAAGAAACCGTTTGCCTATCTGGTGGTAGTCAAAAACTAAAACCATAAAAGGTACACTTCGTCTGATTCATCAGGCACTTGGAAAATCCGAGGAGCACTGCAGGCACGGAGTGCTTCCCTGTAAACCGTTTTGCCGTCTTTCCCGTGGGCAATAACTTTATTTCTGCAAACCGCAACCCACTGGCCGGCATACTTTTTGATTTTTTTCCATTCACCTAAAACCAGTTTATTACCCAATAATCTAAATTGGATAAATCTAATTTAAATATATCGAAAGCCCGCCAAGCAAAAGGAATCAATTAAACCCACTTCATCTTCAAAAAGTGCGTTGAGCAGGAAAAACAGGGGTCATAGGCGCGGATCAACTTCTCCAATTCGGTGCGGATTTCAGTTTTGTTCTTCTTTAATCCGGTTAAATAAGAGAGGTAAAGCTTCACGTCCTTCTCAATGTTTTTCGCGTTCTGTGCGGTGGGAACAACAATGTTTGCGCCGGAAACCTTTCCCAAAGCATTGAATTTGTAGGCGTGATAGAGGGTTCCGCGCGGGGCCTCGGTTACGCCTATTCCTTCCTTTGCGCGGGGCCTAAATTCCGGGATTTTTTCCTGCCGGATTTTCAGGGAGCGAAGCAATTCAACGGCGCAATCCAGGCAATGCAAGACTTCAATTGCCTGCGCCAAGTTGTTGGAAAAAGGGGAAAAGCACACCAATTTGATTTTCTTTTCCTTTATCACCCTTCCTGTGCCCTTGTGGAGGGATTTCTGGTTCAAGTTCATTCTGGAAAGCGCGCCAACCAAAAACTCTTTTCCCTGCAGTTCGGACTGCTTTGCGTTCGAGTAAGGCACGACCTTTTCCTTCAAATGCTTCAGGTAATCGCGCTCATTAATGCACAGGCCTGTGGACGCGCAAATCTTTCCCTCAAGAAAAGTGTAATCCTTGTTCACCAAAGCGGAGTAAACGGTGGGCTGGTGGCAAACGTAATGGAAGGAACTAAACAAGTCAATCAGTTTCAAGGCGTCTTTTCTTCCGTTCAAAAGCTCCTTGAGAACAGCATCAATTTCCTGTTCCGAAGGAAAGTTCCTGAACCCTCCAATCCTTGCGCTTATTGGGTGGAGTGCGCGGCCTGCAACAAGCCTGCTTAAGTTGGAGCCAAGCTTCTGGAGGCGCATCGCCAAATGCAGGTACTCGTGCTCCCGACCCTTAAAATCCAAAATAGATTTTTTGCCAAGGTAATCGGGAAGCGAAAAAATAAGCAAGTGAAGGGAATGGTCGCGGATGTACATTCCGAATTCAATCAGGTGCCTTAAAACCAAAGTTTGGCGCGAGATTTTCACATTGAATGCGTCCTCAACAGCCTCAAGTGTTGTGAGAAAATGCGCGGGAGAACAGGTTCCGCAGATTCGGGACATGAAGTCAGGCAAGGTTTTAAAGTCCTTTCCCACGGACATTTGCTCAAAAAACCTCCTGTTCTCCTCTATCTCCAGCCTGCTTTTCAAAACCTTTCCGTTCCGCACCTTTACGGTGAGGGAAGCGTGCCCTTCCACCTTGCTTAAACCGGTGATGCTTAAATCAAGGTTATGCATTTTTTTTCAGCCCTTTTTCCTCTGCCTCAACCATGTTTCGCTCATTTTTTCAGCCCCCTTTTCCTCCGCCCTGCCTAACCCTGTTCCGCTCACCTTTTTTCAGCCCCATTTCAGCGCTGAACTCATTCAAGAGCTCATTTACTTCCGTTTTAGAGAGCCCGATTTCCTTTAAGAGTTCCCTGAAACGGGGAAGATTGGCTTCCCTGCTTAATCCCCTGCAGCCAAAACACTGGGCGCCCTCATTCACGCACACGGAATTGCATCCTCCGCGGGTGATTGGGCCAAGGCAGGGAATTCCGCGCAGGAAAACGCAGTCATTCTCGTTTTCCTTGCATTCCTTGCACACAGGAAAGTCGCGTTCAATTGGCTTAATCCCTGAATAAAAATCTGAAATGAATTCAATGAGCTCTTCCTTTATCGGCGGGCAGGCCCTTAACTCAAAGTCAACCTCAACAAATTTTTTCAGTGGAAAAACCCCGAAATCTTTTTTTCCGCCCCTCTCCCTTTCAATCTGTTTCCTCACTTCAGCCGGAACCCGCATTCGGAAGCCGTTCACGCAGGTATTGGTTGCGCAGGAGCCCAATGCAACAAGGTAACGGGATTTTTTCCTCACTTCCTGCGCTTTCTTTAATGTTTCCTTGTTGGAGATGCTGCCCTCCACAAAAGCCACGCCATAAGTTCCTTTTAGTTTGCAGTCCTTTAAAAGTTTGTTGTATTCAACACTGAAAAGCTTTAACAGTTCAGGGTGCTCCTGCAAAGCCTCAAGAACAGTGAGCTGGCATCCCTCGCAGCCGGTGAAGGAAAAAAAGCCTGCACGCAGTTTCTTTTTTTTATTATTGCCGTAAGGCACTTTCCCGCCTGCTTTTTGATGAACCTTTTTCTCAAAAAGGTTCTTTTGATTAAACTTTTTTTTAAAAAGTTTATTCTTCATGCGGAAACCTCTTCATTTCATGGAACGAAAACACGGGCCCTTCCACGCAAACCCGGTGCTCGCCGACCGCGCAGTGGTTGCATTTTCCAATCCCGCAATGCATTAACCTTTCAAGGGAAACAAACATTTCCCTGTCGGAAAAACCGTAGGAGAGGAGCTGCCTGGCTGTGCAGTCAATCATGCGCGGGGGACCGCAAATCAAGGTAAGGGAATTCTGTTTTGGAAGGGTTTTAGGGGTTAAAACGTCTGCCACCAGCCCGGTGCAGCCCTTCCAGTCGGGGTCCTTTTTGTCTATCGTAACCACAACATTCACGTCCTTCAAACTTTTCCAGTGCCTTAAATCATTCCTGAAAATCAGTTCCCTTGGTGAGCGGGCGCCGAAGAAAATGTTCAAAGAAGAAAACTCCCTTTTCTCGTCCAACGCATACTGGATTACTGAGCGCAAAGGCGCAAGCCCCAGTCCGCCGGCAACAATGTTCAAATGCTTTCCCTTCAGTTTTTGGGCGGGAAAAGAGTTTCCATACGGGCCGCGGACCCCGATGAACGAATTTTTCTTCAGGGAATGCATTTTTTCGCTCACCCTTCCCTGCAGTGAAACAGTCAAGTCAAAGGATTTTTTCCTGAAAGGAGAAGAAGAAATTGAGCAGGGAAACTCCCCTGCCCCGGGAACTGAAACTTCAACGAACTGGCCGGAAAGAAAGGAAAAATTTTCCTGTTTTTTCCCTGAATCAAAACGCACGGTGAAGGTTTTAATGGAAGGGTTTTCCTCCTTCACCTTCAATATTTTGGCTTTTTCAGGCGCATACGGGTTCATTTTTTTCCCCCTTTTTCCCCAAGTTTTTTGAGGATGTCCTCAATAAAAATGCGGGCAGTGCATTCCCTGCTGCATCTCCCGCACCCCGTGCAGCCAATTTCACCGTAAGTTGACTCAAACCACACAAATTTGTGGAAAATCCTCTGCCTCAGGCGCGAAGCCCTGGATTCACGGAACACGTGGTTGCCGGCAACCTCCGAAAACTGCGCAAGCATGCAGGAATCCCATTCCCGTCTCCGGACCGAGGTTTTGGAGTTGGGGAGGGAGTGCTCTTCCATGAAAAAACAGTAGCAGCAGCCGCAGACCTGCGTGCAGGTTCCGCAGCCAAGGCACTTTTCCTCCAGTTCCTTCCAGTAAGGGTGGTCAAAGCTGGAGCGCAAATTGTTTGTGAGGTCCGCCAACTTCAGTTTCACTTTGCATTCCTGTTTCGGGTGGAATTTAGTGTAAGCCGTTTTCTTCATGTGCGGGGAGATAAGCCTTTTTCCTTTCTCCGAACCGAGCTCAATGAAAAAATCCTTTCCCTTCCTCCAGAACATCAAATCAAAACCTGTGGGAATGTGGGCGCCGACAGAAGTGCAAAAGCAGTGTTCATCCGCCTCCAGGCAGTCCAAGCCAATCAAAAAAGTTTTTTCCCTTTTTTCCCCGTAATACGGGTCAACCGGTTTCTGTTCAAGGAAAACGTTGTCCAGCTTCAGCATATCCCTTAAGTCACAGCTTTTGACGCCAAACAAAACCGTTGATTTTGCTTCGGAAAGGCTTTTGGATGAAAAATTTTTTCTCTGCCGCCTGAACTGGAGAAGTTGTTCCCTTGGGGGCAAAAAAAACTTTTTAATCGGGTAACTGGTAAGCGAGTCAAGCCCGGGTTCCTGGCCGGTGAACGGCTCGAAGCTGCTGCCGCCGTTCAGTTTCTCTGTGGGAACAAACAATTCATGCCTTTTTGCGAGCCAGCCGAGGTAAGAAGGCAAATCCTTCCGCGCAAGCCTGAACATCCGGGGCTTATGCATTTTTTGCCTCCCTGAGGGCTTCAAGTGCGGGAAGGGTTTCCCCCGCAATGAACTTCAATGCGGCCTTCCCGGAAAGGCTTACATAAGAAAAATCTGAAAAAGCAAAGCCGAGCTTTTCCAGGGAAGTTGCCGTATCGCCTCCGCCTATGAGGGAAAACGCCTTGGAGGAGGAAACGGCTTCGGCAACGGTTTTGGTTCCAAAAGAAAAGTTTTTTTCCTCAAACACGCCCAAAGGGCCGTTCCAGAAAATGAAGTCAGCCTGTGAAACAAATTTCTCAAACTTTGAGGCGGTTAAAGAGCCTATGTCCTTTACCATGTAATTCCCGGGAAGGTCTTCCACCCTGCATTCCCTTCTCTCATTGTTTGCCTCAAAAGCCAAATCCACGGGCAGCTCAAGCTTTGAGGCAAACGAATCCAAAAGCTTTTTTGCCGGCCCCACAAATTCGTTGAAGCCCTTTTCCTCAAAAAATTTTTCCTTTGCCCCCAATGAAAAGCCCTGCGCCTTAAGGAAAAGCTCGGCGAAAAGCCCTCCCAAAAGGACTTTGGCCGCGGAATTCTTTTCCAGAATGTTTTTCAGCACCTTCAGGGAGTCCTTGGGCTTCGCCCCCCCGAGAATTAAAAGGCGGGTTCCCTCAGAGGAATACAGCCCTGAAAGGGAACTGAATTCCGAGTCAAAAACCGGGCCCATAAAAGAAGGAAGAAGCGGAATTAAGCCCACAACAGAAGCATGTGAGCGGTGGGCAACGGAAAAGCCGTCCAAGGCAAAGAAATCCGTGAGAGAGGCAAGCCTTTGGATGAAAGGGTTTTTGGAGTGCTCCTCCGGGCTTTTTTCGTTTTCCTCCCATTCAAAAAAACGCATGTTCTCGAAAAGCAAAATTTCCCCGCAGTTAAGGGACGGAATTCTTTCAAACAATTCCTTTTCCTTTGCGATGAATTCAATTTTTTTTCCTGAAAGGCTTTCCAAAAGGGAAGCATGCCCGGAAAGTGAAACAAAGTCCTCCTGCCCCTTTCTTCCCTGGTGCGCGAGAACAACGGTTTTTGCGCCGGCGGAAGAAATGGAAACCAGGGTTTTCGCGTGCGCGGAAATGCGCGGGGACTCCAAAGGCCTTCCATCCACGACCGCGGAATTAATGTCAGGGCGGAGGGCAACGGTTTTTCCCTTGACCTGGTTTAATGGAAGGGGTTCCAAAGCCATTTTTCACTCCTCTTTAACCGGAAACTTTTTTCATTAATTCAGTCAGCCTGAGTGAATAAGCCCATTCATTGTCATACCATGAAAGCGTTTTCACCAGATTGCCTTCAACCATTGTGCTCAAGCCGTCCACAATGCAGGAATGCGGGTTTCCGATTATGTCCACTGAAACCAGCGGTTCCTCGGAGTACTGCATTATTCCCTTAAGCTTTCCTTCAGAGGCGGACTTTAACGCGTTGTTCACTGCCTCAGCGCCCGGCTTTTTTTCGGTTTCGCAGACAAAATCAGTTATTGAGCCGTTCGGGGTTGGAACCCTTAAAGCCAGGCCGTTCAGTTTTCCTTCCAGGGATGGAATGACTTTTTCCACGGCCTTCGCCGCGCCCGTGGTCGTGGGAATGATTGAAAGGGCGGCTGCACGCGCCCTCCGCAAATCCTTGTGCGGAAGGTCCAGAATCCTTTGGTCGTTTGTGTAGGAATGCACTGTGGTCATAAGCCCGGAAACGATTTTGAATTCTTCCTCCAAAATTTTTGCGACAGGCGCAAAGCAGTTGGTTGTGCAGGAAGCCATTGAAACAATTTCAGGCTCTTTCTCTAAGGCCTCGTCATTCACCCCCAATACAACGAAAGGAATTTCCGGGCTCTTTGCGGGCGCGGAGAGGACAACCTTTTTTGCGCCTGCCTTCAAATGCTTTTCCGCGTCCTCTTTTTTCCTGAAAACCCCTGTGGACTCCAAAACAACCTCCACACCCAAATCCTTCCAGGGAAGCTTTTCCGGGGAAGCCTCTTTCAGCACCCTGCTTTCCTGTGCGCCTGCCTTCAGGGAATTTCCTTCCACCTTCACCTCTTCCCTTAAAACTCCGTGAACTGAATCATATTTCAGCAAATGCCCCAAAGTTTTTGCGTCAGTCAAGTCGTTTACCGCAACTATTTCCAAATCCGTTTGGTTTAGCGCGGCGCGGTAAACCATTCTTCCAATCCTTCCGAATCCGTTTATCGCGATTTTCACCATTTTTTCTTCACTCCCAAACCCGTTTTTTTCGGCCTTTTTTTTCCTCCAAAAAAATGTGGCTGAACCGTTTTTTTTTCGCCAGCCTCCACGTGAAGCCACACTTCACGCGGCTCCGCAAAAGCCGAAGGCTTTGCAGGGTTTCCAAAAAAGGCTGATTAAAAGAGGAAGAAAGAATTTAATAAGTTAAGCCGGAAAGGAAAAGAAAAGGTTTTTATTCAGGGAAAAGAATAGGATTACGTGTGAAAAAAAATGCTTAAGCCCCTGCTGACTGCTTTACTTGCTTTACTGCTTTTTTCAACGGTTTCCGGCTATTGGTGCACAATCGAGGAAGGCTTTGAAAACAAGACAGTCAGCTTTGCGGCCGGTTCATTAAATCTTCCTTCATTTGAATTTGACTCGGAAAACAACCCGGGGGTTGCTTACCTGGATTCAATCGGGGAAGGCGACTGGGCGGTTAGATTTGGTTATTGGAATGGCAGTGAATGGAAGGACTTAGGCACTGTCGGGGAAATTTACGATGACGTGGAAGTTGATCCGCCAAGCCTTGTTTTTTTTGAAGAAGGGGGGCAGGAAAGGCCGTTGGTTGTTTACAGCGACCAAGGCGAAGGAATTTGCGCAAAAACATGGGGCGAAACCGGTTGGGAGGAGATGCCCGAAGACGGACAAGAAGGGTGCAAAAACGTGGTTTCCGACGAAAAAGTCAAGGAACCAGATGTCAGCGTGAGCGCTGACGGAACAAAGATTGGCGTTGCATGGATTGGAACAATCGGCCCCAAAACATACAAATCCACTTATTACAAATATTGGGATGCAGCCAGCGGGCAATGGACTCCTTTAGGAGACTCACTGGTGTCCAGCAGCGAGAAGACAAGCTACCTGCCAAAACTTGGTTACGATTCAACAAATTACCCCCGCCTTGCGTGGGCTGAAGGAAGCGTTGCAGAAGAGCAGAGCATCCATTATGTTTACTGGAACGGAAGCGAATGGAAACCAAAACCGGATGACGGAGACAATGAAATCTGGCACATAGCCCCCGCTTCAACAAAAGGGTTCCTGCTCTCATTTGGCCTGGATTCAAATGACAAGCCGTACATTGTTTGGAGGCAAAAAGCTTCAGGGGACGGACACATAATAAAAGAATCCGAAGGAACGGAAAACAGCTGGACAAACTATGAAGAACAAGGCCTGCAAATAAATGAATCCGCTCTTGAAAGCCTGCTGGACAAAGACAGGACAGCGATGTGCATCTGCCCAAACGGCAAGGTCTATACTGCCTGGACTAACGGCGACAATGAAAATACGGTTTTTTTTAAAACACAAACAGGCGGAGAGTGGGGAGAAGAAGAACAATTTTCAACTCAAGAACTGCCGGGGGACGCATTGCTTCAATGCGACAGTTCGGGCAGGCCCTGCATTGTGTGGAGCGAAGGAATTCCAGGAAGCCAGGAAGTCTATTTTTTGTGCGAAAGCGAGGAGCCCTGCCCTTTCACGGATGCTTTAAGCGTTGATTCCGTGGTTGTACGGGATTCACAAGGAGGCACGGTTGGAACAGAAAGCACGGTGAACGTAAACGCGGATGTGACAAACCACACGGATGAAGACAAAACAGTTGACATTATCTTGAAAATAATGGATTCAACAACCAACCAGGAAAAACATTCAAGCACCAAACCAAGTTTCTTGTTGCCTGCACAGCAAACTACCCAAATTCCATTTGACCCCGTAGACTTAAGTTCAGCAATTGCGGACATTGAACGCGATTACTACGCCTTTAGAGTAATGGTTCCAGCTCTTGCAGGGGAGGAAAACACTTCAAACAACCACGCGGAAGAAAGGGTTTACCTTGGGCAACAAAGAACAGTAAATGCAGCAGAATCAAGCCCTGTTTTGGTTATGGGAATTGTTTTGGTTGTTGCGGGAATTCTTGCAAGAAAAAAAAGGCTTTCCCTTAAAGCAAAGGTGAAATGAATGCCGACCTGCTCTTTGTGCCGGCATTTTCGGAGAGACATGGAAAGAAAAGGCTTTTGTGGCTACTCAAGAAACAATGAAAAAATTCCGGCAAACAAGGACGCAAACAACTGCCCGCATGACGCGTTCACCCCAAAGTAAAAGGAAAGTTCTCATCCTTAAGAGAGGTACCGGAGAAACTTTTGATAAAAGTTTCATCAAAACCCGCTTCGCGGAACCGCAGGTTCTGATTAATCCTGCGCGAACTGCTCGTACTCTTCGGCATTAAATTTGTAAATAAAGCGCCTGATTTTGGAGCCCTTAAACGAATAGTTCAGCATTACCCGTGTTTTGTCGCCGGAAAATTCCTCAAAAGAATGCCTTTGGCTTGGGTCAAGGAGAAAAAAATTTCCTTCCACTTCGGTTATCACAAAAGAATGAGTGGAAAGGTCTTCAAGTTCGCTTGCCACAACAAACGCGTTTTCATCCCCCAACGCGGACATGAAAGAGCAAAGCAAAACAGCCAAATCGCTGTCATCGGAAACCTTAAGGGAAAAAATTTCTTTCGGGGAAAGCCAGAAGTTCAGGCCCAGGCCGGATTCAACAAACTGGATTTCAGAGGCAATAAATTCAAACACCTTTTTAAGGGTTGGAAGGTAATCCCCGGGAAAAGAGTATTCCTCAGGCTTCAGGTCAGAAAGAAGGGTTTGCACAGTCAGGTCATCGGGGCTAATCAGGGATTTAACCTCGCCGATTGTCTTTTTTTCCTCGGCATTTATTGCGTCAGAGTATTTCTCCAAAAGAAATTTGTAGAGCCTGCACTGCAGCTCTTTCCTTGGCTCAAAGGAATCCTGCATAACAATAAGGGGAATTAAAGGATTTAAAAAGGAAAAAGAAAAGGAAAAGTTCGTTGAATGACGGGGAAAGCCGTGACCCCGGCGCAAAAAAGCCCAAACAAGGGGGTTTTTACTGGCATTTTACGTTACCACTGCCTGAAGGCAGCGGATTTCTTTGGGTTGTTAAACAAAATAGATTCCTGGCGCCCGGGAACGCCGGCACTTTATGGCTTCCTGCAATGTTTCCCTTAAAAGCCGCGCGAGACGGCATTCACCAGCCGCTCAAGAGCGGCAGAACTCTGCCTCGCGGCTTCATTTGACTCGGTTAACAGATGCCCTTTTACCATAGCTTTAAATAACATAAAATTCAATAAGTTAGTATTAGCAGGCTGTTATTG
>CAYTYC010000011.1:0-25878 GCA_964442255.1 uncultured archaeon | reverse complement strand
AAACTTTTAGCAGGCTGTTATTGAAACTTTTAGCAGGCTGTTATTGAAACTTTTAGCAGGCTGTTATTGAAACTTTTAAAGGAGGAAAAAAAATATGCACATGAAAATAGCCGTAGCGGCAATACTTGCGTTATCAGTATTTGCGCTTGGATGCACTGAAATACCGCCAATCCCGATTCCGGGCCAAGAAACAGGGGTTTTAAGGTTTTCAGTAAACGAAAAAGACGACCTAAGAAACGACAAACCAGTTGCCTCAGGGGAAATAAGGCTGAAAGAAATAGATGAAGACACATTCAACAGGGCAACAGTGGAAAAAATTACAAAGACAGATTTCCAGTACGACCCAAAATACGCTTTCAGGGACGGCTGGGCAGAAATAACCACAAAAGAAGGATACTATATGTTCAAAGTGACAGCGCCGGGGCATATGGACATCGGATGGAAAGTTCAGGTAAAAGCCGGTGAAACACAGCCAGTCGGGGTAAACCTAACCCCTGGGCCAGTGCTGGTATTCACAATCAACGAAAAAGACAACCTATTAAATGACAAGCTAGTGGCTGAAGGAACAATTATGGTAGAAGCAATCACTGAAAGCGAATTCAGTTCGCTTGGAGTGTCAGCAATAACAAGCAGCGCCTTCCCAAACGCAGAAACACACAGTTTCACCAACGGAAACGCGGAAATCCGGGTTAAGCCGGGCTTCTATAAATTCAAAATAAGGGCGCCAGGCTACCAGACAATGGGATGGAAAGTCGAAGTGGACAGAGGACTACAGCAGCCGGTCGGGGTAAGCATGACGCCGGCATAAAGAAAAAAAATGTTTCAGGGGCAAAAAAAGCCCCGCCCCGTTTTCTTCAACCCTTTTTCTTTTATCTTTTAATGTTTGAAAGAAAAAGCAAAGCAAAACCAAACACAAGCAAGTAAAGAGATGGAAACAAAAGGGAAAAAATCTGCTCTCCCCTTACGGCAATTGAAAGCAAAAACTCAATTGCAACAGTCAAGGGAAGAAAAAAACTCAAAAACTGCACAGCCTCCGGCATCAGGTCAACCGGGAAAATCAGCCCTGAAAGAAAAAGCATTGGAACAACAACCAAAAGAGATGAAAGGACTGCAGTGGACTGTGAATCAGTGAAGGCAGACACAGCCAGGCCCATGGAAATGAATGCAAAAGAAATCAGTGTCAAAGCGAGAAACAAGTCAAGAATCATTGGGGAAAGGCAAACGCCAAACCCAAAAACCGCAAGCAAAAGAATAACTATGGAAATAAACCAGGAAAAAACAAGTTGCCCCAAAATTTTTCCCCCAAGCCAATGCAGTTTGCTTGCAGGGGAAAGCACAAAACGCAGGTAACCGCCCTGGTTTTTCTCTGAAACAGCGGTAACACTGGACAAAAGCACGCAGGTAAGAAGCAAAACCAAAGCCAAAACCATCGGGGCAATAATAGATAAGTATTCCAAATCATACAAGGGTTCCTCCCAAATAATGAATGGGTTGGCAATTGTCGCAGGATTGTATTCCCTTAGCTTCTCGAACTGGTTTAAAAGAGACAAAACATTTTCCTTCACAATGGTTAAATCGCCTAAAAGCTGCTGCCTCTGCGCCTTGGTTCTGGAAATTGTTTCCTGCATTCCGGTTACAGCGCCCTTCAAAAGAGAAACAGATTCAGTGAACTGCAAGATTTCACTCTTGGCCTGATTTGCCGCCCTGTCAGCCTCAATTACCTCTAACTTAAAGGCATCCATTTTCTGCCCTGATTCAGTTATTTCCTGTTCAACGAGTTCAAGCTGGATGGAAGTGTTATGAAGGCTCTGGATAGTGTCATTCATTTCGGATTCAATGCCGGAAAGCTCTGCGGCAACGGGACCGGAGGAAATTGCTTTAAGGCCCTGGACTTTTTGCATGTTCCTGATTAGTTTGTTTTTATATTCAACTATTTTCTGCCGTTGCCTTTGCACCGCCCCCCCATAGGATAAGAGTTTTGCTTTTGCCGTATCCACCTCCGAGGAAGCCAAATCAATGTTTCCCTGAAGCTGTTCAATATGGGCGTCAAGATTTTCAACCCGTTCATCAAAACCGCTTACATCAATTTCCGTTAACTCCTTCTCCAGTTCACTCATCTGCTTTTCGGTTGAGTCAAGCAAGGCAGTCAATTCATCTATTTGTTCAACAGAGGAAGTGAAAGAAGCGGAAATTGAGTCAAGGTTTCTCCAGATTCCATCCAGAATTGCCGCGGATTCTTCAAGGGAAAGGAGCTTTACATTGGACGCAACATAAGAGCCTATTACACGGGAACCAAAAAGCGAGGTGTTGTCATGAATTATTTTTACCTGGGGCCTGGCCCTTTTGTCAGGAGGAGGCTCAACCAGAATTCCAACCAAATAATTTTTTCCCTTCAACCCTTTCCTCAGGCTTTTCTCGGATTCAAAAAAAGAAAGCGTGAGGTTTTTTCCCTGTGCTGAAAGCTTTTCAACAAACTGGTCTGCGTCAAAGAACTCGCTGTCAGGAACCACGACCGCAATTTTGATGTTTTCCTCTGAAAGGTCTGCGGTTGAGCCAAAAGCCAAACCAATGGAAATAACCACCAGAAAAGGGTAAGCCAAAACAAGGGCAAGGGAGACTCTTTGGGACTTAATCAGCTTAAGCTCTTTTAAGGCGATATTCAAGATCTTTTTCAAAGGCCTCCCCCCTCCTTTCAACCAGCTTAATGAACACATCCTCCAAACCAGGCTTTTTTCTTTCATACTTTGATACATTGATTGGGATTTCCTTGAACAAGGCCCTGACCTTTGCCTCCTTGAAAAGGGAATCCTTGCCTGAAAGAAAAATTGAAATCTTTTTTCCCTTTGCCTCAACAACCGAATCAGTCAAAAGCTCTTGAAGCAGCTGCACCGCACGCACAGGAACAGCCCGCTCAACCCAGAAATCCAACAACTCTTCTCCGGTGATATCCTTAACCAAAACCGCGGGTTTTCCTTCCAAGAGGATTTGGCCGCCAAACAAAAGCGCGACCCTGTCACACAATTCTTCTGCTTCATCCATGTAATGCGTGGTCAGGCAGATTGTTTTTCCCCGGGCCTTTAATTCAAGGATTTTTTCCCAAAACGTTGAACGCATTTTTGGGTCCAATCCGACAGTGGGCTCGTCCAAAAAAATTATTTCCGGGTCATGCACAAGGGAAACCGCAATATTCAAAAGCCTCCTGTAGCCCCCGGAAAGGTTTTCCGCCTTTTTTTTCCTGAATTTCTTGAGCTTCAGCCAGTCAAGCAAAAAATCTGTCCTGTCCTTCAACTCTTTTCCGGTTAAACCGTAAAGTGAGCCAAAAAAGGCAAGGTTTTCTTCAACTGAAAACCCCCTGTAAAAGGCTTCCTCCTGCGGCACCAATCCAAAAAACTGCCTGATTTTTTGCCCGGAGTGAAAGCCTTCCCCAAAAAGGTAATGGATTCTTCCGGAGGACGGAAAATCAAGAAAAGTCATTAACTTAAGCAAAGTGCTTTTTCCCGCGCCGTTGGGGCCGATTAACCCAAACACTTCCCCACGGTTAATGGAAAAAGAGACTCCCTTAAGCGCGGTGAAATCCTTGAATTTTTTTTTAATGTTTTCAGCCCGGATAATTTCTGGCACAAAAATCCCTCAAGAACCCCTCAAGCATACAAGATATGTTAAAGGGATTAAAAAAAGTATCTAACTGAAAAAATGGCTGCTCCCCTGCCCTAAGGCGGGGCACCTAATTTTTCATTTGGCAAAGTCAATTAAACAATCGCCTTCACGGGCGGGGCATTAAACCACCTAACGTAACATAATCACTGGTGAATAGTAAAGTAAATTGCGCCCGCAACAATCGCAGCCACCAAAACCCCTGCGGCAACAAGGTAATCCTGCATTGCCCCTGAAATCCCGGGAGGGCAGTCTTCAGGGCAGTTCTCTGAATTCTCAAATTCTGCCTCGCAGTTTCCGTCAAAATTGCACAGGCAGTCCGGGTCCTCGTCCCTTTCACAGCCAGTGTCGCAGACAGTGTCTTCAGCGGGATTGCATTTGTCTTCCTCCGGAACCTCAACCTTCACCTTGTTTGAGTAAAGGCTTTCCTCCCCGTCAAGGTAAGAGGTGACAGCATACCAGTAGTCTTTCCCGAATTCGATCTCAGAGTCAGTGAAATAAGTTAAGGCAGTTGAGTCAAGCAATTCAAAACTGCCGCTTCCCTCTTTCCTGTAAACCCTGTACCTGTCTGGTTCGTGTGAAGGGGCGTCCCAGGTTAAGGTTGCCTCCAGCCTGCCTTCATCCAATTCTGCTTCCAGGTTTTCGGGGGAAAAGACTTCGTCTGATTCAGGCGGCGCTTCCTCCCTCGGAACAGCCGAAACTTCAGTGGAAAGAGGGCTTTCGTTTCCGGCTGAATCAACAGCCAAAACCGCAAAATAATAAGTTATCCCATTATTTAAGCCGGAAATTATTGCCCTGGAGGAAACCGCTGTCTTCTTTAAATCAGGGTCCCCGGAATATTCACCGTAATGGACAACGTAATGGCTTAAGTCTGACTCAGTGTTTTCATTCCACTCCAATTCCACTTCACTGTCGCCAATGCTTGAAACAGTCAACCAATCGGGCGCGTCAGGCGCAATTAAATCCTCTTGTGCGGCTGGAATTGCGTTCACAGTATTTGAGTTGGGCGACTTATGGGTTGTATCAGGTGAAGTGTACTCCGCAACAACATAGTACTGGTAGTTTGTGTCATTCACTACCGCTTCATCCAGATAATTTTTGTCAGGGGTTGAATCAATTGACTCAAAGCTTCCCCACACAGTTTCCGGGAAAACCTCTCTCCTGAAAATATTGAAGTCAGCAGGGTAAGTGGAGTTAAAGGCCCAGTTAAGTTCAACGAATCCGTCGCCAGCCTCTGCAGTTAAAACCGGCGCAGGCAAAGTTATTCCCCCTGAATCCGTGGTTTCACTCACGACATTTGAAATGGGGGAAGAATTGCCCTGTTCATCCAAAACCTTTAAAGCAAAATAATACTTTGTGTTGGCGGAAAGCCCGTGGACTCCGAATGTTTCAGTTGTTCCAGGGGCGGAGGGAAGGGTTTCGCCTATTACGGCGGTTGCGGAGGAAAAAGTTAAGGCAGTTAACGGGGAAGTGGAATACCTTAAATCATATTCAGCCGCAACCCCTGTTGTGCCGTCATCCCCTACTGCAGTCCACTCCAACTCAATCCAGGAACTGTTTTTGTCTGAAACACCCAGATCATCCACCTGTGCGGGGGCGGTGAAATCATCCTCGCCTGAAGGCGCTGCAGACTGGTTAGGGGAAAACCATGCACTGCATTCGTTGTCAGGGTTGCAGGCCTTAATTGAGTAATAGTAAGTTGTTCCGTTAGTTAACCCGGTGTGGGCGTACGGAATTATGGCAGGAACATTATCCATTTCAGTGTAGACTGAAGTTGAATTATTCAAGTTCCAGCCGATTACGTAATGGTGCGCATCCAAGGGATCCCACCAAAGCCAGTTTTCCCTGTCTTTACTTAAAACATTCAGTGAATTCGGGACAGCGGGGAGGCTTGAAGACTCTGAAACAGTTATTTCAACTGTGTCTGTGTCAGAGTTTCCCGCAGCATCCTCCACAGTAAGGGTAACAATATAGGTTCCTTCAGAGGAATAAGAATGCATCGGGGTTGGGCTTGTGGAATTCACCTGAATTCCGTTGCCTGCGTCAAAGTCCCAGGAATAAGATGCAACCCCGACATTGTCTGTTGAGCCTGTCCCGTCAAATCCGATTGTTTCGCCAATATCTGCGTTTGTGGGGGTTGCGGCAGCCCTCGCAATCGGCGGTTCAGTGTCATCTAAAAGCGTGGAAGAAGGGGTGGCGGAAACCTGTTCACTCCAGTCGCTGCAGCCATACGTGTTACAAGCCTTAAGCGCATAGTAATACTTTGTTCCGTTTGTTAAATTTTCATGGCTATACGCTGGTGGAGAAGAAGAGGGGATCTGAGTGAGCAAGTCATACAAGGTGGATCCATTGGTGTTCCATCCAATGGTGTGGCGATCAGCGCCAACAGAAGGCAACCAAGTCAAAGCAACCAACTCGTCACCAGGCACGGCAACAAGGTTTGTGGGAAGAGGGGGGGTTCCTTCAGAAGTGAAAACCGCTGTAACTGTTTCCCCCCCTGAACGGCCGTCAGCGTCAAAAACATTAAGGGAAACCGTTGCAGTGCCTTCCTCTGAGCAAACAACGTTAACCGGGAAATACCGGGGGTCGGGAGGGTCTGCAGCACCTTCAACCAAATAACATGAATCCGTTCCGCCTGTTCCCGTAAAGCTTGAAAGAACCCAGGAATGTGTTAAGGGGTCGGTTCCTCCCACTACAGTTGGATTGAATTCAATTGGTTCATCAACCAATGCAGAGCCGGAGGAAGGGGAAACCGAAACAGAAAGAGTTTCAGGCTGCGGGACAACCTCAATTGTGTCGCTTTTATAGCAGCTTGAGGAATAGCAGACGGAAACTCCGTAACAGTAAGTGGAATAATTCACAACAGGGGAATCGGAGTAGCTTAAGATGTCATCGGAGATGTGGTGCCAGTAAATTCCGGGGTAAGATGTTCCGCAGGGAGCATGGTCACGGTGAAGGGTATAGTATTTCGCCCCGGGCATTGCCGTCCATTTAAGGTCCACAACCCCGTCGCCTGTTGTTGCGGTCAAAACAGGCGCATACTGTGAAGCCATTCCAACCGGAGAAGAAGGAAAGGAATTCAGGTACATTGCGCTGCTTAAAACAAGCACAAGAACAGAGATTCCGGCAACCAGGGTGAAAACCGAATTCATTTTTTTACACCAGCCTCATGTAAGCAAGCGTTAAGCCCACGCTTGCCGCAACTATGGCCAACCCAATGTAAAGTTCGGTTAAATCCAAAGGCACGGGAGAAGGGCCGTCTGAATCGTTTGAGTCAGGGGGCGGTTCCTCCTCCCCCGGAATGTCAACGCTCACTGTATTGGAGTAACCGCTTTCCTCTCCCTTAATGTAAGAGGTGACCGCATAAAAGTATGTTGAGTCAAATTCAAAGGAGTCATCATCGTAAGAGGTTAAAGCCGTTGACCAGATTCTTTCAAAGTCTTCGCCTTCTTCTCTTCTGTAAACCCTGTACCTGTCTGGTGAAGGGTCAGCTTCATTCCATTCAAGTTCAACTGTGCCTGCATTGAATTCCGCGGTTAAATTTTCCGGGGGATTCACTTCAATTACCACGGGAAGCCTGCAGTCCGGGTCCTCAAAGTCAACCAAACCATCCCCGTCGTTGTCAATCCCATCATCACATACTTCAGTTCCCCAGCAGTCAGGGTCATCCGCATCCACCAAACCGTCCTCGTCATTGTCTATTCCGTCATCGCAGTCGGTTTCATGGGAGGGAGGAACATAAATGTATTCCGGCATTGCATACCCGGGATCAGAAAAATGGGTGTAAAACGGGAGTTCACTGTTTCCGGCATCAATTGTCCCTCCGCTTTCCGCGGGGGCAGTGTAAACTCCGCGCACGGAAAAAATGTATTCTGTGCCGTTCTCAATGCAAATTCCTCTGTCTACCTCCGCACAGTCTTCCTCACCCCATTCCGGTTCACAATCCAAAAAACTGGAAGGGCAGCCGGAAACAGTTTTCCTTGGGTCAGGGGATTCAACCAGCACGCCGTAAGTTTTAAGGGACTCAATGTGCTTTGCGTCAACCGGTTCATCCGGCTCCTTAAACAGCATGGAGATTCCGTAATTGTCAGAGTCAATGTAAAAGACCTCATAGCGGTCAAAACTGTACTGCTTTCCGCCGTAAGAAAAATCTGGGACAGAAACAGGGTTCCATTCCAGGCTAACTTCGCCGTCCCCGGGAAAGGCCTCCAAACCCGTTAAGCGTTCATCAAAGCTCATTATTCCGCAGTCTGTAACACAGGAATCCATTGTTTCCCCGCAATTGCATTGGCTGTCGCCGCAGGTGTTAAAGCATTTGGTGCAGTACAAAGAGCCCTGCGAAGTGTTAGTGTCCCAAACCCTTTCAGGGTAAGAGCAGACACAGTTTTCATTGCATACGCCCGCTTCAAGTGGAAGCCCAATGCGGTTGTTTTGGGTGTCGCACTTGTATTTGGATTCGAATTCGCCGGGGCAACGGCTTTCATTTGGTTCCCCGTCAGGCGGCTCGCATTGTTCCCCCAAATCCATTTGCACTGTTCCGTCGCCACAGGAAAGGGAAGCGCCAAGAGTGAGTTTGATTTCCTCTGACTCCGGCCCCACAAAATAGCTTGAATAAATTTTGTCCACGGAAGCCACGGAGTAAACATAGGTTTCCCCCGCACTAACCAAAGAATCGGTGAAAGAGTTTTCAGTTAAACTCCATTTTTGGGGGGCAGTGTACGGGTTTGAGGGGCTGGGTTCAGGGGAAACCCGGGAAAGGCGGTAATGGCTGGGGGCGGGCTCCAAAGAATCCCAGGAAAGAAAAACCTTGCTGTTTTCGGTTGCTTCAGCTGAAAAATTTTGGGGAAAAACTGAAACACAGGAAAAAACTTTTTGCGGGTAAGTGCTGCCCGAGGAATAGCGGTCGGCCTCAAAAAAAACCCGGGAGGGAGAAGAGCAGCAGCCTGTTTCAAATTCGTCCGTAAAAAATTCGTTGGAATCGTCCCCGCAACAGAAAGGGCTGTAAAGGGTTTTGTCGCTTTCATAGTCCCCGAAAGGAATTGAGTAATCGGAGGGAGTGTAATAGGTTCCAATGTGCTCGCTGAAGCATGTTTCCCCTGCACAGGAGTTCCCCAAAAGGGAGTCGCAAACCGTTTTCTCGGAGTCATAATTTTTTGGGGGAATGGTTTTCAGGGCGGATTCCCCGGAGCAGCCAAGGGAGTTGCAGGAACGCAGCTTAACCAAAACCTCGTATGCGTAGTTAAAGGAATACCCTGTGTCAGAGCCTGTGTTCAGCCAGCCGCTCATGTACTGTTCTGAGCGCCCGTAGCTTATTTCATACCATTCCGCGTTTGCTGCAGCGGCCCAGGTTACTTTCACCAGGCCGTCGTTTGCGCTGGATTTAATGTTTGTGGGAGGAGCCAAATCAAGGTTTGTTCCCGGGAAGCCGAAAACCCTTATTTCAGAAAAGCCCGCTCCCTCCGAGGAAGTGGGGGGAAGGCAGGAAGTCGTTTGGGTTGAAAGAACCTCGAATTTAATGAAGTCAGTGTTGTGGAGCTTGGAGAGTTCCCTTCCGTAAACGAATTCCTGGAATTCAAGGTTCTTGGTTAAAGAAATTGTTTCCGTTCCGTCCAAAAAATAAAGCTTCACGCTTTTAGGCCTCTCACAGTCTGTTATGTGGAAATTGTTTCGGGGGTGAATGTAAATCTTGTCAACTTCAAAGAAACGGGGAAAATCCCTCTGCACCCATGCGCCAACCGTTTCCCCGGACGCAACCCATGAGTTTTCCGCCGTTTCCGTTGAATGCACTCCATCAAACGCACCTTTAGGGGGAAATTCTTCCTGCGAAGAGGAAGCGGAAATCCCCCCATCAGAGTCGCCAACGTAAAGCCCAAGGTTTTTGGAGGACGTGAAAGAGGTGTTTGCCGCGGCGGACTCCCCGCCGTACTCGTTTACCGCACGGAGGTAAGCCACATAACTTTTCCCGATTTCAAGGTTTTCCGTTACGTATTCGGTTCCGGAGTAAATCTTGAAGTTGTCCTCATTTATTGTAAGATTATAGTGCCAAAAATCTTCCTCTGAATTCGGGTTCCACGTTAGTTTTGCGGCAGTGGCGGAAACGCTTTCGGCTTTAAATCCGGAGGGAATTGCGGGAGCAGGGTAGGTTGTTGTGGTGGAAAACTGCTCAACCTTAAAGCCGTCGCACCATATTTCACCCACGGCGTCAACCGCGGCACACTTCACTCTGATGAATTTGTCCGCAGAGCCTTCAGGGGCAAAGCCTGCCTTTAAAACGACTTTTTGCCAGTCTGCCTGTCCGGAAAGCTTTTGCGGGGAATCCTCGGGGGCAATGGAAAAATCGCATTCACCCGGAACAACCGCATGGTTGTCGCCGTAATGGCATTCTGTTGCAATTGTTGCAAAGCCTTCAGTCAGGTTTGTTTTAACCATTCCGACAACCTTGTAGGTGCCGGCATCTATTTGCACATCCTGGGAGAGTTGGGAGGACGTTGGTTCAGTGAAAGACATTTTAAAGGATTTTGAGTCAGCAAATGCTTCCGTTGAATCCAGCTCATAGTCTGTTAAGCCTTCCGCGCTTAACTGCTGGAAAACCCATCCGTCGGGAATGCTGTTGGACGGGGTTGAGTCGTCTTCACTCCATGAAGGAAAGTAGTCCGCCCCGGTGTCTGTTTCAAGGGAAGCATTCTCCGCCAAATTTCCTGCGGAGAACAGGATTTCCCCCGCCTGCCCGGTGGGGGCGTTGGGAAAGGCGGGAGTGTAGACCGCGGCTGCGGCCACAGCCACGGCGAACAGGAGGAGGGGAATTGTGTAAAGTTCGGAGGAAGCCATTTTTACCACTATCAAAAGCCTCTTTCAGGTATTAATACTTTTGTGCGGTTTTATATATTAATTTAATCTTCTTTCATGTGAGAGAATGAAGGAATTCGGTTTTTTCGGGAAAACAGTCAGGAGAATTGAAGGAATCAGGGCGCCGTTTGTTTTGTGGGTCGGGGCTTTTTTTGGGATAACTTTTGCAAGAAACATTTTGGAAAGCTTTCTTGAGCAGCCGCACGAATTAATTCGGTTTGAATGGTTTTTTGTGCACTATCCCCTGGCGGGAATAAGCCTTGTTCTGGCTTATGCACTGGTTTTAATATTTCTCGCCAAGGAAAGAATCCAGAAAATCGGAAAAGTGCTTGTGGCGGTTTGGCTCATTGTGCTGGTCGCGCCGGTACTTGATTTCATGATTTCCGGGGGACAGGGGTATGGTTTAACCTATGTGTATGGAAACCTTGAAGCATTAATGAAATATTTTTTCTCCTTTTTTGGGGAATTCAGGGGCTTTGGCGTAACTCCCGGGCAAAGACTGGAAATCGCGACTGGAATGCTGCTGGGTTTTCTTTATGTGGCGAATAAAACAGGGAAGTACTGGAAAGGGGTTTTGGGCGGCTTTTTGATTTATGCCATAACCTTTGTTTTTTCGGCAATGCCCTCTGTCCTTGTAATGGCTTTGTTTTTGAATCCGGGCTTGAATATAAGGCACTATCCTGAAACTTTTTTTTGGGTTGGTGACGCGCTCACGGTGCTTTTTTTCTTTCTGATAATTGCAGAGCTTGCCGCCCTTTTCTGGATTTGCGAAAAAGAAAAATTCCGGTTAGTCCTTAAAAGCCTTCTTCCCCTGAAAGCCCTGCACTACCTTTTGATGGTTTTGTTTGGGGCAATTGTTGGGCTTTCCCTGCATGCGGGGGAGGTGAGGGGAACAGAACTGGCCGTGCTTTGCGTTGCGGGGTTTTTTGGTTTTCAGGCAGCACGGGGAATAAATGATTTTGCCGATAAAAAGATTGACAGGATTTCAAATACGGGAAGGGTTTTAGCCAATGGTTTAAATGGGGAAGAATACAAAGCATTAATTGTTGTCTGGTTTTTGATTGCATTATATGGGACTGTCATTGCCGGAATTGTTCCGGCAATCCTTTTCCTTGCGAGTTTTGGGGTTGCGGCTGCTTACTCGCTTCCGCCTTTAAGGCTGAGGAAGTTTTTTTTAAGCGGAAATTTATTGCTTGCACTGATTTCGGTTAACGCGTTTTTTTCGGGTTACTTTGTGCAGGGAGGGGAAAGTTTTTTGGAAGTGCCGGTTAATTTTCCTTTATTTATCCTAATTTATGTGGTTATTTCATTTAATGTAAAGGATTTGAAGGACTTTGAAGGGGATAAAGCAGGGGGAGTGAAAACAATCCCTGTGCTTTTTGGGAAAGAAAAGGGAAGAAAAATAATTGCCGTGCTGATTCTGGCTTCATATCTGCTTTCATCTTTCATGCTTGGAAAAGAAATCCTGCTTATTCCGGGCATTTTATTCGGGTTCGCGGGCTTTTTTCTGGTTTTAAAGAAATTCAATGAGAATGCGGTGATCGGGCTGTATTTGGCGTATGCCGCGCTTGTGGGGTATGTTTTTATTGTGTAACACCGTATTATTAAGCGATGGGAAAAGGGCAGATAGCGCTGGAGTATGTCACGACCTACGGGTTCCTGCTGGTTATTGTGGGAATAATGTTTGCTTATGCATTCATTAACTTCAATGAAAGCATGAAAAGAAGCAAGGCAGACACCGCAGTTGAATTGCTGGCTCAAAGTGCAGACCAGGTGTACGCGTTGGGGCCGGGAAACGTGGTTTACGTGGAAATAGATGTTCCGCAGGGAGTGCAGTCAATTGAATATTACGGCAGGCACGTTAATTTGAGGATGGTTACCCTGGCGGGGACAACAGATGTTCCCGCGTGGAGCAGGGGAAACCTTACGCCGGGAACGATTGACCCTGGACAGGGAAGAAAAAAAATCAGGGTTGAAACAGTGGACTCAAACGTCGTGTTCACTGAATTAAGCTGAATGAAGGGTTTTTGTGGAGTCAAAAGGGCAGGCAACTGTGGAACTGGTTGTGGCGGTGATTTTCCTGCTGTTTGTGTTTATTCTCGTGTACCTGGAGTTCGGGAACAAAAATGTTCACACCGAGCTAATAAAAGAAGAGCTTTCAAAGGAAACAGAATGCGAAAGGATTGCCTCAATAATTAACTTGATTGAAAAAGCAGAGGAAAACGCGGAAATAACTCTACTGGTTGAATATGATTTCAATGCAGGCAGGGGAGAAGTGACGATCGGGGATTTTTACTGCGATTTGCGGGCAGACGTTAACGAAACGCAGCTTCAGAAAGGCTACGTGGCAATAAAGAAAGAGTCAGGTGAAGTGAGTGTTGAAAACATTTAAGGGGCAGGTAACCTTTGTGGATCTGATTGCCGCGCTAATGATTTTTCTGGTTATTTTCAGTGCAATAACCTCCGCATGGAACAAGCAGCTGAAAGACATGAACAGGCAAAAATACTTTGATTCAATGGAATTCACCGGCTTCAGTTTAATGGAATACCTTTTATCAAGCCCCGGCTCACCAACAAACTGGGAAGCGCTTGCGCCAGGGGACGTAAACAAGGTTGGTCTGGCTGAAGAATATTTGGTTATAGATGAAAACAAGCTTGCGGCATTTGAGGCTTTGGGCGCGGACTACGGCAATGCAAAAGAGCTCTTGAGGACAGGGGCATTTGAATTCTTTTTTAAGGTGGACGGGAAAGAGGACGTGAATGTGGGATTAATGCCTGTGGGAGAGGCAGTGACATTTAAGGTGCGGAGGGTTGCACAGTATAAAGGAAGCGAGGCAAATGTGGAACTACTGCTATACAAAATCGAGTAAAGGCTTTGCGTTCAGTTTGGATGCCGTGCTTGCGGCGCTCATAGTTATTGCAATGTTTTTTTCAGTGCACTCGCTTTTGTACGGGGAATCTTCCGACCCCTACCCAAAAATGCAGTTGGCGAGAATAGCGGACGACAGCTTCTACATAATGAAAAAAGAGGGGTTCCTCTTAAGCGAACTGGATGCAAACGGCTTCAGCTCAACCACGATGGCCAATTTACTGGAAAGGGTTGAATCTGCACTCCCCGCAAACGTGGACTTCAATTTGAGCCTGAAGGAATACACGGCCTTTCTGGAAGACTGCCGGGTAAACCCGGTTTTTGAGGACTGCTTTCCGGATGCAAACATTTCCGGGCTGACGACAGGGGAAGAGATTCCGGAAGGCCGGGAAATAGTGCACAGAAGGTTTTTCTTTGCAAGAAAGCAGCCGAATTCAGAATGTGAAGTGGGGGAAATAGAATTAAAAGGCGAAAACCCGTGGGCAGAAGAAAACGGGATGCTTTACTTTAAGGGGCCTGAAAAAATCCTTTTACAGGGGGACGTGAACATCTCATTCCAGGTGGAAGTCATGCCCCCGGATGAAATCCACTGCGACCAAAATGTTTACATTACCCTCATCGCAAGCGTGGATGAAGACGTGAGAAAGCCTGTTGACGTAATGCTTGTGATGGACAGAAGCGGAAGCATGAACGAATTCGCGCAGGGAATCACGGAAGTTGAAGGGTTTTCCTTGGACGGGGGCACTGACACAGGATGGCCGGATTATGAAAAAACAAACTGGGAACAGATTATGACATTCGACATGAGTGCAGCGACAGCATTTGACGTTAAAATGCAGTGGGATGATGACTGCGGAGGAGGATGCCCGGAGCTGTACATTGAAAGCCCGGCGGGAAATGAATACGGGTATGGCAGGGGAACCCCCCCGGGCGGGGAATACACAAGCCAAACAACCTACAATTACATTAAGGTGCCGGCAGGAAGCTCTGAAGCAGGCACATGGAAGGTTTACGGCTGGAATGATTATCCTGCAATTGATGTAAATGTTTACGTGAAAGAGCCGCCGACAAAAATGAATGCAGCAAAGGACGCGGGAACAGGTTTTGTGGACTTCAACGGGTGGGCTGAAGAAGACCAGCTTGGCCTGGTGTCATATTCAAGCTCCGCCACATTAGATGAACAGCTTACAACAAACAGGAATGCAGTTAAAAATGAAATAAGCCAGTTGAGTGCAGGCGGCTCAACTGCCACCGGAGAAGGAATACAGGAAGCCACGGATGAACTGACTTCAGCCAGGGCAAACCCGGATGCATTAAAGTTTCAGGTGCTGCTATCAGACGGGCAGACAAACACGGGAATAAACTCATCCACAGCAGCGCAGAACGCGGCAAACGAAGGAATAATCATTTACACCGTGGGGTTTGGGACTGATGCGGACGAAGGGGAACTGCAAAACATCGCGGACATAACCGGAGGGGAATACTATGCAGCGGAAGACCCGGGTGCACTGGAAGAGGTTTTCACCCTAATTGCGCAGGAAATAGAGCAGACAGCAAACGACTCAAACGTAAGCGTTCCAATCCTTCCGGGGGAAGTTATTCTGGACGACGCGGATGGAGCGGTGGTGGACGGGAATTTGGTGTTTGATGCGGGAAGCATCGGCCCGGGAGAGCCGTGGAGTGTAACCTACACAATAATGTTCCCGTGCGACAACTCAAACAACTGCGACATGGACGCAATAGGCTTTCCCGGGGAAGGGACAACCTTCACTTACACGGACACAACCGGAACGCACACAATTGAATGGACAGAGCAGGCGATAATAGACTACAAGTACAGGGACCTGACAGTGATTTTTTTGGGCGGGGAAATAATAAGCGAAGGAAAAATTTATTTGGATGTGAATGCGGCAAACATCGGGCATCTGGACTCAAATGCAACAGAAGTCGATTTTTACCTCGGAGACCCGGATGCAGGGGGAACGCTTTTGGGAAGCAGAAACGTTTCAGAATTGTGCGGAATAAAAAACCCTTCCTGCGTGGTTTCCTTTTACGTTTTTGAAGAGGACGTCGGGGTTGAAGGAGAGCTGTATGCGGTGATAAACTATGACAGCAGCATACCGGAATGCCCGGGAAACAACAAAGCGCTGATAAACTGTTACGGAAGCCCGGGGATAAGGTTTTATTCACTGGATTACCGGATGTGGTGGAAATGAATAAGGGAGTGATAATGAATGCGATTGTAATCATAATGGTTTTAGCGTTCATTTCACTGACCGCGGTAATGGAAGCAGGGAAGGTGAAAAAAAGTGCAGGCTTCAGTGAAACAGAAGCGCTGGTTAGGGCGGAAGGAAAATTCAAGAATATTTTACAGGATGCCGTGGACCTGGATAAAGAAGGAAGCGCAAGAACCGTGCTTGAAAGAAGCCTGCCGTTTGAATACCTGCTGGACGGGAACTCTATTACAATAATCCAGGAGCTTCCGTTAAGGCAGGCAAAAATGGATGCGGCATTTGATTTCCTTAACGCTTACCGGATTTTTATCACAGATTCAAACCATGAAAAAACCTTTGAAGGAATTACGGTGGATTTAAATGCCCCAAAGAACGCGGGCTGGCATGGCCTGGATGAAAACATTTTCTTTGCGTTAGGGCCGCAATGCTTTTCGGTTAAATACGGGGACGTAAACAGGTTTTTGGCGGAGGGCTGGAATTCAGGGGAATGCGAAGGAGTGTTTGACGTAAATACGGTGAAAGAATTTGACGTGAATGTGGCCATACCGCAGGCGATAGCAGACTTCAATTCAGTGAGCTGCAGTTTTGGGGGCTCCCCCGCCTGCCCTTCAGGGGATTTCAATGCACTGGATTCAAGGCCGTACCTGGAAGTAAACATTCTGGATGAAAACTGTTTAAGGTGCGCGATTCCTGCAGGAGAAAAGGTAATTAAAGGGCACTTTGATTCAGGGGCAGCCAACAGCATCAAAATTTCGTGCGTGCAGGGCGGAACTTCACCGTGTACTTCCGAAGAAGACATTACCGTATATGCCGGGGAAAACGTGGATGTGCGGTTTGCGGGAACAGACAAAATTGAAGTGAGAAGCAAAACGGTTTTCACTTCAAAAATAAAAAAATTTTACATCGCGGACGTAAATGTTTCAGTTAAGATGGAAGACTTCAATGTAAGCGCAAGAAATTTCCCGGGTGGCTGAATGAAATCAATGTTTTTGGCGGCAGTGGCCTGCATTGCGCTGATGGGGTGTGCGGAAGAAGAATTGAGTACAATAAAATCCTTCAACGTTTTGCCGGAAGAAGCGGGGGCAGGGGAAGAAGTGACTGTAAGCTTTGCCATCCGGGGAACTGAAAAAGTGAAAGAAGTCAAAGTCCTTTCGCCGGTGCACGGCAAGGTTATTGAATGCGGAAATGCGGAGGACTGCGGGAAAAGCGTTAAGCTGAGGTTCCCTTCGCCCGGGGCATACAAGGTTGAATTAAATGTTTTGCTGGAAGGGGGGAAAAAACTGGAAAAATCAAAAGTGGTTTACGTTGTGGATAAGCGAAAAAAATGCACGGACGGAACGCCGGAAGGGGAGTGCAGCGCAATAAAACCCAATTACTGCGAAAACGGGGAACTAGTTGAAAGGTGCGGGGAATGCGGGTGCATGGCTGGGGCGTGTCTGGGGGGAGGGGAATGCAGTGAAGAGTTAAGCGAAATCAGGATTGAAAGGATTTTCCCCGACAGGGAACTGGTTGGAAAAGGAAAAAAATTCACGGTCAACCTCTCGGTTGCCAACACAGGCATTGAAACAATTTTTGCGGGGGAAAAATTCGGTTTAAAGCTGGAATTCGGGTGCGGAGAGGAAAAAAAAGTCTACGAAAAAGAATTTGCCTTTCCAGAAAAAATTTTGCCGCTTGAACAGACTGAAACAGGAATTGAAGTGGAAGAGGGGCTAAAGGAAAAATGCGCTTACAGCTTGAGCGCAGCACTAACAAAAAACGGGAAAATAATGGATGACGTGCGTGAGGAAAACTTTATCCGGGTGGATTCAGATTCCATTGCCCCGGCCGCCCCGATCGGGGTGAATGCACGCGCAATTAACGGGGCAGTTAAATTAAGCTGGTTAAAAAACCCGGAAAACGACTTATGGAAATACGCAGTATACAAGAGCACTCAAGTTCTGCCAACACACATCCCTTACGCGCTTTACGCGGAAGTTGAGGGAAAAACGGAAACCATGGTTAAAGGGCTGGAAAAAGGAAAACACTACTTTACCCTGAAAGCAGTGGACGCATTCGGGAACGAATCCGGGTACAGTGAAGCTGTTTCAGTGGTTGTGGAATGAAACCCGGAGGAACAGTAATAAATAGTTAAACAGTAATAAATAGTTAAACAGCAACAATTATGGGGACAAAAAAAATGAGCGAAATAAAGGAAAAATTCCGGGCAATCGGGGAAAACGCTGAAAAAGAGCTTCAAAAGCTGGGGGAAAACCTGGACAAAATAAGGAAAAAAAGGAAAGGCGAAGAAAAAAAGCTCCGAAAAAAAGGCGGGCACAGGCTGTGGCTTTTTGGAAGAATACTTGGAAGAAAAAAAGACAGGGACTGGAAAAAAAGACAGCAAGAAAATGTAATGACGCTTATAAGGCAGGAGGAAAGAATGGCCGTTGAAGTGGAAAGGGCGCTGATGCATTTGGAGGTTTTGAGGAAAACAAAAGAAACACTTGGGAAAAAAATTTCCGGAATACCGGAAACGGCGGAAGAAGCAAAGAAAAGAAAAATCCTGGAAAAAAAGAAAAAAAGAAAAAGCAGGAGAAAAACAAAAGCAAAGGCAAAAGAAAAAAAGGCGCCAAAAAAAAGGGGAAAAAAAAGAAAAAAAGAAAAAATATCGGAAATACTCAAAAAATACCAAAAAAAAGGGGAAAAAAAAGAAAAAAAACCAAAAAAGAAAACAACAAAGAAAAAGAAAAATGGCGCGCAAACAATAATCAAGGCAGAAGGCGGAATCCGGATAATCCGTCCAGGAATACAATTTCCCGGGAAAAGCTATGCGCCGCCCGCGCAGGCTGCAGCCGAAAAACCGGTTGCAACGGAACAGGCTCCGGAAAAAAAAACAGCAGAAGAAGAACTGGAGGAAATGGAGGAAAAAATAAAGCACTTGAGGAAATCCTATTTCAGAAGACAGGTAACCGAAAAAGAGTTCAGGGAAAAAATGTACGATTACAGCGAAAAAAAAAGGCTGCTGGAATTAAAGGCAAAAAAAGAAAAAACGGCAAAAAAGGCTCCCAAAACGGGGGAAAAAAAGCAATGGCGCAGCGCAGGAAAAAAGGAAACGGAAGATGCACTGAAAGAACCGGAAATTGAAACAAGCAAACCCCAAACCGGGGCTGAAAGCAAAGACGCCCCGCAGCCCGCCCCAAAGAAAACAGAAGAACCCGAAAAGAAAAGGAAAAAAACAGTTGAAGAAATACTGAAAGGATACAGGGAGCCAATGGCTGGAAAAAAAGTGGAAAAAGAAAGTCCAGACAAAAAAAGGGAGGCAATTCAAAAAATAATGGAGAAATACCGGCCGGCCGGGGAAATTGCGCCCTCTCCAACGGAAAACGTCGGGCTGGCGGAAGAAAAAGAAATGCAGGGAGTGGGCACAGGAAAAATAAAGGAACTGGAAAACAAGGTTGAAACACTCATGAACCGGTACAACCTTTCAAGGGGGGAAATGCAGGCAAACATCAAGCAAGTGGGGGCATCAAAGCTTGTAAGCGACTTTGACAAACTGATAAGCCTTATTGAATCAAAACAAGGGACAGAAAAAAAGGCAGCGGATGCAAAGGCATTCGAGGTTCCGACAGGAATTCCAAAGAAAAAAAAGCCGGAAGTAAAGGAAATATTCAAGGAAATTGAAACCCCAAAAATCGTGACCGGCTTTGACAAACTGCTTACACTGATAAAAGAGCGCGAAACCGTGAGCTTCAGGCAGGCGCAAAAAGAGCTGAAAATGGACAACAAAAGGCTGAAGGAATGCTGCGACATCCTGGAAGACAGCGGGTTAATAAAAATAAAGTATCCCGCGGTAGGGGACATCAAAATAGTGGACACAAAAATAGACTTAATTGAAGCAATCCAAAAAGTAAAGAAAAAGCAGGAAAAAAAGAAAAAAAGATTTTAGGGGCGTTTTGCCAAAAAAAAAGGAAGGGAAAAAGGAATGAAGGAAAAAGTGCTGAAAACTTACAGGCTGGAAGTAGACAATGTGGAAGTGGACGTTGAAATAATTGAAAAGTCCGCCTCATTTGTAAGCATATACTACCTGAATTTCCCGGAATACGGGCCGGGAACAAAAGCGCTTCTCCAGAACCTGAAAAACTCAATCATAACCGATATTTCAATTGACGCGGAAAAAATGCTGGACGCAAAATTCATTGAATCACTGAAAGAAAAATTTGCTTTCAGGGCGGAATCCACCCTCGCAAGGGAACTCCCTGACATGGAAGAAAAAACAAAGAAAACCCTGATCGGAATCCTGTTGCAGGAAATGCTTGGGCTGGGGAGAATAGAGTTCCTCTTATCAGACCACAATTTGGAGGAAATAGTGGTAAACGCGGCAAAAGACCCCGTATGGGTTTACCACAAGGAATTCGGGTGGCTGAAAACAAACATTTACATTGAGCCGGAAGAAGAAATCCAAAACTATGCGGCAATCATTGCAAGAAGGGTTGGAAAGCAAATCACCACCCTGCATCCGCTGCTTGACGCCCACCTGGTGACAGGTGACAGGGCAAACGCAACCCTTTACCCCATTTCAAGCAAAGGAAACACCTTAACAATCAGGAGATTCAGGAGAGAGCCGTGGACAGTCACAGACTTCATTAAAAACAACACATCAAACCCTGAAGTAATGGCGCTGCTCTGGATGGCATTGCAGTATGAAATCAACGTCCTCATGAGCGGAGGCACTGCATCGGGGAAGACCAGTTTCCTGAACGTTTTAATGCCTTTCCTGCAGCCAAACCACCGGGTTATTTCAATTGAAGACACCCGCGAACTAATGCTTCCGCCATTTCTGCACTGGGTTCCATTAACAACAAGGGAGCCGAATCCTGAAGGAAAAGGCGGAATTTCCATGCTGGATTTGCTTGTGAACTCCTTGAGGATGAGGCCGGACAGGATAATTGTGGGGGAAATCAGGAGGCAAAAAGAGGCTGAAGTATTGTTTGAAGGAATGCACACCGGGCACAGCGCTTACACGACAGTGCACGCAAACACTGCGGAAGAAACAATCAGGAGGCTGGTTAACCCGCCGATTTCAATTCCAACAACAATGCTGGACGCGGTTCATTTGAATGTGGTCATGTTCAGGAACAGGAGGATAGGGGCAAGAAGGGTGCTGCAGGTGGCGGAATTCATTCCGGAAAAACGGGGGTCAGGGGACGAAGTAATTAAGCCCAATGTTTTGTACAGGTGGAAAGGCGCAACAGACGAAATAACAAAGCACGCGGAAAGCATCCGGCTTTACGATGAACTGGGACTGCACACGGGGTTAAGCATGAGCGAAATAAAAAGCGATCTGAAAGTAAAGCAAAGCATACTGGAATGGATGGTTGAAAAAAACATCAGGAAAATAAACGACGTGGGACGGGTAATCGCAAACTATTACAGGGAACCGGAAAGAATAATTGAGCCGATGGAAAAACACGCCTTGCCGGACTTTTTGCTGGAAAAAAAAGGGGAAGCGGATGGCTGAAAGAAAAAAGAAAACAATTCCCTTCAGTTTCCTTCCGCCTCCCCTAATGGAAGCCATTTCCGCAAGGTTCATTGGAATAGGGGCAAAGCTCGCAAACGCCTTTCCCTACCTGAAAATAGAGCTGAAGCAGGCGCAAATGGACTTTGAGCCGGAAGAGTACGGTGCAATCGGCTTCAGCCTGACACTGATCTACTTTCTTCTGCTTAGCTTCATATTCTATGTGATTGCCTTGAAGATTGCACCGGAACAGGCGCTCTTCCTTGCCCCAACTGCGGGGGCAATACTTGCATTCCTTATTCTTATCCAGGTAAGCATGTACCCAAAAATTTTAATCAAAAGAAAGGTAAGGGATTTAGAGGGAAACCTTATTTACGCTTTAAGGACAATGCTGGTGCAGCTGCAGTCAGGGGTAAGCTTGTTTGACGCGATGACAATGGTTGCGGAAGGCAAATACGGCGCGGTAAGCAAGGAATTCAGCAAAGCCATAGAGGAAATAAGCACGGGGGCAATAGAGGAACAGGCACTCCAAAAAATGGCGATGAACAACCCTTCGCCTTTCTTCAGGAGAAGCATCTGGCAGATGGTGAACGGAATGAAGGCAGGCGCGGACGTAACGGATGTGATGAACGAGCTTGTGGGGACAATGATTAAAGAGGAAGGGATTTCAATCCGAAGATACGGCGCGGAGTTAAAGCTGTTAAGCCTAATGTACATGATGATTGGAGTCATTATTCCTGCGCTGGGAATAACTTTTTTCATCGTGATTGCTTCCTTTCCGCAGATTTCACTGCCTGGCTTCCTTTTCTGGGTTCTGCTTGCAGGGGTTTCAGTGGGGCAGTTCATGTTTTTGGGGATAATTAAATCCAAGAGGCCAACATTAATGGAGAGCTGAAAATGAAATATGAAAAGGTGAATTAGGATGGCGTTCCCCAATGTTTTCAAAAATTCTTTCCAATGGAGAGCTGAAAATGAAATATGAAAAGGTGAAGGCTGGAGCTGGCACTGTGCTGGCGCATGAACAAACCTTAATGGAGAGCTGAAAATGAAATATGAAAAGGTGAAGGCTGGAGCTGGCACTGTGCTGGCGCATGAACAAACCTTAATGGAGAGCTGAAAATGAAATATGAAAGGGTCGGGGCAATACTTCCAAGGCCGTTGGTTGAAAGCTTCAGGAAAGAACTGGAGTATTTGGGGATAGATGTAAGCGAAAGAAGCTTTCTCGGGTTTTTGGTGCTGTTCGGGCTGGGGATAAGCACAGGGGTTTCACTTAATTTGTTCTTTTTTCTGGGTTTCCCTGTTTTTATAAGCATTCCGGTTGTGTTTGTTTTATTTCTTGCAGGAGTTTACGTTTGGCTTAGCATTGCATCCGAAAGCAAGGGAAAATTTGTGGAAAAAATTCTTCCGGACGCGCTGCAGCTGATTGCGTCAAACATTAAGTCAGGGCTTACAACCGAAAGGGCGCTGTTTGTTTCCGCGCGCCCGGAGTTTGGGCCATTAGAAAAAGAGTTAAAGCTTGCAAGCAAGGAAATACTTGCAGGAAAAAGAATTGACATTGCTTTGCTTGAACTGCCCACAAGAATCCGCTCAAAGGTTTTGGAGAGAACCGTGTGGCTTATTTCAAAGGGAATACAATCCGGGGGGCAGATAGCGGATTTATTGATGAAGTTAAGCGACGATTTACGGGAGCAGAGGTCCATTCAGGAGGAAGTGAAAGCAAATGTTTCCATGTATGTTTTGCTTATATTCTTTGCTTCAGCGATTGGGGCGCCAATGCTTTTGGGGATAAGCTCCTTTATAGTGGAAATACTGGGGTCGCAGAGCTCAATCATTGACCCGGAGGATTTAAGCGGCTTCCAGTCAGCCGGCTCGGCGGGGCAGTTTGTTGCCGTGGGAGACCAGGAAAGCCTTTCGGTTGAATTCATTGTGTTCTTTTCATCAATCCTTATATTGGTGGGCGCCGTGTTTGCGTCAATGACAATGGGGACAATCAACACGGGAAAAGAAAAAAACGGTTTGAAGTACCTTCCCTTGTTGCTGCTGATTTCTTTTGCCTTGTTTTTTGCGGTAAGGTTTGGTTTGACCACTTTCTTTGCAGACCTTCTTTAAACCAGCAGGAATTAAGCTAAACGTTTAAACTACGGCGGGTTAAAGCCCCCCGGATTTTTTTTTCCCGTAAACGGCCTGACGGAAACAATTCATTCGCCCGTTAAAACAGGCGGGATTCCCGGAAGGGGTTTCTAAAAAAAAAATAGAAAAAAGGAAGGGCTTGCTTACGCTTTGTAAGTGCCCTTGCATGACGCTGAAGCGTTTTTGCTGAGACCATCTGGCGTTATGTATGTCATAGTGAAAGAGAGATCGTATTGCTGGTTGTCCGTTAGCGCAGGTGCAATGTTTATGCCCCATGTTTCACTATCATTGACCGCAAATGTCCCTGTGACCCCCGAATCGTCTGCATTGGTGTCCGTGATGTTCGATCCTCCGAGTGTTCCGGACATTAATACCTCTGAAACACTAATCTGTCTTCCTGTTTCGTTGGTCAAAACAAGCTGTATTGTGTCGCCATCAGACGTCGTGGTTGCTATTGTGTGGTCTGTGATTGGAAGTTTATCGAAGCCCGTGCAGTTATTTGCCCCAATCTGGCTCGGGTTAATTAAAAACACCAAGACCGCGATCACTATCACAATTACAACCAGTGCCCAGCCGTATGTCATCAGGTATTCAAGGGCAGATTGTCCTTTGTTTTGCATTTCATCATTCCTCCTTTTCAATTGATTAAAAAACTACAAAAACATCAAATTACCATAGATTAATCCAATAGTAGTATTTAAAGCTTTTGGAAAAAGTAAGGGAAAAAAAAAGGCTTAAGAAAGCGAAAAAAACCTTTCACCCGGGTTTGGAAGGCAAAAGAAAAAGCTTTAAAAAGGAAAAAGGCAGAAATAAGTATGGTGTTGGTGGGGGAATGAGAAAGGGTTCGAGGAACCTTAACTCAACGTTCACATCAACACCGTTTCTTCTTCCACTGCAAAAAATTCGCCTGATTCTTCTGAATGAAAAAAAAACCAAGGCAACGCGGAACAATAAGTTAATTAAATGAAGCAAACCCAAATAAAAGGAACAAAAAAAAGGGAAAAAAAAGCAGGGAAAGGGGAAAAATGCAAGTAATAAGCCTGGACAAACGGGAAGAAACAAGGGAAACCGAAACAGGTTTAAAAAAAGGAAAACACTTAATAAATGGGCCTGAAATGGAAAGAACAAAAACCGGTGTGCCGGGAATGGATGAACTCCTGGACGGAGGAATACCAAAAGGAAACCTGGTTGTATTGGCCGGAGACCCGGGTTCAGGGAAAACCTGCTTTTGCCTGGAGTACCTGTACGAAGGGGCAACAAAATACAATGAACCCGGGATATACATCAGCCTGGAGGAAACCGAGTCAGACATTTTAAGGATTGCAAGGCAATGGGGATGGGACTTTGACACGCTCATAGGGCAAAACAAAATCAGCGTAACTTCAGTGGAACTCTATGATTTCGACAAGCTAAAGAATTTGATTGAAGACTTGATTTCGGTTTTAAAGGCGAAAAGGGTGGTAATCGACCCCGGAGTTGTGTTCCGGCTGTACTTTGACCGGGAACTGGACGCAAGGAAAAGAATCCTTTCGCTTGGAAAAATGCTGAAAAAAATCGGCTGCACAACCATCATCACAAACGAAATCACTTTGGACAAAACCAGGAGTTTGTTCGGGCTGGAGGAATACGTCGCAGACGGGGTAATACTGCTTTACCACTCCAAAATAGAGAACCGGTTTATAAGAAGCGTGGGAATACTTAAAATGCGCGGCACCAAGATATCGGAAAAACTGCATCCAGTAAAAATAACGGAAAACGGGATTGTGGTGCTGGCAAAACAGGAATTGTTCGACGAGTTTTAAAGTGAAAAAGGAATGGCAAAAAAAAAGAAAGAAAACAGGCAAGAGGAAGACAAAGAAATAACCGAACTCTTAAGCCCGACAAGAAGCATTGACCTGAAGATAATGAAGGAACTGGAGGAAATGCCCCAACACTTCACGACCCTCCTCCTCCTTGAGCCGACTTCTTACTCCCGGGTAAACGTGCAGCTGATAAAGTATCTCCTGAAAAAGGCAAAAAGCCCGGGGATTTACATCACCTTAAACAAGTCTTTCTCGCATTTGAATGAGGTAATGAAAAACGAGAAAATGGACTCGGGAAAAATCTTTTTCATTGACGCAATCACCCGGGGCACGGGAAGAACGGAAACAAAAAGCGAAAACTGCGTTTACATTGAAAGCCCCAACGATTTGGTGGGGATAAGTGTTGAGGTGGACAACGCGGTGAAAAAGCTGGGAAAAAATTCGGTGGGGTTCCTTGTGTTTGACTCTGTTTCAACCCTTCTGATATACAACAACCGGGAAGCAGTTGAAAAATTCATTCACTCAATAATCGGACGGGTGAGGGAAACAAGAACCAAAGGCGTCTTTTTGATGGTGAAGTCAGACCAGCATTCCGGGATAAAGGACGCATTAAGCCAGTTCTGCGACAAAACATTTGAAATAAAGTGAACGCCTGGTTCCTATGACATCCTTCCACGGCTAAAGCAATGGGTTTCCCTGAATTCGTTGAGGATGTCTTTTTCCGTCAACGGCGAAGCCGCATGGCGTAAGCCACTTGCCGAAGGCAGTTTTTTGGCCAAACTTTTTTGAAAAGTTTCTTCGAATCTCACCCGCTGCGTGACAGGGGCTGAAAGCCCCTGACCCTGTGTGAGA
>CAYTYC010000010.1:35114-48536 GCA_964442255.1 uncultured archaeon | reverse complement strand
AACATTGCAAAGCCGAACAAAACAAACGTGAAAACCCTCAGCGCAGGGTAAATGCTTTTTCTTTTTGCGGAATTCAAGGCAATTCCCGCGAAAAACAAAATGAAGGGCATTAAAAGAACGGCAAAAAACGGGTTCACAAAAACCAATGGACTGGAGGCAATGGAAAGAAAGTGCAAAACACGGAGATAAACGCTGAAAAAAGCCCTCACGCCCTTTTTTGTCAGCGAAAGGTAGAGGTTTGCGGTTTTCCCGTACCAATAACCCTGCCTGTACATTTCCTTCAGTGAATGCACCCCGTGCCCGGAAAAGTATGCGTCCTGAAGCGTAACCTGCCTAAGCCCCTTTTTTTCGCAGTACTCTGCGAGCCGCTCCACCAGAATCTGGTCTTCCCCGAAGCCTATAAGCGGAAACCCGCCCAACGCAAGGAAATCCTTTCTCCGCACAAACCTCGGCTCCATTGAAACGCCTTCCCTTTCCGTAAGCGCCTTCTCAAGCCAGTTGTCCTGAATTGTTTTGAATTTCGTGGAAACCGCAACAACATTCTTGTCCTCAAATGCATTCATTGCCTTTTTGATGAAGGACTTGTCCTCAATGAGAAAATCCGCGCCCAAAAAAAGCAGTATTTCAGCGTTTGTTTCCTTTGCCGCCCGGTTCCACCCAAAGGAAGGCCCCTTTCTTCCAGGGCTGTTCACCAAAACCTTTGCGCCCTTTTTTTCCGCTATTTTAACGGTCCTGTCCGAAGAGCCGTCGTCCACAACGATTATTTCCCTGTCCCTGAAACTGTCCGCATTAAGGGAATCCAGCAGTTCCCCTATTGAGTCTTCTTCGTTGAGGGCTGGAATAATTGCGCAAAGCCTCATTTTTTTCCACCCAAAACATCTTCGTAAACCTTTAGGGTTTCTTCCGCGCACCTCTTCCATGAAAACTTTTTGCTTTGCTCCAGCCCGCGGGAAACAAGTTTTTTCCTTAAAGATTCTGTTCCCAGAATCCTTTTAATTTCTTCAGCCCATTCCTTTTCCGAAAAAGGGCCAAGAAGCGGGGCGGCTTTTCCGGTTATCTCGGGAACGCTTGAGGCGTTTGCCGCCAGCACCGGGATTCCGGAAGCCATTGCCTCCAGCACAGGCAGCCCGAATCCCTCATACGTTGAGGGAAAAACCAGCAAATCAGCTGAATTGTACGCGAGCGCAATTTTTTCCTCATCCAATCCATTCAAATGCATGACATTCTTTTCCAGCCCAAGCCCCTCAATTAATTTCTTTGATTCCCCGCTTTTCCTTCCCACCCGCAAAAAAACTGTCTCCGGAAACTCTTTCAGCACTTCCGGAAAAGCCCTGTAAACCGTCCCAAGGTTTTTTCTCGGCTCGTCAGCGCCAACACTTAAAACAATCCTCTTGCCCAAAGGAAGCCCCAACGCTTTCCTCGCATTTTCCTTTTCCCTCGGCTTGAATGTTTTTTCATCAGCCCCAAGATAAGTCACATGCACTTTCCTTTCGTCTATCCCGAAGTGTTTCACCATGTCCTGTTTTGTGTGCTCCGAGATTGCGAGAATTTTCTCCGCTTTATCCATTTCTTTCATGGACCTGTTCAAAAAATGGCTCAACACCCTCCCGTAGTCCTTCGGCCTTAACAGCGTTATCAAATCCAGGCAGGTTATAATGCAGGGCTTTCTTTTTCCGCACACCCGGCCCAAAAACTGGTTTGTGCAGTGGAACAATTCAAATTTTTCCGGAACCTTTCCGGGAAAAACGTAAAGGTTGTTCAGTGTGCGCTTAAGGAAAGGAAAATCAACTCCCTTCAGCACATTCACTTTTCCGGTGCCGGAATAGGAAAGCTTTTCGGCCTCCAAAAAAACCATTTCAACATCTGTTTTCTTTATCAGCTCTTCAAACAATTTAAACGCGTACTTTCCTGCCCCAATTTGCGGGTTGAAGTCATTCACCAGAGCTATGCTCACTTCAATCCCCCGTAAATTTCTTCAAACTCTTCTGCCTTTTTTTTCCACCCGAACCTTTCGGAGAATTTCTTTCCGTTCCCAATTATCCTTTCCTTTTCTTTTCCGTTCAATTCCATTATTTTCCAGATTTTTTCCGCCGCCTTTTCCGCATCCGAAAAATCGGCCAGAAAGCCGTTTTCCCCTTCCTTCACAAGCTCCCTGAAGGCGGGAATATTGTTCACAACAGGGATTGCGCCGGAAGCCATTGCCTCTATAACACTCACCCCGAAGCCCTCGAATTCCGAAGCAGAAACAAAGAATTCTGCGGCCCCGAATTCATCCAAAAGCCGTTCTTCGCTTATTTTGCCTAAGAATCGTGTTTTCCCGGAAATTCCCTGTTCCGCGGCCTTTTCCTTAAGCCCTTTCTCCAGCCCGTCAAAATCCGGTCCCGCAATGTGCAGGGAAAAATCTTTTTTAAGCAGCCCGAAGGCTTCCAGAAGCCTGTCAATTCTTTTGTTCATTGAAACCCTTCCCGCGGCCAAAAACCTTCCCGGGATTTTCTTTGTTTTAAGCGAAAAAAACTTTTCAACTTCCACCCCGTTCCCCGCCAGAACCATTTTCTTTTTCGGAACGATTCCGGAAAAAATTCTGCAATCGTTTTCGCTGTCCGCCGCAACCCTGTCCGCCGCCTTCAAAAGAAGCCTTGCGCACACGTTGAAATAAATTTTTTTGAGGGCGGAAACTTTTTTTGTGTGGAATATTCCCCCGTGCGTTGACACGACAATTTTTTTTTTGTGCAAAAATTTCGTGAAAAGCGCGTAATCGGAGAAAAAATTTGTTCCGTGCACGTGCACCAAATCCGCCCATTTCAGTTCGCCCCAAAACCCGGGCGCAACCTTGTAATACCTTAGGTTCAGGAACGGAATTCTTTTCACTTCAATTCCTTCCACGTTTTCATTTTCCTTCAGCTTTTTTCCTTCCCTCCAGCATTTGTTCAGGCACACAACCTTTACCTCGTGCCCTCTTTTCCCCATCCCTTTTGCCAGCTCAAGCGCAACCTTTTCCACGCCCCCGAGGCAGGGATAAAAATGGTTGACCAAATAAAGGATTTTCATTTCAAAAGCCCCCGAGCCATTCCCGCAAGCAGACCCAATGCAAACGCCTTGCTCCGCAAAACCAGGAAGAAAGGTGCCGCGATGCCTAAAGCGAAATCTTTTCCCAGTGCATTGGCTGTGAACGGAAGCAGGCTCAGCAAAAACAAAATTATTGCGGAGCATAAAACCGCCGCAGAAAAAAGGTAGTTTTCCGGGAACGCAAAAATCCCGATTAATGAAAAAAAGGCGAGGTAAAGCAGCCCAATCTGCCCCTTCAAAAGCTGGGGGGTGTAAGAGTCCTTCACCGCCTTTTTCTTGTGTTTCCGGTAAAGCGACACTCTCCAGTACGCGCGGAAAAACTTCACCTTAAAGTATTTCCACGGGCTTTCCGGATGCAAATGGAAAACAACCGCATCCGGACTGAAAACCATTTCCATTTTTTTTTCGCTTAGCTTGAAGCTCAGCTCCGGGTCCTCCCCTGAAGCGGAAGGAAAGCCTTCATCAAACCCGCCGAACTTCAAAAAAACTTTTTTCCTGTACGCTGCAGAGTAAGAGCCGATGAAATCAATGCTTTCGGCTTTCCGCATTCTGGCGTACCGCTCTTCGATTTCCGCCTGCACAAACCGTGCAGTCAAGCCCCCTTGTTTTGTTTTGTACGCGCCCTGCGCCCCCACAACCTTTGAATCCCTAAAGGGGGCAATCATTTCCTTGAGCCAGTTTTTTTCCGGAACGCAGTCGGAGTCAGTGAAAACCAGCAAATCCCCCGACGCCTTTCTTGCCCCAAAATTCCTTGCCTTTGCCGGCCCCCCATGGCTTTTTTTCAGCAGCCTGGCCCCCGAAAACCCTGAAACGATTTCAGCCGTTTTGTCCGTGCTTCCGTCATCCACCACAATGATTTCCTTCGGCTTAACGCTCTGCCCTTCAAGCGCCTCAAGGCATTCCCCAATGGTTTTTTCCGCGTTGTATGCTGGGATTATTACGCTTGCCGGCATTTTGATGCACTCCTTTAACCCCTTAAATGTGTTTTGCGAGAGTCAGGGCGCTTCTCACTATTCTCCTCGCTTCCTGCGGCTGCCTTAAAATCTGCACGGCCTTTGAGAGAATGTATCCCGGGCGCAGGTAAAACTCTTTCCTTGCCTTGTTGCACAATTCAACCGCTTCCCTGCCGCTTAACCCGGGCGTTGAAACCATGCAGTTGTGTTCTCCTCCGCAGTCCACCCATTTTCCGTAATCCTGCGTGGTAAGCCAGCCTTTTTCCCTGAAGTATTCGTAGCTTCCCGTTCCCGGGTAAACCATTATCGGAAAAAATTGCGCTGTATCCGGGTTAAGCCTTTTCGCCATCTCAATTGTTTTTTTCGCGGTTTCCCTTGTTTCCCCAATGTTTCCCACCATAAAGCACCCGTGCACCAGAATTCCGGCCTTTTTTGAGTCCTCCATGAATTTTTCAATCCTTTCAATTGTCGTTCCCTTTCCCGCCCCGTTTAAAATTTCCTGGGAGGCGCTTTCAAAGCCGACGCACATCAGCCTGCAGCCCGCCTTCTTCATTTTCGCCAGAACTTCCTGCGGAACGTCCGCGCGCGCGTTGCAGCTCCACTTTACCCTGATTCCGGCCTCAACTTTTTTCCTGCAGAACTCCTTGACCCGTTCATGGTCCGCGGTAAAGGTGTCGTCCTCCAGGAAAACCTCTTTTGCGTCCGGAAAATTTTTTTCAATGAACCTGAACTCTTCAATCACTTTCCCTACGCTTCGCTTCCTGTAAGCGCCCGTGTTTAGGTTGTGGACCCAGTTGCAGAACCTGCAATTGAAGGGGCATCCCCTTCCCGTTACAATTGTCACCTCAGGCCACAGGTTTGCGCTGTAAAAATAGTTTTTGTAGTTCAAATGCCTTTTGTACACCGCGCTCACAAAAGGCAGTTCATCCAAATCCTTTATCGGCCCGCGCGGGGGATTCCTGGTTATTTGGTTGCCTTCCCTGAACGCAATTCCCTTTACTTTGCCTAAATCCGGCTTTCCTTTCCCAAGCTCTTCCGCGAGCTCCCTTAAAGTGTAATCGTATTCCCTCACTGCAACCGCGTCAACCGCTTCACTTAATTTCAGCGTTTCCTCCGGCAATGCGCTCGCATGCGTTCCCACAAGAATTCCAAAGCAGCCGCACTCTTTTTTCACTGCCTCCAAAACCTTAACATCATTGTAAATGCTTGGCGTGCTTGTGTCCAGCACGGCCATCTCCGGCCTGAATTCCTTCACAATCCCCAAAACCTTCCCCCTGCCCAAGTCTTCCGCCGGGGCATCCACAAGTTTCACTTCATGCCCCGCCTTTTCCAGTGCGCCTGTTGCATACGCAAGCCAGAGGGGGTAGTAGAGTGTGCCTCCCTTTGTAACGGCGGGAGAGCGCGAAGAGCGCGAAAACTTCCTGTGGAAAGGGGGATTTAAAACCAGTATCCTCATAACCTGAATTCCCCTTTGTCATTCAATTTTTTTGTTTCAATGTTCGCGTGCAGCAAGTCCTCAAAATCGCCTGCATCCAGCCACTTTCCTTTCAGCCTGCTCGCCTTTAAAGTCCCCCGTTTGAGGTATTCCCCGTTCACTTCCGTTATCTCCGTTTCACCGCGCCTGCTTGGCTTTAATTTGCGGATTATTTCAAACACCCCCGGGGTGTACATGTAGATTCCCACCGAAATCAGGGTTGAAGGCGGTTCCGCTGGCTTTTCCACCAGCTCTTTCACCTTGTCCCCGTCCATTACCGCGACCCCGCTTTTTTTTGCCTCTTCTTTTGTTCCCCCGTAAAGCATTATTCTTGCCTCTTCCCTGCCTTTCCGGAATTCTTCCGCAAACCCTTTCAGGGACTCAAAGATTATGTTGTCGCCGTTGATTGAAATGAATTTGTCTTTTCCCACAAAGCCTTCCGCCAGGGCGATTGCCGAAGGAATTCCCCCGGCCTCGTCCTGAACCCGGTAAGTGAACCTTGCGCCGAAATCTTTTCCGCTTCCAAGCAAGGAAAAAATGTCCCCTGCATGGTAGGTTCCGGTGACAACCATTATGTCCTTTATGCCGGCGCTTTTAAGCGCCTCAACCGGATAGTAAATCATTGGCTTGCTGTAGACGGGAAGCAGGTGCTTGTTGCATGCTTTTGTCAAAGGAAAAAGCCTTGAGCCGGTTCCCCCCGCAAGGATTATTCCCTTCACTTTTTCACTTCCCCGAGCCTCTTAAGCATTTCCGCGTGAAGCAGGCCGTTGGATGCCGCAACATTAACGCTTTTCACCCATTTTTTTCCCTCAAGGTTTGTCACCTTTCCCCCTGCCTCCTCAACCATTAGCGCGCCCGCGGCAATGTCCCATTCCTTTAATCCGTGCTCCCAAAAGCAGTCAAATTTTCCGGCCGCAAGGTAACAGAAGTCCAGGGACGCGCACCCCAGCCTCCTCAGCCCTTTTGCCCTGTTTGCCACCCTGAAAATTGCTTCCAAGTCCCTGTGAAAGTCTTCGTCCGTGTTGTAACTGAAGCCTGTTGCAAAAAACGCTTCCTCAAAATCTTTCACCTTTGAAACCCTTATTTTTTTTCCGTTCATTTCCGCGCCTTTTCCCCTGACTGCGGTGAACAAGTCTTTGTGGAATGCGTCGTAAACAACCCCTATTTTTGTTTCCCATTTTTCCCTCACCGCAATTGCGACGGAGTAAAACGGCACCCCCCTGATAAAATTGTGGGTTCCGTCAATCGGGTCAATGACCCAAACCGGCCCTTTTCCCCGGCTTTCCCCGGACTCTTCCGCTACAATTGAATGCTCCGGAAAACTTTCCTTCACTATTTCAACCACTTTTTTTTCCGTGGCCAAATCCATTTCCGTTACAAGCTCGAGTTCGCTTTTCCGCATCACCCTGAAGCCTTTTTCCGCGCCTTCGCCTATAATCTTTCCCGCTTCAAGCGCGGCCTTTTTCGCCACCCCGAAAATTTCCTTCATTTCACTAATGCCTGCCACCATTCCCTGTTTTCCGTGTACCATTCAACCGTTTCCTTTAACCCTTCCCCAAAGCCTTTCTCCGGACTCCATCCAAGCTCTTCACTTATTTTTTTTGAGCTCATGCTGTATCTCCTGTCGTGCCCGGGCCTGTCCTCCACATACTCAATCATTTCCTCGCCTTTACCCGACAACCCCAGTATTTTTTTCGTCAGCTCCGCATTCTTCACCAAATTTCCTGCGCCAATGTTGTAGATTTCCCCTTTCCTTCCCTTCTCCAAAACCTTCATTATTCCATTGCAGTTGTCCCCCACATAAAGCCAGTCCCTTTCATTCAGCCCGTCCCCGTACAACGGCACCTTTTTTTCCCGCAAAATGTTTGTGATGAAAAGCGGAACCACTTTCTCCGGAAACTGGTTTGGCCCGAAATTGTTGGAGCTCCTCGTTACAACAACGTCCATTCCGTGCGTAAAGCAATAGCTTTGAGCAAGCAAATCCGCTGCGGCCTTGCTCGCCGAATAAGGGTTCCTTGGCTTCAGCAGCGATTCTTCCGTGCTTTCCCCTTTTTCCACACTCCCGTACACTTCATCTGTGCCGACCTGAAGAAACCTTTTAACCCCGGTTTCCCTTGCGCATTCCAGGAGGTTGTGAACCCCGAAAATGTTTGTGCGAATGAATTCGTCCGAGCCCGCGATTGAGCGGTCAACGTGGCTTTCCGCCGCAAAGTTAACCACTCCCTCCGCGCCTTCCATTGCCTTTAGCGCGTCTTCTTTGCTGCAGATGTCCCCTTTCACAAAGGAATAGTTTTTGTTTCCCTCGGCTTCCGCAAGATTCTCTTTTCTTCCCGCGTAAGTCAGCTTGTCCAGATTCACTACTTCGTGCTTTCCTTCCGCGAGAAGCATTTTAATGAAATTGCATCCAATGAATCCGCAGCCGCCTGTAACAAGCAATTTCATTTAATTTCCCCAGAAACTTTAGTCCAAACAAGTATTAATAAACATATTAATGGAAACGGAGGGTTTTTTTTAATCCCTTTTGGTACAAAAGCCAAACAATGCGCTTCAGGAATTACGGGAATACCATTCAATTGTTTTCTTCAGCCCCTCTTCAAGGCTGTATCGGGGCTTCCATCCAACGGCTTTCCGGATTTTTTCAATGCAGAACTTTTGCCCGCCTTCGGTTCCGCCTTCCCCGTACTCGGGCGTCAGGTTTTTTTCCATGATTGAAAGGATTTTTTCCCCAATTTCGTTCAGGCTCACGGGCTTTCCGGAGGCAACATTGAATGCCTGCCCCCTTGCCTTTTCGCCTGAAATGTTTTCCATTAACAAAATGTATGCCTCCGCCACGTCGTCAATGAAAACAAAATCCTTTTCCTGTTTCCCGTTTCCCGCAAGCCTTGGCCCCTTTCCTTTGCTTGCCCTTGAAATTATGTTCGGAACAAACCTCGAGTAATTCTTGTCCCCGGGGCCGAAAACGTTTGCGCTTCTCACCACCGCAACCGCCAGCGGGTAAAAGCGCGAGTAATTCCTTCCTATTTCGTCGGCCGCCGCCTTGCTTGCACCGTATGCAGTGGAGGGGTTGAGTTCGGAGTTTTCCCTGAAGATTTTCCCGCTTTTTTCCCCGTAAACTTTTCCGCTTGACGCCATCACAACCCCTTCCGCCTTTTTTTCAAGCATTGCCTCCAAAACATTTACCGTGCCGGTTACGTTCACTTCAAACGCCTTTGAGGGGTCTTCCCCAGCCTCCCCGACGTTCGCCTGCGCGGCGAGATGAAAACAGCAGCCGATTTCTTTTCCTTCAAGCGCTTCCCTGATTTCCTCCGCCTTCACTATGTCCGCCTTAACCCATTTGATTCCCTTACCTTTTGCGTTCTTTTTTTCAAGCCCCACAACATTTGCGCCCTTTTCCTTCAGCTTTTCGCTTAGCCTTCCCCCAATAAAGCCCCCGGCGCCTGTCACGAGAACATTTTTTCCTTTCCAGGGCCCTTTCACTTTTTTTCACCTAAACCAACAGTTTTCCGAACTTAACGCTTCCGTAAAGCCTCACAACCTTTAGTGAAGCCATGTACGCAACCCCTGTTAAGAATATTGCCAGCGAGTGCGCAAGCCCCTTGTTTTCAATGTACGTAATTCCCCTGGGAGAGCTTAACGCAAATTTTTTTCCCGGCCCGGCCCAGCGGTTTGTCGCAACCCCGAAATCCTTTGCCGGGCTTACAATGAACCCGAATTTCACCCCCAAAAACTCTTTTCCCAGCTTTGGGTGCTTTTTGTAAAGCAATACGTCGTTTTTGTGGTAAAGTATTCTCTGCCACGCGTGCTTCAGCAGGTTCAGGAATCCCGAGGGCTTAACCATTTTGTGGTCGTGGAAAAATTTTGCCTTAACCCTTTTAACCCCATACCCCGCTTCAATCACCCTGAACACCAAATCCGTGTCCTCGCGGTAATAGTAAAACCGTTCATCAAATCCGCCGAGCCGGCCCAAAACGCTTTTCCTGAATGCGGTGGAGGTGCCTCCCCCGAAGGAATCAAAGCTGCTTACCACGCCAACCTTTTCCGAATCAAACCCTTTCACCAGGCCCCTGAGCCAGCCTTTCTCCGGAATGCAGTCGTGGTCCATTATCACAATGATCGGGTTGGCCGCGTTCTTAATTCCCGTATTCCTGGCTTTGCAGACCCCTCCATGCGGATTGTGGAAGACGCGGATTTTTTTTTCTTTCCCGAACCCTTTTTCCAGCATTTCCTTTGTTCCGTCCGTGCTTCCGTCGTCTACAACCAGAACCTCAAATCCCGGGGGATAATCCAGCGCAAGCATTCCTTTCAGTGTTTTCTTCAGCGTCGGGGCGCTGTTGTATGAGGCGATTACAATGCTTGCTTTCGGCTGCGCCATAAAAAAACCACAAGAATTTTTTTTTCCTGAACTGTTTTTTTTTTTCCGTAATTTTTTTTTGGGCTAAATTTTCTTGTTTGCCCACGTGTCAAAAACGTTTTTGCTTATCTCCATTTTTTCCCAGTAAGCCGGCTCCACGGGCCCTTTTTCTTTCGCCCAGTCCGCCATCAGCTTAACCCCTTTTTCCAGCGGAAACCTGCTTTCGTATCCCATTATTTTCCTTGCCTTTTCGCTTGAGCTGAACGCCTCGCTTACCTCCTGCGGCCTTGCCTCCGCGTGCTCAACTCCAAGCGCCTCTTTTCCCATTGCCTTCAAAACCGTTTCAGCCGCCCTGTTCAAGGTGACAGGCTCCTCCGAGCCAATGTTGAACGCTTCCCCGAAGCATTTTTTGTTCAGCCCCGCCTCAATAATCCAGGGCGCGCAGTCCTCAATGTAGGTGAAGCTTCTCCTCTGGTTTCCGTTTCCGTAAACTATTGGGGGCTTTCCTTTGAGTATGCGGTTGCACCAAATGGCCAAAACATTTCGGTATGGGTCGCTCATGTTCTGCCTCGGGCCGTAAACATTGTGCGGCCTTATAACCGCGTACTCCAACCCGTAAACTTCATGGAATACCTGCAAATACTTTTCAATCGCGTACTTGTTTATTCCGTAAATGTCCTCTGGTTCGGGAAGCTGTTTTTCAGTGTAAGGCATTTTTTCCTGTTCCCCGTACACGGCCATCGTGGAGGTGTAAACAATTGTCTTTACTCCGCGGTTAATGCTTTCAACCGCCAGATTCATGAACGCCATGTTGTTTGCGTCAGTGTTGTAAATCGGGGTAAAAATGGACTGGATTTCCGCGGCGTGCGCCGCAAGGTGGAAAACTATTTCCGCCCCCTCAACCGCCTTTGCGCATTCCTTCCTGTCCCTTAAATCGCCTTTAACGAATTCCGCGCCTTCCGGAACGTTTTCCTCAAATCCGCCGGCAAGGTTGTCCATAACAGTCACCTCAAACCCTTTTTTGAGGAGCTGTTCAGCCACATGGCTGCCCATGAACCCTGCTCCGCCCGTCACAACCGCCTTTCCAGCCATAGTCACCAATTAATTCTGAAAAACATTTTAAAGGCATTCTTTGCGTTTTTTTCCTTTTTCCGCAAGCCCCCGGTAAATTTCTTCAAAACTTTCCGCAACCGCCTGAATGGAGTAATTTTTTTCCGCAACTTTTTTCGCCTTTTCCCCCAGTTTCTTTCTAAGCGAAGGGCTTTCCATCAGCTTCACCAGTCCCCGGGCAATGCTTTCGGGGTTTTCCGCCTCAACCAAAAGCCCGGAGCCCTTTAACGCGTTCTTCACTTCCCCGCTTTCCGTTGCCACGACCGCCTTTCCCGCTGCCATGCTTTCAATGAGTGAAACGCTTGTTGATGCCCTGAAAATAAATGAATGAACCGCGAAATCCGCTGCCGCATAAAATTCCGGCAATTCTTCCGCGTCAACCCATCCCGCAAACAAAACGTTTTTTTCCAGCCCCAGTTTTTTAACCAGCGCCTCCAGCCCCTTTTTTCCTTTCCCGCCCCCGGCGATAACATACCTGTACTCCGGATGCCTTTTCACTGCGGTTTCCATTGCCTTAACCACAAATGAAAGCGCCTTTGAATTCGTCTGGTTCAATGGCTTAACTGAAACAAAAAAATTTTTTCCGAACTTTTTCCTGAACCTTTCCGGATTCGCGTTCTTGAACCTTTCCGTGTCAATTCCCCCGGGAACCACGGCTATTTTTTTTTCAGGAATCCCCCATTTGAGCAGAAACCTTTCCTTAACGAACTCGCTCCAGGAAACAATCCTGTCAAAGCAAACCAAAGGCAGAAAAAGCCGGTTCACAAGAAAAACGGCTTTTGAGTTCAGGCTTGCGGTCTTTTCGCTTAACCCCTCCAGTCCGAGCACCAGCGGCCTTCCCGCAAGCTTTTTCACGGCGCACCCGATGATTCCGGGAAAGGCGTCGTTCTGCGCGTGAACCACGTCCGGCCGGAATTTTCTGGCGTGAAACGCGGCCTTAAGCGAAAAAAGCGTGTACTGGAATTTGTGGAGCGCGTGGTGCCCGAACACAGGCGCATAAAACGCCTTTATTCCCAGCCTTTTTTCTTCCTCCGGGTACCTGGCGCTTCCGGGCGCGAAAACCGCGACCTCGTGCCCGCGTTTCCGGAGTTCCCTTAAGTATGCGGACACAAACACCTCGCTTCCTCCCCCGCTCTTAAGCGAATAGGTGTGGGTTATGAAAAAAATTTTCATTAAAAAAAGAAAACCCGCAACACTATTTTATTCCTTCTTGTTTCACTTTTGTACCAAAAAGCTGTTAAAGAGGGGCATTGCTTTAAAATATTGACACAACCCAAAGATTATTCCAAGGGCAAACGGTTTTCTTCCATGCTTTCCTATTATTTTTTCCAGTTCAGGCGCTCAATTAACCGCTTCATTTTCACCAAATACTTCGGTTTCACCAAATTCTTCAACGCGCTGGCAATTTTCTTTCAGGCGTTTGTCCTGCACAACCCCCGTGTCTTTGGCTATCCCCTGAAGCTCACCGTTGACCCGAGCAGCGTCTGCATCCTGCAATGCCCGCTTTGCCCCATTGGGCAGAGAAAAAAGGGAAGAACGCAGACCACGATGCCTCTCCGCGAATTTAAAAGAATTGTTGGCGAAATGCACCCCTTTCTTTATGAAATAGACTTAAACAACTGGGGCGAGCCATTCCTGAACAGGGAACTCATTGAAATAATAAACTATGCGCACAAAAAAAGGATCCGCACAAGCGTGAACTCCAACCTAAACGTTCCCCTGAACGAAAAACAGGCCGAAGCGCTCGTGAAAAGCGGCCTTGACCAATTGTATGTTTCCGCCGATGGAATCACGCAGGAGGTATACGAAAAATACAGGAAGAAAGGCAGAATTGACACGGTGTTCAAAAACTTCAGGCTGGTTTCCGGCGCAAGAAAAAGGCTGGGCTCCAAAACCCCTGCGATTGTCTGGCAGTTCCTTGCAATGAAGCACAACGAAAAGGAAATTCCGCTCCTTGAGGAAAAAAGGAAAGAGCTCGGCGTTGACAGGGTTGTTGTGGGCTGTGTGCGCGGGGACCTCGCAAAGGAAATCTACGAGGAGGACAGGAAAAGGATTGAGGAAACCGCTTTCTGGCTTCCCTCGGATGAAAAGCTGAGCCGCTATGATTACTCCGAAAAGCGCAGAAAGCTTTTGCGGAAATACTGCTATTACCTTTGGCTTGTTTCTGTTGTGAACGCAAACGGCTCGGTCAGCCCGTGCTGCGGCGTCTACTTTGAAAAAGAGGACTTCGGCAACGCCTTCAAAGGGGGATTCAAAAGAATCTGGAACAACGAAAAATACGTTGCCGCAAGAAAGGCTGTCGCAAGCAGAAAACCTTCAGGTAAAACCGTTTGCGACAACTGCATAAGGACAGGCTACATGGATTAAGTCTCTCCGTTGCAGGAGTTTTTTTTTAAGATAGAGCTTCCAGGTAATGCTCCGCTGGCTATGGCGGATGCCATAGAATATTGGAAACCCTTTCCGGGAAC